>CAZYKT010000006.1:0-165049 GCA_964648165.1 uncultured Polyangiaceae bacterium | reverse complement strand
GCGCGCCCCGCAGGATTCGAACCTGCGACCACCGGATTCGAAGTCCGATGCTCTATCCAGCTGAGCTAGGGGCGCCTACAAGGGCCGGTCTGGGCCAACCCAGGGCTGCAAATAGAGGCTGGTTGGCGCCGAGTCAAGCAGCCTGCCCCGCGGGCCATTCATCGGTGCTGGCTTTGCAGCCGGGCGTTGGCTAGGGTGCCGGGGCATGTCGACCACTTCCGTGCGGCCACCCGTCGCGGATGTCATGGCTCGCCAGACCGTGCGAGACCCGGACTTTCCGCTTCTGGTCGTCGCCTTGCTGGTCGCTGTTTACGCGGGGATGCAGGTTCTGGCCTTTCCCCTGGGTCGCTCGCAGTCTGCCTATGCCCTATCGGGTCAGATCCTGGCGCAGGGCGGCGCGCTGGGGAAAGACGTCTGGTTGGTGCAGGGCCCGGGCATCAGCATTTATCACCAGCTGGTGCAGCGCCTGCTGGGCGGCTCGGCGCTGACCCTGCGCCTGCTCGAGGTGTTCTGGCTGGGCGCCTGGGTCTACCTGTCCATCAGGCTCTCACGTCGCTTCCTGGGGCTGGACCGGGTAGGGTTGATCGGTGGGGCGCTGGCTGTGCTCGTCTACGCCCAGCTGGAGTACGAGCACACCGGTCAACCCGAGCTGTTCGCGACGCTGGCGATGGGAGCCGGCCTGGTCTTGATGGTCAAGCCACGCCCGTCGCGCCAGGATTGGCCGAGGTTCTGCGGCGTGGGTCTATGGGTAGGCTTGGCCACGCTCTTCGTGCCCTACTTCGCCCTGGCCATTCTCCCCATTGCCTACTGGATATTCAAGGAGCGTGGTGAGCACACCGAGTCGGTTGGGCCCAAGCTCAAGGTTCTGGGTGGCTTGGTCCTGGGGATGCTGCTCCCGTGGGGGCTCCTCTGGGTGGAGCTTGGTTTGCGCGGCGCGGCGGGTGTCTACTGGCGAGACTGGGTCGTGCCGCAGGCCGCGTTGTCCCTGCACCAGCCCTACGACGTCTGGCTCCAACGCCTCTACTACACCACCGTCCGCGTCTTGTTGCGCCTGAGTGCGCTGATCCCGGTCGGTTGCCTGCTCTTCTTCATACTGACGCCCCTGTCCGAAGAGGAGAAGCCGGGAACGCGACTCCTTTTGGGCGTGGTCCTGGCGCTGCACGTGGGGCTGACCTGCTTTTCGGATTCCACGCTCTCTCGCCTGAGCGGGCTCTTCCCCATCTGGGCTTTTCTGGCCGGGGCCGGGATCTACAAGGCGTGGCGCAAGGCACTGGGCCTCGGCCCCGTTGCCGTTCTCGGCTTCGCGGGGGCGGCTTTCATCCTGGGGTGGATGTGGACTCCCGTTCAGGTTGGTACAGGGACGTTCTGGTGGCGCAGCCTGGCGCGCCTCGGGTATCTCAGTCACCTTGGACCCTACCGATCCCTGGAGCTGTTCGAGGGTGATCTCTACCAGACGCGAGACTTCAGTATGTTCACCACGCGACGGGTGGCGGCCCAGTTGCGTTGCGCCGACGGGCCGCGCCTGACGGTGTGGGTCAAGGGGGATGAGCCACAGATCCTGTGGCAGGCAGGGGTGCGTGCCGCGACCCGTCTGCTTCGGCCACTGCCCGTGGAGTTTGCCGAGGTGGCCCCGGCGCTGGCTCGCAACCTGTCCAGCGAGCTTCAGGCAGCGCGTCCGCACTGTGTCGCGATGCCCAAGAGCGCAGGGCAGGCCAGCGGGAACAGTCTGGCGACCCGGCTGGACCTTCCGGAGGTGACGTTGACGCAGCTCTACAGCATCAAGGAGGGTCTCGAGGACTTCTGGATTGGGACACGGCGCGACCTGGTTCCCGGCGCAGTCCGGCCCTCCAAAGGTTCCCAACCGTGAACGGCCCGGACCCCATGCTAGGTTGACTACCCGAGGCGGACATGCTGGCACCCGATCGCACCCTCCGTCGACTGCTGGTCGGTGTGGTGGCGCTGTCCTCGGTGTGGCTGTTGGCGGTGGGGCTGTGGGAAATCGGGAGCCCCTTCGGAGCGGGTCACGTGGCGGTGCTGCCCGCCCGCGGCATCATGGCCGACAACATGCTGCGCTGGGGGATCCTGTACCCGGTGCGCGACTACACCTGGGGTGTTCCCGACAAGTCGTTGGCATACGTGCACCATCCCTGGGGCACGTATTACCTGTTCACCCTCTTTCGTGCGGTCCTGGGGCGTCACGAGTGGGTCCTGCGCCTGGTTCCGGTGTTGGTCAACGCCGCGATCCCGGTTCTCTTGTACCGGGTTGCGTCCGGCTACTGGGGGCGTATCCCAGGTGTTCTGGCCGCCCTCACCTGGGGTGTCTTGCCCATCACCCTGGCCTTTGCCCAATTCCCGAGCTTCGAGTTGTTCTCGACCTTCGCGGTGCTGTTGGGGATGCTGGGCGCCCTGAGGTGGTCGCGCGGCGCGCGGCCTGGCTGGTTGGCGGTGCTGTTGCTGGGTGTCCTTTGCATGGCCCACGCCGACTGGATGAGTCTGCTATTCTTGGTTCTAGGTCTCGCCTGGGTGGCGATCGGCGTGGCGCTGGCTCCCCCCAAGGTCCTGGACGAGACCAGGCTTCGTCGCACGTTTCGGGTTCTTCTTTTGGTTGGATTCGTCGCAGTGATCTCGGGCCTGCTGTACGTTTGGTGGATCCAACGAGCAGGGCTCCTGACCGATCTGCTCGACTCGGCCAAGGTGCGTTCTCAGGGTCGACCGCTTTCGCTGGGTTCGGTCCTGGCTCATCGACGCTTCTGGCTGGAGTCGATGTTCACCAAGCTTGGGCTACTGCTCGTCATGTTGGGGGCAGGAGCCCAAGTGTTTCGTCTGCTCCGCCACCGCCGCTGGTTGGAGGGTCTTCCGATCCTGTGGTTGGCGACCGGCCTCTTCCATTACCTGTACTTCACCAACGGAGCTGACGTTCACATCTACTGGCCCTTTCCCCTGGCTTCACACCTGTGTTTGGGAGTGGGGGCGATGTCCGCGGTGCTGGGCGGCTTGAAGGTCATCCCTTCCGGGCGCTCCAGTTGGCGGCGTCGCGTCCGGACCTGGAGCTATGCTAAGCTCGGCGGTTTCGCCCTGTTGGTCATGGTCATGCTGCCCGATGCGCTACGCGCCCTGGATTATTCGCGAGCCAGCGGGTGTCGCCTCAACGATGACGGATGGCTCAACCTGCAAGACCACGACAAGGCGCTGGCCCTGGACCACTTCCGCTCCCATCTCAGCGAGGGCAGATCGGTGACGTTCGATGCGTCCATGCAGGTCAACTGGTCCAGTCAATGGAACCTGGATCGGCCCACCATCATGGGGCGCCCTTCCACACGCAGCGTGGGGTTCACCAGCAGTCGCCCCCGCCTGCTGGACACCCGATTCGCGGACGCCTTCAGTCTGATGCAGGCTTCCTCCCGGGGCTCCGTGCGAGTCCTTGGGCCCTTCTGGCTGGTCGATCCGGTGGGGCCTCGGGTCCCGCTGGGGGTGGAGGGATTCGAGGAGTCGTCCCCCACCATCCTTCAGCGCCTCCTGGTCCAGGCGCACGATCCGATTCGGCGGGTCGTGAAGGACCCCTTTGGGAGCTGGGAGCTGGCCTTTCATCTGGGGCTGCCCTTTGACGAACCGTTTCCGCCAGCCCAGACCCTGGAGCAGAAGCGCATTGCCCACAATCGAGCCGTGGCTAGCGGGAACCAGCCGGAGGCCGACCGGTGGAGAGCCGAGCTGTTGCGGGAGCTCGATGTCCGGACCGCGACCGAATTCAGTCAGGGTGTGGCGCTGCTCGGTCACCGCCTTACGGATGGCGTGGTGCGTCGGTTGGATCTTTTGTTTGCGGCCGATCAGGCGCTGCTTGACGACTGCTACTTCTCGGTAGAATCCCGGGTTCTCAGGGCGCCTCGCCTTTCTCTGGTCATGGCAGACGACAAGTTGAAGAGCCATTCTGCGGGATTCGACCTGCCCACGTCACTGTGGCGAACCGGCATGTTGTACAGTCTGCGGGTGGAGCTGAGGAAACGGCCGGGGCGCGAGATCTTCTGGGGTCGTTGGCGAGGGGGCCCGGGTCGGGCGGTTCCCTCGACGCGTCGGGGGGACCCGGTGGTCCTGTTCACCTTGCCATGATGCAGCGCACCTGGTTGTTGGTGGGTCTATGCGTGTTGGTGGCCATCCTCACCTACAGCCACATGTTCGATCGGATGACCCTGCCCAACGAGCGGTCACGCCTGTACCTGACGCTGGCGCTGATTGACGATCACAGTTTTGCCATCGACGGGCCGCGCGCTCGCTTTGGCCCGGTTCTGGACGAGGCAAGCCACGGTGGTCATGCCTACACGGACAAGGCGCCGGGCTCCAGTCTGTTGGCCGCGATCCCCTACGCGCTCTTGCGCTGTTTCGTGAGAGCCGAGGAGCTCACGTTGCCGGTGCTGCTCCGCCTGGCTCGGTATGGGGTCGTTCTGCCCATCGCCCTGGGGGGTCTTTGGGCGTTCTTGCGCCTGGGTCGGCGCCTGTCCATTCCCGACCCCGCGGTGATCATCGCGGCCTTGGGTTGGATGCTTGGTACGGCCGCGTTTCATTACTCGACCGCGTTCTATGGGCACCAGATCGTCGCCGTGGCCCTTTTGCTCTGCTGGCTGTCGAGCGATGCTGCCAGCCGTTCCGGGGATCCGGGGATCCGATGCAAGCACAGTGCGGTCGCGGGTGGGTTGGCCGGAGTGGCTGTGCTGACCGAGTACCAGGCTGGGCTGGCCATCCCCCTCATCTGGCTGGCCCTGGTGTGGTCGGGCCGCCACCGAGCAACCAAGGGGTTGGTCTTCCTGGCCGCCCTTTGCCCCTGCCTGCTGTTCCTCGGCTATTATCAGGCATCGTGCTTCGGGGGGCCGTTCGAGATCGGCTACCACCACCTGTCCAACCCTGCCCTGGCACGGATCCACGGACAAGGCATCGCCGGAGTGGTCGCCCCGGAGCTCGCCACGCTGGGCTCGGCTCTGTTCAGCCTCCACAAGGGGCTGCTCGTCACCTCGCCGTTTCTCGCCCTGTCGTTCTGGGGCGCACATAGCCTGGTTCGTCGAGGTGAAGCACGAACCGCTCTGGTTCTATCTGGGCTCGTCCTGCTCTTCTTGATCTTCGTGGCCAGCGCCAAGACCTGGGATGCCGGGTGGGGATACGGGCCGCGATTGCTCATTCCCATCTTGCCTTTTTTGGCATGCTTGAGCGCGGAGGGGATTCATCGAACCTCCGTGCACTGGTTACCCAGAGGTCTCGGACGGGGCGTCGTGGTCGTGGGGATCCTCGGCTACCAGGGGATGCGAGCCTTCTTCCCCGAGCCCCCCAATGAGCTGTCCAACCCTTGGCTGGACGTGGTGGAGCCGCTCATCCGGCACGATCTGGTGGCGCCCAACTGGCTGATGTCTCTGTTCGACATCCGAGGAATCGGAAGCCTTGCCCCGTTGGTCGTTCTGGTGTCGATGCCGGTGATTTGGATTCTGCTCAGCCAGACGCCGCGCCGCCTCTGCGTGAGACAACTGTTGGTGGGCCTCTTACCCGTGGCGCTCTGGTCGTGGTTGATCGTCGAGCAGGGGCCAACCGCCACCTTTGACCAACGCGAGCAACTGGTGCAACTGGTGCGCAAGCTCACCCTGCCAGCGCCACAAAAAAGAACCACGGCGATTCGAGTTGAGGGGGGAGGGCACTCGAACCGCCGTGGCGGAGTTCTGGGCAGTAGACGGGAAGCCGAGGGCTCCCGCATACCGCCGCAAGGGTAAATGCAACTTCAGTGCCACTGTATGTTCCTTTATGGATCAAGCACTTACGGAGGCGTGTAGTGTCCTGGATATCAATTCTGCAATATTCCTGCCTTCATGTTTGAAGTCCCCCGGGCGAGGGGCAGCAGCCTGATCACGGCTCCCCTCGGTGCGGCAGTAACCCGTGGCAAGCTCGAGCCCGATGCGCTTCTGGCCTGTCGCCGCTCTGGCCGTGCCCTTGCTCGGCCTATCGGAATGGCTCGCTCATCAATGGTGTGCCCACGCGGCGCCCACCCCCAGCGAATACGCGAACCTGCGTCCTGTGGTGGAGCGGCTCCACGAGCCTTCCAGTCTGATCGTGGTGGTGCCGGGTTGGGCCGAGCCTTGGGTCCGTCAGGTGCTCGGTGAGGAGCTATTGCCCTTGAATGTGCTGGCCCGGGCGGACGACGACGATTTCCCGCGCGCCCTCGAGATCTCCTTGCTCGGGCAGCGGGCTCCCTCGCTGGCCTCCTGGAGATTGCGCGCGACCCACCGACACGACCCCTTCACGATTCGTGTCCTGGAGAACCCTCGGCCAGCCGTGGCTTTGGCAAGGGTTCTGGATCGAATCGAACCTCCCTTCCTGCAGGTTTCGGCTGGCGAGGCGCCAGTCGTCCCCTGTCCCTACACCGAACAGGCTGATGTCATTGCCGGTGGTTTGGGGGGCGAGCCGACTCTGCCCGAACGCCGGTACCAGTGCTCACCGGAAGGGATCTACGGCGTGGCGGTCACCACCATCGACGATCCAGAGTTTCGGCCTCGGCGTTGCGTGTGGGCGCACCCCGTGCCCGAAGGTCCGTTGCTCTTGCGGTTCTCCGATTTCCCATTGGGCCAGCGATTGGTCGGTCACGCGGGTTTCCCTTGGCTCATCTCGCGCGATGGGGTGGGCACCCCGGTCAGACTGCGGGCCCGGTTCGCTGGGCAAGATATCGGCGCGGTCACCGCGCAGGACACCGACGGGTGGATTCGGTTCGAATGGCCCACCCCCGGCCTCTCCGGCAAGAAGGGTCAGCTGGAGTTGGTCGTGGATACCGAGATCGTTTCGGAACGCCGGTTCTGCTTCACTCTGGAGTCGCGATGACCGGTCGGGCTCGGTCCAGGTTGACCTTCTGCGTTGCCTGGGGTCTGGCCGCGCTGTACGTCGCGCTCCTGCTCGGTACGGCTCGCCCCATCGGCTACGCTCGTGACGAGGGATTCTACTTCCAGGCCGCCGACCGGTACGGTGCATGGTTGGAGCGGCTGACGGCCAACCCGGACCAGGCCCTGCAGCGCCCGGTGGTGGAGGCGCATTTCCGCGTCAATTCCGAGCATCCCGCGCTGATGAAGCTCCTGTTCTCCGTCTCGCACCGGTTGTTTTACCAGGACCTCGGATGGATCGAAACCCCGGGGACCGCGTATCGCCTGCCGACGATGCTGCTGGCGGGGTTGGCGGTCGCCCTTCTGGTGTTGTGGGGTGCGCGCCGCGGCAACCTCGGAGCGGGTGTTGTGGCGGGGTTGCTCTTCATGGCTTTGCCGCGAGTCTTCCATCACGCCCACCTGGCCTGTTTTGACGTTCCCGTGGCAGCCATGACCCTGGCCGTGGCCTATTGTTGGGACCGCGCCGTCCGGACCCGTCGGCTCCGAAGCTGTGTGGGTGCTGGGTTGGTGATGGGCTTGCTGCTCGGAACCAAACACAACGGCTGGATCGTCCTGTCAGTTCTGGTCCTGGACTGGCTGGTGCGGCAGGCGCCGCGGCTGCTCCGCGAACGGGGGAGGCAACGACTTTTTACCCTGTTGCCGCTGGTGTGTGTCCTGAGCCTGGCCCCCTTGGTGTTGGTGGCGGTGTGGCCCTGGCTCTGGTTCGATCCGCTGGAGAAGATCCAGGCCTGGATGAGGTTCCACCTGCACCACGACTACTACAACATGGAGTTTCTGGGGCATACCTACCATCGGCCCCCCATGCCGCTCGGCTACGCTTGGGTGATGACCGCTGCCACCGTGCCGCTGGTGACCCTCATCTTGTTCGCGTTGGGTCTGTGGGCAGCGCTCACCACGCTGTTGCCCTGGCTGCGCCGCATGGTTGGCTCGCACCAGGCGCCGACCCAGGATCCGGGGACCCTCTGGCTGTGGCTTGTGTTCTTGGGCGCTGCCTATGCTCCTTGGCTTTCTCCGAACACGCCCATATTCGGCGGAACCAAGCACTGGCTGGGTGCCTATCCGTTCCTCTGCCTGGTGGCGGCCTTGGGATGGACCCACTTGTCTCGGCATTGGCGGCTCTGGGCTGCGACGCGCCCAGGGCTGCTCGCCCGGCGTCCCCAGCTTCCGGTCTGGCTGGGAACGGCTGCCCTCCTGATTGGGCCGGTCACCATGACGCTCGACTCCGTCCCGTGGGGCCTCTCCTTCTACACGCCCCTGGTTGGCGGTGCACCGGGGGCGGCCACGCTGGGCTTGAACCGCACCTTCTGGGGATACACCACCCAGAGCCTGGGCCCCGCCATCCGTCAGGCGAAGCCGAACGGGGGCCGCCTGTTCGTCAGCGACACCGCCCTTTCCGCCTTCGCGATGATGCAGCGCGATGAGCCGTGGGCGCGAGCCTTCGTCCCTACGCTCCACCTACCATCTTCAGACATTGCACTTTACCATCACGAACCCCACATGGGTCGCGTCGAGTACCAGATCTGGGAAGCCTTTGGGACCACCACGCCCACGGCCATTCAAGGATTCCAGGGTGTGCCGGTCGTGTGGATGTACGTCCGACCGGCGGCGCGGTGAGCCTCGAAATCCCGCTGGGCAGTGGGGCCCGGGAGGCGCGATCCGCTGCATCGGCACCGCAAATTGCGCATCCGCCCCAGAGGGACCATGCTTCGGGCGATGCTTGCTCGGCTGCTTCGGTGGATTCGTCCCCTGCTCGTTGGGGTGTGCCTGGCTGGCTTGGGTTGGGTTCCCGCAGCCAGCGCCCTGGACGAAACCGGCAAGGACGCACCGAGCGGTGAACCCTGGGTCATCGGGGGACCTACCCCAGCTGGTGGTGACCCTGGCGCGACGACTTCAGCCGCGCCGGCTCAACCGGCCAAGGGCGACGTCACGAGGTCTTCTGCCGCTGTTTCGCCACGCGACGATCGCGACGCAGATCCCGCAGCGCTCACCGTGTTTCGTCGCCACCTGGACGCCCACGGACGTTGGGTGGACGATTCCCGCTATGGAAGGGTCTGGATCCCCAACTCGGACCGCGTGGGAAAGAACTTCGTGCCCTACGTCACCTCCGGTCACTGGGAGCTGGATGAGAACAGTGACTGGGTGTGGGTGAGCGATCATCCCTTCGGATGGATCGTCTTCCACTACGGTCGCTGGATCCTGATCCCGGACTCGGGTTGGGCCTGGGTCCCAGGTCTGCGCTATGCCCCAAGCTGGGTGGTGTGGCGAGTCCCATCCGGAAGTTATGCGTACGTGGGCTGGGCGCCCATGCCTCCCTATTACGGATGGTTCGGAGGGTCGGTGATCTGGTACTCCGCCTTGCCCCCCCCCCACTTCGTGTTCTGCCCCAGCGGACGCGTGTTTCACCGTTCGGTTGGCTGGCATCTGGTTCGCGATAGAGGCCTGGTCGTGCGGTTGGCCCACAATTCTCGGATTCACCAACCGTGGCCGCGCCACGGCCACCGAGTAAGTGGCGACCGCGCCTGGAGCCCGAGCCCGAATCAGCTACGGATCCCTCGCGAGGCGATTCCGCGGGAGCGGATAGCGGCTCGTCCGCGGCGTTTCATGAGTGAGGAAGGCGAACCGGCTGCTCCCTTGGTGCGACGAAGCTCCCCGTCCAATGGCTCCCGTCCGGCACGCCCCACCTCGCGGAGCCGGGAGGAACGCCGCCAAGTGGCCGAGCCACGGGTGCAGCGTTCGTCGGAGCGTTACCAGCGCCGACCGGAGCCCACCACGCGCTCCGTTCGGGACCTTGGTTCACCCGTCCGACAACCCATGACGCCCGGTTGGCAGAAGCGCTCCCGGTCTCGTTGACCCACCCCGTCGAGTTTTCACCATGAACCGTTGGATGACCACCCTCGCCGCTGTCTTTGGCCTTTCTATGATAACCGGTTGTGGCTACGACACCGACGGCACCCGGCGCGTTGAGTCGCCCGACTTCGTCCCACCGCAAGACAGCATCGACACCGACGTGGAGCTGACCGAGCTCGAGTCCGGCGTCGGGATGTTCATCGAATATTTCGCGGGCGGGACCTGGCAAGTGCGCTTCGGCTGCGACACGGACCAGAGTGGGTTTCCCTGCTTGTGGACGATGGTCGCCCAGACGCTGGATGGTTCGGCGATCCGGGCCGTCGAGGGGGTCGAACTCGAGCCTGCGGATGACACCACCGTTCCCGAGGACGGGGTCCTGGTCCTGCAGACGGTTACCGAAGACGATCTGGACGGTGTCCGTTTCCGCGTCGCCGAGGGCACGGGGATCGGCTTCGACCTGTGGCTAGAGGGCAGCGACACCCCCAATCGCTACGTGTACTGGGTGAGTGCCGGTGCCCTCAACCAAGGCATCCCGGAACCGGTCTTCGATCTGGTGCCGTCCGAACCCTGACCGCACCCTATCGACGCTTGGTGCGCCCGCGTGCACTACTCGGAACGACCGAGGGCGCAGCCGATTGCGGCTTGGGAACGTCATTGGCAGGCGGATTCGCCGTGCGTCGAAGGGCGCTCTCCGCCTCCAGCCAATGCAGGTCCGCCTTACCCTCCGGACGTCCCTGTTCCTCCCACAGACGATAGGCCAAGGTACGAATGCTGTTCTGAACCAACGCGGCAGATTCTTGCATGATTACTCCCCTGCTGGATTGTTGCGGCGCAATCGAACCGCATCTCCCCAGGCAGGGCCAAGTTGTTCGCTCGCTAGCGACCGTTTTCCGACACCGGTGGCTTCGTAACGAGCTCCGAGGTGGTCGCAGCGTCCAACACTACCGGGCGTTGCCTACGCTCCAATTCGCGCCAGCCCCAATCCAGCAGATACCGATGGCTCGGCTCCAAGAGCCCCGGTGTGGTGCGTTCCGCTTGGGTGGCGTAGTTGAGCCAGCGCTCGCTGTCGCGCAGATCCCCCAGCGCCAACATGGTAAGGCCCCGATAGAGGCCGTATCGCGCCCGATCCGTCGCATCGCTGTCGGTCAGACGATACTCGTAGTGGTCGAAAACATCGGCGGCCTCGACCCAACGGCCCTCTGCGTAAAGGTCGATCCCCCTCTGAAATGAGCCTGAACAGGCGCTCATGCTCAGGGGGAGCAGCAGAGAGACGCTGTGCCACAGCCTTCTGCCGGACATTGGCCCGAAGCCTACCGGCATTTTTGGTCGCCGACCAGGCGCATCGAGCTTGCCCACCGCGCACCGTAGGGTACTTAGAACCGCGAGGAACCAAGTGAGCCTTCTGGACGGACTACTCGCCCGAGCCAATCGAATCCTGGAAGATCCCCGGGTGATCGAGCTGTTGCGCAGCGAGCAGCTCATCTCGGCGCTGACCCTGGTCGCGGAGCTGCCCGATCGTTTGGGGGTCTTCACCGCCGAGCAGGGCGAGCGATTCGCCAAGAATCTCCATCTTGCCACCGAGAATCGAGTCGCCGAGCTGGAGCGTCGGGTGGCGGAGCTGGAAGCTCGGCTCCAACAGTTCGAGTCCCGCTCACAGTCCTAGCCTGACCCATGGGCGCATTTGGTTGTTTGGCCGGCGTAGGTCCCGTAGCCGTGCCGCACAGTGGGTTTGCCTCTCTTGGCTGTGCCATGGCACCATCGCTCCACCGCTCGTGGCTCGGACTGGCACAGTGTGTCAGCTCGCTGGGCCGATGGAGGATGCCGATGCGTCGATCTTCTTTGTCCGGGGCCGTACTGACTCTCTTGGTGGGGACGCTCAGCAGCTCTGTGCTGTTTGCTCAAGATCCGGCGGCGCCGCCGCCCACTGAAGCGCCGCCCAGCGAGTTGGCGCCCAGCGCACCTGCCCCCGAAGCGGCGCCCAGCGATGCCGCACCCGGGACGACCCAGGGTGCTGACGTCAAGGTTGGCGATGAGCAGACCAAGGAGCTCGATCCCGGCGAGATCGAGCAAGCCAAGGCGGCTCAGGAGGCGGACTCTCCCATCGAGAAGCCCAAGCAGACGTACTATTTTCTGGGGCTTCGCTACCGCGGGATCGTCGTTCCAAAATTCATGATGAACCTCTTCGGCGATGGCGGAACCAGCGTGTGGATCGACGGGATAGGGCCCGAGTTCACCATTCGTCGCAACGACTTCGAGTACGTCTTCAGCGTCTGGTGGACGGACTACGGCATGAAGCCCACGCCCTTCAAGGCCAGTGACGATCCGATCACGGCCTGGGAGATCGTCGAGAGCAAGATGAACGTCCTCTACCTGACCACCGATTTCAACTGGTCGAGCCAGGTCACCCCGGTGTTCGGCTTGAACCTGGGCCTCGGCGCCGGTTTCGGTCTGGTGTGGGGCGATCTGTTGCGGACGCAGGCGTATCCGGAGGACGACCGCCGTCCGAACGATCCCGGCAATTACGTGCCATGCAGAGGTCAGGGCGATCCGACCGTCGCGGTTAACGGTACGCCATACTGCGGCACCGACAACGAGCACTACTCCGGCTACAAGGAGCCCAACTGGGCCAACAGCGGCTCCAAGCCCCTGTTCTTCCCCTGGTTCGCTCTGCAGACGGGGGTGCGCATCAAACCGCATCGCAACTTCATGATGCGGCTCGACACCGGCTTTGCCCTCACCGGCTTCTTCGTTGGCGCTTCCGGCAACTACGGTCTGTGACCTCGTCGAACGCCACCGCGCCGGACATTTCGCCACGATACCAACCCGTTCGTGCCCTGGGGGCTGGGGGTGGGGGAGAGGTCTGGGAGGTCCGTGACCAGTTGAGCGGCGCCTGCCTGGCGCTTAAGGTCCTGGCCCGCAGCGCGGGCAAGCACGAACAGGAGGCACTGGTACGGGAGGTGGTGTCCCTCTCGGGCCTGGAGGGCCTGGGCCTTCCGCGCGTCTACCGGTTAGGAAGGCTCAAATCCACCAATCTCCCCTATGTCCTGCGCGAAATGGTGCAAGGCGAGGGGCTGGACAGCGTGTTGTGCAGCAACGGATTCCGCGCCCTGGCGGCTCTGTCCGGCATCGCCGACCAGCTCACTGTCCTGCACCGAGCGGGCCTTCTGCACGGCGACGTGAAGCCGGCCAACATCATCGTGCGCCCCGAAGGGGATGCGACCCTGGTCGACTTCGGTCTGGTCACTGCCTGGACGGAAGACGGTGTGCCAGCGACGGGATTGACTCCACGTTACGCCGCTCCGGAGCTGCTGCAGGGCCTTCCCATCACCGTTCGCTCCGAGATCTTCTCGCTCGGAATGGTCCTCAAGGAAATCCTGGCCTCACCCGCTGCGGCGACCCTGGACCGCTCTCACCGGGAGAAGCTGGATGCCATCTGCGCTCGGGCCACCGAGCTCGAGCCGACCCGGCGCTACCCCTCCGCCGACGAGATCGCGGCCGAGCTGCGTCTGGCGGGTGGGGTTGGTTCCCCTGAGGATTCGATGCTGCGCCGGGCGGTGGTGTGGCCCGTCGCGGGTCTCAATGCCACCGCCGCTCGACTCCTGGCCACGGTGCTGGAGCTCGAGCCGGGAGCCTCGCTGCCCATCGTCGGTCCCGAGGGGAGCGGCCGAAGCACGCTCTTGCGTCGTTTGGCTTGGTCGTTGGGACTCTGGGGACACCCCCTTTGCTGGATCGACGAATGGTGCGCGGCGACCGAAGCATCGGCTCTCGCCGAGCTCGACGATCGAGCCTTGCCTCAAGAGCTTTTCTGTCTGGTCGACGACCAGCAGCATCTCGCTCCTTCGGTTCGACAACGGCTGGCCGAGCTAAAGGGAAAGGGGGCTCGGGTGGTCTCGGTGGAGCAAGGGGCTCGGCCAGGGAACAAGAGCTTCGAGGTTCCGCCCCTGCCCAAGGACGTGGCCTGTGAGCTGGTGCGACGCGCGGTTCCTTCCCTGACCGATGAGGTCGTTGACCGCCTCCTGGACGCGTCCGGCTCGCGCCCTGGCCCGCTGCGCCGCTGGGTGGAGCGCATCGCCAGCCAGGCGGTGACCTCGCTTTTGGACGTCAATCGCCTGGTGGACGCCTCGGAAGGTGGGGCAAGAGAGCCGCGCCTGGGCCCCGTGGAGCATTTGCATCTGCTGCTCGACGGCGGGCGTCTGCGCGAGGCGGAAGAGGCCCTGCATTACTTTGCTCCCGATCCCGGGGAGCGCTTCGAATTGATCCTGGCCCGAGCGCGGCTCCTTCTGGGTCTGGGGGAGTCCCGACGGGCTCTGGAATTGCTCGAGTCCCCTCGGATCCGCCGTCACTGCGGCGCCCAAGAACCCATGGAACGGGTGGGAACGGTGCAGCTGGCACGAGCTCGTCTGGGAGTGGGTGATTACCGTGGTGTCCTCGAGGTGGCTGATACAATCCCCGAAGACGACTCGGCCGTATCCATCGAGATCCAGGTGCAACGGGGCTTGGCCGAATGGTACCTGGGTGATGCCAGCAAGGCCGCTGAGACCCTGCAGCGGGCCATCCTGATGGCGAAAAAGGGCGACGACAAGCCGCGTTCCGAGGCCCTCTGTCTGGTGGCGTTGGGTTTGGTGGCTCAACGCGAGGACCGCCTGGACGACGCTCTGTCACAGTATCGAGAGGCCATCCGAGTGGGACAGCGGGTCAGCGATGCCGCGCTCCTGGCGACGGCTCGACTCAACCTGGCCGGCCTGCTCAAGATGCGGGGAGACGTCGCGGGAGCCATCGAGCATTTCGAAGCCGCCATCGATCTGGGGCAGCGCTCGGGCCGCAAGGCCACGGTGCGCTATGCCCTGCTCAACCTCGCCAACGTCGATCTGTATCTGGGACGCCTGGCGCGCGCTCGGGCACGTTTGGACGAGCTTTGTGGGCTATGCGATTCCGTTCCACCCCAGTTCGAGGCACAGCGTTTGGGGATCGAGGCGGAACTATCGGCTCGCCTGGGGGACACCGAGCGGGCCGTGGAGGGATTCGAGCGTTGTGCGGCGGCGTACACCTCCTTGGGGCGGAATCTGGACGCCGCAGAGGCCACGCTGGAGAAGGTGGTGGTGGGCTGTCGCGAGGCGAACGCGGACCCCAATCATCTGCGGGTCGATCTGGAGAGCGCCCGGACCACTCTGGGTGATTCGACGGCGCACCGGCCCCTATTGCACGTCGCAGAGGGGATGGTGGCTCTGCTGGCATCCGACGAGGCGGCGGCCCGACAGGCTCTGGACGCTGCCGTGGCGGTTGCTCGTGACGGCAATCAGAAGGAATGGCTATGGCAGGCGCTAGAGGCAAGAAGCCAGCTGGAGCGGCGCGTCGGGCGTCGCCTGCGGGCGCGCAAGGATCGGGAGGAGGCTCTGTCCATCCTGGAGGAGATGGGGGCGGAGCTGCCTCGCGATCTGCGCGAGGTCTATTGGAACGACCCGCGGCGCAGTGAGCTCCGCTCGTCGTTGGCCAGGATGGATGGCCCCGAGCTCGGACTGGGTGAGTCGATAGGGCTGGTCCCCCGCGTCACCACCGAGGTGCGAGCCGACGTTTCCACGCTCCTGTCCACGCCACTCGAGCTCAGACTGGCGCGGATCCTGGACATCAATGCCGAACTCGTGGGTGAACTGGACCTGAACCGCTTGACCCAGCGGATCACCGATCACGCCGTGAACCTGGTGCGTGCCGAACGGGGCCTGGTCCTTTTGCGCAAGAGCGACGGTTCGATTCAGATCCAGTCCTCACAAGGCGTCAAGGAGAACGAGTCGTACGCCCGCTTTTCCACCACCATCGCCCAGACGGTCATGGCCTCTGGGGAGCCGGTGGTTTCCGTCAATGCTCGCAACGACGCCCGCATGCAAAGCTGGGGCAGTGTCCACGAGCTCTCCCTGCAGTCGGTGGCGTGCGTTCCGATTCGGGCCCGCAAGCGGGAGGTCATTGGGGCGCTGTATCTGGAGACGCGTAGCCGGCGCGGCACGGAGTTCGTTTCCGAGTTGCCCATGCTCCAGGTCTTCGCCGACCAGGTGGCCATGGCTCTGCACAACGCCAGCCTCATCAACGAGAACCTGCAGCGCGCCGAGGAACTGGCCACCGCCAATGAACAGCTCCTCGAGGCGCAGGCGCGCCTGGAGGAGGTCCTGGGCAATCGCACGGCACAGCTGCAGCGCACACGCCAACGGCTGCGCGAGACCCGTGACACGTTGCGCGGGCATTTTGGGTACCAGGGGCTGGTCGGCACCAGCGCCGCCATGCGCCGCCTGTACGCGGTCATCGACCGGGTCAAGGACACGGACGTTCCAGTCCTCATCACCGGGGAAAGCGGGACTGGCAAGGAAGTGGTGGCGCGAGCCATTCACGAGGCCTCCTCGCGCCAGCGTCGCCGATTCGTTGGTGTCAACTGTGGGGCCATCCCCGAGAACCTGTTGGAGAGCGAGCTGTTTGGGTGCGTGCGGGGGGCCTACACCGGAGCGGACCGGGATCGGAAGGGACTGCTCAGAGAGAGCGATGGAGGCACGGTCCTATTGGACGAAATCGGGGAGATGCCCCAGAAGATGCAGGCGGGTCTGTTGCGCGTGCTCCAGGAGCGCAAGGTGCGCCCGGTTGGCGGCGTGCGTGAGGAGGAGGTGGACGTTCGGCTGATCTTCGCCACGCATCGGGATCTGCGCACCCTGGTCCAGCAGGGGGCCTTCCGCGAGGACCTTTACTACCGAATTCACGTGGTCGAGGTGCCGATTCCTCCCCTGCGGGAGCGATGCGAGGATATCCCCCAGCTGGTCGACCATTTCTTGGGGATCTTCGCGGCGCGCTACCACAGGGAAAAGAAGACGCTGTCCCGCGAGACGCTGCGCTTGCTGATGGTTCAGCCCTGGCGAGGCAACGTGCGGGAACTCGAGCATGCCCTGCTCAACGCCTGGATTCTCAGCGACAACGAGGAGCTGGAGCCCTCTGACTTCGATTGGGCCCAGCTGGACAGCAGTGCCTCCCATCCGGCGGCCTCCAGCGAGGGCTCGGTGCAACGAGGTGCGTCGGTCCCGGTGCGTCCCGCCGCTGGCCCTCGTTCCGGCGGTCCAAGCCAGGCTGACGAGGAACGTTCGCGGATTCTCGCTGCGCTGCAAGCCTGCGGTCAGAATCGCGTGCGCGCTGCCCAGATGTTGGGGATCCCTCGAAGGACGTTCTATCGGCGCCTCCACGACTACGGGATCCAGTAGGCCTTGGAATCCCTGTCACCCGTGCTGCCCCAGCTTGAGCTGGCGCAGTTTCTTGTGTAGCCCCTCGCGGGTGATGCCTAGCACCTTGGCGGCCATCGTCTTGTTGTTGCCGCATTCGGCCAGGGTGGATGAGACGACCTGCCGCTCGAATTCCCGGAGCCGCTGCTGCAATGACCCGGTCGGAGAACGCGTCGGTTCACCGGACACCAGCCGGCCGCGGATGCGATCATTCAGGGACTCCCGAGTGACCGGAGCGGCGTCATCCAGCTGGATGACCAAGCGCTGTGCCTCGTTCCGCAGCTCCCGGACGTTGCCAGGCCAAGCGTAGCCGACCAGCAGCGCTCGCAGCTGCGGGTCGACGGTGGGGACCGATTTTCCCAGCTCCTCTGCCATCAGGCTCAACCAGTGCAAAAAGAGTGGCCAGATGTCGTCGGGTCGTTCCCGCAGAGCGGGAACGTGCAGGGGGAAGACCGCCAAACGGTAGTACAAGTCCTCCCGAAACCGTCCCTCAGCCACCTCCTTTTGCAGATTGCGATTGGTGGCGGCGATGACCCGCACGTTGACGGGTCGGGTTTGCGCCGCGCCCACGGGGCGGATTTCTCCTTCCTGCAGTACCCGCAAGAGCTTGGCCTGGACCCCCAGGGACATCTCGGTCACTTCGTCAAGGAACAGCGTTCCGCCATCCGCCACCTCGAAGAGCCCACGCCGGTCCTCGTGGGCACCCGTGAAGGCCCCGCGCCGATGACCGAAGAGTTCGCTCTCCAAGAGTGCCTCGGGCAACGCGGCGCAGTTCTGGGCCGTGAACAGCCGCTCGTGTCGTCCCGACCGCCGATGAAGGCACGCGGCCACCAGCTCCTTGCCCACGCCGGTCTCTCCCTCGATGAGGACGGGCACGCGGGTGGGAGCCACCCGTTCGATCTGATCCATCAGAGCGGTCATGGCCGGGCTCTGGTAGACGAGAGTGGCCCGGCCTTGGCGCTGCTCCTCCCGCTGCCTCAAGTAGGAGTTCTCACCTCGCAGGCGTTGCTGGAACGTTTGCAGGCGGTGGATGAGTCGGGCGTTGGACAGGGCCAGCGACGCCGAACACGCGAAGACCCCCAGGATCTCCAGATCGGTTCGCCCGAACACCCCCGGTGCGTCACGGTTGTCGACCTGCAGCACGCCCAGGATGGCCGAGCCCTTCCACAGCGGTACCGCGAGGGTGCTGCGGATTTTGGCACCCAGCAAGGACTCGGAATCCAGAGCCTCCCGCGGGGCATCCGCGGCAAGGACGGCGGATTTCTCCTGAAGCACCCTGCGGTAGACACTGCGCACGACCAAGGGCCCTCGATCATCCGTGGCCAGCTCACCGTTGGGCGTTCGAGTGCGGGTGAGCACGGGCCCGTAATCCTCCGGCGTGGCATCGGAATCGGGGCTGGGCTCGTCGCACAGGACGAGGGTGGCATGGGTGGCCCTGGGGATGAGGACCAGGGCGGCGTCGGTGATCCGGAGCTGTACCTGTTCTAGGGACGACTCGGCACCCAGTCCGTGGTCCAGCTCCTGCAGCTGGCGTGCCGCGTCAGTCCAGGGATCCGCTGCGGCGCGCTGCACGATCTCGGCGATGGGCCGCACTGCCACGACCTCGGTCGATTCGACGTCCGCAGCGAAGACGGGACGCAGCGTCACCAGCGGCGTCGAACCGTCCCCCCACAGCTCGACGAGATCGAGTGGAACCAGTGGGACCCTGGGCTGGGTATCGTCCAGGGTGATCCGTCGTTCCTGGCGCACCACCACCGTCTGGCCGCTGCTGCTGCGATCCTCTATGACGGCCTGTTCGGCGCCGATTCGGAGGCGCGCGTGACGGAGCGAGAGCTGAGGGTCATTCACGACCAGGTGGTTGTCAGGGGACCGTCCAATGTCGACCGTGCTGGAGCGAGGCACGAAGGTCCACTCCGAACCATCCCTGAGCCTGACCTCGATGCGATCGATTGCCATCAGCCGTCTTTCATCCCCCGCAAAGGAAAACGCCCCATCCTTGGCGACAGGATGGGGCGTTGACCCGTCGAATCGACGGACCGAAGCTGACGCGCTGGTTTCAGCCTCGGGTCCCGATTCGGTACATGACCTGCTTCAGCGGCGCATCACCCATGATCTTGCCCCGATCGGCGGTCTTCTCGTTGGCCTCGATAATGGCCTTCAGCTTGTCGGCCGTCTCCTTGGAGCCCTTGGGAGACAGCTGGTCGAGCGTCTGAGCGGCGGTGTAGCGCACGGCTGCATTCTCGATGGAACCCAGCCGTTCAATCAAATCGTTGCGGGTCTGATCGTTGCCGTACACGCCCACCATGTAGCAGGCCTTGATGGCCGCGAACTGCTTGGACTGCTCCTGATTCTCGCTCTTCTCGATCTCACCCAGGTAACACTGCACCCGGTCGCCACAGGCCTTGAGCTCCTTCTCGGCAATGGCCAAGAAGTCCTTCTCCAACGTGGTTCCGTACTTGGCGACGGCTTCCTTGACCAGCCCCAGCTGCTCCGCCTTGGCCAGCTTGAGCACCGTGACCAGGATCGCACTCTGCAGAGCGGTCTTGTCATCCCCAAAACCCTTGGTCTTCTCGGCGCGATCCAAGAGCCAGGGGATCATGGTGGGGTCGTAGAACTGACCCGTCGACTCCGCCAGGACCTGCAGGGCATTCGCTCCGGGTGGGATATTGGTGTCCAACGAGATGCTCTCGAAGGCAGCCTGGAAGGCTTGCTTCGACTCGGCAGTGGCGGGGATCTTGGCGATCTCGCGGGCAATGACTGCCTTGTTGGCCTCGCTCTTGGTCGTCTTGAGTGCTTCCATCATGGGCGGGAGCGCTTCGGCGCGGCCGATGGTGCCCAAGATCAGCGCCGCTATGCTCTGATGAGGATCGCCCTCCGGTGCCTTGTCGGTCTTGGTGGCTTCCTTGATGCGGCGAATCTGGAAAGCAATCAGCTTGTCGTTCTGCCCCTTGAGCAGCTTGACTGCCTCGGTGACGGCCGGCTTGCCAATCTTGACCAGGGCCAGGATGGCGGTGGCCTGGATGTCGGCCTTGGTGGGATCGAGCAGGATCTTCAAGAGCGGCTCGACCGCGCCTTCGTCCTTGAGTTCTCCGAGCAACAACGCCGCCGTCGTCTGCCAAAACAGCTGGTCTCGGTAAGGATCGACCTTGTCCTTGTCGCTGGCACCCTGTGGAATGACAATCTCTGCATCCAGCATGGCACGCAGCGGTCCGGCCCAGGACTGCTGAGGCATCGCCTGAAGGGACTCATTCATGTCCTTGTAGGTAACGCCGCCCAGCATGGTGCTGGCGCGCAGCTTGGTGAACGACTGCAGCAGCGGGTCGCCCAGGCTGGCGAGCTTCAGGCTTCCAGCTGCCCGGGTTGCCCACTTGATATCCTGATCGTCCTTGCTGGTCTTGGGATGGGCGACGAAGGTCTCGAAGGCCTTCTTCAGAGCCGGTTCGGTGCGTGGATCCCGGAAGGCGGCCAGGAGCTTGATCAGGGCGACTCGGGTCTTGGTGTCGAAGTCGTCGTAGTACTGGACGTAGCACTTGGTCAGCGGTTCGGTGATCTTGTCCAGCAAGCTCTTCACCTCGGGGGCCGAGGTGTCCTTGTTGGCCTTGGTCACCGCATCCTCGTAGAACTGTTCGAGGCGCTTGACGGCTCTCGGTCTCCAGGCCCGGTCCTCGAGCTTGTCGACCCAATAGTCGGGCTGCCCCTCGTCTTTGCAACCGACCTGCGTTGTCATGAGGGTGGCGGTCGCTACGACAGCCGCTGTACCGAGCGTTACGTGATGGACTATCGAGGCAATGATGCGCGCAGAGCGGAGCATAGATTCCTCCAAGTTTACGGTCTCGAGTGCCGAGGGACCGCCAGTCAGGATGTGGCAACGCCGAACAAAACCTCGACATTACCCCAGGTTGCGTGCGCCTCGGGAAACTACGCCGGGGCGCTTCCCCCTGTCAACGACGGCGCGCCTGGGGATGGCAGATATGGCAAAACGCGGCCGCGGGGCCGGAGGGTGAGGGCGCTGCCACGCACCTATGGCTGTACTGCCAGGCGCTCGAGCAAGGCCTGGTGGAGGACTCCGTTGGAGGCGAGCAGACCCCTTCGGACGGCCAAGTCGTCACTCCGATAGTCGATGGCTCGACCTCGGGCATCCGTGAAGCGTCCACCCGCCGCCGTGACGATGGCGTCGGGGGCACAGGCGTCCCAAAGCATCCCCGCTCGGGCAGTTGCCAGGTACGCGTCCGCCTGACCGGAGGCGACCATCGCCCCCTTGAGCCCCGCACTGCCCAGGGGTCGGAGGCTCGCGACGCCCAGGCGTCCTGCCAGTTCGGTTCTCTTCTCGGATGACTGGGTTCGCGATACCACGAGTCGTGCATCCCCGAGGTGGTTGGTGGTGCTGGGTCGGACGGGCTTCCATGGCTCCTCTGGGCCGCGAGAGAACGCTCCCAGTCCAACGTCTCCAATCCACACCCTCCCCTCGGTGGGTGCCCAGATGACACCCGAGCGGGGACGTCCGTTCTCCACGTGTCCAATCATCACCACGAACTCGCCGGTCCTTTGCACGAATTCCCGGGTACCATCCACCGGATCCACGAAGAACACCTGTGCTGCATGCCGGTAGTCGCCGTAGCGTTGCGGGTCGCTCTCTTCCGCCACCACGGCAGCCTCCGGGAAGGCCGCGCCCAGGCGCTGACAGATCAGCTGATTGGCGAGGCGATCGGCCTTGGTGACCGGGTCGTCGGGACCCTTGAGTTCCACATCGAAGGGTGAACGGTATACGGTCAGCACCGTCATGACCGCTTCCTCGGCGATGGCCAAGAGGGTGTCCAGGGATGCGGGCAGCTGCAAGGTTAGACCCTCATCTGGGTGAGTCGAGACTCGACTGCCGCCAGCGTGTCACCATCAACATAGGGGGGGCCGGAGCCGGCATCGCGCAACAGTTGGTCGAGTTGCAGCGTGCTGCGAGGCCCAAGCACCGCCGAGGAGATCAGGGTCTGTTCGAGGACCCAGCGCAGCGCCAGGGCTCGCAAGCTTGGCACGTCGTCACCGACCAGGGAACGCAGACCATCCACCTGCCGCAGCCGTCGCTGCAGATCCTCCGAAGACCATCGCTCCGATCGATGGTCTTCAGGAGCGAATGTCTTGTCGGAAGACCAGTAGCCACAGAGCAAGCCGTGAGCCAGGATACTGCGCGCCAGGATGCCCGTTTGGCTCACCGTCAGTCGTGGCGCGAGTTCGCGCAGAGCGGCCGACCAGAGCAGATTGACGGCGAGCTCCAAGACCGGAGCGCCCGAATCCAAAGCCGCTCTGGCGACCTGGTCGGAGCCAGCGCTGACCCCCCAGCTGCGCACGGTGCCCTTGGCCTGTTGTTCCTGGAGCCACCGCACGGCAGTCCCTTCCTCCAAGCAACGAACCGAGGGGTTGTGCAAGAGCACAACGTCGATGCATTGGCGGCGCAGGCGCTCGGCGCTCTGGCTCAGCCGCTCCTCTAGCCACGCCACATCGAAGCGCTTGCGAGGGGGGGTGGTGTCGAGACAGGTCCCCAGCTTGGTGACGATGCAGACCGATGAATCGTTACCGAAATGGTGCCCGAGTCGAGCCTCCATCTGCCCGTTGCCGTAGACGTCGGCCGTCTCGAACAGATTGACGTTCATCGCTCGGGCCCGCAGCAGCACTCGGTCCACCTCGGGCTCGGCGACGGGGCCATAGCCGTCGCCCGACAGACCCCAGGTCCCGAGGCCGAGCTCCGAACATCGAATCCCGGTGTTGCCGAGGGGGCGTTGGTTCATGGGAGTCGATATAGCAAACCCAGTTTGCCGCCACCGGGAAGGGACGCTATCGAGCACCCGCAATGTCAAGGGACCGGTATCTGGCTGCTCCTCGTCTCCCCGACGTGAACCCCTTCGATCCCCGGTCCTTTTTGGGTTCCGGGTCGGATCCCGTCGAACTCGAGATCGGGCCAGGTCGTGGCTGGTTCCTGGTGGAGCGCCTGAACGCCTTCCCCGACGTACGCATGGTGGGCCTGGAGATACGCCGGAAATGGGCCACGATCGTGGATGAGAGGCTGCACAAGCTGCAGCTCTCCCATCGAGGCAGGGTCCTGGCGGAAGACGCCGGTGAAGTACTACCGAAATGGGTGGATGGGTGCCTTGCCGCCGCCTTCATTCATTTCCCCGACCCCTGGTGGAAGCGGCGCCACGCCAAACGCAGAGTGATTGACCAGCCGTTGGTGGGCACCCTGGCTCGTCTCCTCGCCCCGGGTGGGGAACTGTTCGTGCAAACCGACGTCCGGGAGCTGGCGGAGTCGGTCGAGGCCATGGTCAGCGGTGAATCGCAGTTTGGACCGGTGGAGGAGTCGGCCTGGGTGGGTGGCCAACCCTACGGGGCCCGGAGCCCCAGGGAGAAACGGGTCACTGCCGACGGTCTGCAGGTATTCCGATTACGGTACCGGCGCCTGGGCCCGAACCCCGCAGCCCCGCCCGTCATCGTTCCGGTCACTGGAGAGGGCGGTTGATTCCCTCGACCCACCGCGTCTAGGCTGAGCAGGACCATGCGGTTCGCGCTTTTTTGTGTGTTCGGGGCTGCCCTTGTGGTCGGGTGCGCGACTTATCGTGACGACTTGAGCCGGGGGCAACGCCTGTATCTGGACAACCAGTACGAGCACGCCTTGGCGATCTGGCGATTGCTCGAACCCGATCTCGACTCTTTGACTTATGACGAACAGGCTCGCTACGCCTACCTTCGGGGTATGACCGACTACCGGCTTGGTTTCAGGTCGGACGCGCGACACTGGCTCGCGCTGGCCAAGGCGATCCACTCTCGCATGGAACATGCAGACAGTCTGGGCGACGACTCCAAGAGGCAGCTGGACGAGACGCTCGACGAGCTGAATCGCGAGACCTATGCCTCGCTGCGGCTCGTCGCTCCCCCAGAGCCCATGTCGCAGCCCGACCTCAACCAGCCTTCGGACTTAGCTGCTCCGCCCGCAAGCAGCACCCCTGAGCCGGGCAAGAACACCCTTTTGCCAGTTGCGACGCCGGCGTCGAGCCAAACAACACCTAACACCACCCGGCCCTGACGCGGTGGCGTGCAGAGCCGGGCAGCGCAATCGGACCGATCCTTGGAAAGACCCTCAGGCGCTCGTGTTGGCCGGCGGCGGTGAGGACCGTCGAGCCTCGTAGAGCGCGTCTTTGGCCTGCAGCTTCTGTTTCTTCAGTTCAGCGATCTGCCGCTGTTCTTCCGGAGTAAGGAACGCTCGCCGTTCGAGCTGGCTGACCTCTTCGTGCAACGCCCGATGGCGAGCCTCCAACTGCAAGACACGCTCTTCCGCCGTGGCTTCACTCATGAGAAGCACCTCCTGTTGCTCGGGTACCAAGTCCTTCGTCCAACTTCGTCCAACACTCATGGCCCGCTCGCCCCCCAGGACAGCCCGAGCAGGCACGAATGACTCAGCATAAGGTTCAGCGTAGGTCTCCCATGGCCCTCGTCAACCTCATTTTGGCTCCCCACAACCCAGCCAGTTTGGCCTCATCGAAGCCCTACATTGTATGTGGAACACCCCGGCGAGCGTTGCCGCAACGAGGTCCCAAGGCCGGTTTGCGGCCAGTTCCGGAGCGGGGCACGCTGTATCCAATGCGGAGGATCGTCGATGCATTGGTGATCCTGGCCGCGACCGCGACTCTGGCCTGCTCCGCTGCGCACCAAGGTGCAAGCCGGGAGGCTGTGGTCAATCCCCACCCAACCCCAGCGCGGGCGGGCCAGGACACGCCCACGCCCTCGGCGACCGGGCCGGAACTCCTAACTCAGGGGATTGTGGCACTCGAATCGGGTCACCCGAAGCGCGCCCTCGCGCTGTTGGAGCGCGCCCGCAGTGTCCAGCCAGTGGGTGCCGTTCGCGTTGCCGCGACGTATCACGCGGGGATCGCCAGTGACATGCTGGGTCGTTATCCCCAGGCTCTGGCGTATCTCCGAGAGGTCTCGGCTGGGGATCCCAGCCTCCCTTTGACTCGGCTCGCCATCGTTCGTTCACTGCGCCTGACCTGCCATCTCGAACGGTGGAGCGAGGGGGAAGAGCTGTCCACCCGGTTCCTTGATCAAGTCGCGGCGCCTCGTCCCTTCGAGGCAACTGTCGTCCACGCTGCGAGGGCTTTGGGTTTTCTGAACCGCGGCGACGTCGAGGCGGCCCAACGGCAGGTTGAGGCGGGCATGTCCGTTGTCGAACAATCCGGTCTAGATACGCCGGGCCAGCTGCCACGGGACGTAGCCGTCCTCTACTATGCTTTGGGCGAGCTGACTCGCCTGAGAGCCTCGGCGACCCGCCTCTCCTCCGATTCAGCACAGTTCGCCGCCTCCTTGGAGCGGCGTTGTCGCCTGTTGCTCGATGCGCAGGCCGCATACTCCAACACCATGCGGGCGTTCGACGCTCACTGGTCTGCTCTAGCCGGCTATCGCCTGGCGTCCCTCTATTCGGGGCTCTACGAAGAACTGATGGCGGTGGTACCTCCAGCCGCGGCCAACACCCCGGAACGGGTCGAACTGTACCGGGCGGCGATGCGCCTTCGTTACGCAATATTGCTTCGCAAGGCCCTGGGAACCTTGGACCGGACGCGCTCCATGTTGTCCCGAACCGGTGAGGAGACCGTGAACGACTCACGGTTCAGCGAGGCGCGGTCCCGCCTGTCGGACCAGCTCGGAAAGGAACAGGAGGCCATTGATAGGCTTCCTTACTCCCGGGCCGAGCTGGAAGAAGCCCTCGGTAGGCTGACCGCTCAGGGAACCAGGCCGTCGGGGGAGTAGACTGTCTCCTCTTCTTCTATGGGTGGCGATACGAAGGGTGGTGTTGACCTCCGACCGGTAGACCTGACGCGCCGCTCTACAGTCACTCGGTCCCCAGCCGACACCCCAAGCTTCCGGTCCGATTCAAGGGTCGAGCATTGAATGGGTCGGTCGGTCGTCCCCGGGCTACGGTATGGTATGTGCTTGACACCGGCCAGAACCGGCGCTACCAACCCGCCCGGCGCGGACGACTGTCCTCGCTTTGCTCTTCGCTTAGCGTATCCGAGCAACGGGTGCGCGGGCGAGGGACTCCGTCACTCGCCCCTACGGGGGATGCCGAAGTCCGGTGCAGCTCCAGCGAGTGCTCGACCGGCCGGGTGTTTGCGAGTTGGGTCTACTTCTGGCAGGGCCACTGGCCCTGATCTCGCTGCTAGGCTTTCCCGTGCTGGACTTGGGCTCAATTCGTGGTCGGAAACCCGGAGACCCCTGTCTCTGCCGTGGGTGCTTTGTTGGCGTAGCTCAACCGGTAGAGCTCCTGTTTTGTAAACAGGGGGTTAGGGGTTCGAGTCCCCTCGCCAGCTCCGGGGATTGGCTCAGCGCGGCAAGTGTAGATATTCAAACAGGATTTTTAGGTTCACTTCGAGGCTCGAACAAGGAACGAGCCGCGTTTTCGGAGGGTTGCCCGAGCGGCCAAAGGGAGCAGGCTGTAAACCTGCCGGCTTACGCCTACGGTGGTTCGAATCCACCACCCTCCACTGGTTCGAATGCGGGAAGGGACCGTGGTCGACTCGTTGGCCGGATCGATCGGCTGGCAGACGATTCCGGATGGCGCTATAGCGCGCCTCCCTTTCGCGGGAGTAGCTCAGTTGGTAGAGCGTCAGCCTTCCAAGCTGAACGTCGCGGGTTCGAATCCCGTCTCCCGCTCCGGTCGCCTTGGATCAACAGGCAACCGTCTCCCCGCAACGCCCCGCCCACCTAGCTCAGATGGCAGAGCGCGTCCTTGGTAAGGACGAGGTCACCAGTTCGATTCTGGTGGTGGGCTCGAAGCGACGCAAGAGAACGCAGCACTCACGGAACGCCGGGTAGAAGAGAGTTTGGAAGGTAGGAAGCGATGGCCAAGGGAAAGTTCGTTCGAACGAAGCCACACGTGAACGTCGGGACGATTGGTCACATCGATCACGGGAAGACGACGCTGACGGCGGCGATCGTGAAGATCCAGAGCAAGCGAGGGAAGGCGCTGGAGATCAAGTACGCGGATATCGCGAAGGGGGGCATCGTCCGGGACGCGACGAAGACGGTGACGATCGCGGTGAGCCACGTGGAGTACGAGACGGACACGCGGCACTACGCGCACGTGGATTGTCCCGGCCACGCGGACTACATCAAGAACATGATCACGGGTGCGGCGCAGATGGATGGCGCGATCCTGGTGGTGAGCGCGCTGGACAGCGTGATGCCGCAGACGCGAGAGCACGTGTTGTTGGCGCGCCAGGTGGGTTTGAACCACATGGTGGTGTACCTGAACAAGTGTGACGCGGTAGAAGACGAGGAGATGCTGGACCTGGTGGAGATGGAGGTCCGGGAGCTCTTGAACAAGTACAAGTTCGACGGGGACAACGCCCCGATCGTGAGGGGTGCGGCGCTACCGATCCTGAACGGGGACGAGAAGTGGGCGAGCTCGGTGGACGGGCTGTTGAAGGCGTTGGATGAGTACATCCCGCAACCGCAGCGAGAGGTGGACAAGCCGTTCCTGATGGCCGTGGAGGACGTGTTCTCGATCAAGGGTCGAGGGACGGTGGCGACGGGCCGGATCGAGCGTGGGATCGTGAAGGTGAACGATGAGGTAGAGATCATCGGGTTCGACCGGTTCCAGAAGACGGTAGTGACGGGCGTGGAGATGTTCCGGAAGCTACTGGACGAAGGGCAGGCCGGAGACAATGTGGGATGCCTGCTGAGGGGAGTTGAGAAGGACGGAATCGAGCGAGGGCAGGTACTGGCGAAGCCCGGGAGCATCAAGCCACACAAGAAGTTCCAGGGGGAGGTATACATTCTGAAGAAGGAAGAGGGGGGGCGGCACACGCCATTCTTCAGCAACTACCGGCCACAGTTCTACATTCGGACGACGGACGTGACGGGGTCGGTGGTGTTGCCTGAGGGAGTGAAGATGGTGATGCCCGGGGATAACGTCACGATGACGGTAGAGTTGATGACGACGGTGGCGCTGGAGGAGCAGATGCGGTTTGCCATTCGCGAGGGTGGCAAGACGGTCGGCGCTGGCGTGGTCACCAAGATCATCGAGTGACACCGGCCAGGAGAATGGTTTTCCACCGCACGACACGGAAAGCGTGAAGGTTCTTCCATCCCGTCCAGCTCGACGCGTTCCAATCGCTCTGGTTTGCACGGTATGCGGCACTAGAAACTACAAGACGACACGAGCTGTCCGGCCGGACTGTAAACCCCTTTCACTCAAGAAGTTTTGCGCCCTCTGCAATGCGCACACGGTTCATCTGGAGGCGAAGTAGACGAAGCGGCCCATCATCCTAGGGGCGTAGCTCAATTGGTAGAGCAGCGGATTCCAAATCCGCAGGTCGGGAGTTCGATCCTCTCCGCCCCTGCAGAACAACAGAGAATCCCAATTTCCGAAGAAGCGCCAGCGGCATGACCGAGCAGAAAAACTCCCCCGATTCGGATAAGCCCGCCGAGAGCCAGGGTTCGCAGGAGCTCGTCCTCGCGGGAGCGGAGGGCGTGGTCGAGGCCGTCGACTCGGCAGCGGGTTCGGTCCAGACCGGGGAATCCGCGACGACGGGTACGCTGGGGACCTCGCGCTACGTTCACGCGGCGTTTTTCGCTGCCGCCATCCTGGTGGCCTACATCGCGTCGAAGATCTTCACCTCGGCGTGGAATTCGCTGGCCGAGCTACCCTTGGCCCTCGAATACCTCCCGCAGCTGGTGGGCTACGACGAGGAGGTGAGGGAGAACACCGGTTTGGTGGTCGGTGCGCTGCTTGGGATCCTGACCGTGGTGAGCATCTACCGCCGGCCCAAGGTCCGTCAGTGGGCGGACGACGTGGCCGGGGAGCTCAGCAAGGTGACCTGGCCTGACCGCAACGCGGTGACCAGAGGAACGATGATTGTCATCGTCGCTAGCCTAATCGCGACCGTCTACATAACGATCCTCGACAAGTTTTGGGGCTTTACCACGGGGCTGATCTACGCACCGTGATCGGTGGGGCAGGTACGGAGATGACCGAGAAGAAGTGGTACGTCGTCACGACCTACTCGGGTTTCGAGCAGAAGGTGAAGGCTGCCCTCCGGGAGAGGATCCGCCAGTTCAAGATGGAGGATCAATTCGGAGAGATCCTCATCCCTTCGGAGTCGGTCACCGAGCATGCCAAGGATGGCAAGCCGCGGGTCAAGACCAAGACCAGCTTCCCTGGATATCTGTTCATCGAGATGGAGATGGGCGAGAACGTCTGGCACCTGGTCAAGGACACCCCCAAGGTCACCGGATTCATCGGCAACCAACGACCTCAGGAGGTCAAACCTCCGCAGATCGACGATTTGCGTCGCGGCATCGTGGAAGGTGCGGTCAAGCCCAAACCTCGACGCCAGTTCCAGGAGGGGGATGAGGTCCGAGTCGTGGTGGGAGCCTTCGCCAATTTCTCCGGCACGGTTCAAGAAGTCAAGCCGGACAAGCAGAAGCTGAAGGTCATGGTCAGTATCTTCGGCCGCCCGACTCCAGTCGAACTCGACTTTTCGCACGTGGAGAAGCGATGAGCACCAAGAAAAAAGTCACCGCCTACATCAAGCTGCAGCTGCCCGCGGGCAAGGCGAACCCGTCACCGCCGGTGGGGCCCGCGTTGGGTCAGCACGGCGTGAACATCGTGCAGTTCTGCAAGGACTTCAACGGGCGAAGTGCACCGATGGGTGAAACCATCATTCCGGTGGTCATCACCGTGTACGCCGACCGTTCTTACTCCTTCGTAATGAAGTCGCCGCCCGCGAGCATCCTGCTCAAGAAGGCGTGCGGACTGCCCGCCATGGGCAAGCCGGGGTCCGGGTCCAAGGAGCCCAACAAGACCAAGGTGGGGACCTTGACCTGGGATCAGCTCCGCGACGTCGCCAAGGAGAAGATCAAGGACATGAACACGACCAGCATCGAGTCGGCGGCTCGCACCCTAGCGGGCACTGCTCGAAGCATGGGGATCGAGGTCAAGTAACCAGAGCTTGCCGCCAAGGATACTGGAGCACCCACGCCTCACGGCGAGGCGGGGGCTGCCTCCCAGGAGTCGCAAGACGCAAATGGCACGGAAATCCAAGAAACATCGCGCAGCGCTGAGCCAGTACGACCGGCAGAAGCGCTACACCCTGGACGAAGCGATAGGCATCGTGAAATCGAGTGCCTATGCCAAGTTCGACGAGAGCGTCGATATGGCCGTCCGTCTGGGGGTCAATCCCAAACACGCCGACCAGATGGTGCGTGGCGCCCTGGTCCTCCCTCATGGCACGGGCAAGAAGGTCAGGGTTCTGGTCTTCGCCAAGGGTGAGAAGGAAAAGGAAGCTCGAGAGGCCGGCGCAGACCTGGCGGGTGCCGACGAACTGGTCCAGAAGGTCCAGGAGGGCATGCTCGATTTCGATCGAGTCATCGCCACACCGGATATGATGGGCGCCGTGGGGAAGTTGGGCAGGATCCTGGGCCCCCGGGGTCTGATGCCCAATCCCAAGGTTGGCACCGTGACGTTCGACGTGACCGCGGCGGTCCGCGAGACCAAGGCCGGCAAGGTCGAGTACCGCGTGGACAAGGCGGGTGTCGTTCACTGTCGCGTCGGGAGGATATCCTTCGAGGCGGCGGCCCTACTGGACAACGCGCAGGCTCTGGTCCGCGAACTCGTTCACAAGAAGCCTGCCACTGCCAAGGGGACGTATCTGAAGAGCGTCTGCGTATCTAGCACCATGGGGCCAGGTGTTCGGGTCGATGCTGCTTCCCTGGCCGTCACCGAGGAGGCCGGATAATGCTTCGCACTGAAAAAGCTCAGGCCATCGACTTCATCAAGGGTCGATTCGCCAAGATGTCGTCGGCAGTCTTCGTCGACTACGCTGGACTGACGGTTGAAGAGGTTACCCGATTGCGCGACGTCCTTCGTGAGAAGGGTGTCGAGTACAGGGTCCTCAAGAACAAGCTCATCTCCCATGCCCTGAAGGGTCAGGACTGTCTGGGGGGACTGGGCAAGAGTGCCCTGCATGGGATGACCGCGGTGGCGTGGAGCTACGAGGAGCCGAGCGCAGCGGCTCGTGTGCTCAAGGAGTTTCGGCGTACCAACGAGAAGCTCAAGATCAAAGCAGGTCTGTTGGATGGACAGGTTCTCGATCCGGGAGCCGTGGAAAGCCAACTGGCCAGCTTGCCCAACAAGGACGAGGCCCGCGCGATGCTGCTAGCCACCTTAATGGCTCCGGCTCAGCACATGGTGATGGTGCTCGCCGCTCCCGGTCGAGAATTCGTCGGAGTGCTGGCCGCCAAACAACGCAAGGATGGAGGCTGAGCCCCCGTCTAGGTCCCCACCGCCAGCGCGAAATCGCCCTGTGCGAGACCCCCCCAAACCCGCAATAGGAACGAAAACAACCACGCCCAGCCCAAGCTGAAGGCAGTTAGAGGAGCAGCAAAAATGGCCGAGATTACCCGTGAACAGGTCGTTGATTACCTTTCGAATCTTCCCGTCATCCAGATCGCCGAGTTGGTCAAGACGCTCGAAGAGAAATGGGGCGTCAGTGCCGCGCCCGTCGCAGTAGCGGCGGGGCCCGGTGGTGGAGCAGCCGATGCCGCTCCAGCCGAAGAGAAGACGGAGTTCGACGTGGTTCTGGTCGACGCCGGAGCCAACAAGATCAATGTCATCAAGGCGGTTCGAGAGATCACGGCCTTGGGCCTGAAGGAGGCCAAGGAACTCGTCGAGTCCGCCCCCAAGGCGATCAAGGAAGGCGTGAGCAAGGACGAGTCCGCCGAGGTCCGCAAGAAGCTAGAGGATGCGGGCGCCAAGGTGGAGGTCAAGTAGCCACCTCGTGCCGAAATCCCTTTCCCAGCCGTGTAGAGCCCGGCCCCCACGGGGCAGGCCAGGTGTTGCGTCGAGCGTGTTTGGTTGAACGTCTCGCGGCGCGGCAGGGTCTGCCGCGACCGCGACGCGTTGTTCGTGGAGGAACGAAATGGCGTCCCAGGTCCAGTCGAACTTTCGGCATCGTACGAACCTTGGTCGGGTGCAGCCTGTCGTCGACATCCCCAATCTGATCGACATCCAGAAGAGCAGCTACGACAAGTTTCTTCAGTCGGACCTGGCCCCTCGCGAACGCAAGGAGATCGGGCTGGAGGCGGTCTTCCGGAGTGTCTTTCCGATCAAGGACTTCGACGGAACGAGCGAGCTCGTCTACGTCTCGTACAATCTCGAGAAACCCAAGTACGACGTGGACGAGTGCCGCCAGCGCGGGATGACCTTTGCTGCGCCCATCAAGGTCACCACCCAACTCATGGTCTACGAAATCCGTGAGGGTGGTGGTGAGCGCGTGGTTCGCGACATCAAGGAGCAGGAGGTCTACTTCGGCGAAATACCGCTGATGACGGATACCGGAACGTTCATCATCAACGGGACGGAGCGCGTTGTCGTATCCCAGCTCCACCGCAGCCCTGGCGTCTTCTTCGACCACGACAAGGGCAAGACCCATTCTAGCGGGAAGCTCCTCTATTCCGCTCGGGTCATTCCGTACAGTGGGTCCTGGTTGGACTTCGAGTTCGATCACAAGGACATCATGCACGTTCGCATCGATCGCCGTCGCAAGATGCACGCGACCGTCCTTTTGCGAGCGTTGGGCTACAGCACGCAGGAACTCCTCAACTACTTCTACAGTACCGAGACCATCCACGTGGAGAAGGGCGGCAAGTTCTCACGTGGTATCGATTTCGAGCTGCTAGCCGGGCAGCGCGCTACCCGTGACGTGCGGGTGGGGTCGGAGGTCGTCGTCAAGAGGAACACCAAGTTCACTCGGGCGTCGATTCGACGGCTCAAGGAAGCCAAGATCGATCGCTTGCCCATGGAGGTCACGGAGCTCATCGGCAAAGTGAGCGCCGAGGACATCATCGACAAGGAGACCGGCGAGGTCTTGCTCGAGTGCAACGAGGAGGTTACCGAGGTCACGCTGGACCGCCTCCGAGAGGCAGGTGTTCAGCAGATTCGCGTGCTGTTCATCGACGGCCTCAACGTCGGCTCCTATCTCCGAGACACCCTGCTGGCGGACAAGGTGCGGACGACAGAAGACGCAATCATGGAGATCTACCGGCGACTGCGGCCCGGTGATCCGCCCACCCTGGAGACGGCCAAGCAGCTCTTCCACAATCTCTTCTTCAACCCAGAGCGTTACGATCTGTCCGCAGTCGGCCGGCTCAAGCTCAACTACAAGTTCTACAAGGACTTGGCTGAGGAGAGCCGACCCGGACTGGAGCAGACGATTCTCACGCCCCAGGACATTCTGGAGACGGTTCGGCACCTCATCGAGCTCAAGAATGGCCGAGGATCGGTGGACGACATCGACCATCTGGGCAACCGCCGGGTGAGGGCGGTGGGCGAGCTGATGGAGAACCAGTACCGCATCGGGCTGGTGAGGATGGCCCGGGCCATCAAGGAGCGGATGAGCGTCTCCCAGGAGATCGATACGCTCATGCCGCACGATCTGATCAACGCCAAGCCAGTGGGAGCGGTGGTCAAGGAGTATTTCGGCAGCTCTCAGCTGTCACAGTTCATGGACCAGACCAATCCGCTCAGCGAGGTGACCCACAAGCGGCGCCTGAGCGCGTTGGGGCCGGGAGGCTTGACTCGAGAACGGGCTGGGTTCGAGGTGCGAGACGTACATGCCACGCACTACGGTCGAATCTGCCCCATCGAGACCCCGGAAGGTCCGAACATCGGGTTGATCGCTTCGCTGTCGACGTTTGCTCGGGTCAACGAGTACGGGTTCGTCGAATCTCCCTACCGAACCATTCAGTCCGGCAAGACGACCAGCGAGGTCGGCTGGTTCAGCGCGTTGGAAGAGGAGGGGAAGTACATCGCGCACGCTACGGCGGAGGTGGACGCCAAGGGACGGTTCATGACCACCCTGGTGGCGGCTCGCCTGAACGGGGACTTCCGCATGGTGGGCGGGGACCAGATCCAGCTGCAGGACGTAGCGCCCAACCAGATGGTGAGTATCGCGGCCGCGTTGGTTCCGTTCCTCGAGCACGACGACGCGAACCGCGCCCTCATGGGTGCCAACATGCAGCGGCAGGCGGTGCCGTTGATTCGAACCCAGGCTCCGTTGGTCGGAACGGGCGTCGAAGGGCGAGTGGCCCAGGATTCCGGGGCCTGTGTCCTGGCGCGTCGCGCGGGTACCGTGGAGAGCGTCGACGCCGAGCGAGTCGTGGTGAGGGTCCAGGAGGGCAGCGGGGACGAGGTTCCCGATATCTACCAACTGACCAAGTACCAGCGCTCCAACCAGAGCACCTGCTACAACCAGAAGCCCATCGTCCGTGCGGGCGAGACGGTCAAAGTCGGCGACGTTCTGGCCGACGGCGCTTCTTGCGACATGGGAGAGTTGGCCTTGGGGCGCAACGTTCTGGTCGCCTTCATGCCCTGGCAGGGTTACAACTTCGAAGACTCGATCCTGCTCAGCGAGCGAATGGTCCGCGATGACGTGTTCACCTCGGTGCACATCGAGGAGTTCGAGTGCATTGCCAGAGACACGAAGCTCGGCAAGGAAGAGATCACCAAGGACATCCCCAACGTCGGCGAAGAGGCACTCAAGGACCTCGACGAGGCGGGGGTAGTGCGGATTGGTGCCGAGGTGAAACCCGGCGACATCCTGGTCGGTAAGATCACGCCCAAGGGTGAGAGTCAGCTGAGTCCCGAAGAGAAGCTCCTTCGGGCGATCTTCGGCGAGAAGGCTGGAGACGTGCGTGACACATCCCTGAAGGTGCCGCCCGGGGTCAGTGGAATCGTCATCAACGCTCGCATCTTTTCCCGCAAAGGGACGGAGAAGGACGAGCGAGCCCGTTCCATCGAGGACCAGGAGCGCGCCAAGCTGGAGCGGACCCGAGACGAAGAGATCAAGATCCTCCAGGATTCGTTCTACCGGAAGATCCGCAGCGTCCTGCAGGGGCGGGTCACGACCGCCAAGCTGGTCGACGACAAGAGCCGGGTCCTGGCCAACAAGGGCACAACCCTGGATGCCGCCCTGCTCGAGACGATACCCCGCAAATACCTGGGCGAATTGGCCATTGAGTCAGGAGCCGACGAGGTCGCCCGCCTCCTGCACGATCTGGACGAGATGGTGCGCGCACGGGAGGAGCACTTCCGTGACAAGATCGACCGGCTCAGTCGTGGGGACGAACTGCCGCCGGGTGTCATCAAGATGGTCAAGGTGTACGTGGCCATCAAGCGCAAGATACAGGTCGGTGACAAGATGGCTGGACGACATGGGAATAAGGGTGTCGTAAGTCGCATCCTGCCCGAGGAGGACCTGCCCTATCTGGCCGACGGAACCCCGGTGGACATCGTCCTCAATCCCTTGGGTGTGCCGAGCCGCATGAACGTGGGTCAGATCCTGGAGACGCATCTGGGCTGGGGTGGCAGGGCCCTTGGCCAGCAGCTCGAGGAGATGCTCGAGCGCAACTACGGGAGCGCCAAGATCCGTGAAAGGCTACGCACCATCTACGACGGAGATGCGAGCTTCAACAAGGTCCTGGACGCGATGAGCGACGACGAGATCAAGGCGATCGCCGGCAAGCTGAAGACTGGCGTCTTCTTCGCGACGCCGGTGTTCGACGGAGCGCGTGAGGAACAGCTCAAACGGTCTCTGGAACTCTCCGGGTTGCCGCCCTCCGGACAGGCCATCCTGTTCGATGGGCGTTCTGGGGAGCCATTTGCCCACGACGTGACGGTGGGCATCATGTACATGCTGAAGCTGCACCACCTTGTCGATGACAAGATCCACGCCCGTTCGATTGGCCCCTACTCCTTGGTCACCCAACAGCCCCTGGGCGGAAAGGCCCAGTTCGGCGGGCAGCGCCTCGGCGAGATGGAGGTCTGGGCGATGGAGGCCTACGGTGCCGCTCATGCCCTTCAGGAGTTCCTGACCGTCAAGAGCGACGATGTTCAGGGGCGGACCCGTATGTACGAGTCAATCGTCAAGGGCGACTGCGCGCTCGAAGCGGGTTTGCCGGAGAGCTTCAACGTGTTGGTCAAGGAGCTGCAGGCCCTGTGTCTCAATGTGGAGCTGGTCGAAGGCCAGGGCGCTCCCACAGCCACTGCGGCGGAGGAATGATGATCTTGCCAAGTTCGGCTCGTGCGTTGACCCTTGCTTCGGACTGGGCCGTCCCAGGAGGACTCACGGTGTCTCCAAGTGCTTCGTTGATCGCTGCGACTTGCCAAGGAGCATTGCGCCATGCGTGACATTTTCTCGTTCTTCGAGAAGCCCCGGGATCCACTCTCCTTCTCTGCGATCCGTATCTCTCTGGCGAGTCCGGAGAAGATCCGGGAGTGGTCCCATGGCGAGGTAAAGAAGCCGGAGACCATCAACTACCGGACCTTCAAGCCCGAACGAGACGGCTTGTTCTGCGCCAAGATCTTCGGCCCCGTCAAGGACTACGAGTGCATCTGCGGCAAGTACAAGCGCATGAAGCACCGGGGAATCGTGTGTGAGAAGTGTGGAGTGGAGGTCATCCAGTCCAAGGTGCGACGAGAACGGTTGGGTCACATCAGCCTGGCCACTCCGGTCGCTCATATCTGGTTCCTCAAGAGCCTCCCCTCCCGGATCGGTAACATCCTCGACATCAGCCTGAAGGATCTGGAGAAGGTCCTCTATTGCGAGTCGTACATCGTCATCGACCCGAAAGACACCGAGCTCCAGCCCGGTGAGTTGCTGGGTGAGGATCGTTACGCGCAGTTGATGGAGGAGTACGGCGAGGAGCGCTTCGAGGCCGGCATGGGTGGCGAAGCCGTCATCGAAATGCTCAAGCGCGTCGACGTGCACGCCTTGGCAGAACACCTCCGCGAGGAGATGTGTACCACCAGCAGCGAGGCCAAGCGCAAGAAGTACGCCAAGCGCCTGAAGGTCGTCGAGGCGTTCCGTATGAGCGGCAACCGTCCAGAGTGGATGATGCTGACGGTGCTTCCGGTGCTCCCTCCCGATCTGCGTCCCTTGGTGCCCCTTGATGGTGGGCGCTTCGCGACGAGCGATCTGAACGACCTTTATCGTCGCGTGATCAACCGCAACAACCGCCTCAAGAGGCTCCTGGAGCTCAACGCCCCCGAAATCATCATCCGCAATGAGCGCCGGATGCTGCAGGAAGCGGTCGATGCCCTCTTCGACAACGGGCGGCGAGGCAAGACGATCACCGGCCCCAACAAGCGGCCCTTGAAGAGCCTGAGCGACATGCTCAAGGGCAAGCAGGGGCGCTTCCGACAGAACCTGTTGGGCAAGCGAGTAGACTACTCGGGCCGAAGCGTCATCGTGGTCGGCCCCGCACTCAAGCTCCACCAGTGCGGCTTACCCAAGAAGATGGCTCTCGAGCTGTTCAAGCCCTTCATCTACAACAAGCTGGAGGAACGCGGCTACGTCAACACCATCAAGAGCGCCAAGAAGATGGTTGAGAAGGAGCGTCCCGAGGTTTGGGACATCCTGGACGAGGTCATCACCGAACACCCGGTCATGCTCAATCGCGCTCCCACCTTGCATCGACTGGGTATCCAAGCCTTCGAGCCAGTCCTGATCGAGGGCAAGGCGATTCAGTTGCATCCGCTGGTCTGCGTGGCGTTCAACGCCGATTTCGATGGCGACCAGATGGCGGTACACGTTCCCCTGTCGGTCGAGGCGCAGATGGAAGCGCGCGTGCTGATGATGAGCACGAACAACATTCTCTCCCCGGCGAGTGGGCGCCCGATCATCAATCCCACCCAGGACATCGTCCTTGGGCTTTACTACGCGACCCGAAAGCGCAAGTTTGCCCGCGGCTGCTTCCGCCCCGGCGCCATGAAAATGGCCAAGAACGGCGAGATCTCCGGCTACCTCCGCGGCGTCTATGCCTCGCCTGAGGAGGTGCGCATGGCCTACGACAACGGGGTCGTGGACCTGCATGCGGAGATCCGGGTTCGGGTCCATGACCGAGACGAGTCGGGTCGAGGCCGCTCTCGAGTCGTAACCACCACCGTGGGTCGGGTGTTGATCAGTGACATCCTGCCCCCCGAGGTCCCCTTCGACTACGTGAACAAGGTGATGAACAAGAAGGCGCTTTCGGCGCTCATCGACGTTTGTTACCGCAAGCACAAGAACAAGGAAACGGTCCTTCTGGCGGACCGTTTGCGGACCCTGGGTTTCACCTATGCCACCTTGGCCGGCATCTCGGTGTGCATGGATGACATGGTGATTCCGCCCAAGAAGAAGGAATTGATCGACGAAGCCCAGCGAGAGCTGGAGCGTGTCTACGAGCAGTACCAGGAAGGTCTGATCACGGACGGCGAGCGCTACAACAAGGTGGTGGACATCTGGGCGGGTGTTGCCGACAAGGTGACCGAGGAGATGATGACCGGTATCTCCAAGTCGACCGTCGTGGACTCCGAGACCGGCGCCACCAACGAGGATTCCAGCTTCAACCCCATCTACATCATGGCCGACTCCGGGGCGCGCGGCTCCACGCAGCAGATGCGGCAGCTGGCTGCCATGCGCGGCTTGATGGCCAAGCCATCGGGTGAGATCATCGAGACCCCAATTACCGCGAACTTCCGCGAGGGCCTCAGCGTACTGCAGTACTTCATCTCGACGCACGGCGCGCGCAAGGGACTGGCCGACACCGCTCTGAAGACGGCGAACTCTGGGTACCTCACGCGGCGGCTGGTGGACGTCGCGCAGGACTCGGTCGTCGCCGAGTTCGATTGTGGCACACTGGACGGAATTCGTGTCACCAAGTTGGAGGAAGCCGGTGAGGTCATCCAGCCCTTGGGTGAGAGAATCCTGGGACGCGTGGCGCTGGAGGACGTGGTCGATCCACTAACCGGAGAGGTCATCGCGGCGGCCAACACGGAGCTGGACGAGAGTCTGGTGCGACGGATCGAAGAGGCAGGTATCGAGGAGGTCGTCATCCGATCGGTATTGACCTGCCAGACTCGACGGGGTGTCTGTGCCCTCTGCTACGGACGCGATCTGGCGCGTGGCTACAAGGTCAACATCGGGGAGGCGATCGGTATCATCGCCGCCCAGTCGATCGGAGAGCCTGGAACGCAGCTGACCATGCGCACCTTCCACATCGGTGGCGCGTTGGCGCGCGGCAAGATCGAACAAAGCAGTCTGGAGGCGCGCACCGACGGTATCGTGACCCTGCGCAACGTTCAGCTGACCCGGAAACAGGACAACGCGATCGTTGTCATGAATCGCCATGGCGAGCTGGTCATCATGGACGATACCGGACGGGAACGTGAGCACCACCGGTTGGTCTACGGTGCCCAGATCCGCGTGGATGATGGACAGCGCGTCAAGGCGGGAGCCATCCTGGCCGAGTGGGATCCCTTCGCTATGCCCATCCTCACCGAGGTGGGTGGGATCATCCGCTACGGCGACTTGGTTGAGGGCGTTACCGTGATGGAGAAGGTGGACGAGGTTACCGGACTGTCCCGGAAGATCGTCATCGAATCCCGCGCCGCGGATCTGCGGCCCCGCATCACCATCACCGATCCCGAGACTGGTGAGGCGGTCAAGCTTCCCGGAACTGAGTTGGATGCGCGCTATCTGCTTCCGGTTGGAGCGAACATCGTGGCGCAGGACGGGGAGCAGATCGCTCCGGGAGAAGCCATCGCCAGGATCCCTCGCGACACGACCAAGGTGCAGGACATCACCGGGGGTCTACCCCGCGTGGCCGAGTTGTTCGAGGCACGCAAGCCCAAGGATCACGCCATCATCAGCGAGATCGACGGGATTGTTTCCTTCGGCAAGGACACCAAGGGCAAGCGCAAGGTCATCATCACCCCGCTGTCCATCGACGGTGGTATGCTCGAGGACCAGGCTCGTGACTACCTGATTCCGAAGGGCAAGCACATCCAGGTGCAACCCGGCGACCATGTTCGTGCCGGTGACCCATTGCAGGATGGGCCTGCCAATCCGCACGACATCTTGCGTGTCAAGGGCGAGAAGGAATTGGCGGCCTGGCTGGTCAACGAAATCCAGCAAGTCTATCGCCTCCAGGGCGTCAGCATCAACGACAAGCACATCGAAGGCATCGTACGGCAGATGTTGCGCCGTGTTCGGATCAAGGAGGTTGGCGACACCAGCTTCCTGGTGGATGAGCAGGTGGAAAAGCACGTCTTCGAGCGAGAAAACGCCAAAGTCATTGAGCGTGGCGGCAAACCGGCCGTCGCGGAGGCCATGCTCCTTGGCATCACCAAGGCATCGCTTTCGACGGAGTCGTTCATCAGCGCGTCCTCGTTCCAGGAAACCACCAAGGTGCTCACTGAGGCCGCAATCTGCGGCAAGACCGACGATCTTCGCGGCATCAAGGAGAATGTGGTGATGGGGCGTCTCATCCCCGCTGGGACGGGTCTTCCTGCATACAAGCGTCTGCAGGTTGTGACCGACGACAAGGCAGAGACCTACGCGCCGGTGCAGTCCCCTCGGGTGGCCGAGGATCTGGCGGTGGCCGTTGGAGATGACTGACAACCCTGGGTGACGGGCGGAGTGGCTCGGAGCCCGATTGGCGCGCAGCTTTTCGATCTGGCGCGGCAACTCGCCGACCCCGAGGGGCGAGAGGCTTGGGCTCGGGAGCTTGTCCAGTTGCCCGGTATGGCCCGGTACCTGGTTCCGTGGTTGCTGCTGGGCGAGGTGGGTCGAACCGTCAGCCTTTGGTACTGGGTGGAGCGCCACGCCCAAAAAAGGGGGACGGCCACCGCGCTCGTCGACGACCGCGGGCAGGTTACCTGGACCGCTCTGGCGAACTCGGGCAGGAGATGGGCAGCGAGGATTCGGGATGGGGGCGTGGTTCCCGGGGGCCGCGTCGCGGCGCTGCTGCCCAGCGGTCGAGAGTTGGTCGGTGTGCTCTTGGGATGCGCGGCGATTGGTGCGAGTGCCGCCCTGCTCGATCCGGCGCAACCAAAGCCGTGGTTGCGCCGCGCAATCCAAAACCTGCAGCCTTCGCTGTTGATCGGTGCCGACACCGGACTCGGGCAGGAGTTGTCCTGCCCTTCTCTGACGGTTCTGTCGACGGAGCCCGACGCGGTGTGCCAAGAGGGCAAGCCCCGATTCCCTCGGTTGGTTCCGGGTGCGACCGCCTTCGCGTGGCTGCTCAGCTCGGGTACTTCCGGTGAACCCAAGCTGTGCAAGGTACCGCTGGGACGCGCCATTCTGTCCGGGTGTGCCTTCGGTGGGATTGCCCTGCAACTCCGTCCCAACGACGTGGTGTATTGCCCACTACCGCTGCACCATGCCACCGGGTTGATGGTGGGTCTTCTGCCCTGCTTGATCCATGGAACGACGTGCGTGGTTTCCAGTCGGTTCAGCGCGGCTCGTTTCTGGCAAGACGTCCGGAGCAACGGCGTCACGACCATCGTCTATGCTGGAGAGCTCTGGCACCGAGTCCTCGGTCAGTTGGAGCGGAACGAGTCGGACGTGTCCACGCTGCGCCGAGTGGTCGGCAATGGATTGGGTCGACGAACCTGGCAGCGACTGAACCGGCTGTTGCCAGGGGTTCGGATCGTCGAGTTCTACGGTGCGACCGAGATGCCAGGTTTGATGTGGAACCTCGCCGGCCTGGTCGGGGCGATGGGGAGGGTCCCGCTCCGACGTCTTTCGCCCTGGGTCGTCGTGCGCCGAGATCCGAACACCGGCGAGGTTCTTCGCAATGGGACGGGAGCAGCCCTGACGGCGGAGCCAGGACAGGTGGGTGAGCTCTTGCTCCGAATCCCCAAACCGCATCCTTGGACGCCTCGCGTCTTCGAGGGCTATGCCGACCCCGCCAGCAACCGGGGCCGAATCGTACGGGGATTGTTCCAGGCTGGAGAGCATCATTATCGCACCTTCGACTTGGTGAGGTTCGACTCCAACGACTACTTTTACTTCGTGGATCGAGCTGACGACGGTTTTCGGCAGGCAGGAAGCAACGTTTCTTCGGCCAGTGTCCGGGAGCTGTTGCAGCCGGTTCCCGGGGTGACGGAGTTGGCTGTCACTGGCGTGCGCCTGCCCGGACACGAAGGCCGCTACGGCCTTTTGGTCGTGGCCCCCAGTGCCGAGTTCTCGTGGGAGAGCCTCTCTCGCTCGATCGAGGCGCTTCCCAACCATGCTCGCCCACGGTTCTTGCGAGTCATGTCCGAACTCCCCAGAACCTCCAGTCACAAGGTGGCACTGGCGGTGCTGGTCAACCAAGGCGTCGACCCCGCGGTCGTCGAAGACGGCCTCTATGTCTGGGACCGGACCCACTACGTGCAACTCCAGAAGGAGCGCTGGGAGCAGATCCTCGAAAACCCGGATGCCCTCTGGTAGAATCAACGCATGAGCACGGCTCTGCCCAGGATCCGACGCATCACATGGTTGGTCGCGTTGGTCCTGTTGCTGGGGTTGGTCGTTTGGGCGGGGCGTCGCCGTCCGTGCGCTGGGTTTCCCTGCGGCACGCAACAGGCAGCGCGGCCCAACCGGGCCCCGGAATCTCGTCTCATGCCAATGGATCCGGTGCTCGGCGCCAGGGTCATTGCCTTAGTTCCCCCCAAGACGCATCGCAATCGGCCCTTGGCGTTGGTCGTCGTCGACTCGGACCGGCGACTGGAGGCCACCTGTCGGGAATGGAACGAAGTCGTCCAGGCAAGGGGGTTTCTGGTGTGCCTGGCCGACGGGGCAGAGCCGCAAGAACCGTCGGCTGACTCGTTGCCGCGAGCCGCGATCAAAAGGACCGAGGAACGATTGCGCTCCGTCATGACCGAGCTCAAGACGCGATTTGCGGGTCGCGTTGCGCGCGATGGACTGGTGATGGTGGGGATCGGAGATGCCGCCAGTCGCCTGGTCCATGTCATCGGTACGGACCCCAGCTTTTTCCAGTACGTGATCCTGGTCGATGGGGGTTTCGCGGCGTGGACGGCGGCTCGCTCCGGAGCGTTCGCCGAGCGGGGTGGCACCGCGGCGTTGGCCCTCTGCGGCGCGCCCGACTGCCTGCCCATGGCCGTTCGGATGGTTTCGACCCTTCGCGCGACTGGCGTGGAGGCCCGAGTCGTCGCTCCGGACCCTGAAACCAATGGACCGGGCTCCTTGACCCCCGGCCAAGTGGCCGAGGCATGGAACTGGCTGGTGAACAGGGACTCCCGCTGGACCCCAGTCTCCGACCGGGTCACCACGAACGGTCAATAAGACCGACCAACTGCCGGCTTTGCTCCAGACCGTCACTACGCTGAACCGACATTCAGTTAGATAGATGCCCATCCACAGCTGACTGAGCCTCCACAGCCCTTGACAGATGTGGCTCGGAAGCTACCCTCCCCCTCCCCAGCGACCTGGGTGAACACCGACAGTCTATCCCATGCCGACGATACAACAGCTCATTCGGACTGGTCGCTCCGTGCTTACCGCCAAGACGGCGTCACCAGCACTGCGTTCCTGTCCCCAGAAACGTGGCGTGTGTACCAGGGTCTACACCACCACGCCCAAGAAGCCCAACTCAGCCCTGCGCAAGGTCTGTCGTGTGAGACTGACCAATGGCCTCGAGGTCACCAGCTACATCCCTGGGGAAGGCCACAACCTTCAGGAGCACAGTGTCGTCCTGATTCGTGGTGGACGCGTCAAGGATCTGCCAGGTGTGCGCTACCACGTGGTCCGAGGCACTCTGGACGCATCGGGTGCTTCTGGGCCGAGCAGCACCAACAAGGCCAACCGAAACTGCAAGCGTTCGAAGTACGGCGTGAAGCGTCCCAAGAAGTAATAGAGGAGCCAGAATCGATGCCCCGTCGACGCGAAGTTCCGAAGCGCAAGATCACGCCCGATCCCAAATTCAAGGACAAGCTGGTGGCCAAGTTCACCAACTGCCTGATGTTGGACGGCAAGAAGGCGGTGGCGGAGGGCATCCTGTACGGTGCCTTTGACGTCATCCAGAGCCGCTTCAAGGAAGACCCGCTGGAGGTCTTTCGCAAGGCGCTGGACAACGTCAAGCCCAAACTCGAGGTCAAGAGTCGTCGCGTGGGCGGTGCGAACTATCAGGTGCCCGTCGAAGTGCGTCCAGAGCGACGCGTTGCCCTGGCCATGCGATGGTTGGTTGGTTACTCCCGGAATCGGGGCGAGAAGACCATGATGGAGCGGCTCGCTGCCGAATTGGTCGACGCGGCGCAGAACCGAGGCAATGCCGTCAAGAAGAAGGACGACACCCACAAGATGGCCGACGCGAACAAGGCGTTCGCGCATTACCGTTGGTAGATTCAACCCCAGGAACCTCGAAGGATCCGACTTATCCAGACGATATGACCAAGGCGACATAGGATCGGGTTCGAACGCCACTGCCGGACAACACCCGGCACCGATTCGACCCCGAGCCCCTTCCGGAATGAAGAGGTTCCCCATACGGAGGGGAACGACAGGCCGGAGGGGGTTTCGCTCATCAAGTGTCCAATGGGCCATCACGTCTCCCAGATAGAATATGCCTCGCGAATACCCAGCTGAACGTACCCGCAATATCGGGATCATGGCCCACATCGACGCGGGCAAGACGACCGTGTCCGAACGGATCCTCTTCTACACCGGGATCAGTCACAAGCTGGGTGAAGTCCACGAGGGGGCCGCCACGATGGACTGGATGGAACAGGAGCAGGAGCGCGGAATCACCATTACCAGCGCCGCGACCAACTGTTTCTGGAGTCCGGAGCAAGGGCCCTACGAGGGGGTCAAGCATCGCATCAATGTCATCGACACGCCCGGCCACGTTGACTTCACCGTAGAGGTGGAACGCTGCCTGCGGGTGTTGGATGGCGCTGTGGCGGTGTTCGACGGGGGCAATGGCGTGGAACCCCAGAGTGAAACCGTCTGGCGGCAGGCCGATCGCTATAAGGTTCCTCGTCTGGCCTTCGTCAACAAGATGGACAAGGTTGGCGCGGACCTGCAGATGAACCTCGACTCCATGGAGGAGCGCCTGGGTTGTCGACCCGTGGCGCTCCAGTGGCCGGTGGGACAAGAAGAGGGACACCGAGGGGTCGTAGATCTGATCCGGATGGAGGCCGCGATCTTCGACTCCGAATCCTTGGGCGCGGAATACTCGTGGCAGCCCATACCCGAGGAGATCCTGCCCAAGTGTCGTGAGCAGCGCGAGAAGCTGATCGAGGCCTGCGCGGACCTCGACGATTCAATCATGGAACGGTTCTTGGAAGGCCATTTCGATGACATTCCAGCGGAGGCGATTCACGCCGCCATTCGCAAGGCCACGATAGGCTTCCACTTCGTTCCGGTACTGTGTGGTTCAGCCTTCAAGAACAAGGGGATCCAGCTGCTGATCGACGCGGTGGTGAATTACCTCCCCTCACCCTTGGACATCCCCCCGGTCGAAGGGGTGGATCCACAGACTTCCCGTAAGGTGACCCGGGTTGCATCCGACTCGGAGCCGTTCGCGGCGCTTGCCTTCAAGATCATGAATGATCCGTTCGTGGGGAACCTCACCTTCTTCCGAGTCTACTCGGGCACACTGACCAGCGGAACGGCAGTCCTGAATTCGTCCCGCGGCAGGAAGGAGCGGATTGGTCGCATCTTGCGCATGCACGCCAACAAACGCGAAGAGCTGAAGGACTGCGTCTCGGGCAACATCTACGCGGCAGTCGGGCTGCGGGACACGCGGACCGGTGACACGCTGTGTGCCGACAAGGCCCCCATCGTTCTGGAGCAGATGACGTTTCCAGACCCGGTCATCTCGATTGCGATCGAGCCCAAGACCCAGGCTGACCTCGACAAGTTGGGCGTGAGCCTTCAGAAGCTCGCTTACGAGGATCCCTCGTTCCGCACCTACACCAACGAGGAAACGGGACAGACCATCATTGCCGGGATGGGCGAGCTTCACCTCGAGATCATCGTCGACCGCCTGCGTCGGGAGTTCAAGGTCGAGGCCAACGTAGGCAAACCGGAGGTGGCCTACCGGGAAGCGATCGCCAAGAACGTGGAAGCCGAGGGGCGTTTCGTCCGCCAAACCGGCGGCCACGGGCAGTACGGCCATGTCAAGATCCGTATCGCCCCCGGCGAACGTGGCACCGGCTTCGTCTTCGCTAACAAGATCGTGGGCGGCATCATCCCCAAGGAATTCATCCCCTCTATCGAGAAGGGGATGCGCGAGGCGATGCAGCGGGGTGTGCTGGCCGGCTACCCGATGACGGATGTCAGCGTCGAGCTGTTCGACGGGAGCTACCACGAGGTTGATTCGTCGGGTCCGGCCTTCGAAGTGGCGGCGTCCATGGCATTCCAGGATGGCGCCAAGCGAGCCGGCCTACACCTGTTGGAGCCGATCGTGTCGGTGGAAGTGGTGACCCCGGACGCCCACATGGGTGACGTGATCGGCGACATCAATTCACGTCGGGGACGGGTGCACGGGATGGTCCAGCGGGGCAAGGACACTCAGGTCATATCGGCGGAGGTTCCACTGTCCACCATGTTTGGCTACGCCACCGATCTGCGCAGCCGGACTCAGGGACGAGCCACCTACACCATGCAATTCTCGCACTACGAGCCTGCACCAGCTGTGGTCCAGGAAACCGTGGTGGCCCGGACGCGAGGACACTGAACGAGGGAGACAAGAGCGATGGCCAAGGGAAAGTTCGTTCGAACGAAGCCACACGTGAACGTCGGGACGATTGGTCACATCGATCACGGGAAGACGACGCTGACGGCGGCGATCGTGAAGATCCAGAGCAAGCGAGGGAAGGCGCTGGAGATCAAGTACGCGGATATCGCGAAGGGGGGCATCGTCCGGGACGCGACGAAGACGGTGACGATCGCGGTGAGCCACGTGGAGTACGAGACGGACACGCGGCACTACGCGCACGTGGATTGTCCCGGCCACGCGGACTACATCAAGAACATGATCACGGGTGCGGCGCAGATGGATGGCGCGATCCTGGTGGTGAGCGCGCTGGACAGCGTGATGCCGCAGACGCGAGAGCACGTGTTGTTGGCGCGCCAGGTGGGTTTGAACCACATGGTGGTGTACCTGAACAAGTGTGACGCGGTAGAAGACGAGGAGATGCTGGACCTGGTGGAGATGGAGGTCCGGGAGCTCTTGAACAAGTACAAGTTCGACGGGGACAACGCCCCGATCGTGAGGGGTGCGGCGCTACCGATCCTGAACGGGGACGAGAAGTGGGCGAGCTCGGTGGACGGGCTGTTGAAGGCGTTGGATGAGTACATCCCGCAACCGCAGCGAGAGGTGGACAAGCCGTTCCTGATGGCCGTGGAGGACGTGTTCTCGATCAAGGGTCGAGGGACGGTGGCGACGGGCCGGATCGAGCGTGGGATCGTGAAGGTGAACGATGAGGTAGAGATCATCGGGTTCGACCGGTTCCAGAAGACGGTAGTGACGGGCGTGGAGATGTTCCGGAAGCTACTGGACGAAGGGCAGGCCGGAGACAATGTGGGATGCCTGCTGAGGGGAGTTGAGAAGGACGGAATCGAGCGAGGGCAGGTACTGGCGAAGCCCGGGAGCATCAAGCCACACAAGAAGTTCCAGGGGGAGGTATACATTCTGAAGAAGGAAGAGGGGGGGCGGCACACGCCATTCTTCAGCAACTACCGGCCACAGTTCTACATTCGGACGACGGACGTGACGGGGTCGGTGGTGTTGCCTGAGGGAGTGAAGATGGTGATGCCCGGGGATAACGTCACGATGACGGTAGAGTTGATGACGACGGTGGCGCTGGAGGAGCAGATGCGGTTTGCCATTCGCGAGGGTGGCAAGACGGTCGGCGCTGGCGTGGTCACCAAGATCATCGAGTGACACCGGCCAGGAGAATGGTTTTCCACCGCACGACACGGAAAGCGCGAAATCATGGCAGACACCACCAAGATCCGAATTCGCCTGAAGGCATTCGATCACCAGCTCCTCGACAAGTCGACGGCTGACATCGTCGAGACCGCCCGCAGGACGGGGGCCCGCGTGGCTGGACCGATCCCGTTGCCCACGGCTATCCGACGGTACACCGTGCTGCGCGGGCCGCACGTGGACAAGAAATCTCGAGAACAGTTCGAAGTGCGAACTCACAAACGGCTTCTCGACATCCTCGAGCCAACCCAACAGACACTGGAAGCCCTGATGAAGCTCGATCTGAGCGCCGGTGTCGACGTCGAGATCAAGAGCTGATCTTTGCTTCGGAGGACCCATGGCAAAAATCGACGTTTACAACCTCGAGCGAACCAAGGTCGGAGAGCTGGAACTCTCCGACGAGGTATTCGCGGTTGAAGTCCGACAGCACATGCTACACGAAGTCGTGGTGGCGCAGCTGGCTTCGCGGCGTGCTGGAACGCACGCTGCGAAGGAACGCTCCGCCGTCCAGGGCTCGAAGAAGAAGCTGTATCGACAGAAGGGTACCGGCAACGCTCGGCATGGATCGATCGGCGCTCCGATCTACGTGGGGGGTGGACGAGCGCATCCGCCGCGGCCCCAGGACTGGTCGCGCCGGCCGCCCCGCAAGATACGGATCGGAGCTCTTCGCAGCGCCCTGAGCTTGCTGCTGAAGGAGGGGAGGCTGACCGTTGTCGACAAGTTCCAGATCGACGAACCCAAGACCAAACGGTTGGCCAGCGTCCTGAGCGTCCTGCAGGCACCCAAGAGTACCTTGGTGGTGGACGCAGGCGACAACGAGAATCTGAAGCTGTCCCTGAGAAACCTGCAGGACTCGCAGTTCCTGCCTCCCGAGGGAGTCAACGTATACGACCTGCTTCGGCATGACCACCTGGTCGTCTCGACCTCGGCAGCCAAGGCCCTGGAAGCACGCTGTCTGGAGAAAGCGCCATGAAGCCCGAAGACATCATCAAGCGGCCGATCGTGCTCACCGAGAAGGCGACTCGGTCCAAGCAGGACAACAAGTTCGTATTCCAGGTGGCGCTGGATGCGAATAAGATCGAGATCCGGCAGGCGGTGGAAGCACTGTTCAAAGTACGGGTCACGGACGTGAGTACCCTGGTGCAACGTGGCAAGGCCAAGCGCGCTGGGCGCCGAGTGCTCATGAGGCCGAACTGGAAGAAGGCGGTCGTGACCCTGAAGCCGGGGGACGAGATCCAGTTCTTTGCGCAGACGGAGGAATAAGCCAATGGGGACTCGCTCATTCAAGCCGACCTCTCCGGGACGTCGTTTTTACACCACCAGCGATTGTGCGGAGATCACCAAGCGCCAACCGGAGAAGCGTCTGGTGGAGCCCAAGAAGGGCACCGGGGGCCGCAACAACAACGGTCGCGTCACCACTCGGTTTCGAGGCGGTGGGCACAAGCGTATGTATCGGATCATCGATTTTCGTCGGGGCAAGATAGGAGTCCCGGCTCGAGTCGGTGCCATCGAGTACGATCCCAATCGGAGTGCCCGGATTGCTCTGCTCTTCTACGCGGACGGGGAGAAGAGCTACATCTTGGCTCCGGATGGGTTGCGGGTTGGAGACGAGGTGAGCTCCAGCCGCAACGCCGACATCAGGCCCGGCAACTGTTTGCCCCTGTCGCATATCCCGGCGGGCACCATGATTCACAACGTGGAGCTGCGGCGAGGTAAGGGTGCGCAATTGGTCCGGGCAGCCGGTGTGGCGGCTCAGCTGATGGCCAAGGACACGACCTACGCACAGGTTCGGCTACCCAGCGGTGAGGTGCGCAAGGTCCACATCCTTTGTCGAGCCACCATTGGGCAGGTGTCCAACCTCGAAACCCAGAATCAGAGCTTGGGTAAGGCTGGCCGCTCCCGGTGGTTGGGGCGGCGTCCCCACAACCGAGGCGTCACGATGAATCCCGTCGACCACCCCATGGGTGGTGGTGAGGGACGAACCAGTGGCGGTCGACATCCCTGTTCGCCCTGGGGCCAGTTGGCCAAGGGGCTCAAGACGCGCAACAACAAGCGCACCGACGCGATGATCGTCAAGAACCGCAAGGCAAAGAGCTGATTATGGCGCGCAGTATCAAGAAGGGTCCGTTCATTGACGGTCACCTGCTCTCGAAGATCGAAGAAGCTCAGTCGCAGTCGAGCAAAAAGGCCATCAAGACCTGGTCTCGTCGCTCGACCATTCTTCCGGAGGCGGTGGGGTTGACCTTTGCCGTCCACAACGGGAGAAAATTCGTCCCCGTGTTCGTTACCGAGAACATGGTCGGCCACAAACTCGGAGAGTTCGCCCCAACCCGTACGTTTCACGGCCACGCCGGAGACAAGAAAGCCCCAGTCAAGAAGATCAACCCCTCGACCGGGAAGCGATAGGTCAGCAGCTAGACCAGCCAGGTCAGGTCCGATGGCCGAGGGGAGAAACCCATTTGAGGCACATCGACCTTGCGACTCGGAGGTTCATCTGCTAATTAGCCCTTCCCCTTGATCGGCCGTCGGACCAGCGCGGTCCAGCGGCTGACAGCCACCCGGTGTTACCGGTCTCGGGTTTGCGACCCGAGCCGAGGCTTCAGAAGCCTCGGAGGGCTGCGAGACGAGCCTTTGCGAGTCTCCCCGGGCGACGGGTCTGTCAAAGGAAACTGTCGACATGATCAGTAAAGCTACGGCCAGGTTTCAGCGGGTCAGTCCGCGCAAAGCTCGTGTCATCGTCAGCCTGGTGCGAGGCAGAGACGCCTCCGAGGCGCTTCAGCTGCTCGACTTCACTCCCAAGGGGGCTGCGTCGTTCGTTCGAAAGCTGATTGCCAGCGCAGTGGCGAACGCACGGCAGGCCCAACCCAATCTGGACGTGGATTCCCTGTACATCTGCAAGGCGACCGTTGACAAGGGTCCGGGTGGCAACATGCGGCGCTGGCGGCCCCGCGCGATGGGAAGAGCGACACAGATCCTCAAGGGAGTCAGCCACATTCACATCGAGCTCGACCAACGCTGACCGACTAAGCGACAGGCTATCGAACATGGGACAGAAAACGCATCCGTATGGATTTCGCCTGGGCGTCATCAAGACCTGGACGAGCAAGTGGTTCGAGGACGCTCAGTACGCCAAGTGGCTGCACGAAGACATCCGAATCAAGCGCGCCGTCAAGGAGTATCTCTTCAACGCCAACATCTCCGGTGTGGAGATTGAACGCGCCGCCAACAAGGCCAAGGTCATCGTGTACACCGCTCGCCCGGGCATGGTCATCGGAAAGGGCGGCAAGGGCATCGAGATCCTGAAGAGCGGGAATCTTGATACGGCCAGCAAGGGCGAAACCCGCTTTCCTGGCGTCCAGAGCTTCACCGAGAACGAGGTTTTCATCGACGTTCAGGAGGTTCGAAAGGCAGAGACCAACGCGCAGCTGGTGGCGGAGAACATCGCTACTCAGTTGGAGCGGCGCATCGCCTTCCGCCGCGCCATGAAGAAGGCTCTGGCGACGGCGATGAAGTTCGGCGCCAAGGGCGTCCGTGTTCGTTGTTCGGGTCGACTGGGCGGCGCGGAAATGGGGCGGGTCGAGACCTACCGTGAGGGGCGCGTGCCCCTGCACACCCTGCGGGCGGACGTGGACTTCGGCCTTGCCGAGGCCCGCACCACCTACGGGACGATTGGGATCAAGGTTTGGATTTTCAAGGGAGAGGTGCTGCAGCGCAAGGCGCGGCGCATCCCCGAGTGAGATCGAACGATGCTTTCCCCCAAGCGAACCAAGTTCAGGAAGGCCCAGAAGGGCCGGAATCGCGGCATTGCGTGGCGCGGCTGCGATGTGACCTTTGGAGACTACGGCCTGCAGGCCATGGAGCACGCCTGGATCACCGCTCGGCAGATCGAGGCGACCCGTATGGCGATCCAGAGGCATGTCAAACGAGCCGGCAAACTCTGGATCAGGATCTTCCCTGACAAGCCGATCACCAAGAAGCCCTTGGAGGTCCGTATGGGAAGTGGGAAGGGTAGCGTCGAAGGCTGGGTGGCAGTGGTCCAACCGGGTCGCGTGATGTTCGAGATCCAGGGAGTCGACGAGGCGCTGGCCCGCGAGGCCTTCCGGCTGGCCGCGTCCAAGCTCCCCATCATGACCCGCATGCTGCCTCGGGGAGAAATGTGATGGATGCCAAAGACCTTCGCGAACGCAGCACCGAGGACCTGCGAACCCTGCGTGACACCCTCACTCAGGATCTGTTCTCGTTCCGCATGAAGAACGCTGTCAACCAGCTCGACGACACCAGTCTGGTCAACAAGACCCGCCGCGACATCGCGCGCATCGAAGGGGTGCTGCGCGAGCGACATCTGGAAAAGGCCCGTCAGCTGCTAGCGGCCGAGAAAGGGAGTGAGTCGTGAGCCCCGAACCTTCCCCGAGGACCCGTGCCCCGAGTCGCCGACGCGTGTTGGTCGGTACGGTCACTAGCGACAAGATGGACAAGACCGTGACGGTCGAAGTGACTCGGCTCAAGCTCGATCCCAAGTACAAGAAGTACATCCGGGTTCGAAACCGATTCAAGGCACACGACGAGGCGAACGAGTGCCGGGTCGGTGACCGGGTCGAGATCCTCGAGCATCGCCCCCTTTCGCGCACCAAGAGATGGCGTGTAACGCGGCTGGTGGAACGGCCGGAGCGGGAGCTGAGCTGACATGATCCAGATGGAATCGGTGCTCGATGTCGCTGACAACTCGGGTGCCAAGATGATTCAGTGTATCAAGGTCCTGGGTGGGTCCAGGCGGCGCTATGCCAGCCTCGGCGATGTGATCGTGGTGAGCATTCGTGACGCCCTGCCCGGTGCCAAGGTCAAAAAGGGCGATCGAGCCAAGGCCGTCGTGGTCCGAACCCGCCAGGGATGTCGTCGTCCCGACGGGAGTTACATCAAGTTCGACGACAACAGCGCGGTGCTCATCAACGCCCAGCTGGAGCCCGTGGGAACCCGCATCTTCGGGCCGGTGGCACGCGAGCTCCGCGGTCGCGGGTTCATGAAGATCATTTCCTTGGCGCCGGAGGTGTTGTGATGCAGCGGCTTCGTCGAGGTGACGACGTGATGGTCGTTCGCGGCAACCACAAGGGGAAGCGCGGGAAGGTTCGTCGGGTTCTGCCCGAGCGGGACGCGGTCGTCGTGGAGGGCGTCAATCGGAAGAAGCGCCATGTCAAATCACAGGCGGGTCGGGCCGGTGGCATCCTCGAAGTGGAGGCGCCAATTGCTGCCTGCAAGGTGATGCCCATCGACCCGAAGACCGGTAAGCCAACACGGGTTAGATATCAGATCGTTGACGGCCAGAAGGAGCGGGTTGCCCAGAGTGGCGCCAAGCTCACCGCCGAGGAGTAGACAGCATGGCCGAATCGACCCAAGTGCCCCGTTTGAGGGAACGCTACACCAAGGAAGTGGCTCCGAAGCTGATGAAGCGATTCGGATACACCAATGTCATGCAGGTTCCGAGGCTGCAGAAGATCTGCGTCAACTCTGGCCTGGGAGAGGCGACCGCCAACCCGAAGCTCATTGAGGCCGTCGTACAGGAGATCTCGGCCATCACCGGCCAGAAACCGGTCGTGACGCGCGCCAAGAAGTCGATTGCCAACTTCAAGGTGCGCGAGAAGATGCCGATCGGGGTGATGGTGACCCTGCGTCGCGAGCGGATGTGGGAGTTCCTGGATCGGCTCGTTTCCATCAGCCTCCCCCGCGTGCGCGATTTCCGGGGTGTCAGTGGTCGCGGCTTCGATGGGGCGGGAAACTACACGCTGGGCCTGAGAGAGCAAATCGTCTTCCCCGAGGTCAACTTTGACAAGGTTGAAAAGGTCAAGGGGATGAACATCACCATGGTTACGACGGCCCAGAGCAATGAGGAAGCCAAAGAGCTCCTCACACAACTGGGAATGCCTTTTAGGAGCTGATGGAAATGGCGCGTGCATGCCAATGGGCCAAGTTGAACCGTCCTCCGAAGTTCTCTACCCGGGCCATAAGTCGGTGTCACATCTGTGGCCGCTCGAAGGCCGTTTACCGAGACTTCAAGCTGTGTCGCGTGTGTCTACGGATGATGGCACTACGCGGTGAACTGCCCGGAGTCACCAAGGCAAGTTGGTGAGGCTATGAATAGTGATCCTATCGCTGACATGCTGGCCCGACTGCGGAACGCCGCATTGGCGCGACATGACGTGGCACGAATCCCGGCGAGCAAGCTGCGGAAGGCCGTCGCGGAGTTGCTCAAGGCGGAAGGCTACGTTGCTGACGTTCGCCAAGAGGAGTGGGGGCCCAAGAAGTACCCGACCCTGACTGTCACTCTGAAGTATGGACAGGATCGAAAGTGCGCCTTTGCTGGGATGCGGCGCGTCTCTCGCCCGGGACGGCGCGTGTACGTAGGCTACCAGGACATTCCCCGGGTTCTCAGCGGCTTGGGGGTCTCCGTCCTGAGCACGTCGCACGGCGTGATTACGGACAAAGAGGCGCGCAGCCGAAAGCTCGGGGGCGAGCTTCTGTGCGAGGTGTGGTGATGACCCAACAGGCGCAGGTTGATTCGGGAGCCTCGGCGATCCGACAGTCCAGAGTGGGCAAGCGGGTGATCCCCGTTCCCAAGGGTGTCACCGTGACAGTGGGTAACCAGGGCCAGATCGACGTGGTCGGTCCGAAAGGGAAGCTGTCGCGGACGTTGTCCCCAAGCGTGACGGTGGCTCGTGACGGCGAGGTGTTGCGGGTTTCGAGCTCGAGACCAGGACGCGACGGCGCCAGGCTACAGGGTTTGGAGCGAGCGCTGATTGCCAGCATGGTAACCGGGGTTGCCTCGGGATTCGAGAGAGGTCTGGAGCTGGTCGGTACCGGATACCGGTGTGAACTCAAGGGTGACACGGTCCATTTCCAGGTCGGCTTGTCTCACCCGCAGAGCATCAAGTTGCCGGCGGGAGTTACGGCCAACATCCCGCCGGAGGCCAAGGGGACGATCCTGGTCATGACCTCGGCGGACAAGGCGTTGCTGGGACAGTTGGCGGCGACGATCCGTGGATTTCGGCCGCCGGAACCGTACGGTGGCAAGGGTATTCGCTACCGCGGTGAGAAGGTCCGCAAGAAGGCGGGTAAGGCCGGCAAGGCGCGCAAGTAGCCGCTGTCAGGGAGATCTCGGAGATGGCACACAAACTGACGTCTCGTGCGCGAAGGAAGTTTCGAATCAGGAACCGGGTCTCGGGGACACCCGAGCGTCCGCGTCTGACCGTGTTCCGCAGCGCCCGGCACATCTACGCGCAGGTTGTCGACGACGAGTCCGGCAGGACTTTGGCGTCTGCTGGTACTTTGTCACCCGACCTGAAGGACGGGTTAGCGGAAGGGACCAAGACCGACTCCGCTCGGAAGGTGGGAGCGCTCATCGCCCGCATCTGCTTGGAACGCAAGATCGACAAGATCGTATTCGACCGAAACGGCTACATTTACCACGGACGAGTCAAGGCCTTAGCCGAGGCGGCCCGCAAGGCAGGGCTGAAGTTTTAGGAACGGGAAAGTGGGGCGGGTCCTGCGAGACATCGCGAGGCCGGTCCACGGCACCGTAACCACCGACGGGAGCAGAGATGGCATTCGATCATCTGGACGAGGACAAGCTCAAGGAGCGAGTGATCCACATCAACCGTGTGGCCAAGGTCGTCAAGGGCGGTCGGCGGTTCAGTTTTGCAGCATTGATTGTGGTGGGTGACGAGGCGGGGCACGTCGGAGTGGGCCTGGGAAAGGCCAACGAAGTCCCGGAAGCCATTCGCAAGGGCAACGACCAGGCGCGCAAGAACCTGTTCAAGGTTCCTTTGGTTGGCAGCACGGTTCCGCACGAGGTGCTCGGCCAATTTGGTGCCGGGAAGGTCCTTCTCAAGCCAGCCAACCCGGGCACGGGCGTCATCGCGGGGGGCGCTGTCCGGGCCGTGGTCGAGTCCGCGGGGATCCACGACATCCTGACCAAGTGTCTGGGATCATCGAACAAGCACAACGTTGTCAACGCGACAATCGAAGCGCTTCGTGCCCTGCGAGCTCCTGAGGACATCGCCGCGGCTCGAGAGAAGCCGGTTGACGGAGTCGCTGCGGACTACCCGGTTGCGGCCATGGTGTCTGCCGCCCGAGGGGCTTCCTCCATCATCGCCTCCAACGAGGGAGCGCAGAGCGTATGACCCGCAAATTGCTCGTCAAACAGGTTGGCAGCACCATCGGCCGCCCCCACCCACAGCGACGGATCGTGGCAGGATTGGGACTGCGGGGACCGGGGTCGAGCGTGATCGTTGAGAACACGCCGTCCTTTCGCGGGATGATCAAGGCGGTCATGCATCTGGTGCGCGCCGAGGAGGTCAAGTCGTGACTGACACACTGTCTCGGTTGAGTCCTCCCGAGGGCTCCCGCAAGGTTGGCAAGCGCCTGGGACGCGGTATTGGGACCGGTCTGGGTAAGACGGCTGGACGAGGTCAGAAGGGTCAGAAGGCCCGGAGCACCGGCAATCTTGGCAAGAAACACTTCCAGGGTGGTCAGACTCCCATGCAGCGCCGCCTGCCCAAGCGCGGTTTCCGGAACATCTTCCGGATTGAGGTTGCTACCGTCGCTGTCGGCGAGCTGGAGCAGTTCGCAGCCAAGAGCACGGTCGATCTGGACGTGCTTCGGGCCGCGCGGTTGGTCCAGAGTTGTGCAGAATGCGTCAAGATCCTCGGCGACGGTGAGCTGACCAAGGTGCTCACCGTTCAGGCTCACCGATTTAGCGCATCAGCCAAGGCCAAAATCGAGGCGGCTGGGGGCACCGTGGTGGTCCTCGCGTCTGGACCCTCCGGCACGGAGAACCCATAGTCCGGCTTCCATGGCCACGTTTAGCAATTTCGCCAACATCGGCAAGGTCCCCGAGCTTCGTCGGCGGATCATGTTCACGTTGGCGCTGCTGGCGGTCTATCGGATTGGCGTCTTCATCAGCACTCCGGGTGTCGATCGCGCGGTCATGAATCGCATCGTGAGCGGACAGGGGGGCCTTTTGGGTCTATTCAACCTGTTCAGCGGCGGTGCGCTGGGGAACCTTTCGATTTTCGCACTGGGCATCATGCCCTACGTTTCGACCAGCATCATCATGCAGTTGATGGGCCTGGTCAGTCGGCAGGTGGAAGAGCTGCGTCGAGAGGGGGAGGCGGGTCGGCGCAAGCTCGAGCAGTGGACGCGCTACGGAACTCTGTTCTTGAGTCTGTTCCAGGCCTTCGGGGTGGCCGTTTGGCTGGAGGGTCTCAACAACTCGGACATGGGCGGGGGGCGATTTGGTGACGTGGTGGGTGAGCCCGGCTGGGGATTCCGGCTGATGACCATGTTGACGCTCACCACCGGCACCATGTTGATCATGTGGCTGGGCGAGCAGATGACGGACCGAGGGATCGGTAACGGCATCTCGCTCATCATCTTCGCGGGTATCGTAGCTGGCATCCCACAGGCGATTGGGAGCTACTGGTCGGGGACCGGAGGAGACGTCCAGCCGCTTCCCGCGGCCACCGTCGTGGCGACGCTGGTGGTGAGCATTGCCGTGGTGGTCTTTTTCGAACGGGCGCAGCGGCGGATCCCGATTCAGTACGCAAGGCGTCAGGTGGGGAGACGCGTCTACGGTGGTCAGCAGGCGCACCTCCCATTGCGCGTGAACATGGCCAGCATGATTCCGCCCATCTTCGCGTCGAGCTTGCTGATGTTCCCGGCGACGCTCCAAAGCTTCAACATCCCTGGGATGCAGGAGCTGAGCAACATCCTCAATCGGGGCGACTGGCTATTTCACGCCGTGTTCGGGATCCTGATCATCTTCTTCGCCTTCTTCTATACGGCGGTAACCTTCCAGCCCGTCGACGTGGCGGACAACCTGAAGAAGCAGCAGGCGAATATCCCCGGAATTCGCCCCGGCCGTCAGACGGCCGAATACATCGACGCGGTGATTACGCGGATCACCGTGGGCGGGTCCCTGTATCTTGCCGCCATCTGCATCGTTCCCACCATCATCATCCAGGCGTTCCACGTCCCCTTCCAGTTTGGTGGAACCAGCCTGATCATCGTGGTGGGTGTAGCGCTGGAGACGGTCAATCAAATCGAGGCCCATCTCATAACCCGGAGCTACGAGGGTATGAACGGCCCCTCGGCGACCCGCCTGAGCGGGCGCAGGTCCGGATAGTCCCGGGAGGATTTCGACATGCGCATAGTTCTTTTAGGTCCTCCGGCCAGTGGAAAGGGAACTCAGGCAGACCAGCTGACTGGCAGGCTCGCTATCCCGAAGATCTCCACCGGAGACATGCTTCGAGCGGCCAAATCCTCCGGCTCAGAGCTGGGTCGGGAGGTTGCCGCAATCATGGAACGGGGGGGGCTGGTCTCCGACGACATCGTGATCCGCCTCGTGGACGAAAGGCTCAATCAGGCTGACGCGGCCCAGGGATTCGTCCTGGACGGATTTCCCCGAACCGTTGCGCAGGCTCAGAGTCTCGACGAGCTGCTGCGCGGCCGGAAGGCCAAACTGGATTCTGTGCTTTCTATCGAGGTCGACCGCAGCCTTCTGGTCGAGCGCGCCACACTCCGCCGGATGGACAAACGGACTGGACAGATCTACCACCTCAAGTATAACCCACCTCCCCCGGGTGCCGAGCTGGTTCACCGGGCGGACGACCAAGAGGAAACAGTCGGTAGGAGGCTGGACGAGTACGATCGGATGACCGCTGCGCTCGGCCCCTATTACGAAAGGCTGGGTCTTCTGCGGCGTGTCGACGGTGTGGGAAGTCCCGCTGAAGTGACGGAGCGCGTGCTCAAAGCGCTCGGATAGCCAGAGGATTGATTCGAACGACTCGGAGGCCAGCAACACGACAAAGAACCGCGATACGTCTGGAACAGTCGAACAGGTCCTGCCCAATGCGCTCTTCTCGGTCCGCACCGCGGAAGGGCGTCTGGTCCTGGCGGCTCTCGAGACCGAAGCGCGGCGACCGATCGTCCGAATCATTCCAGGGGATCGGGTGGCGATTCGAATCACGACACATGACCCAAACCGAGGACGGATCACCGCCAAGCTCTGAACGAGGCAACTTATGAAGGTTCGACCCAGCGTCAAGAAGATCTGCGACAAGTGCAAGATCATCCGTCGGCGTGGCACGGTCCGAGTGATCTGCGAAAACCCTCGGCATAAGCAGCGACAAGGCTGAACTGGAAGACCAACATGGCACGAATCGCAGGAATCGATCTTCCCCGTCGCAAGGCAGTCGCTTACGCGCTGCCACTCATTTTTGGCATTGGCCCCAAGACGGCCCGGGACATCTGCAAGAAGGCCGGCGTTCCGGAGAGCCGCAAGGTCGACGAGCTCAGCGAGGGCGAGGTCAAGGCCATCCGCGACACCATTGAGGCCGATCACAAGGTAGAAGGTGATCTTCGCCGAGAGATCCAGCAGAACATCAAGCGCCTCATGGACCTTGGCTGTTACCGCGGCCTTCGGCACCGCAAGGGGCTTCCGGTCAACGGCCAGCGCACGCACACCAACTCTCGAACCCGCAAGGGCCCGCGCAAGGGAACGATGTCCAGGGCCGCAGCACCCGCAAAGAAGCCGTAGGGCTGGTCTTCGCTTTCAGCTAGGGAACCGCAATATGGCAACTACCAAGAAGCGCGTCACGAAGAAGGTCGTGCGTAAGAACGTGGCGACTGGCATTGCGCACATCCGCTCTACTTTCAACAACACGATCGTGTCGATTTGCGACGTCAACGGCAGCACGATTTCGTGGGCGAGCGCCGGATCCAGGGGCTTCAAGGGATCGCGCAAGAGTACACCATTTGCCGCCCAGTTGGCTGCCGAGGAGGCGGGGCGGCGTGCTCAGGAGCACGGCATGCGTACGGTGGCCGTCTTCGTGCAGGGTCCGGGTGCCGGTCGAGAGAGCGCTCTGCGAGCCCTACAGTCCGTCGGATTCCGCGTCACTCTGATTCGAGACGTAACCCCCATTCCCCACAACGGGTGTCGGCCACCCAAGCGGCGTCGCGTCTGAGGACTTGCCATGGCACGTTACATTGGACCTGTTTGTAGAATCTGTCGTCGCGAGGGCGCCAAGCTCTATCTGAAGGGGGACCGGTGCTTCTCCGACAAATGCGCAGTCAATCGACGACCTTATGCTCCGGGACAGCACGGGCAGTCCCGGGTCAAGCTCAGCGAGTACGCGTTACGGCTTCGTGAGAAGCAGAAGACGCGCCGGATTTACGGCATCTTGGAGCAACAGTTCCGTCGCTACTACGCGGAAGCATCGGGGCTCAAGGGTCGGACTGGCGAGGAGATGCTTGGCCTGCTCGAGCGGCGTCTAGACAACGTCGTGCACCGGCTAGGCTTCGCCAACACCCGGGCGCAGGCGCGCCAGCTGGTTCGCCACAATCACGTGCTGGTGAACGGCAAGAGGTCCAACATACCGAGTTATCGCGTGTGCCCCAATGACAAGGTGGAGATCCACGCGCAGAGTCGCAAGATTGGTTTCATTCTGGCGTCCCTGGAGACCTCCGAGAACCGACCCCGGCCGGGCTGGCTGGAGCTGGACAAGGAGAACTTCGCGGGGACCGTCAAGTCCATGCCAGTTCGTGACGAGCTGAATGAGCCGGCGATCCGTGAGCAGTACGTCGTAGAGTACTACTCGCGCTGATCCGTTCGGCGAGTTTGGCGCCCCAGCGGGCAGGCCACGGGGCGAGCCCTGGAGCGGGTTCCAGGGATGTCCGGGATGGCCGCGCAGCAACCCCAACCAAGGAGTCCAACATGGTGACCCAGATGATGAGCCGGAATTGGCGCGATCTGATCCGCCCCAAGGCCATCCACGTCGAGCAGGAATCGGCTACGGATTTCTACGCCAAGTTTACCTGTGAGCCCCTGGAGCGCGGCTTCGGGATCACCATTGGCAACTCCATTCGACGGGTGTTGCTCGCGTCGCTGCAGGGTGCCGCCATTACGTCGGTTCGGATGGAGGGGGCGCTGCACGAGTTCACCACGATTCCGGACGTGGTGGAGGACGTCACCGACATCATCCTCAATCTCAAAGAGGTTGTGTTCAAAGCCGAGTCGCCGCGAACCTACACCGTCCGCCTGGAGAAGGACGGTCCCGGTGTGGTTCTGGCCGGCGACATCCAGCTGGTCGATGGCCTTCGGATCCTCAATCCGTCCCATCCCATTGCCACGCTGGACAAGAAGGGCCCACTGGTGATGGAGCTGGCCGTCAATGTTGGCCGTGGCTATGTGCCGGCGGAGCGCAACAAGACGCCAGCGATGCCCATTGGCACCATTCCCATCGATGCGTTGTTCTCACCGATCCGCAAGGTCAACTACATCGTGCAGAACGCACGCGTGGGTCAGCAAACCGATTACGACAAGCTGATCCTGGAAGTCTGGACCAATGGTGCGCTCAAGCCAGTTGATGCTGTTGCGTTCGCCGCCAAGATCCTGAAGGAACAGCTCTCGATCTGGATCAATTTCGAAGAGACGGAGGAGGCCAGCTACAGTCTGCCCGGGGCGGACGAGGAGCCCCTCAACGAGAACCTCTTCCGCTCGGTTGACGAGCTGGAGCTCTCAGTGAGGTCGGCCAACTGTCTGCAGAATGCCAGCATCACCCTGATTGGTGAGCTGGTCCAGAAGACCGAGCAGGACATGCTCAAGACCAAGAACTTCGGCCGGAAGTCCTTGAAGGAAATCAAGGAAATCCTGGCCACGATGGGTCTATCGCTGGGAATGAAGTTGGACAACTGGCCTTCCATGCTGGAGCGCTGGAAGCAGCAGCAGACCCAGGGCTAACCGGCACAGCATGCGCCAAGGAGCACAGTAGCCATGCGACATCGCAAGTCAGGACGACAATTCGGGCGGAGCACGGCGCACCGTAGAGCCATGCTGCGGGCTCTGACGGCCAATCTCATTGCGCACGAGCGGATCGAGACGACGGAGGCCAAGGCCAAGGAGCTCCGACGCGTTGCGGAGCGGCTCATCACGAGAGCCATTCGACTCGGACCCATTGCCCACGCTCCCCAGGAGGAATTGGGGGCCGCGGATCGGGCCCGTCGTTTGGCGGCTCGCCGGCACATGGCTCAGTACCTTCGGCGTTTTGCCGCGCTGGAATTGGGCGAGACGGGTGAGCCCGTCGATCTCATCGAGAAGGTATTCCGAGTCCTGGCCCAGCGCTACGCCACCCGTCCCGGTGGCTACACGCGTATCACCAAGCTGGGACCGCGGCGAGGTGACAATGCGCCGATGGTCGTGATCGAGCTGTTGGACGCGGAACAGACAGCTGGCAGCACAGCTTCCTGAAACTGATTGGTTACCGCAGCGCGGTGACGCTACGCAGCGACGGTCGGTTGGGACAGCAGGGGAGCTCCAGCGGATCAGTCCTATATTCGGTCGAGTTCGGACTGCGGCGTCGGCTGGGGCTCGGGCTGTTGGCGATCTGGGGAAGTCGGTTCTGGCGCACCGAGGGCTCCAGTCTGCCGGTCAGGCGCATCCTGGGGCTCAGTGCTCGAATCGGCTGAGGCTTCCGTCGGGAGTTCGAGGGGTGTTCTGCGCCGGAGCAGGAGCACCAGAATGGCGAGGACGGCCAGGCCGCCGATGGTTCCGCAGGCCCAGAGCCGATGAATTAACGAGTCGCGCTCAAGCAGCTCTCGATCGACATCGCCCAGTACGGAACGAGCCAGGCGATTGTTACTGTCCAGTTCGAGCGCAGAGCGCGCGACCAACGAGTCGACCACTCCCTGGGAGGACAGTCGTTGGGCCGTGAGCGCGAGGCGCAGACTCTTGGCCTGGCGGCGCAGCGCCGGATCATCGGAAAGGCGCTCCACCCGAACCACTGCGAGCATGCTGGTTGCCGGATCGCTGGACTGTAGCGCTCGGGCCATGGCGGCATAGCCCTCGGCCATGATGGACGATTTTTCGAATTTGGGGTCGCGGGTCAATACGCGGTCGTAGTTCTCGCGCATCGCCGACCAGTCCTGGCGGGTGCGCGCGGCCAGTCCCTGCTCGAACAAGACGTGAACCCGCGCCAGGCGCAAGCGATCGTATTCGGCAAAGAGCTCTCGCGCAGTCCGTTCCCAACTCCAGTCACGCCGCGGCTTGCGCCCTACCACCTGCTCATAGGTGTCCCGTAGCTGCCAAATACATGACTCCCCCAATAGCCCAATGGCCTGACGAGCCGCTTCGCGGACTTGATGGCGCTCGCTGTTGGCAAAGGTCACCACCAATCGTGCTGCATCGACGTCCTTGGAACGGCCGAAGGCGCGCAGTACGTCGGCCAGGACCTCGTAGTCATTGGTGCGAATTGCCTCGCTGGGAATTGCCTTGCCCAGTCGGTCCAGCTGACGCGCCGCCCAGCGGGCCACTTTCTCCGACGGATGTCGGCGTGCCTCGATCAGGGCCGCGACGGCGCGGTCTCCCAGTTCCAACAGGCGGTTCTGGGTATCGATTCGCAAAAACTCGCCGAAGCGAACGTAGAACTGGACCAACTCACGAGTTGCCTCGATGTTCCCAATCTGCTGGAGCATCCGGCTCATGCCCAGCAGCTGTGCCAGCTGGCAGGGCAGCGGGTTCTTGGTGTCGCCTGTCTCCACCACCCGCCGCAGCAGATCCTTATCACCCGCCTGTTCCGAGGCTCCGGCGAGCGGCTGGCTGTTCGATGACTCCGCGACGGACTGCTCACGGAGTCGCGACAAGGTCCGCTTCAGTGCGGGTTTGTCCGCGGTTTCGGACAGGCGCTCGAAGCGTTCGTGAATCGCCGGGAAGTGCCGCGCCCGCACCTCCAGCAACGCCTGTGCTGCGGCCAGTCGCTGGTCGGGATTTGGCGAGCAGAGCGGAGCCAACCAATCCTCGAGCTCCTGGCGATCGGCAGCCGTCGCTTCGGGGACGTCAAAACGAGGCGCGCGAGGCAAGACGGGGAGATCACTGGCTACCATCCCCGCAGTTGGGTGCCCGGCAGCGAGGACCGGATCTGTAACGAGTCCCCACCATACGCCGGCCAGGGCCCCCCGCAGACAAGCCCTGGCCCGCACCAACCATCTCGAACGTGCAAGTCCCAGCCTGCCGGGCGAAGGGCCTCGAGTTATCACCACCGTGCTCCGTCAGGAATCCACGATTCGGAACTCCGAGTGTTCACCGGAGAAACTGCGCCAGCGGGCCTCCACCCGATCGACGCGAGCGGCACCGGGGCCTTTCTGTGCCCAGACGTGCAGCTCACGCACCGAGGATTCCTCCCCTTCAGCCAGTATCTCGACGCACCCATCACCTCGATTCTTGACCCAACCACAGACGCCGAGGCGCCGGGCTTCCCGCTGCGCCGACGCTCGAAAGTAGACCCCCTGGACGCGCCCGCGGACCACGATGTGCAGCTGCTTCAAGGCCATTTTCGACTAGCTTGCTAGCCGAACAAGGACTCCTCAGCAAGTCCCCCGGCTCAATAGCGAAAGCCCCGCCCGCCTGAGCATCACCTCCGGGCCTGGCCGTTGCTTCGCAATCGCAGCCGGCGCGCCGAGGCTCCACCCGGTACGCAAGTGCAATCAGGGATTTGTGACGGACCGAACGTTAGGTTGGGTTCGCTATGGATTCTTGGCACGGTTCGTGTTTGCATCAACCCGTGGCTAAAAGAACCTCCTCGAGGCCACCTGGCGCAGCTCCAGCGGCCAAGGACGAACCCTCGCGCCGGGACACTCGTGTTGCGCGAGCCCTCCAGGAGGTCGCTGCATCCCTGGCGCCCAGCGAGAGCCTGGATGACGTTCTGGACTTGGTGCTGGCCAGAACGCAGGAGTTGCTGGAGTGCGAACGCGCGACCCTGTACCTGTTGGATGAGGCAACCGGTGAGTTGGTCAGTCGGATTGTGACCGGAGGACAGGTTCGGTCCATTCGGTTGCGTGTTGGCTATGGCATCGCAGGGACGGTCGCTCAGACCGGCAGGACCCTCAGAGTGAGAGACGCCTACTCGGACCCGAGGTTCGAGCGTGACTGGGACACACTCACCGGATTCCGTACTCGTAGCATGGTGGCTACACCCCTGCTGAGCCACGTGGGGAGCACGATCGGCGTCCTGCAGGTCCTCAACAAGCGGAACGCCGTAGAGTTCACTCTGGATGACGAGGAACTCCTCACCGCTCTGGGCACCCAAGCGGCCATCGCTATCGACAATTCCCGGCTCGTGCTGCGGCTCAAGGAGAAGAACCGTCAGCTGTTGGATACGCAGGCAGCTCTGGAACGCCGCGTCCGCGACCTCCAGCTGCTGTTCGATCTGGAGCGATTGACTGGGCGGGCCCGGACCCTGGACGAGATGTTGACGGCCGTTCTGGAGCACGTCGTGCCCGCCTGTGAAGCCCGCGGCGGGGCCGTACTGATCCAGGAGGAAGACTCCCGAGATTGGGTCCAATACCGGTTGGAACCCGAGCAGCACGCTTCGGTGCACCGCAGTACGGCGCGAACCAGCCAGGGCCTGCTGGCGTGGGTCATGGGTGAACGAGAGGTCCAGGTCTTGGATGTGACCAAGCTCAAGACTCTATTCCCCGACCCGCCGCTTTACTTCGACGCTCGGTCGGTCGTGGCGGCATCCCTGGAGGGCGAGGAGGGGGTGATGGGGGCCATGGCGTTGTTCGACAAGAGGTCCCAGGCGGAGTTCGGAGCCGACGACGTGGAGCTCATGCGGCTGGTCTCGGCAAACGTCTCCACTGCCTTGCGCTTGTATCGCGCGGCCACGGCCCGTGAACGTTCAGAGAGACTGACGGCCATCGGTCGGTTGCTCTCCCAAGTCGTGCACGACTTCAAGACGCCGATGACGGTCATCAGTGGCTACGCCCAGTTGATGGTTGACTCGCAGGAGCGCACTCAACGTCTGGAGTACGCCGAGGAAATCGTCCGGCAGTTCGAGGTCGTCACCGCCATGCAGCGAGAGGTCCTGGAATTTGCCCGAGGGGACCGTACCCTGTTCATTCGACGAATCCATCTCGGTGCATTCTTCGACGAGTTTGCTCGTCAGGTGGCTCGTGAGCTGGACGGGACGCAGATCGAGCTACAGGTGGAGGTCGACCGAAAGGCAGTCGCGCGTTTCGACGAGGGACGGATGACTCGCGTCCTGCATAACCTGGTGCGAAATGCCATCGAAGCCATTGGTGAGCGCCCCGGCCGGATCGGGATCCGAGCGGCGCTGCAGGACTCCGTCCTGTTGATTGAGGTTACCGACACGGGTCCAGGGATTCCGGCTGAGGTCGAGGGGCGTCTGTTTCAATCCTTCGTGACCGCAAACAAGCGTGGTGGCACGGGTCTGGGCCTGGCGATGGTGAAACGGACGGTGGAGGAACACCAGGGAACGGTCAGCGTGGAGTCTTCACCCCGCGGGGCCTCCTTCCAGCTACGTCTGCCCCAGCCACCTTCACCCATCCCGGCCTCGCCCCCTGCCAAGAATACGGGACTGAGCGCCGGTGTTCGACGCCGTGCGAATCGGACTTCGCCCAACCGCACCACGTGACGTGAGGGGTTCGTGGTCCAGTCAACGGTGCCCAGCCCAACCGGAACCCAACGAGCCCCTTCCCACGGCAGGCGAGCCCGAGGGATCGTGTTTCGGATCCTCTTGTCGTTTGCGGTGGTCACCGTAGCCGCGGCGCTGGTGGCAGGCTGGGGGGTGATGGCTCTGCGAGAAGCGGCGGAACAGACGCGATTGGTCCGAATCGGCTACCTCCCGTTGACTCGAACGCTGCGCGACCTTGCCACCCTGCAAGACACCTGGAACGCGCAGTTGAATCATGTCACGACAGCCAGAAACCCGGCCGACGCGCGCCTCTGGTTCGATTCTGCGTTAAGGATCGGTCGTCCCAAGAAGTTCGCAGAGGCTAGGGCGGCCATCACGTTGGCCTTTGCCAATACCCAGGACGTGGAGCTGCGGTCCATTCGCACCGAGCTCTTGGCGGATCTCGGCCGCATCGAACGCGACCAGACCCAGGACGCAAACCCAGTCAGGCAGCTCTTCGACGCCCTGGAGCAGAGCAACAGCCGAGAAGCCGAGCGAACTCGGGACACCCTGGTTCGGAGGGGAATACTGGCTCAAAAGCGGCTGGCACGGCTGGACCGTCGCGTGCTTCTGAACGTCGATGCGCTGTCCAGGGAGGTCATACAGAAGGAGCGATTTGCGATTCGTCTGCTGGTGGGGTTGTCCGTTGGCACGGTCCTGATGGGGACCTTCCTGGCCTGGTGGATTCGACGGGTCCTGTTGCCCCTCGAAAGCATCACCCGCAGGGCCCGGGTGGTGGCCGGCGGCGACCTGACGCCCCGGCCCGTTGCGGATCGAGGCGACGAGATCGGTGAGCTGGCCAGGACCTTCGAGGCCATGGTCACGGCGCTTGCCGAAACCAAAGAGCGGCTCCTGGCCACGGAACGGTTAGCGACGATTGGCAAGATGGCCGCGCACGTCACACACGAAATCCGAAATCCTCTCTCATCCATGGCACTCAACCTGGAGCTTCTCGAGGAGGAGATGTCCGGTGCTGCGCCCGAAGCCAAGTCTTTGACGCGCGCCGTCCAGCTGGAGCTAGAGCGTCTCATTTCGCTGTCGGAGCAGTATCTCTCCCTGGCACGGCAACGTCCGATTCTTCCGGAGTCGGAAGACATTGGTCTGCTCGTCACGGAGGCCTTGCAGTTCATGCGACGCGATCTGGAACAGCGCGGCATTGTGGTGCAGATGGACCTGCCCAAAGAGCCATTGATCATTCCGCTCGACGAGGCCCAGCTCAAGCAGGCACTGTTCAACCTGGTTCGGAACGCGCAGGAGGCCATGCCCAGTGGGGGGCAGCTGCGGGTTCGGGTGGCAAGGCTGGACCAGTCCGGCGTCGTGCTGGAGCTGACCGACAGCGGCACCGGTATCAGTCCCGCGGTCGCTCACTCCTTGTTCGAGCCGTTCGTGTCGACCAAGCCGGCCGGAACGGGCCTGGGGTTGGCCGTGACGCGTCAGATCGTGCAGGGACACGGGGGGCAGATTCGATGGGAGGCTCCGACACAGGGCGGCAGCCGGTTCGTCATTGAGCTGCCGGGCATGATGCCCGAGGGGCAGCCGCCGAAATCGCCGACCGTTCCGGGGTGACGAGGCCAAGAGTTGGGCTATCCTGAAGGAGCCGTGTCGACAGACCCCTTGCAGTGCCGAGCCGAGTCCGTTCTCACCATCGTGTTGGCCACCAGCAACCTGGGGAAGCTCAACGAGATGGGGAGTCTCCTGGCAGACCTCCCCATCGAGCTTTGCACTCCGACCCAGGTTCTCGGGGAGTATTCGGCCGTTGTGGAGGACGGCGACACCTTCGAGGCCAATGCCATCCTGAAGGCTCGAGCCTGCTGTGCGAGGACGGGACTGGTGGCCCTGGCCGATGACAGCGGTTTGGAGGTGGACGCTCTGGCTGGGCGTCCCGGTGTGCGTTCGGCCCGTTTTGCGGGTGACGTCGCGACCGACGCGGAGAACAACGCGGCCCTCTTGCGCGAACTCGAGGGTGTCGATGAACCGGACCGGGCGGCACGCTTTCGCTGTGCACTGGCCTTGGTGACCCCGTGGGATTCGGACCCCGTCCTGACCTCGGGAGCCTGCGAGGGGACCATCCTGCGTGCCCCGCGTGGGAGCGGTGGCTTCGGCTACGATCCGTTGTTCTGCGTCCGGGAACGGGAGGGTCGGACCCTGGCAGAGCTCGGCGAGGACGAGAAAAACCAGGTCAGTCACCGCGGTCGGGCCGCACGCGCCATGATCGTCAACCTGGAACGGCTGTTAGAACGCCTGCGGTGCGACTGCGCGAAACCGCGATGACCGGTTCACTTCGCCGCAAACACGTCGAAGTGGCCCCCCATCTGGATGGTGATCCATCCGTGGGTGAGACGGTCACTGTCCTCGGGCACGGCGTCCTCGCGGGACCTGTCAGGATGGATCCATTCCGCAGTTCCGAAGCTGCCAAGACCCAGGGTCAGCAGGGGTGACACAGAGAACGCCCGAGTGAGGCGAAACTCTGCTCCCACACCCAGTCGGGATTCCAATGGCGCGTCGCTCAACTGCAGCTCGGTTCCGTCCGGCCAAATGGCGCGCAGGCGTCGCACGCCGATGGCGAGATCGACCAAGAATCCGATCCTGTCTGGATCGGTAGAGAGCCGCAGCCCAACGCCCAGAAAATCGGTTTCGCCGTGGCCCTTGCCTCCCAGTTCCGAGCTGTCGGCGTTCCCAGCTCCGAGTTGGGCGCGCTCCCAGAGCGCGTGCACCATGTAGTGACGACCCAGGCGGGCTCCCGCATCCAGCTCGAACATCGGGCCGTCGGAGACAAACTGGCGCAGCCCAACCGCTTTGACGGCCCGGCACCCATAGGCATCCCACGCCACGCAGTTGCCCCATACGTCGCCCAATGGGACCCACCATCCGACCCTCGCCCCGAGCCAGAGCGATTGGCGCGGGGAGACATGGACCGGCTGGGGCGGCGGAGGTGGCTCATGAACCGGGAAGACCACAGGCTCGGGACCGGTTGGGCGGCTGCGCTGGCTCGAGCGGACCGAAGGGAGAGGCGTTGTGGCATCAGGATTTTCGGCCAAAAGGCCACCTTCTCCAGCTGACGGATCGACGTAATAGACAGGTGGTGGAGGCTCCCCCTCCGGCGCGGATCCGCTGACGCCCGTAACGGCCGGCGGGTCCGCGGCGGACGCAGCGGGTTGAGCCATTGGCGGTGGACTTGGCTGTTCTTGGGCCGTCGCAGCGCCCACCGCGCCGATCGAGAGCCAGCCCGCTGCCAAAAAGGTTCCCAAGTGCCTGCCGATCAGCATGGGGCTACGATAGCACCGACTAACGGGCCTGGATCCCGACGTTGACCCCCCGCTCCGCGCCATGATAATCGACGTCCGCCACTCGGTGGGTATTTGCCCCAAAATGGGGAGATCACGTGAACCAGTGGAAAAGTCTTGGATCCTACGGGACGGTTGGCCTCGAGTTTGGTCTCTCCGCATTACTCGGAGCTTGGGCAGGTCACTACGTGGACGGACGCTGGGACAGTGCGCCTTGGATGATGCTGTGCGGATTGGCCCTGGGGACTGCGGCCGGGGTTCGGACATTGATGAGAGCCCTTCGACAATGGCAGCGCGACGTCGAAAAAGAGACTACTTTCGCACGCGAAGAACGCAAAAGGTACCATGACCGAGGCTCATCCCAGCGATAGGGCAGGCGAGACAGGGCACAGCATTGCCGTGGTGGCGCTGGTTGGGCTGGTGTCGTCGGTAGGTGCCTCGTGTCTTTGGGGGCTACGAGTGGGGGGCTCGGTGACCTTGGGTGGCGTCATCGCGGTTGCCAACTTGTGGATCATTGCCAAGACCGTGAAGGCGTTCCTGTCATCTTCCGGAAGGGTGGCTCCCTTCGGTCTCGTCCTGTTGCTCAAGATGTCCGCTCTGTTCGGTGCTCTGTTCTTGTTGACGCGGCTGGGATGGATCGAATTGTTGCCTTTCGTGGTCGGTTTTGGTGCCTTACCCCTCGGAATCGTGCTGGCGCCATTCGTTCCCTCGCTTCGTCTCCAAAAGGAGAGCTAACGCATGCCCTCCCACACATCCTGGCTCACGCTGATTCTGGCTACCCTCCGCGACACGTTGGAGCGCAATGCCTCGGCGATCGGCGACACACTGATCAACGGTCATCCCCCGACCTGGCTTTCGTTCGAGCCCTTGACCGCTTCCCTCTTCGTCGCGGTCATCGTGGTTCTGATGGGCGCCATGGCGAGGGTCCGTTTGACTCGTCTTGATGATGCGGTGGTTCCTGACCAGCGACTCTCGCTCCGCACGTTCCTCGAGATCTTCCTCGGCTACTTCTATGATCTGGCCAAGAGTATGATGGGGCCGGAGCGAGCCAAGAAATATTTCCCGCTCATCGGCACCTCGGCCATCTTCGTGTTCTGCTGCAACGTGATGGCCATGCTGCCCGGTATGCCGGTGGCCACGACCAACCTCAACATCACCTTTGGCTGTGCAATCGTCGTGTTCGTTCTGTTCAACGCCTATGGGATCAAGACGAATGGCTGGAGCTACATCAAACACCTCGCTGGCCCTGCATGGTACCTGGCGCCATTGGTTTTTGCCATCGAGGTGATTTCCCTGTGCGTGCGACCGGTGACCCTGGCAGTTCGTCTGATGCTCAATATGTCGGTTGACCACATGATATTGGGCATCTTCGCTAGTCTGGTTGCGTTGTTGGTTCCGGTGCCACTGATGCTGCTCGGATGTCTGGTCATCGTCATCCAGACTCTGGTGTTCACCCTTCTGACCACGATCTACATATCGCTCGCTACCGAGCACGAACACGAGCACGCTTGATTCCCCGGTCCCGATGATTGTCCCCCGCAATCAATCAGTATTAGGTGCATAAGACCCCCATCCCCCTTTTCGTCCACAAGGAGATTCGGAATGATCAACAGTAAACTAACGCTGCTTGCCGCACCGTTCGTGACGTTCGTGTCGACGACGGCTCTCGCTCAGGAAGGCGGCGCTGCTGGCTCGAACACCTTTGATGCACAGGCCATGGCGGCCCTTGGTGCCGGCGTTGCGATTGGGTTGGCGGTCCTGGGGGGGGGAATGGGCCAGGGGCGCGCCGCCGCAGCGGCTCTGGAGGGTATCAGCCGGAATCCCGGTGCCGCCGGACGCATCCAAACCCCCATGATCCTTGGTCTGGCGCTGATCGAGTCGCTGGTCCTATTCGCATGGGCGATCGCCTTCATGCTCCAGTCCAAGATTGGTGGCTGACCGAGTCGTAGCGGACCCAGCGCGCGTGACACCCGTCGATAGGGATCAGGCGCCGTCCGGCTGTGGGGGTTAGTTGGCCATCCCGGGTCGCCCCGCGGCGGGTTCCGTGTGCCTGCTCGGCAGTACAGAGGGCCGTATTCGATACTGTCCCCCGACCGGTCACGATTCACCGCCGGTCGGTCCGCCCCCGCAGGGAGCGGACCGTGTCGCGGGCGAGGTGGCCGATCAACCACGTCAGGCCTACCCCTAAGAGCACCCCCGCCACGGCATCCTTCTGGTTGCTCAGCAGTACGGTGCCTCCCAGGGTGCAACAGCCCGTGATGCATCCAGTGAGGATGCGTCGCCCCAGTCGATCCGCCGAATTCGACGCGTCGCCGTTGTCAACTCCGATTCGGAGTCTTCCGGTTCGCAAGTCCTCGAGGATGTCAGTCAGCTGATGGGGAAGATTCGAGGTGGCATCGGTGAGCCGCTCGAATCTTCGCAGAAATTGCAGGCCCAGGCGTTCTGGGGAGTAGCGGCGTCGCAGCAGCCGCAAGAAGAAGGGACGCGACTCCTGGAAGACGTCAAGCTCTGGAGCCAGCTGCCTCCCAATGCCCTCGACGGTCATCATGGCCTTGCCCACCAAAACGAAGTCCGTCGGAACCTCTAGGCCGTGCACGCTGGCAATGTGCCCCAAGTCGCGGATCAGCTTGGACAGCTGGATCTCTGCCAGCGAACGGCCCAGGTACTTCTCGGACAGTGTGGCGACGTCCTCGCGGAACATTGGCAGGTTGATGGTGCGAGTGGGAGTGCCGATTGCAGCCATCGCGTCGGCAATGGCATCCGGATCTCCGCGGATGGCGCCAATCATGAGATCAACAGTCAGATCCCGGAGTCGAGGGCTGAGTCGGCCCACCATGCCCAGATCGAAAAGACCCAGGACGGGTGACTCGACGGTTCCCATGACCAGGACGTTTCCAGGGTGCGGATCGGCGTGGAAGAACCCATCGTCGAAGATCTGTTTGATCATCACCTCCAGCGCCGTCTTCGCGATCCATTGACGAGATACTCCGGCGGCGACGGCTTGGTCCAGCTTCTGGCCCTCGAAACGTTCCAGGGTCAGGACGTGTTTGCTGGACGTCTGGGGATACACGGCTGGGAATCGGATCCGCTCATCCCCCTCGAAGCTATGGGCGAAGCGGGTAGCGTTCTCCGCCTCGATGGTGAAGTCTAGCTCGTCGTGAATGGCCCGGTCGAATTGGCGCACCAAACGGACCGGCGAGTAGATGCGCGTTTCTGGCAGCGTTCTCTCCACGAGCGTCGCCAGAGTGTGCAGAATGTCCAGATCGCTTTCGATGGTTCGCGCGATGTCGGGGCGCTGTACCTTGATGACGACCCGACGAAGACCATTCTCGGTCCGAAGCACCGCGGCATGGACCTGTGCGATACTGGCCGCGGCCAAGGGACTCTCGTCAACCGCCTCGAACAACTCGTGCAGCTCCGCGCCCAGCGAGCGTTCGACCTGTTCCTTGATCTGGTCGAAGGGTATCGGTGGAACCTCGTCCTGCAGTTTGCGGAGCTCGGTGATGAGCTCCAAGGGGAGGAGGTCTGGGCGCGTGGATGCGATTTGGCCCAGCTTCACGAAGGAGGGGCCCAAATCCTCCAGAACGTGCCGGAGCCGAACGGCCAACCCCCCTTCCTCCACACCAGTGGAATCCTGATTCGCGAAGGCAGCAGCGGCCGGTCCTTCAGGACTCCGCGGATCGGGCCCCGACGGTTCTCGGGGACGACGAACTCGACTGAGCCCCAAGCGGCCAACGATCTCACCAAACCCGTGCCGTACCAGCACGGCGGAGATCTCTCGGAGTCGGCCGATGTCCCGCGCGGCAGTGACAATGGATGCCATGGTGGTTCAGTTTCGAGGCGTGAGGGACGAGGCGGCGCACTGTTGAGGTCAGCGCATCCGGACCAACGCCCCGATGATAGACCGCCGGACGCAGGGTGCGCCAGTCCCAAGGGACTACCGGATGCGAATCAGTGTGCCCCGGTCATAGACGGTGGGATGCACGGCGCGCCACCCAGCCGGCAGAATCGGGCTGGCGAATGCGAAGAGCCACCGGGCGTCAGCCAGGCTTAGGTTGATGCACCCGTGGCTCTTTGGGTTGCCGAAAGCATCATGCCAATAGGTACCGTGCAGGCCGTAGCCGCGGTGGAAGAACAACACCCAGGGCACCGACTCCAACACATACGACGTCACGGCCTCGGGATCGTCGAGGTTGTCCATGTCCGTCGCGAGTAGTTTGGCCCAAACTCGGAATTCTCCGAGCGGCGTGGCCCTAGCCGAGCCCGCCCTGCCGCGCCCCGTCGAGACCATGGTGGCGTAGACGGGACGGCTACCAACGTAGGCGACCAGGGTCTGGTGCAGCGTGTCGACATCGATCCAGCGCTCCTCGGGGAGCAGTTGTGACGGAGGAGAGGACAGCTCTGGAACGCGCAGCTCCGATTGACTCAGCCAACCATAGTCCGTTTGGTACCAGCGGCGCCCATTGTGGTCCATGACTTGCCGCACGTTGACGCGCGACAGGCGGGACAACGGTCGAGTCTGCCGGAGCATTCCCGCTATCGACGACCTTGGTATCGCGCGGGTGGTGTGGAGCCAACCCATGTCCAGCGCGCCTGTTACCGCCACGCCCGCGAAGCGACTCGCCTCAAGTGTGGTCAGATCCCGTTCGGTCACCCACAGGCCGGAAGTGGTCAAGGAAAACCAGTCGCCCGTCTCGTTGCTCCTTCGAGCCTCGATGCCGAGGAAGAAACCCGGTTGGAACTCCGCATCGGGTACGCCTTGTTCCACGAGGCCAAAATGCCGATAGCCCAGCGCGCCACGGTCGGTGACCCGAGCAAAGGCCGTCGTGGGCTCGATGGGTGGTGATGGAGTGCCTTCCGACGTGGAACAGGTGACCTTTTCTGCGTCATTGCAGAGCCAGGCAATCGGTCCCACATGAAGCCACTCCCCGGTACAACCCGGGCCTGGTTGGTGTCCAAAGACCCTCACGTGTCCTCGCGGATCGAGAGTACCCCGTTTGGGCGAATCGATGTCTGGCTCTTGGTACAGGGCCAGCTCATCGAACCGGGCGCCGCAGTCAACGACGGCATGGGGTTCCGACCGAGGGGCTGCGGCTCCCATTCCGCTGGTGGTCATGCAGATACCCACCAAGGAGCGAAGCAGACAACCCCTTGGCTTCTGTGTTTCCGCCGCCGCGTGACGGTGACGCCGGAGCCTGTGGCTAGCGCAGGGAGAACGCGAGCTCGTGATCGCAGATCCGAATGACGTCGCCGTCCGTGATGGCCTTGCGCTGTACGCGCTGGCCCTGATGCTCGATGCCATTGGTGGACCCCAGATCGACCACGAAGTACTGCCCTCCAGAGAACTCCACCATCGCGTGCTGGCGCGACACATTGGGGTCCTTAATGGTCAGATCGCTGCTCTGCTTGCCCCGACCAATGACGAATCGCTCCTTGTTGACCGGGAAGAGCTGACCCTGGTAGCGAATGTAGAGCTGACGACCTGGCGGCGAGTAACCAGCAGTTGGTGGGCCCAGCGGAGGCACGACGTTCCGCGACGGGTGGCTGGGCATCGACAGCGGGGATTCGGGCCCCACGCGCTTCGCACCCGGCGCCGGGGGAGCCGGAGGTGGTCCCAATCCGACCCGACCCATCGGAGGCGGAATCGGTGGAGCCGACATCACGGGCGCTCCGGGCAGCGGAGGCGGACCCAGCGGCCGAGCGGGATGAGGGAATGAGCCAGAACCTCCGGGGTGTGGATGGGCGCCGGAGCCGGGTGTCGTCGGGGCCATCACGGCGTGCCGCGATGCCGGAGCGACGGTCGCCGGATCACGATGGGCACCCGAGCCATGCGTTGACGAACGCGGCGGCGCTCCAAGGGACGAGGCTGCCGGGATGCTCATTACGCCACCCGGAGGTGACATCCCTATCTCCGACGACCTTGGCGCGCTCGATCCCACGTACCCCCGTTGCCTCGCGTACTGCTTCATCGCGTCGTTGATGAGGTAGTCGATCGAGCACTCGAGCTCCTTGGCCATCTGCTCGAACTTCTGCCACAACGATTCCCGGCACTGGAAGGTGCGGGCTGCTTTCTTGGTGGGCTCGGGACTCATGCGTTGGGATCCTGCTGCGGGTTCGCGCCAGCGTAGGTTGGTGACGCCGGATCAGGCCGGGTGGCCCTTCTCTTTACGATTTTTGGGGTTGAGCTGCCTGCCTTCGCTCCATTTCCGGAATCACACAGTATCGGACGAAATCGCCGATAGTCGAGACTTCCTTGGACTCGGGTTTGCCGTCGACCACGATGTCGCAGGTCCATTCGCAGTCCTTTGCTTCCGGTTCGCAGGCGGGGGTCTTGGCCTTGTCCCCAGAGTACTGCTGAATGGTCGGGCGGTCACCCGCCGTCCCATAGTGGAAATACCAGCCCAGGGCTGTCAACCGCGCGGGCACGGGGTTGTCGGGAGCCGCATATTTGGCGGCGATCTCGGCCGGAGTCTGGGGCCCTTTGACGTCGCCGAGCACCTGTCCGTAGCGGATCGGCTCGGAAAGGGCCATGGTCTTGGCCTCGCCGAGTTTGGCCATGAAATCGGCGATCTGGGAGGAGTCGCTCATCTTCAGGACCAACTCGGCCGAGACCCAGCGGACCTTCCAGTTCTTATCCCGAAAGAGGGCATAGAAGCGGTCAATGACCAGCTTTCTGGGAAGTTCACTCAGCCTGCGCAGGGCCTGGTCGCGCACCGGGTCGGGAACGGAGGCGCCCTTTGCCACGGCGAACAACGCATCGACCTGAGCGGTGTCGTTGCGATCGAGATTTCCCTCCAGGGCGGCCAGCGCGGTCAGGCGCACCTTTTCGGACCGCTCCGACATGCCCGCCACTTGAATCAGGTACGAAACGATAGGACGCCCCCCGACGCGCTTCATCGACGAGAACAGGCGGATCGTCTCCTCCTCCTGATAGGTTGCCAGCTGTTCCTGGAACTGCTTGGGCGTCGGATTCAGCTTCGACTCCTGGTTGGCCTTCTGAACACTTGGAGCCCGCGCCTCCAGCCATTTTGGAGACATGACATACCCGGAGATCTCCACCAACTTCTGACTGGCCTGCAGACGGGTGGCGTCATCACCCAGCTCGGCTATGAACTCGGCCATTCGATCCAGCTTGGGCGAATCGGGGCCCATCAGTTGGGCCAGCGGCTGCACCCCCTGCGCCCCCAGGTGACCCAGAACCTGGTCCATGCTGGAGATCTGCGAGGTTTCCTCCATCCGTCCGGCGAAATCGGCGGCTGCCCACTGGGCCAAGGACTCCCGCAGGCGGCGCCGATCCTCTTCCGAGGTGATCAGCGTGCCCTTGTCGTAGGTGAGCAGGGAGAAAGCCGCGTCCTTGTAGGGGAAAGAGGCGTCGGCCTTGTGGAGCCCCGGATTGGCAGGTGGACTGTTCATACCGGCCTGCAACTCCGGGATCATTTGGCTGACAATCTTGGCTCGAGTCTCCTTGGAGAGAGCTGCCAGCGCCACCAGGAATCCTCGCTGCTCCGGATCATCACCCCCCTCGATACCCACGCGCCTCCCATTGCGCGGGCGCATCCGTACCAGCGTCATCGCCGCCTCGGTGCGCAGAGCCACCGGGTACTTGTCATGACGGATGACCGCCTCCAGGCGTTTGGGACCGTTCAGCGAGTCACCCCAACGGTGCACGTCATCGACGGTCGTCCTGCAGCTCACCACGGTGCTCAACACGGCGATGAGCAGTCCGGACACCAGTCGGCTCGTGCATAGCCCCGTACCCATCGATCGTCCCTTCCGTTCTCGCTTTGGAGTAACTGTAAAGCTTGGCCCGGCGATAGTAGCGTCCGAACAGCCTAATTCTCAAGCCGTGGGAATCCGACACTGCACACGGGCCTATTGGCCGACGTTGGGTGGTACTTTGACATACAATGTGCGTTAGGGTAGCTATTGCACTTACATGTCGTTCCGACCATTCAGCTCGACCCAACTGCCCTCGCGCGGCAGCGGTGCGTTGTCCGGTCGTTCGGAATATGCGCGGGATGGTGCCACCCGACGTGTGTTGGAGCTGGTGGCCGTCGCGATGTTGGCAGCCGCCGGATTCCTGTTGCTTGCTCTGCTGAGCTTTCGTGCCGACCCGCGTGACCCCAGTGTCAGTGGCTCGGACTGGGGCGGGCCCGTCGGTGCTTCGCTCGCGGGCTGGTTGGTTGCCGGCTTCGGCGCGGTGGCTCTGCTTCTGCCCGTCGAGCTTGGGAGTATCGGCGTATCCATCCTGAGTCGCCAGGGGCAGGCAACGCTCAATCTGCGGATCGCCAGCGTCCCCGTGCTCGGGATCCTTTTGGCCAGTCTGGTCGAGATCATCGCCCCTGGCATGACGGCCATGGGGGGGATGCCCGCCGCCGGGAACGTCGGACTTCTATTCGGTGAGCTGATGAGGGGCCTGTTCTCCACGCTGGGATCCCTGCTCATTGACGTAACCTTGCTGGTCATGGCCGTGGCGGTGCGCAGTTCGCAGCCTGTGGCGGAGCTGTGGCGGAGGCTCAGCTCGGTGCTGGGCAAGGTGGGGCGTGGGTTGTGGGCCTTGTGGCGGCGATTGTACGGTGCGTGGACGAGAGCGGGCATCATCCGTCGGGGGCAATCGCCCACCGAACCGACTGCGACGCCTCCCATCCAATCTGCCAGTCGCGATGCCGTGGTGTTGGCCGAGCTAGTGGCACAATCCACCCAGACCGGCATCGATCCCGACGCGGTCCCCGAATTGACGGTCGCGCGGACGCCCTCTTCGGATGTCAGGGCAGGCGCGGAGTCGGCGTTCGACATTCCCACCCCTCCGGCCGCTCCGGTGAGCCTCCAGCCCAGCGCATCCCCGGACGATTCGGAGGATTGCACACCGTCACCGAACCCCCAGACGGCAGTATTGGCTGTGCGGTCAGCCGCGCGAATGGAACGCACGTCAGCCCGATCCGGCGACTCCGACTTGGTTGCTGTCTGTTCTGGCTCCTCGGCTGCCCGGAGACGCGAAAATGGTCCGAGCACCGACACCGTGGGCCCCGAGCCAGCACCCGCTCGCAATGGCCCGCCTCGCATCGTCCAACGCAGCAAGGAGCCAACCCCCCGAACCTCGACGCCGACCCCACCGGTCTCAAAGGGATTCTCTCTTCCCGAAACCAGCCTCTTGCTGGGGCCCAGCGGTGACGAACCGCAGATCGATCGGGACCGGATCCTTGCCCACGCTCAGCGGTTGGAACGAACGCTCCTCGACTACGGGGTTCAAGGCAAGGTCGAAGAGATACACCCAGGCCCGACCGTCACCACGTACGAGGTGTCGCCGCAGGCGGGAACCAAGGTCAGCAAGGTGGCCGGCCTGGCCGATGACTTGGCGCTCGGCTTGTCGCGCAAGGTTCGCATCATCGCCCCCATCCCTGGCAAGAGCCGGATCGGATTCGAGTTGCCCAACGACCAGAGAATCCCCGTCAATCTCAGGGAGCTGGTCGAGGACCCTCGATTCTTGGCACTCTCCGAGCGACTGGCGCTGCCCGTCGTCCTGGGGCGAGACATCGTGGGTGCCCCCTTCTACGCCGATCTGGCTGCCCTGCCCCACGTCATCGTGGCCGGTGCGACCGGCGCTGGCAAGAGCGTAGGCCTAAACGTGATGCTGGCCAGTCTGTTGTTCCGGCGGACTCCCGAGCAGATGAGGCTGTTGCTGATCGATCCGAAGGTCGTGGAGTTGGCACCTTTCGATGGCATCCCGCACCTCCTGCTGCCCGTTGTGACCGACATGAAACAGGCCTCGGTTGCGCTGCGATGGGCAGTGGACGAGATGGAGCGGCGGTATCAGCTGTTCGCGACTGCTGGCACCAAGAACATATCGACCTACAACCGATGGGTCGATCGCGTGGTTCGCGGTGAGGATCCCGTGCCCCCCCGAGAGACGGTGGACGCACTGCGCGCTGACGGCTCGGTTGTTGCCGTGCCAGCGGCCAAGGAGGGTGAGGACGGCAGGCAGCTGCCGGCACGTCTGCCTTACATCGTCATCGTGATCGACGAATTCGCCGATCTGATGATGCAGCAAGGCAAGGAGGTCGAAGCAGCCATTGCCCGCTTGGCGCAGAAGGCAAGAGCTGCCGGGCTGCACGTCCTGCTTGCCACCCAACGGCCCAGTGTCGATGTCATCACGGGGATGATCAAGGCCAACTTCCCATCCCGCATTGCCTACCTGGTAGCCCAGAAGGTCGACAGCAGGACCATCCTCGACGAACAGGGGGCCGAGCTGCTGCTCGGTCGAGGCGACATGCTGGTCAAGCTCAATGGCAGCAACGATCTCAAGCGAGTGCAGTGCCCCTTCATTGGCGAGGACGAGGTTGCCAGCCTGACCGAGCACCTGCGCCGCCAAGCTCGACCCCAGTACCATGACGCCATCCTGCAGACCGCGGACGACGAGGCCGAGGCGGAGGGGGCTGAGGTTCTGGATCCGCGTTTCGACGAGGCGGTTCGTATCGTGGCGGATACCCAGCGTTGCTCGACTTCGTGGTTGCAGCGCAAGATGACCATCGGCTACAATCGGGCCGCAAAAATCGTGGAAGCCATGGAACGGCGAGGCATCGTTGGGCCCCCCAACGGGGCCAAGGACCGAGAGGTTTTGGTCTCTCCCGCATGACCTCCCGGTATGTCCGGTGTCGAGGAAGGCACTTCGGCCCCGGATCGGGCAGATAAACGCTCGGCCGGTTGGGGCCGACTGTGATAAGAGTCGAATCCGATGAGTCTGAGCCCGTCTCCGTCGCACGGTATCCCGGAGCCGCTCCCGGACGATGACGACGACGTCAGCTGGGCGCTTTCCACTGCCGCTGTTCAATGGAGGAGGGGCGCTCAGGCGGATGCCGTCACCTGGCTGCGCCGGGCAGCGGAGACCGCCATCGAGCTGTCGCAATGGTCCCGGGCAGCCGACTTGAACGCGGCAGCGGTCCGCCTCGATAAGCTGCTGGCCGAAGGGATGCCGGCGGGCCTGCCGGCCGATGAGCCTGTGCCTTCCAGTTCGGGCAGGGGCTCTGCCGGGGGCATGATTGGAGATCTGCCTGCGCCGGCTGCCCACCGTCGAGGTCCACCCAGCTGGGCTCCGCCCCCGAGTCCTGGGCGCGGAACCGCGGAGGGTTCCTCATTTCAGCGTCCATCGGATGTTCCGTCGATTCCCCCTGAACTGGATAGCGGGCGCTCTTCGGTGGTCATTGACGTTGGTGAGGACGAGCTTGAGCTGAGCGAGGAGGAACTGGCGCAGCTGGAGAGTAACGGTCGCAGCAGTCATCCACCGGCTGGCGGTGTGGGCATCCCCTCGCTCCCGGCTGTTCCCGGGGAGGCGTATCCCGGGGCGGGATCGAACTCTTCATCTCCAGCACCTCTTCCGTCGTTCCCGTTGGAGCGTTCGGTTCCCTTGGGGCGCGATGCGGGGTCACGGCCCCCTTCGGTGCGCTCTGCGGGCGTCGGCATGGTGGTTCGGGGCTCGGAAGCGCCGCCTAGTCGCAACTCCTACTCACCCTCGGCGTTCCCCGACCGCTTCGCGGGTGACGATTCTGCTCTCCCGGCGTTCCCGCTCGAGAGCTCTCGACCCATCCATCCCGGTCCCCAGTCGGAACTGCCGGGAATTGGAGTCTCACCGGGATCCCCCAGCGAGCGGCCCCTTCCTCCCCCGCTGCCCAGTTTCCCTTTGCCCGGAGAGACTCGGTCGCAGCCACCGGTTTCGGTTCGCCCATCGGCGCGCCCGGGACGCGAGGGGCCTCCACCGCTGCCGTCTCGACGCCCGGTGGGGCCGGCACTCCCCGCATTCACGGATGGTGACGACGAAGATGATGGTGCACCGGGGATCGAGATCGGCTCGATCAGGCCTTCCGCGCAGACGAGGGGTCGCGGTGCCGACTCGGTCCTTCCCGAGGTCAAGCACAGCGAACGTCCGCCTTCCCCGAGGCGGGAGCGACCCGGGACGGCGCGCGCTGAAACGCCCCCGCTGCGGCGAGCCAGCTCCGTCCCTTCCAAACCGGCTGGTCCTGCCGGTGCCGGGTCAGTGAGTTCGGCTGCACCCCCCGCACCGGTACGCACCGGTCGCAGGCCTCCGGCAGTTCCGGGATCCATGCCTCCGCTCAGGGCTTCCGGTGATTCCGTATCGCGGGAGAGACCGCGGCGCTCCTCCGCTCCGCAACCGAGCACGCCCCCACCTGGAGAGTTCGTTCCCAAGGTGACCATGGGACGTCGGCGTGGGACTGGCGTTGCCTCGCCCTCCGCCCCGCCCGCAAAGTCGGAGGAAGAGAAAAGGACATCGGTTCCCGCGAAACGCGGGGCTTCAGCGCGGAGAGCCTACTCGCCGGCTCCACCGGAGCTCCCCATCGTCAACGAATCAATCGCCAGGGACGACGCGGACGAGCCGGTGACCCTGCTGCCCCCGGTTGTACCCAAGGAATCTGCGCCAGTGGAGGCACTGGAACCGGCTGGCTCCGAGGGCAGCCGACCTCCCGAATTTCTCCCTGAGGCTCCGACAGCGGCAACAGGGGAGGCGGACTCGTCGGCTCGAACCGTGGCCGTCTTGCCGGTCAGCAAATCAGCGGCTTCGGTTCGACCCACATCCAACCAGGGGGCGGCTGTGGCTCCCGTCGCGCCCAGCCCCTCGCTGCCCCCTGCGGACCGGCCAGCGATTCTGGGAACCGTCAATCTTGGCGATGTCCGAGGGTTGGGTGACCTGCCCCCTGAGGCGCATCAGCTGCTCATCGACCGAGCTCGGATCGAACAACTGGCGACCGGGGAGGAGGCGGGTTTCTTTGCGGTGGCCTTGGTCCTCGACGGCTGGGTCAGTCTCATGCCCGCGATCGTCGATGCGGCCTGTGCAACGGCCGTGGTGGGGGAGGTCGTGTTCACGCAGGGCACCTTGGGCGAGGGTGTTGCTCTGCGGGTCGTTGCAGGCCACGACAAAACGCGGGTTGCGTTGTGGGATGCCAAGACGCTTGCCGAAGCGACCTGCGGGTGTCCTTGGGTGGCGGATGACCTTCGCCTCATTGCCGACGGTTTTCAAGCCCTTGCCGGCGCGGCGTTGGGGCCACTCGGCGATCGGTTGGACGATGCGCTCCGTTCCATGGTTACCGCCCGTTGCGAGGTTCGAACGCTCCTGGCTGGGGAAGTCGTGGTCACGGCAGGTAAGCCAATTCCCGGCATGCACATCGTTGGTGCCGGCTCGATCGATCTGGTCGATTCGCGCGGGAAGGTGGCGAAGACCCACACAGCGGGAGAGTTCCTGTTTGCTGCGCAGGTGCTGGGTGGCGGGACCGCTCCCTGGACTGCCCAAGCCGGTGCCGAGGGAGCCCTGATCCTCTTCGCCCCGCGCATGGTCGCTCACGAGCTGCTGGTGAGCGTCCCCCCCTTGCTGGAGATACTGGCTGATTAGTCCAGGCTCTCCATCCGATTGGTGTCGGTTGGGTTCAAGGCCCATACCAATTGGTCGTTGCCTTGAGCCCCGGCGAACCGGAGCCCGACCCAGCGTGCGGAGGGTGAGATGGTGGGATTCCCGTCCGCGCGCACGGCAGGGAAGCTGACCCGGTAGATGCGTCGCCAGGGCGACGTGTACGGGTAGTAGGTTCGTTCGATGGCTCCCGGCTTCTTGATCTCGATGATCTCCTGCGGGACCGTCTCCCCTCCGCGATCATCGATCAATCGAACGATCCAGGCGGGGTCATCCATGGTCAAGTCGGCCCACTTGTGGCGCTGAGCATACATGGCCACGAAAAACTGGTGAGCTCGGCGCGTTTCGGCCAGGCTGCGACCCAGCAGTGCCTGGCGTTGCTCGACTGTCAAACGGTAGTCCTGTGCATAGCGCATCACGTAGGCCCAGCGAAAATCCCAAGTCTCGAAGGTCGCCGTGACCGTCAGCACATTGTCGAATTCCTCGATACTCAGAAGTTCCCTGGACCGAGTCCAACGCTTGAGTACTCGTTTGTAGTCCTCGGGGACGTACTCCCGTGGCCCCTCTGCCAGACTCACCGTGTGAGTCGCGCAGCCTACCGGGCCGATGAGCAGGGCCAGGGTCAGTGCAACGGAGCGGCGGATCGGGAGCATGGCAGAAGCCAGAGTGCCTCCATCTAGTGTCCACGGATGTCGAAGACGCTGACCACGGCGACCAACAGCAAAAGCATGGCCAGACCCACCATGTGGATCTGAGCCTCGAGTTTGGCATTGGGACGTCGCCGGGCCACCGCCTCGTACCCCAAGAATACCAGGCGTCCGCCATCCAAGGCGGGGAAGGGCAACAGATTGAAGACCCCCAAGTAGGTGCTCAGTGCACCCAGGAACTGCAAGAAGACGTCAACACCCCGCTGGGCCGCCTTGCCGGTCTCACCGACGATGCCCAAGGGGCCTGTCAGTTCCACCTTTTCACGTCCCAAGACCAACCGAACCAGCCCTACGACCATGTTGGTGGCCATCAGTGCGGGCTCCACGACCGAGTGAGTCACCGCCTCCCCGAAGCCCATGGGCACGCGGTCCGGTATCATCTCCACACCCAGCGAGCCCTCGCCGGACTTGGGGTTGGCTCGGGGAGTCACCTGAACGGTCAGCGGGACTCCGTTGCGCTGGACCTCGATGCGCAGTGCCTTGCCGGCACTCTTACGGACCGCGTCGCGCATCGGTTCCCAGGATCTGACCGCCTTGCCATCGATGGACACGATGCGATCCCCATCGAGCAGGTGGGCTGCGGCGGCGGGGCTGTCATCGATCACGTGAACGCGCATGCTGGGGACCGGTTTGCCCCCCACCATGAAAGCCAGAAAGAACAGGACACTGGCAAAGAGGTAGTTGGCCAGGGGCCCAGCGAAGATCGTGGTGATACGTCCAAGCAAGGGGGCGTTGGCGTAGCTACCGGTGTCCTTGGGATCGACCTCCTCGAAGGGGTTCATCCCCGCGATCTGGACATAGGCAAGGAATGGGATGAGCGCCACCTGGTAGATGGTCGAGCTGCCCTTGGGTTGGTGACGCCACAGAGCGGGTCCGAACCCGATGCTGAATTTTATCACGCGCATCCCGAAGGCTCGTGCCGCCACGTGGTGCCCCCCTTCGTGGACCACCATCAGCAACGCCAACCCGAGGATGCCGACCAGAATGAACATGGACCCTTGACTTATAACCGCCGGCCCCTGTGCCTGCCAACGGAAGGGCCCTACCCAGCTTGGACGCTCGGGTCGCCCCGCTCCTTGGCCAGGGGCGCGGGCCGTCGCGGCAGGCAAGCTGCCAGTCAGGCTCCTGTCTCGCAGACCGGGTGGCGCCATCCGGGGCAAGAGGAGTGGGCCGCACCGGTGGGACGACCGGGCGTTGAACCGGGACTCGCAGGCTGCTAGCGTCGCCAGGCTCCGGACGGGTTACCTTCGTCTTCGGGATCCGAGGTTTCAACGCGACGTCTCGGTTCTTTTCTCAATATTCCGACGGGGCAGAACCTCGAGGTGACCGAATGAGCCAGCCAAACGTGCTTGGGACCGGCAAAGGGCCAACTCCCACCAACCTGCAACTGCGTGGTGGCGCTGCCATCATCGCTCCTCCCTCGGCCTTCCCTTCCGGGATCCCGGGCAACGCCCTGGTCGTCCTACCGCTGGCCCAGCCCCCCGAGGACCTGAAGGAGAAGCTCGCGCAGGGCGTGGTGGTCGTTGACGTCGAAGCGATGTGGAAGCTCCTTGGTTTCAACGGACCCGCGGTGCAGGTCCAGGATCAGGAGGGACGCCCCATCGCCATCGGTCTGGAGGACCTCCTCGAGGGGCTGGAGAAGCACTGGCAGGAGAGCCCGGAGGATCTTCAGCGTGCCAGGATGCTTTCCCAAGAGCTGATGAAGTACGGGCGCTTCGAGAAGGCCGAGAAGGCGTTGGCCAAGGTCGTGGCTGCCGGCGGCACCGGTGACGATTGGCTGGCTCTTGGGGTCGCTCAGCTGCAGGAGAAGAAATGGGACAAGGCCGAGGGAACCTTGAAGGGGGCACAAAACCTGCTCCCCGATAATCCGTTTCCATCCCTACATCTGGCGCGGGTTCACAAGGGCAAGTCCGATCCGAAGGCGGAGCGAGAGTGCATTGAGCGAGCCATCAGCATCGATGGCAACTGCGTGGATGCGTGGGCATATCTCTTCACCTCGGTGCGTGAGGCCGATGGCGAGGACACCGCCGTGGCTCGGCTCAAGGAACTGGCCGATGCCGAGCCCAACAAGCGACGGGCCGCACCCTTCATCGCGCTGCAAGGCATCTATTCGGCCGACGAGAGTACGCGCGACAAGGCCCTGGAATGGGCCAGGGTGGCGGTGGACCGAAACCCCAACGACCCCTTGGCGTTGATCTCGCTTTCGGCGCTGTTCGGGCAGAAGGGCGATCTGAAGAGTGTGATTGAGGTCTTGCAGCCCCATGAAGGCAAGATGGCGACGGACGTTCGTCTCGCCAACAACTACTTCGAGGCGCTCTTCCAGAGCCGTGACATCGAGCGAGTGACCAAGCTGCTCAATGCCTTGGCCGGTTCACAGAACCGCGAGGTCAAGCAGTTCGCTGTCGAGCGCTCGCGTGTCGTTGCTCAGTTCCTGCAGCAGCAACAGCAGCGGCTGGCCAACACAGCGAATGCTCGACCGAGCTGAGCGCTCGCGGTCACTCGCCGGAACCACGGAGTGACTGGCTAGAACACGCCGGACAGTGCGAGCCCTGGTCCCCCACCCAGTGGGACCAGGGCCATGTCCGCGGCGGCGGGGGAGCGGTCTTTTCGCGGGTGCACCAGGCAGGGAAGGGCGATTCCGATGCCGGTCCCCACGAAGGCGCCGGTCAGGACGTCGGTTGCCCAATGGGCATCGGCCACGATGCGCAGGGTCCCGGTGGACAAGGCCAACAAGCCGCCCCCCGCCAAAACGTAGGGCGCCGTCGAATATCCGTGCAGATAGGCGAGGGTCGTTCCCGAGGAAGCCGCGGCGAATGCCCATGCCGTGTCCAGCGAGAAAAACGACTGATTCTCCTCCGCGGGGTAGTCCGCGAACGTGGTCTCGTCTTCTCGCAGGTAGTGGAAAGCCGGGCGCTGCCGCCCCACCAAGCGTTTGGTCATGGTCCCGACGGCAGTCGTTAGCAGCATGGCATTGGCCATGATCCAGACGTCCTTGGCGCCGACTGCCGGTTTCCCATCCCCGTAGGCTGGCCCGACCAGCCCGGCTATCGATAGTGCGGGGACCGCCCCCAAAGACAACCCGTGGCTCACGTATCCAGCCCCACGAGGCTGGTCGGCGCGCAGGGCGTCGCGCACGGCTCGGTCGAAGGCATTGGTCTTGCACCAGTGGCATCGCGCCGGCGCGGGCTGGACCAGGAGAAAGGACGCGGCCAAGAGCGACCCCACGGCTGCCGTTTCCAGCCCCAGGGCGCCATAGCTGTGCCTTTCTAGGTCGAAGTGTTGTTCCGTCGCAGCCGACGGCGCGGCCTGCAACGGGGTCAGCTGGGTGAGGGAAGCTGCAGCTCCCAGGAGAAAGGATCGGAACCGGGACCTCGACACGTGCAATAGCCTAGAGCGGAACGGCTCGAGGGTGGACGCGAGCATGGTCCAGCGGCTAGGGCGACGGGCCGTTCGGCCCATCCAATCGCCGAGATCTTGGCCTCCCGCTCGTTTATGGGCCGAGTATCGGCACCGTGAGAACTGGCACTCTCGTTTCGAGGAAATATCGCCTTCTTCGTCGTCTGGCCGAGGGAGGGATGGGGGAGGTCTGGTCGGCCCGCAACGAGCGGACGAATCGGGAATTCGCCATCAAGCTGTTGCTGCCCGCTTTGGCTCGCAATGAAGAGGCCTTGCACCGATTCGTTCGCGAGGCCAAGGCCACCGGTCAGCTCCGTCACCCCAACATCGTCACGGCCATCGACGCCGGCATGCACGACGGGCGTCCGTACCTGGTCATGGAGCTACTGGCAGGGGAGAGCCTCGAAGCACGCCTGGCCCGGGACGGTCGCCTCAGTGATCTGGAGACCTGTATCCTGTTGGCCCAGGTAGCCCGCGCCCTGGAGCATGCTCACGGGGCGGGCCTGGTCCATCGGGATCTCTCGACCGCCAACGTCTTTTTGAGCGTCGGGCACGACGATGGGCCCCCCGTGGTCAAGGTATTGGATTTCGGCGTGACCAAGGTCCTGGACGGTTCCAACCAGGGGCGGGTGCGCACCGGCGACGGCGCGGTGCTGGGCTCCCCCGGCTACATGAGCCCGGAGCAGGCGCTCGGTGCCGAGGGTGTGGATGCGCGCAGTGACATCTGGTCTCTGGGCGTTTTGGCGTACCAGTGTGTCAGCGGACGACTCCCGTTCGAGGCGTCCAACTACAACGCGCTGATGCACCAGATCGCCCATGCGCCCCTGGCGCCACTTGGGAGCGTTGCCCCCGCTGTCGATCCAGGTCTGGTCGACCTGATCGATGGCTGTCTGGTCAAGGACTGTGAGTTGCGCATTGGCTCGGCGCGATACGTCTTCGAACAGCTGGAGCAGATCGCGCTCCGACTCGCGCGCAGCTCGGCGCGGGGACAGTACCTACCCCTGCGCAGGGAGGTGGACCGAATCCGGACTGCCGATCGCTCACCGGCTGCACGGTGGTTTGCCCGAAGGGCGCTTCCAGCGCGGGTGCTGCCGCTCAGTGTGCGGGCCTGGCGTGGCATGCTTCGCACTCCCCGCAGCCTGGGACTCGCGGTGGCTCTGGCGGCCGGGATTGGCATCGGTGTGACGTTCGCGGCACCGAGGACCATCGTGGTGTCGGAGTTGGCATCCATCGAACCCCGGTCGGGCCAGTGCCACGGCGCCAAGGTTCGTCCCGCTCCCCCACCGGCCGAGCCCATCGCGGCGACGGATCCGGTCCTGGTGCAGCCGGAGTTCACGGTCTCGGCCGTTTCCGGGGCCAACGAGACCGATCTGGTTCGAGCCGTTGCCCGTGGTCTGTCGGTCCCGGAATCGAGCAAGGCCTCCAGTCGGACCGCCGCGCGTTTGCCGTGATGCGGGCATCCAGCCGGTCAGAAACCGACTGAAGCAACGACCGCTCCGCCATTTCGGCCAAGCTTGGCGGTTGACATCTGAACAGCCGCGCAGTAGTTGACGGGGACGATCCCCTGGGAACGTACGCCGGTACGGGGTCGCAGCCATTTTCGAGGAGACACCATGGAGGACCCCAAGGACCCCAAGAACAGGCCGCGAGCGTTGGAACTCGCCATCGCCACTGTCGAGAAGGAGTTCGGCAAAGGCGCCATCATGCGCCTGAAGGAGGGGGAGACAATCGGTGGAGACGTTCCAGTCATCGCCACCGGATCCCTGGGGCTCGACATCGCCTTGGGCATTGGCGGCTACCCGCGGGGACGGATCATCGAGATCTACGGGCCTGAATCGAGCGGCAAGACGACCGTCACCCTTCATGCCATCGCCAATGTGCAGCGGCAGGGTGGTATCGCGGCCTTCATTGATGCCGAGCATGCGCTGGACGTGGGCTATGCGAGAAAACTCGGGGTTCGGACCGACGAGCTCTTGATCAGTCAACCCGACTACGGTGAACAGGCGCTGGAAATCGCCGAGCTGTTGGTTCGGTCCGGCGCAGTGGACCTGGTGGTCGTCGACTCGGTGGCGGCCTTGGTCCCCAAGGCGGAGATCGAGGGCGACATGGGGGACTCGCACGTCGGGCTTCAGGCTCGTCTGATGAGCCAGGCCCTGCGCAAGCTGACCGGGAGCGTTTCCCGCTCCAACTGCGTGATCTTCTTCACCAACCAGATCCGGATGAAGATCGGGGTCATGTTTGGCAGTCCGGAGACGACGACTGGGGGAAATGCTCTGAAATTCTACGCTTCCATGCGTCTGGACGTGCGTCGGATCGGGGCCATCAAGGAGGCCTCCTCAGCGGCTGGCAAGGAACCAACCGTGGTCGGCAACCGCACCAAGGTGAAGGTGGTCAAGAACAAGATGGCTGCCCCCTTCCGGGAGGTGGAGTTCGACATCCTGTACGGACAGGGGATCAGCCGCTCCGGGGAGGTCATCGACATCGCGGTCGACGCGGGCTTGGTACAAAAGAGCGGTGCCTGGTACTCGCTGGACGGGGAGCGGATTGGACAGGGGCGGGATAATGCCCGCCAGTATCTCGAGGAGCACCCCGCGTTGCTCGGCAAGCTGGAGGCCCGGTTGCTCGAGCAGCATGGGATCCACCGGCGGACGGAGGGGGCAACGGGCAAGGAGGGCTCGGGCAAGGAGGGCTCGAGCAAGGTGGATCCCTCTGTGGCAGTGACGGCGGGTAGGGCCCACAAGGCCCCGGCGCCGCCCGAGCCCGCCAAACGTCCCGGCAAGGGATAGCGCGGGGCGCGATCTCGATGCCGGTTGCACGAGCTCCGTCGGCCACGCTGGTTGTTCCTTTTTCGACGTTGAAGCGGGTCTGACGACGGTCTTTCGGTGGCCGGGGCGAGGGCCGGTCCCCTGTGGATAACCTCCTCAAAACCTTGGGACCGACTGGGGAAGCCCAGTCGGCGCGATCAGCCTGTTTCACGGACCAACCCGCCCCGGCCCACCGGATCCGTCTGGAAAACCCTTGCTTGATGGGGGGGGCCAGTGGACTCGCCGCTGTCATCTAACCGTTCGATTTGATTGATCAATTTACATCTGCTTGACGCTGCTGTCCCCCCCCCTTACCGAAGCTGTAGGAGACCCTGTCGTGGAAAAGGCATTCGCCTGGATCGCTCCCGTTGGAGCCAAGATCATCCGTCGACGGCACGGGTCTGCCCAGTTGCTGGCTCCTCGCATGGCCCAGGTAGCGGTGCGCATTCCGGCGGGCACGCCCGGTCAATTGCCTCTCGAACTCCCCGGTGGGCCACAGATCTTCATCCACGAGGGGGCTCGTCAGGCCCTGGAGCGGCGCCTGGAGCTCGCCTCCAGTGGACCGGTCCATCTGTCGGTGACCGACAACCGGCGGCGGATGGTCACGCAGGTCCGTCAGCGAGGAGCCCTTCGAGTTCGGCTGCACATGATGTTTCTCGACGCGCCGGAGCGTGTCAAAGAGGCATTGGTTCGCTACGTGGCCAGGGCTGACCGCGATGCTTCGCAGCTGGTTAGCGACTACATCGAGTCGAACAGCTTCAGGATCCGCGCCGAACGTCGGGTGACCGGCCCGCTGCGCAGTCAGGGTCAACACCACGACTTGGGTGACATCGTTCGGCGACTCAACGAGCGATACTTCGCTGGTGCAGCGACGGACGTCCTGGTGACCTGGGGCAGGAAGACCAAGCCCCGAGGTCATTCTCGTAGCAGCATCAAGCTTGGCACGTACAGTGCAACGGAGCGCTTGGTGCGGGTTCATCCCGCCCTGGATCAGCGCTGGGTTCCCCGCTATTTCGTCGAATACATCGTGTTTCACGAGCTCTTGCATCACCTGATGCCACCCGTGAAATACGGGACCGTTACGGCCCTTCATACCCCCGAGTTCGCGCACCGGGAGCGTTTCTTCCGTCACTATGAGCGGGCCCTGGTCTGGGAGCGAGGGCATCTGGACCGCCTGTTGCGGTCCGGGTGAACGGCTTCGCCTAGAACTCGAAGGTGAGCCCCATCGTCCAGGTACGGTCTCCGACGTTCATGACGTCTCCGGAGCCGAACCCGTCCAGCTCCAGGGCGTAGAACTCCCAGAAGAAATACGTGTGGTTGATGCCGCTCAACGAATCCATGCGGCGGGCCCGCGTCGGTTCCAGAAACGACAGATCGAGGAGAACCCCGCCCGCGTAGACCAGCCCGTAGGAGGCGCCCCTGCCCCGCGTCCCCTCGGAGCGCGCCGGCTTGGACCCGTCTCGGGACCACCACAGAGCATATCCGAGGCCAAGCTTGGCGGAGAAGACCAGGGGAATCGGCGTGCGGTGCGACAGGGCATCAACCCGCAGAACCCCGACCGCCCAGGATGGCATCAGCTTCAGCGACGTCGACTGGTCGGCGCGACCCTCGCCCGACATCAGGGGCGCATCGGCGCTCATCGACGTGTAGCTGAGGCCAATCCCCGGACCAAAGTTCAGGACACGGTCGATTCTCAGGGCCTGCCAATCGAACTCGAAACCGGCCATCAGCCGGTTCTTTTTGCCGAAGATGTCCCGAAAGGGGGTCGCGCCTCCGTCAAACTCCGAATCGACCCGCGGCAGATAGGGGCCAAAGCGCACCTCGATGGCGAAGTCCTGACGGCTCTCCGCTTGGCCCGCCGACTCCTGGCCCCCATAGGGGCCGAATTCGTCAGTGCCTTGAGCGAGAGCCACCCCAGCGTAGGCCTGTGCTGCCAAAGCCAAGGCCGTAGCGGTCCGAAGGAGGGGATACCGGGTCACGGTTGGGCGCCAGCCTTGCATGGTCCGCGGCCAGAAGCACGTTCCGGGCCCCGCTGCCGCCCATCCTGGGGTTGCGCACCGGGCCGTCGGCTGCGCCGGACCAGCCAAAACAGGCAGCCTACGCCCAGAAGGCCTGCCCCGACACCGGAACGGCGCGCCCCCATCGCGCAGTAGCCACCTCCGCCTTTGCCGCCCGCTTGCCGATAGGCCTCGAAGAAGCCTTTGACCTCCTGCGGATGGGCGCAGGCAATCTCGGACAGGACCCCTTCGTTTCCGACCTGATCCTCGGCGACCACCGCCACCGCATACACCTGGCCGTTCTCGATGTCACCGCTGGCATCGCCGGACGTGGCGAGCAAGCCCGAAACACTGCCGCATCTGTAGGCGGGGTCGGGCGTCTCGCCGGGAATCAGCACCGAAGAGGTGCATTCGGCCTCGCCAGAGCCTTCGCCGCCAGCTCCACCGCTTTGGCCATCACCGCTGCTATCCGCGGGGGCACAGTAGAAATGGTAACCGGAGGCGTCCTCGGTGGTTTCGCTGACCTTCCAGGAAAGCGGGATCTGTTCGTCACCGATACCCGCCTTGACGCTGTGGGGAGGCTCGGGACCGAGGAGGTCGTAGCTGGTTTCTTTCCAGGTGGCCGATGTCACCTTGTCGGTCCCATCCATCAGCATGAAGTTGACCATCAGCGCCTGAGGGCTGGTGTTGTCATCCTCCGATTCGCAGTCGGCCTCCGCCTCCGGTAGCAGCTCGGCGGCCTTGAACTCCAGATTCAAGGAGCCGTCGGACACGGTCTGTCGGAGAACGCGCCAGCAGACACGGGCATCGCCCTGCCGACTGTCAACCGCGTCGCAGTTGTTGGAGCCTTCTGCCACCCAGACCTCCAGCGTGCGATTGTCGGTGTTCGCCAGGTTGAGCTTGAAGATGAACGTTGTATCGTTCAGACAATCATCGCGCGAGATCCAGCGCGGCTGCTGGCTCTTGTCTCGCTCCGGATCCCGGTCCACATCCGTGGTGTTGAGGACCTCGATCGTCTGAGCCCTCGCTATCGTCCCGCACAACAACCAGGCCAGCCCCAGGGCGGGCAGACAGAGGCAGCGGCTTCGTTTCAGCATGCTCCCCGTTACCCAGCATGGACCGTGCCAGCTGGCAAGTCCCTCCTTTGGGTTTTTGAACCCGCAGTTGGAGCGGCCATTCGCGGATCGGCTTGACGCGCTGGCACGAGGGCGTCCCAACATGGACAATCTGTCACACAGGGGATGGTCGAAGCCCCCCCGACGGGTCAGGATCCACGCAATGAAGAAGGACGCCACCGACCGCTGGCTACGAGGGGGCGTCCTGCTGTCGTTCCTACTGGCGGCGACGAGCCTGGCGTTGATGCTGAGTACTGCGGCGGGGTTCTCCTTTTCGTCGGGCCGCACCAAGACGAGCTCCCCTGCAGCGCCGGTACCCCAGCCGGGTCGGTTGTTGGGCCAGGGCGCTGACGCGGGGCCCTCGAGCCCAGACCCCTTGCCATTGGAGCCGCCCTTCGCCGCATGGCTGTCGCACGGTGGTTCACAACCGGGAGACGCCACGGCCCCTCTTCCGATTGACGCCCAGACCCACTGGTTGGGCAAGTCAGATGCCAGGGTGACATTGCTGCTGTTCGGCGATGCCGAATGTCCGCTCACCCGGCGAAGAGTCTCCGAGGCGCTGCGGGAGCTGGCTCGCGGCGACAAGGATTTCAGATTCGTCTTTTGCCATCGACTGACCGGGACCCACCCGGACGCTCCGCGCGTGGCCCGGGCCCTCGAACGCCGTGCTCTGCTACGGGGAGAGCAGGCCTTCTGGGCGACCCTGTGGGAGATCGTCGAACACCCCGACCGGCCCGGGGCGGCGGCGTTCGACCCCCGGGACCTCGCCAGCAACAACCGTCAGCGCGAGATCGAGCGGCGCATCCTGCGAGACGACGGGTTCGCTCTGCGGTTCACGGTGCGAGATACGCCCACGCTGTTCGTGAACGGGCTGCGGTTTGCGGGGGACGGTCCCAGTTTTCAGCTCTGGGCCATGGTGGAGAACGAGGGACTTCAAGTGCAGGCTTTGAGCCAAACCCCTTCTGCTGCCACCTACGCCGCGCGGGTCCGCCACCATCTGTTGGGGCTCGACTAGCTACTACAGCCGAATCTCGACGTGGGTCTGATGCCGGAGCTGATTCAACCAGCGCGCCCGCGCCTTGCTCATCTTCTCGCCGTAGAGGCGCTCGGCCAATTGGCCCTTGGCATCCTCGTAGCTTGGTAGCTGGGAGGGATCCCGGGACAGCACCTTGACCAGGTACACCCGGCCGTCCTTGCGAATGGGCGTCGAGACCTCACCGACCTCCAGATTCACCACCACTCGGTCGACGTGGGGCGGCAGCTCTCCAGGGCGAAGCTTCCCCAGGCTCCCGCCTCTGACCCGCGTGCCAGGATCGGCGGAGTAGGTCTTGGCCAGCTCGGCGAAGGATTCGCCGGACCTGGCTCTCTTGGCCAGGATTTCGGCGAGCCGCGAGGAGCTGATCTGGTCGGCACCTGGATCCAGCACGATCCAGGCTGCTTCGAAACCCAGACGTTTACGCTCGGTCAGCACCGCTGCTCGATAGACGCGTTGCAGATCTTCCTCACGGACCTGGACCCGAGCCTGCAGGCGCAGATTGACCAGCCTGGCATCGAGGATCTGACGACGCAGCTCCTCGCGATATTGGTTGTCGGTCAACCCGCCCGACCGGGCCTCGGCCAACAGTGCAGCAAGGCTTATCCCATTTTGCTCCGCGACCCGCTCCAACGCCTGCTGGACGTCTTCGTCCTTGACCGTGATGTTGGCCTGGCGGGCGGCGTTCTGCAGCAGCGCCTCCTCGACGAGGCGCTCGACCAGCGTCTTGTAGAGCTGGGAGATGGTGGCGGCGCGCTGCGAGGCGTTGGGGATCTCTTGCTGAATCCGGAGCAGATACGGAACGGCTCGCCCGCGCAGATCGCTCATCCAGACGGCATCTTCCCCCACCACCGCAACGACTCGCTCCACGACCGTGGCCCGCGCTGGAGCCGACAGCAAACCCGTTGCCAGCAGGAAGGTCCAGGTCAGCCGCCGGCCCAGGCGACCCAAACCCGCTCGGAACCCGGACGATCGGACGGCTGTGAGAGGCGCAACCAACATCTTCGATGTGGCCTCCTAGCACAAGTCGGCCGGTGGTCAGTGTGCAACTTGGCGTCCCGAGCCGGGACGGTCCCGCCGCCGCCCCGCAAGGAGGCCAAATAGGGTCTCCAAGCCCAAAAGGCCCACAAGGACGAACAAACAAGGGCGGGATACGTCGAGCACGGTGGAGATTCCGGCTGCCCCCGGTCCTTGAGTGCTCGCGGGCGGCATCGGCGGGCGCGTGATCTCCTCGGCCGACCGGATCGCGCAGCGCTCCTCAGCGACGGCCCCGAAACGGACTCTGTACCGCCCCGCCTTGGTGGGCACCGCGCTGCGCACTACATCAACTGCTCCCGAGGACGCCTCCTGCACAGGGAGTGGGCCCTCGGGACCGACGATCTCAACCGGTTGTCGTCCCGTAAATCGCCAGCTCCGGCCGGCCTCGAGGATCCTGGATCTTCCCCGGGCGCGGGCCTGCTCCAGCCATTCGGAGAGCAGAGCGATGAACCCAGGACGAAGGGCAAAATCGCTCACCTCGAACGACAGCGGGACCGCCACTGTCACCAATTGACCTTCGCCACCGCGTCGCACCAGCAGCAACGGCCGCCCATCCGTGAATCGTCCCACCACGGTCGTGTTGGCATCCGCAGCCTCGTCGATTGACCAGCGCATCCGAGGAGCAAAATCGGAGAGGCTCTGCGCCGCGCTGCCCAGCCAGGCCAAGCTCTCCGTCTGGGCTCCCGGGACCTTGGTGGACTCCCACTCTGCCCGCTGTTCCACGAAGGGAGCCAGCGTCGTTCCCAGTTGCTGATTGGCTGCAGCTTGGCCAGCGAAGGCGACCGCCACTCCGCCCTGTTCCACGTAGGCCCATAGGACCTCGCGGGTCTCAGGGGTCAGTGCCGCGGGATCATCCAACAGGACCAGATCCATTGGGTAAAGGCCCTGGGTCTGCTCGGGCAGAGCCAGCAGGGGGTGCACGTGGATGGTCTCCCCCAGGGCCTGCAGCGCCTGCTCGAGAATCGGAGGTCCACCGGTGGTGGGGCGACTGGTGGACAGATCGGACACCGTTGCGACGACGACTCCTTCCTCACCAACGCAGACGGGGGCCTGGTCGTCGCTCGCATCCGAGTCCTCCCCGGTCAGGCGCACCAATAACGGGTTGGATGTCGGGGCAGCCGGCAGCTCGATGCGCTGCAGTCCGCTGCGCTGGGAGAGAGCCAGCCGAGACATCGCGGCAGGCTTGGTGTCGGAGGACTCCCAGTGGATCTGTCGGTTCCGGGCGACTGCTTCGCTCGAGCAGGCGACGGTGACCACCACGTGCTGGTCGCCGCGCCGCGCCGAAACGATCCCGCAATCTTGGACGGCCTGGCTCAATTCTGGCGCGGGCAACCAGCCATACGGGGTGGGATCGATGGGCTCGTCGGCGAAATCGGTGAGCCAGACTACCCTGCGCTCTGACGCCCGCGAGTCGGCAAGTGACGCGGCTGCCAGGCGAGCCGCGCCCGACAGATCCGTCGCCCGGTCCGAGACACGAAGCTTGCTGACTAGATTGACGGCCGTCGCGAGTTGCGTCGAGGTATCGAACGCGATCCGCGCCGGCCTGCCGGCGAGAACGAGGGTGACCCGATCCCCCTGGCGAGTCTGCTCCAGGAGTGTCTCCGCTGCGCGCCGTGCCCGCTCGAACCTCGTTTGGCCGCCGGGCAACCGCGCCTGCATGCTTCCGGAATCGTCCAGGATCAACAGAAGGTCGAGGGCACCACCCTTGGTTCGCGACAAATTGAGGGTCTGGCAGTGCACCAGCGGCACTGCCCCCAACCCCGCGAGCGCCAGGATGATCCCGGCCCGCACCACCAGGAGCCATCGATCCCGAAGACCGCCGAGCCGTGACGCGACCGAAGCGTGGGGTGGGACCAAGCTGGTGGGCGGGAAGAGGACGGTCTGTCCCGTTCCCTTGCGGAACCAATGGGCCAGGATGGGGAGCACTACCAGCCCGGAGATCAACAGGGCGGCGGTGAACAGGAAGCTCACCAGCGCTTCTCCCCGGCGACGCGAATGAACTCCCTGACCACCTCAACCGGATCGCGAGCGGTCGTGGTGGCGATCCAGCGCCCACCCCGCGCCACCAAGGCATCGACGAGCGTTTCGGTTTGGGACCGCAGGGCCTTTCGATACTGGCTCCTTGCAGCTGGCGCCGACGTCATTACCTCGTAAGAGCCCTCCAGGGAGCGGAGTCGGAGCGACCCCCCGAACGGGAAATCCTCCTCGGCAGGATCCAGGATCCGAATCACCACCAGGAGGCGACCCGAGTTTGCCAACTGGACCAGGCGGGCTACCGAGGGAGCCTGGAAATCGAGGCCATCGGTGAGCACGACCACCGAGGAACCCCGTCGAGCGTACCGAGCGACCGAGCCGAAGGCGCGATCCAAGAGCCTGGGGTCGACCGTGGCGTCACCCTGGGGTTCGACTCTCTCCAGGGCTTCCAGTAGCCGAAAGAACGCCTCCTTGCCCCCGCGGGGGGGCAGCCACCGGGCTGCCCCGCCCCCCATCCAATCCAGGGCGACGCGATCCCCACCGGCCAGGGACACACGCCCGATCACCGCTGCCAGGAGCACGGCGTACTCGAACTTGGTCAAACCGACCGCACCGCTCCGGTACCCCATGGATGCCGTAGCGTCGACAACCAACCTCAGGCTGCGGTCAGTCTCGGTTTCGAATTCTCGAATCATCAGTCGGCCGTGCCGCATCAGAGCGTGGCGATCGAGCCACCGTAGATCATCCCCCGGTACGTAGTTGCGATGCCCCCCGAATTCGACCCCCACCCCAGGACGTGCGCTCCGGTGTGTCCCGACATACAGTCCGTCAGCCACCGCCGCCGAACGCAAGCGCAGCGAACCAAGGCGACTCCAGTCGAATTGGGACGACAGAACGGGGCTCATCTCGATGGGTCCAGCGGTGGCCGGTGAGACGCTCAGGGCCGTGAACGGGAACAGGCAGCCATCAGCTTGGGGCCCAGCTGCACCTCGTCCAAACGGGCGTTAGGGTCTGCCTTGCGCCACTGGCTGCAGGCCTCGGTGGCGGCCCCCACCGCATCCAGGGCGGCGAAGGAAGTCAGAAGCTGGCGTTGGACCAGAGCAGTCTGCGGACGGGTCAATACGCCGGAGGCCAAGAATCGGCTACCGCGCGCCACCGCATCGACGTAGCGTCCGGCTCGAACGTCGGCGATCAGCGCCGGGATCTCGTCGGCGATCTGACGCTGCAGCTGTCGTTCTTGGGCGGTTGCTTTCTGGGCCGTTCCGTCCGTCTCGCTCGCCGCCTTCTGGGCGGCTTGGGTCAAGGCCAGATCGGTCATGGGGATCAGGATGACTCGACCCTTCTCGATGCGTCCTCCCTTGAGATTGTTGTACCGTGTCAAGGCCCAGGCTTTGCGTGGGTCGCCCAGGTACTTCTGGGCCAGAGACAGCACCGTGTCGTCTCCAGAACCCAGGATGGCGAGATTGTACGGAACGAGGACCCGGGTACCGATCTCGGGTGCCACCCAAGGGTTCGACCCGTTGGCGAGAGCGAGCATGTCGGCTCGATGGGTTGCACCCAGGTAACGTTTGGCCAAGGTGGGCCAGGTATCCCCCGGCTGGATCACGGTGTGGCTCACCGTGGGGATCTCCAGCCGCATCCCGGGGATCAGTGGTGTTCCGCCTGAAAGGTCCAGGCGATTGGCCACCACCAGGATTCGTTCATGCTGGATCCGCCCGTAGTAGTATTCGGCAAGATGGGCCAGTGTTTCGCCGGCCTGGACCACGTGGGTCAGGGCCTGTGCCACCCCCCCGAAGAGAAGAACCGCGACCAACCACAATACTGCCCAAACCCGGGTCCACATGCCGCTAGGCTAATACAACCGCGGTCCCGTGGGCTGCCGATTCCTTAGCGGGATCGGGGTGGGACCTCTGGCAGCGGGAGGTCGGAGGCATCGGAAGGGCCACCGGACCTGCGGGGTTCGTTGGGGGGCCAACTGGAGGCCAAAAGGTCCTTGGGCAGCCGGTCGAGGAGCTGTTCGAGCTCGGCGGCACTCTGCGGGCGTTGATTGGCTCGCTTGGCGAGGCAACGAAGCACGATGGCATCGAGGTCGGGCAAAATATCCAGATCGGGGCGCGCCTCACGCATGGAACTAGGGATTGCTCGTTGGTGCAGCTCCAAGAGCTCACGGCGGTCGCGGCTCTGAATCGGGATCTCTCCGGTGAGGGTTTCGTACATCAAGACCCCCAAGGCATAAAGATCGGAGCGAGGATCGAGGGGAGCCCCGATGCACTGCTCGGGAGACATGTACTCGGGGGTGCCCAGCGTGTACCCATCCTGAGTCAGGGACTCGGCCTGCGCGAACTTGCTCATGCCGAAATCGAGGACCTTGAACGCTCCATTGTCTTCCAAAAAGACGTTGCCAGGCTTGAGATCCCGGTGAATCACGCCCAAGCGGTGAGCTGCTTCGAGGGCCCGACAGACGGCAATGAACATGGCGACAGCTTGCCGAGCCCCCATGGCCCCTTCGCGAAGTCGTTCTGCCAGACTGATCCCGTGCAGCAGCTCCATCACGACGTAGATGCTGCCATCCGAGGTCTGGTCCAGATCCAGGGTTCGGACCACGTTGGGGTGTTCAATCGACACCTGCACCTGCGCCTCCCGACGCAGCCGGGCAATCTCTGCCGCGTCGACGGCCGCCGCGCCCCGCAGCAGCTTGACCGCCACCTGATGTCCCAGGGCGAGATGCTCCGCCGCGTAGACGGCCCCAATCCCACCCGAGCCAATGCGCCGCAGGATCCGGTATTTCCCGCCCAGCACGGTCCCGGTCAGATCCCCCTCGGGGAGGCGATGCTGACCACGCAGCTCGAGTCCCCGCTCCAGGGCGGAGATCCGATGCTTCTCCAAGGCGCGGGAACAGCGCTCTGTCATCATGCGGTCCGACAGGCGACCGATGGTTCCACCCAGAATGGCCCCCACCCCGCCACCAATCACAGTGGCCACCCATTGCCCCGAGAGTGCCACGGCACCCGCGGAGGCCACGGCACCCCCGGCAATGCCCAGCCACAGGCCTCGCGGACGCGGTTCCTGCCACCGAACCAGGTATCGACAGTTGTCGGCTCCCTGGGCCATGCACACCTCGTGCTCGATGGTGGCAGCTGGCAGCTCCCAGAACCTGGGAACGCTCTTGAGCTCGGCCTGTCGAGACAGACACAACAGATGGTCGGTCTGTCCGTCTTCGAGACCCAGGGCCGGCTCGTACAGGATCTCGATCCGGCAACGACCGAGCTCCACCATCCTGAAGGAACCGACCCGGGTTGCCTCGCCAGCGTGAGCCGTCAGGTATCGATAGGCGTCCATTGGATCGGTCGCGACCCGCAGCATCTGTACGTAGGCGCCCAGGGCTTCGGGGTGGATCATCCAGTTCGAGCAATCCGAGATGGCATCTTCACCCAGGGCGGTGGCCAACGAGCGCAGGGCACGCCGGGCCGCGCTGACGGAGATCCATGCGGTTTCGTCTTCAAGCAGCGAGGCGGTGAGACCGACGGTGGCCAACAGGGCACGGGTGGCCGCCTCACCACGTTCGTCCCGCAGCTGCAGCAGATAGGGCTTGAGCAAGGTTGCACGAAGCTCTTCACGGCCTCCCACGATCGAGGGTCGGTGAATCCTGGAACCGGCATCAACGGTACGGCGACGTCCCACCAAGGGGTGAGGCTATCCGAGAATGCGTCGTTCGAGAAGTGGCGTGACCGGGCTAGGGCACTCGGCCGGCGAGCGGAAGGGTCAGCCGCGCCCCGAACGCCAACGCGCTTGCTCTTCCTTCTGCACTCGAGCCAAGCGTCTTTGCTCCTGGATGAAGGCCCCGTACTGCCTGGGAACGCGCGGATCGCGGGCGAACGCCGCAAGGACGTGGAGGGTTGCTTCGGCGTCGTCGGTGGCGTGGTGGGCGTGGCCAATGGTGATCCCGAGGCGGGCGCACACCTCGCCGAGGGCTCGGCTTTTCTCGTGTTGCTGCAGCTCGCGGGCCCAGGTGAGGGGATCGATCCAATCCACGTGTTCCCGCAGTCCTGGCGGGAGAGGCTCCCAAACCCCCGAGACTCGGGCGAATTCTTGCCGCAGGAACGCACGATCGAACTCGGCATTGTAGGCGACGGGAATGCGTCCCATCAGGGCCGCGACGATTTCCTCTGCTACTGCCGCGAAGAACGGGCAGCCCTGCACGGCCTCGTCCGTCCATCCGTGCACGCGACTGGCCTCCTGGGGAATGGAGCGGTCGGGGTGGACGAGCCAACGGAATCTGCCGCTCACCAGTCCCTGGTCGAAGTGGATGATGGCGACCTCGACGACCCGATCCGAGGTGGGATCCCGCCCCGTGGTTTCCGTGTCGATGGCCAAGAGGGGAAGGCTCATCAGTTCGTGATCGGCGGGAAACTCGCTGGCCAGCTGCACGCTCGCCACCCGCAGCAAATGGGCAATCCCTGGGTAGTGGCGCCCGGAGGGAAAACAGCCAGCGTCGGTTCCTACCTTCATTGCTCCCTCCGGTGGCTCGCTCCGAGCTCCAGCTCCTCGACGATCCAGTCGTCGAGATCCTCCTCCAGGTCGAACCACTTGGCATCGACACGGCGCCCATTGACCAAGACGAAGGGAGTCCCCGTCAGCCCCAGGGCTTCTCCCTCGGCGCGATCCTGGTCAATCCGCTGCTGCGTGGCAGGGGCCGTGAGGTCCTGTTTGAAACGGCTGCCGTCCAATCCCGCATCGGTAGCCCAGCGGACCAGGGCGTCATCGTCAGCCGGCAACCATTGGGAGAAGAGCTTGTCGTGCAGCTCCCAGAAACGACCCTGTCTCTGGGCCGCGACCGAGGCTTTTGCCAACCACATTGCCCGGGCGTGGGCGGGCAGGGGATAGTGTTTGAAGACGACCCGCAGACGCGGCGACATGCTGCGTTCGAGCTCGCTGAGGAGTTGTGCGGCGCGCGCACAGAATGGACACTGAAAGTCCGCCCAGACAACCACGGTGACCGGGGCATTGGCGGGCCCTCGCGTGGGCGAGCTCCCCAGGTTGACAGAACGGATCGGGGCCTCGCCGAAGCGAGCGTCGCAGGCGGCTTCGGCCTGGGCCGCTGACTTCCCACGCTGCAGGTGGCGGGCCAGTAACTTGGCGGAGAGTCGGCACGCCGGGCAATCAAGCCCCTTCTGTGTGCACTCAGCGATGCTCTGGGCGAGACTGGGGCAGGGCGCTGGCAGCGAGGAGACCAGACGTCCCCATTCGGAGCGTTCCTGAGTGGTCAAGTCGGTGGTGTCGACGCCGGGGAGATCCACATCGTGTGCGTCGCCCGGACCGGCGCTGGGCGTGCCCGGTGCCCGGCAGGCAATGGCCAGGGTCAGGGCAAGGCACCCAGCGAGATCAGAGCGAGACATACGCGCCCAGCGTAGCTCGACCCCTGGCCCGGTCCATGCTGTCCAGCCGGTGAGCGCCATTTCGGCCAGGCCACCCGGCGGTAGGCCTGTGCAAACTGCCCCGGATCGGGCTAGTACCGCGCTTGATGCTCGATCCACCTCCGACTGAGGTCTCCGGGAGGCCTCGAGACTCCGCGGCCCCTCGGTCGGTCCGCCATGTGATTGCCGTAGGGGGTGGGCGCGGTGGAACCGGTGCCAGCACCATCGCGGTCAATCTGGCCGTCTATCTTGCCCAGCTGGGTCGCAGGGTCGTGCTGGTCGACGCCGACCCCGCTGGCGCGGAGCTGCACACCACCCTCGATGTGCCCCACAGCCTGTATGTGAGGCAAGACGACGAGAGTTTTGCGGTCGAGCTCGAGGTCCAGACGACGTCGATTCCGGGCCTGCTCATCATGCCTCAGCTTTACGTCCAGGGTTCGACGGTTCCGCTGCGCCCGGGGCGCAAGGCGCTGTGGGCCAAGAAGCTGCGTCAGCTCGATGCGGACCACGTCATCTTGGATCTCGGTGCAGGAACCGCGCCGGCGACCCTCGACCTGTTCCTTTCTGCCGATCTGGGGATCTGTCCGGTCACGCCCGAACCCCCGAGCGTCGAGGCCACCTACCGGTTCGCTCGCGCCCTGTATCTCCGACGTCTGCGGCGTTTGCTGATCAAGGACCGTTTCAAGATGCGTCTGGTCGAGCGCGCCCAGGGGGAGTTGCCGGCTCTGCCCGCTCCGATTGATCTGCTTCGGGCGGTGGCGCGCTATGATCCGGTGCTGGGGGAGGCGGCGGCCCATGAGCTCACCCAGGTCCGCCCGCGCCTGGTCGTCAACAAGATCCGTCTTCGGACGGACAGTGATCTCAGTGCGGCCCTGTGTGAGATGGCCCGGAGATTCCTGGGGGTCGAGTTCGATCCGGTTGGACAGATTGAGCATGATGATTCGGTATGGCTGAGCGTGGTCAAGAAGCGCCCCCTGCTCATCGACAGCCCGACCAGCAAGAGCGCCCGGCATCTGGAACGAATTGCCCGTCGCGTGCTGGCCCTGGTGTCCACCCCGGACATCGGAACCCCCGCGAGTGCCCCCTCGCTGGTGGTTCCGGAGCTCAGCCTCTACGACGTATTGGGGACGCATCGAGGTGCATCGGACGAGGAGCTGCGCCGGGCCTACAAACGGCAGCGTTCCAACTTCGAGCCGCAGGGTCTGGCCATCACCTCATTGCTCACCGAAGCCCAACGCGTCCGGGAGGCGGCGGCAATCGAGGAAGCCCACGACACCCTTCTGGACCCCTTGCGTCGGCGTTCCTATGACCTCTCTACGTTCCCCCCCGACCAGGATCAGGCGGAGCATTCGGTGGTGTCGGTGGACCGGGCTCGAGAAGCGGAACGGGAGCTATTGCGTGAGGAGTTGGCTCGCGAGATCACGGCTGACACCGAGTTCACAGGTGCGTTGCTGGGGCGTGTCCGCGAATCGCTGGGCGTCGATCTGGCGGAGATTGCGCAGCGAACCAAGATATCCGTATCCTACCTTCGAGCCATCGAAGCGGAAGACGTGGGGTCTTTGCCGGCGCAGGTCTACACGCGGGGCTTCTTGCAGCAGCTGGCGCGATGCCTGAATCTCGACTCGGCGCAGGTGACACGGACCTACCTGCGCCGGATTCGGGGGCTTTCCCAGGCGGGTGGAGGAGCGAGACCCTCGTGAGTGTCAGCGTGACGGAACGTGCCGATGCCCCCCGCGCGCGGGGGGCATCCAGGGAATGGATCTGGACGCTGATTCTGGTCGTGGTGGCCCTGTTGCCGCGTCTTTATGTGGCGCTGGTCTGGGCCAAGGAGCCCGTCTGGGACGGCCACTACTACCATTTCGGTGCCGTCCGCATCGCTCAGGGTCTCGGTTACTCGGAGGACGTCTTCGTCCACGGGGTGCTGACCTGGAAGCCCTGGACCCACTATCCGGTGGGGTACAGCGCCTGGCTGGCGCTCTTCTATCGGATTCTGGGCCCGCACACCTGGGTTGCTCCGGTGGCCAACGCTCTGGTTGGAGCGGGTCTGGTAGCCGTCGTGCATCGAATGGCCCGCGAGGCGTTGGGACTCTGGCGTGGCCATGTGGCTGCATTGCTCGTAGCACTGCATCCGGGTCTCATCGCTTACAGTGCGGTGGTGATGACCGAGCCCTTGGCAGGGTTCTTGGTGACCCTGGCGGCATGGGTCGTACTGCGGGGCCCGGAGCGCTTGGTCAATCATCTCTGGGCTGGCGCGATTCTCACTGCGGCGGTGCTGGTCCGTCCCTCCACGCTGGTTGCAGCTCCGCTGCTCGCCTTCATTCACCCCCGCCTCGACCGCAGGGTTCTGGGTCGCGTTGCAGCGGCGTGTGTCATCTGTGGAGTCGGCGTTCTGCCCTGGACAGTGCGCAACTGCGTTCGAATGGACGGATGCGCGTTCGTTTCGACCAATGCCGGCTGGAATCTGGCCATTGGAGCCATTTCCGACACGGGGCGATTCCAGGTGCTACGGGCGAACGATGGATGTCCGGTCGTGACCGGGCAGGTCCAGCAGGATCGCTGTTGGTGGGACGTCGGCTGGCGGGTGATCCGCGAACGGCCGCTGAGATGGTTGAGCCTGGTCCCCAAGAAGCTGGCCCAAACCTTCGACCACGAGTCCTTTCCGGTTGAGTACCTGCACGAGTCCGACCCGGTCTCGTGGCCCACCCAGCGACGAACCTGGGCCCGGGAACGCTTGACCGATTGCCACCGCGCTCTGCTGGTGGTGGCGTCTTTCTTGGGAGTCGCTTGGGTTGGTTGGTCGCAACGTCGGTCGTTGGCTTTTTGGCTGCAGGTCGGTCTCAAAGTAGGGATTTTGACCTTACTCTACTGGGTGAGCAACCATGATCAGCGCCCCTTTTTCTGGTTCGTGGTGGCGCTGTTAGGCTTGGTGCTGCTGCCCTTGCCGGGACGTCCGCGGCTGGGGCCCCTGTTGCGCTTTTCCACGGCATTCGTGGCCGCCACGGCGCTAACTCACGCAGTGTTCTTTGGTGACGACCGCTATCATGTGGTGACCACCGGCTTCTTCTGCATATTCGCGGCAGCGGTGTTTCGCCACCGGTCGAGCCCGACGCCCGCTGCGCGTGAACCCGATGCATCTTCGCCCCGGTCCTCGAGCAGCCAGGCGGGTCCCTTGGAGTCGCCGGCCGTCTCCACCACGTCGTAGTCTGATCGACCTAGGGGGAATCGCCCGCGTCGGCTGGGTCGGGACGGGCTGGCGGAGGCGAAGAAGTGCCGGAGGGTGGGGCAACCTTCATCACCACGTCGAGCAGCAGCGTCTCGCCCTCGGACACCTTGACCTCGCGTCGCTCGATGGGAGCCCGTGGGTGCTCGAAATGGACGTAGTGGACTCCAGGCGGCAGGGGAACGGGGCGGGCCATGGGAGTCGTGTCCAAGTAGTGGCCGTCCACTCGGACCTTTGCCCAGGGATCGACCACGATTCTCACGAACCCGGCGTGTTCAGGGGACAGCTCGAGATGACCGGCGCCGCGGCGTTGCGTGGCGGTGTCGCGATGGACCCCCCGCTCCACGGCCAAGCCGCCTCCCACGACCAACGCCCCACAGATAACCAGTCCGATGAGGCCGTGGACGGTCGCCTCGATTCCCTTCGCGCCGGTGGGCGGGGCCGCCTCGGTCGCCTTAATGGAGTCGGATGGCGGGTGAACGATGGCGCGGTCGATTTCCGCCCTGACCCATCGTTCTGGCTCGAACCCCCCTTCCTGTTCCAGCACTTGGGCCAAGGCGTGTTCCACTTCCCCAGCCGAATCAAATCGGTCTTCCGGCAATTTCTCAAGGCAGCGCAGGATAGTTCGCTCCAGGGCTGCAGGGAGACCGGGGGCCGAGCGGGAGGGTGGTGGGGGAACGTCGTGACGGATGCGTTGCGCGACGGTCCGTTCGTCGGGGCCAGCGAAGGGCTGGCGACCGGTCGCCATTTCGTAAAGGATGACCCCCAGCGAGAACAAATCGCTGCGCCCATCGGTGGTTTCGCCCAGGACATGTTCCGGAGACAGATAGGGCGACACCGCGCTGTGCAGAGTCCCATCCAACAGCTCCGGCGCAGTGGGGAGCCGATCCTTGACCGCCCCAACGAAACCGGTGAGGGTAACTCGGCCCTCGGAAGCCACCATCAAGCAGGATGGTTGCAGGTTCCGGTGCACGACGCCGCGGCTGTGGCAGTGCTGAAGTGCTCCGGCAACCATCAGACCGATGCTGGTGACGGCCGCGGGAGACAGGTGCTCGGCATGCTCCAACAAGACTTGCAGCGACCATCCCGTGGTGTGCTCCAACACCAACCACATCCTCTCCTCGTCTCGGTGAAACCCGAAGATGCGCTGGACATTGGGGTGGCACAGTCCTCCCAGGATCTGGGCCTCTCGCTGGAGCGCCGCGGCAAACGGCGACGAAGGCAGGACGTTGGAGCGCAGGGCCTTGACCACGACCCGCCGCCCCAAGGATGGTTGTTCCGCCGCATAGACTTCGGCGACGCTTTCGGTACTGAGGTGTTCCACCACCTCGAGCTCTTCGAACGTCGGCCAGGAACTCACGGGGCCGCGAGCATACCACTGCCTTCCGGCCTCTTGGCAGGAGGGCTTGAGGAATCGGCTCCGGTTTCGACCGGCCCCACGCGGATGGCGTCTTTCGTGCTACGTCGAAGCCGGTCCTGGTTAGGTTCATTCCTCCGACATGGAACGTTTTCCTTCGACAGCCCCTGCTCTGCCCCCGCCGGGGAGAGGTGGCCACGCGTGGCGCGCCGCGCTCGGTCGTGGGGTCGAATGGGGTCGAGAGATGCTGACCAGGGCCGACCCGGACTTCTCGGTGGTGTTCGTTCCAGCTCTGGTGCTGACCGCGATGCTGTTCGCGCGAAGTCCCTTCACCAACTGCATCTTCGACGAGCAGGAAGCCCTGCTGGCCAACCCCTACGTGCAGGGGCATAACTTGGGATGGATCGAGGCGTTCCGCCGAGATTTCTGGGGACTTCCTCCCACCCGAAGCATTGGCTCTTACCGACCACTGCCCAACCTCGTCTGGCGGGCTCTTTGGCCGATCGGGCAATCTCCGTGGCTGTTGCACTGGGTCAATCTAGTGGTTCACGCGGCCTGTGTTGCCTTGCTCAGCGGGTTCGTTTGGGCGGTGACGCGTCGGCGCGGACACGCCTTTGGTGCTGCCGCCTGTTACCTGTGCATGGCCATCCTGACCGAGGCGGTCAGCGGGATCGTGGGCTTGGCGGACGTGCTGGCGGCCCTGTTCGCCCTGCTGAGTTTGAATGCTCAGAGATTGAATCTGGGCCTGATGTCGCTCTGCACCTTCGTCTGTGTGTTGCTGGGGTTGCTCTCCAAAGAGAGCATGATGGTGCTGGTTCCCCTGGTGCCACTCGGCGCGGGGTTGCTGGCGCCCTGTCTGCACCGGGAACGTCCGCGGTCCTTGCTCAGGATCCTTGGCGCAGGATTGGCCGCCACCTTGGCCTTCGTCGTCTATACGGAGATGCGTCGCCGCCTGTTCCCCGTCGCGGACGCGACGATTCCGGCGACCGGTCTCGGGGGTACTCACGCCCCCTGGTTGGGGCGGGGCTTATCGGCTTTCTTGGGCTGGTTCCAGCAACCACGGCTGCCCGTGGACCCCATGAACAACCCGTTGGTCAACGCGGACGCTCCCCATCGGATCGCGGGAGCATTCCGGGTTTATGCTCGTGGATTGGGGCAGACGCTGTTCCCCTGGACTCTGAGTGGTGACTACTCCTTTCCTGCCGAACCGATCCCGCCCCGTCTGATCTCCGTCGAGACGGTGCTCGGTCTTTTAGGAATGGTCGTCCCACCCCTGTTGGCCTTGGGTCTGATTCTGGGTCGCATGGTACGGCGATTCTCGCGCCGCACCGTGGAACCAGCCAACGGGTCTGTCCGCTTGCTAGTGCTGGCCATGCTGTGGTTCCCCATCGCCTATCTGCCCCACTCCAACATCTTCGTTCTGTTGCCCACGGTTCGGGCGGAGCGGTTCTGGGTGCTGCCAGCGATCGGCTTGGCCTGGGTGTACGGATGGCTCGGCCACTTTCTCATGGCGCGCCCATCCGAGGTCTGGCGCCGGCGTGGACAGGTCGTGGTGGCAGCTTTTTTGGTTTTTCAGGCCACTCGGGCCCGGTGCCATGCGCTGGACTACGCCGATGATCTCGCCTTCTGGGCGGCCACCGCTCGCGCGGTTCCCAACAGCGCCAAGGCCCACCTGAACCATGCCGTGATGCTGGGAGCACGGGCTCGCAACGAGGAGCGTCTCGTCCAGGGGAACAGAGCCCTCGAGCTTGCGCCACGCTGGCCCATGGCCCACGTCTATCAAGGGGATGCTCTGTGTCGGATGGGTCGTGCCTCGGAGGCCTGGCCACACTACCGGCGGGGTTTCGTTCTGGGGCCCAACGAGCCCAACCTGATCGCTTTGGGTCTACAGTGCCTGTGGGACAAGGAGCAGATCCCGATTCACCGAGACGAGCTGCTGACCCTGGCCGACCAACACCCGGGCAGCTGGCTGGCTTTCCTGGCGACCGACATCGTCGAGCACGGCCAAACCTACGGTGGCGTGCAACCCAAGTACCGCCCTCGTGGCTACAACGAGGGACCCAAGAAGAACTGACCAGGATGCCGGATCAGCCGATTCGCAGGACCAGCCCCTCGCGAGCCGCGAACACCGACAGGGAGGAGCCGCGCAGTGCGACCCGCTTTCGGGCCGCCTCCAGGATGGCATCGACCTGATCGTCCGAGTGCAAAGGATCGTGATGATAGAGGGCCAGTTGACGCACCCCTGCCTGCACTGCCGCATCGACGATGGTGTTGACTCGGGAGTGCCCCCAGCCCACTTTCTTGGGGTACTCCTCATCCGTGTACTGAGCGTCGGCGATGAGCAGATCCGACTCCGCGATGAATCGCAGGTACTCCTCGGGACACTGACGGGGGACCTCCGGATCGCGAGACACCTCTTCGGCGTTTTGGAGGGCGAGATCGAGCTCGTTGTCCGTGGCGTACACGACACACTGACCCTGGGTCTCGAAACGGTAGGCGAAGCTCCGACCGGGATGGGTTTGTTCCAGTGTCTGCAATCTGACGTTAGCGACCTCGGTGCGTCCATGTGTGAAGTGTTGGGGAACGATACTGCCCCCCAAATCGGAGAACGCCACCGGGAAGTACTCGGATCGCATCTGCCCCAACAGCAACTTCGCGAAGCGGTCGTCAGAACGAGAGATCTCGTACACGTGCATCCGTGTCGTCGCTTGATACGCCGGCAAGAAGAAGGGGAATCCCTGAATGTGATCCCAGTGGGTGTGGGAAAAGAGCAGGTGAGCCTCCACTGGACCGGATCGGCGATTTTGAAGGTCCAGACCCAGCTCGCGCAGCCCAGTTCCTGCATCGGCGATGAACAGAGTGTTGTTGGCTTCGACCTCGACACAGGACGTGTTGCCGCCATAGCGGCGAGTCTTGTTGCCCGGCGTCGGGATCGACCCGCGCGTGCCCCAGAATCGGACGAAGACGCTCACCGTGATCCCTCACGAAACACGAATACGACGTCACCCAGCTGGAGCACGTCGGCCTCGCGCAGGACTGCCGAATGGGCCCGAACGCCGTTGAGCAAGACACCATTGGCGCTGTCGAGATCGGTGAACGTCACCTCGCCGTCCCGCTGAACCAGGCGAACGTGCTGTCGGGAGAGGGAGGCGCTGTCCACGTACAAGTGAGACTGGGGGTGACGTCCGACGATCGTCTCGGGAAGAATCAGCGGGAAGCGGCGGGGCGCCAGCGGCCCCGCCACCTGTTCCAAGGCAGGGGGACGCTGATCGGAGCGAGGCGCTCCGACGATGGGAGTCTCACCCACGATGGTCGATTCCTGATCGCTGAATCGAGGCACCAGCGCAGACTAGCATGAGGTCCTCGCCCCCGGGAACCAGAACCCCTCGTGCCGACTCAGCGGCCGTCCAGCAGCCAGCTCAGGGCCAAAAGGCTCGCACCCAGCACGAGCAGCGCGAAAACGACGATGAGGGCGTCGGTCGCACCGACACCCGTGGGGCGTCGGCGCTGAGTCCGTCGCGGCTGCGCCGCGGTCGCCGACGCTTCGGCGGGGGGCACCTCCTCGGGTGCCTCGACCGTACGCACCGCGGGGTTGGCGGCGACACCGTCAGGGGGCATGATGTCCGCGTCCGGGGGGAGTACCTCGTCGGCGGCTTGCTCCAGCTCTTGCAGAGCCTGTCCGACTGGATCCCATAGGCTCAGCACGTTGGCTCCTACCACCAGATTGGCGTCTCCCGTCCACGGCGTCTCGCGATCGGCAGTCAGTGTCGTGGCCCCCAACCGAGTTCCGTTCTTGGACCCGAGGTCGCGGACCAGCACCTGGGCGTGTCGGCGGAACACCTCGATGTGCCGGCGCGATGCATCGATATCGTTTAGGGCCAGATCGGCACTTGCCGAGCGCCCCACCACGTAATGCCGATTGGCCTCGGCCAGAACGAGGCTGGTTCCCTGGTCTGGCCCCTTGGTGACCTCGACGCGAGGCACCACCTCCTCGCCGTCCAGGGTCAGTGCTCGCTCGACTAGGTCAAGGGCCAGCTCCCGGGTGGCCAAGGCCGGATTGAGCGTGATTGGCTGGGGTTCGAAACGGAACTCCAACCAGACCCGGCCCACCCGCACGAGGTCTTCGGAGCGCAAACCGCGGGGGGCGTGGGGAGAGAGCCGAACCGGCCCCACGAAGGTGCCATTGGTGCTGCCCTCGTCGAGCACGATGTAGTCGGAGCCTCGCTGGCGTATCGACGCGTGCCTGAGGCTGACGCTCGGATCCGGGAGGCGCAGATCACAGCTGGCTCCGCGCCCGATGACCACGCGGGGCGCGTCGAAGCTGACGGCCTGCCCCGTCTCGCTGTCGGTCGAGCGCACGATGAGCGTGATCGCCATGGGGGGCAAGGATGGTCGGCATCCCCACGCCTGTCGAGTCTCCTGAGTGCCGTCGGTACCGCGGGCCGGAGCGCGATTCACCCGGCAAGTCACGGCCTTTTGGGGGCCCCCGGGCGGGCAGTGCCGGGCCACGGTTTGGCCGCAAACTTGGCCCGCAGTGCCGGGATTCCGTACTCGAGAACGCGGAGCGTTCCCCATCACCGGGGTGGACGTTCCGGGAGGCCTGAATGGCAACAGCAGAGGAACGACGCGCAGAAGGAATCGAGCGCCTTCCGGTTCAAGCGCTGGTGGAAGTGTGCGGAACGAACGGCGACGTCCCGGCCTTCGAGGCTGAGTCGAGCGACATCAGCGGTCGGGGCATGCATTTGCGCACCGCCTACCTCCCGGAGCTCGGAGCCACCGTGGTGTGTCGTCTCGACGGAGGGGGACAGGAAATCCTCGCCGAGGGCGTGGTGGCGTGGTGTCGCGAAGAGGATCGGGGGGGGCGATTCGGCGTGAAATTTACGGCTCTGGACGCCCCCAGTGCGACGGCGCTAGAGCAGCTGCTAAGGCTGCCCGAGGTTTCCGGTGAGGGTGCGGAGGGGGACGGCCCTCCCGATCATCCCGCCGATGCCGCGCTGGTGGCGGGCGCCAAGGTCAAGCTGCACATCGAGGGTCTCTCCGCCCCTATGCGGGCGCGAGTTAAGCAGGCCGGCTCACGGCATGTTCAGGTGGGGTCGAGCCTCGAGTTCTTGCGGGTCGGAAAGCGCCTTGCCGTGGAGACCATGCAAGACGGAGAGAACCGTGAAGCTCGGATTGAGGGCGTGCAGATCCAGGTTGATCCCGAGACCCACGTGCCCCAGCTGATCGTCGTTCTGCGGACACGCGAGGGCGACGCCACTCCGGAGCCAAGTGTGGTGACGCTGGAGCCGGATGTTGCCGCTTCGTTTGCCGTTTCGCCGCTCACTGACACCGATCCGGCATCGGAGGTCGTTCGCGAGGCCACGGATCTTTGTGGGCGTGTGGGGGGGGCCTTCGCCTCTTGTCGCAAAGCGACCGGTCGAGTGGGGGGTCAGCTGATTGCTCTTGGCGCGCGCCTCGGCCAACCGGGCACGAGCCGACTGGGAGGGCTGCTCGCGCGTGTGATGCGCTCCAAGGACCGAGCCGAAACCGGCATGCCTCCGCGCCGTCGCACTTCCCCGCCGCCCTCGGAACGTCCGGCGGCCGTCTTGCGTCAGCTGCGCCCGCAGCGCCAGCGGCTCGACTCCAACCGAGAACAGGAGGAATTCTCGCAGCAGCTGCGGGCTTCCCGACGGCGCTATACTCCGTTCATGGCGGCTGGCGCCGCGATAGCCGTGGTCGCCGCGGTGTGGGCGAGTTCCTCCGGAGGCGACCCCTCCAAATCGGCGCGTCCCGAGCCCCCTTCGCTGGCCAAGGCCCCGCCGGAACCTGCCGCTCTCGTGGTTGCGTCGGCAGCCGCCCCCTCGGCCTCGGCTCAAGTCGGGCCAGTGACGGCCAACGTCCCGCTCTTCGGCCCGACGCCCATGGCGACCCTCGAACCCGCGCCCCTGCAACCCATGCCCGTTGCGGACGCTACCCAGTCGGTGGAGGCGCGGGAGCGAGCTCTGGCCAAGCTGGACGGTCTTCCGGTGGTCGGCGGCCAGACCACGCAGGACCCGAGCACCGGGGCCAAGGACGAGAAGGACAAGCCCAGCTCGATTCGCCCCGAAGACGTCGAACCCTGGGGCAAGGGTAAGATGCGTCATCCAGTGATCCATCGGATGGCCATCGACTCCCCCGGGGAGAAACTGGAGGGAAAGGCCAGTCGCGATGGGTTCTCGGTGATCATTACCGGGCGCAAGTCTCTCGAATCACCGGCCGGCTTTGCGCGCCGCGACGCTCGAATCGCCAAGGTCAGCGCCAGCAACACTGCCCGAGGCGTGCGCATTGTCTGGACGTTCCGCGGTGAGGTCCCCGGTTACCGCGTTCGACTCCGAAAGAGCGCCGTGGAGTTCCTGATTAGCGAGACCACCGGCGAGTCACAGGCGACGAATCGATAGGCAGGATTGACGACGGTTCTACCCGTTGGTTTCGTGGCCAGGTGGGTGAGGCCGTCGTCGCCCGCGTCCCTTGCGCGTCACGGACAACAGGGCCGAATGGGGGTGGATGGTGAGCGACTCGCGATCGTCTTCGCCCCGCGCTAACCGCAGCGCTCCCGCGTAGGCAATCATGGCAGCATTGTCGGTGCAGGCCCGCGGCGAAGGGATGAACAGTCGAAGGCCATGCGCTGCGGCTGCCTGGTGCAGAGAGCGACGCAGGTGTGAGTTGCTGGCGACGCCCCCGCCCAGAACCACGGTCTTGAGACCCTCGCGCTGGGCGGCGCGTACGGTCTTCTGGGTCAGCGACTGCACCACTCGGTCCTGGAATGCGGCGCACAAATCGCGAAGTCGTTGCTCATTGCTGAGCGGACCATGGGCGTCAACCCAGCGTAAGACCTGGGTCTTGATTCCCGAGAAGCTGAACTCCAGTGACTGGCGATTTGGCATAGGTAGGGTCAAGTCGATTGCTGTCGGGTCACCCTCGGCTGCCAGGCGCTCGATCACGGGCCCTCCCGGGTAGCCCAACCCCAACCATTTGGCGACTTTGTCGAACGCCTCACCGGCCGCGTCATCGCGGGTGGCTCCCAACTCCACCACCCGCGACAGATCCAGATCGTCGACCCGATAAAGAGCGGTGTGTCCACCCGACACCAACAGTGCCACAAACGGTGGATTGGGGATCTCGCCCAGTGGCTCGTGCGTGTAGTTCAGCCGTGCTGCGAGCATGTGGCCGAGCAGATGATCGACCCCGACCACGGGGAGATTCATGGCCCAGGCCAGCCCCCTGGCCACCTGGACTCCCACCAATAGGGCACCGGACAAACCGGGACGACAGGTCACGGCGATGGCGTCCACCTGTTCCCTTCGGCTTCCGGCTCCTTGCAGAGCAGCCTCGATGACCTGTGAGGAGTGCTGTAGGTGATTGCGAGACGCGATCTCCGGCACGACTCCACCGTAGGGACGATGTGCGGCGATCTGACTGTGGATCACGTCCGAGCGGACCTCCCCCAGCTCGGTGACCAGGGCAGCCGCGGTCTCGTCGCAAGATGTTTCGATTCCCAGAACCAGCATGAGGTCTTCTAGAAACCGCATCCTTCCTTGTGACGCTCCAGGGTGAATGCCGCAAACCCGGGCTGCTGTTGGATTGGAGCGGCTCCCGGCGCCTCCGGAGCGGGACGGATCAGCCGCAGCTCGACATGGCCATCCTGGATCAGCGACAGAACGGCGACCATCGAGCCAAGACAGGTGGAATCGACCAGGGTCATCAGGTCCAGAGCATGATCCTGACCGAGTTCGAGCGCCCCCAGTCGATCGTTGAGCATCTCGGGAATGATCCTCAGCTGAGCCGAGGCGAACAGAGGTTCCGGGTTGCATGCCCCGAAATCCTTGTCGTTGCTCTTGACCCAGGCCGGGACACTGTCCAGACGGTCCGAGTCGATACCGAGCGCCAACTCCAAGGTAGCAGCCTCGGTCGGGTTGACCAACCCGGTCGACGCGAAGCTGGGAGCCAGCATCTTGCCGCAGAAGGCTTCCTCGCCATCGGTCTGGAAACGATCGACGCTTCGACAGCCTGACCCCAGTACGGTCACGATCAGAAGGAGGCGCGAAGCGGCGAGACGGTCGAGGTTCATGGCAAGGTCTCTTCCAGCTTTCGGGCCAAACGCCGGACTTCCGGCTCGCGATCCTGGGTTTGGGCGTACCGCAAGTCAGACCGGATCGCCACGTCTTTTCGAGCTGCCAGACTGCGAAGCGCAGCACAACGGACCACTGCGAACCGATCTCGTCGGGCTGCCCCACGAAGGACCTCGCGCGTCCTCGCTGGGTTGGAATCAGCGCTGGGTGCGTCGAGTAGCTGCGCAGCGCGCAGGCGAACCCGGTCGCTCGGATCGGAAGCAAGTCGCTCCGCGACCTCTTTCGGCATCGGAAGGGGTCGGTACAGTCCCAAAAGATCCAGCGCACGCTCCCGCAGCTGAGGCGCCGGATCGTTCAGTGCCTCGGACAGGAGCTCGTTGCGCAAAGAGCCCTCCAGGCACAGCACCCGGAGCGCCCAGTCGCGCAACTCGGCATCGGCATGGTGTACCAGTGGGTCGAAGGCATCTCTGACGGTTTCCAACACCACGCGCAGCGACGAGAGCCTCCCTGCGGAGGCTGCCAGGTCGGAGTGAGGCACGTCATCGGTGAACCCGGCGATACCCAAGGCGGGCTCCTCTTCGAGCAGGAGCCGAGCCACTCGGCGGGCTCCCTCGGAGCCGCCCAAGACCTCCCGCCGGAGCGCCCGACCCAAGGGTGCCGCGAGGGCCTCCAGTAAACGGGTCCGATCCGGAGCCGTTGCGCTGCTCGCTGCCAGTGCACGGATCAGCGACGTCGGCTCGAGGCTGAGCTCGAAGTCGCCAAGGACTGCATCCCACTCGGGTCGGTTGCTCCCGACCCAACGGGCTGCTGCCTGCACCGCGTCTGCCAGCGAAGAAGGCTCGGCGCGCGCCAGAGCTGCTGCCAATGGCTCGAGGGCCAGAGCGCTCTTGCTGTCGGCCAGCACCGCCAGGGCAGCCAGCCTCAGGCTGGGGTCGTCGTGCGCTGTCATTTGCGCGAGCTCTGGCAGTGTTGGCGGTGCTCCCAACCTTCCGAGGGCCAGCACCGAGGCAGCGCGGATCACGGGGGGGGCCCCCCGATCCTTGGCCAGTTGGTTCAACCGCAGTGTGCCGTCTGGGTCGGGACGACGCACCAGTGCCAGTGCCGACCAGACCCCCAAACGGTCCGAGCCGGCAGAGCGCACCTCGGTGAGGGCGCGACGTGCTTCGGGCGAATCGATCTGTAGGAGCCCCCACAGCGAGGCCGCCACCAGGGGGTCGGTGTCGTCGATGGGAGCCGGGTGGGCCGAAAGGACGTCTCGAAAACGGGAAACCAACCGAGGGTCACGCAACAGGGCGGCTGCGCGCAACGCGCGCCCCCTCAGTTCGATGGGAGCCGTCCCCGTCGCGAAGGCGACCAGTGCCGGCCCGACGTCACGATTGTGCACGAACGACAGTAGCTCGACGGCAGGCAGGGCCGTGCTCTCGCGGTCGTCCCCCAGAGCCTGCAACAGGGGCGCCAGGGCCCGCTCCCCCAAGCGCGAAAGCTCGGCCGAGGCCTTGCGACGTTGATCGGGATCGGGACTCCTGGTTCGAATCAGCCAGGGGCGAGCCAGGGCGGCGTAGAGGCCGACTAACAGATCCCGGACCACGCGACGTTCGGGATTGCCAACGGCCAGGTGCAACAATTCGGTCTCCAGGCGATCGAGCTCGCCCAGCGCCGTCGCCGTGGGAAGAGCCGACTGGACGGCGCGAACCAGCACCGCATCGTCTGGTCCGCTGCGAACGGTGTTCAGCAGCACCTGGAGCGCTTCGGGTCCCTGTCCTTGGGCGATCAGCAGCTCCGCCAACTCCAGAGCCATGTCCTGACGAGACGGGTCGAGTACCAGCGCCTGACGATAGTGCAGAGCCGCTTGCGTCGGATCCCCCGAGCCCTGGGCCAGGCGAGCCAGCTTGGTCCACGCTGCGACGGACTTGGGGAATTTCTGGACGGCGAGCCTAGCGTAACGCAGGGATGCTGCAGGGTCGCCGGATTGTGCCGCGTAGGTGGCCAGGCGCAGGATCAGCTCCTCGCTTCGCCAAGAACCAGCGACCGCCATCACCTCCACGACCTTCATCGCTCCGGCGTAGTCCTTCCTTTCGACCAGCAATCGCTCCAGCGCCGCGAGTGTCGTCTCATCGTCGGGGTGGATAGCGAGCTGGGTGCGCAGCACCCGTTCCGCGCGAGCACTGTCACCGAGCCTTTGCCATGTCGCGACCAACAGGCGTGCCGTCGTTGCATCCTGGGGCTGATCGGCGAGGCGTCGCGACAGCACCCGGGCTCGTCTTTCCAGTTGGCCCTCCAGGGACCACAGAAGCACCAGGTGTCCAGTGGCCTCCCGCTCTTTCTGGGGGTCCAGCGGCTTTTGGCTCAACACGGCCTGCCACCGGTCCATGGCGGCCACGCGCAAGGATTTGCGCCGATCCTTGGAGGCCAAGGGTGCGGCTCGCTCCAGGGCCAGGGCGCAGCCTCTCAGGACAACGGGATCCTGACCACCCAGACGTTGCGCTTGTTCGAGCATCGGCAGAGCCGAATCGAGCAGGCCGTGGTCGATGTGGATCTCGGCCAGCTTGAGCAGGCTTTTGGCGCGGGAGTCATCCTCGGTCAACAGTCGATTCCAGATCTGGAGCGCCTCCTCGCGCTTCCCGGAGTCGAAGAGCCGGCGACCGTACTCGACGACCGCGTCCGGGGTGGTCGTGTTGCCGACCGCCGCTCTCTTCAGAAGGGCCAGGCTCCGGTTCCGATCCCCCAGGCGTTGCCAGGCATCCGCGACGGCGGTGAGGGCCTCCGGGGAAACCGAGGCACGCTCGGTCAGCTTTTCCAAGAGTTGACGAGCCTTGGTCCGTTCCCCAGTTCGTAGCCATTGCTCCAACAGACGCCAGGCCAGATCCTGACGTTCCGGAGTGCGCCACACCAGCTGTTCCAGGCCCCGAGTGGCATCCGCGACGCGTCCCTGCAGCTCCAGGATTCGGAGCTCGGCCAGGCGGGCCTCGAGATGAGCAGGATCGAGGGTTCGTGCCCGCTGGTAGTTGAGCAGGGCGGCTTCGACGTTGCCGATTTCCTCCTCCAGCTGGCCGACGAAGAGGAGCCGCGCTGGATCGGTCGGTGGGGCTTGGCGGAGCTTGGCCACCAGCTCGGGCAGTCGGTGCGACCGGCGATACACGTCGGCGCGCAACTGGTCCAACTCCCCCCGTACACCGGGTTGGTTCTGGGCGAGGCGTTCGGCGTGGTCCAGGGTCTGCAGGGCCTCGGGGTATCGTTCGCCCCGGATCAGCGCCTCGCCCAGATCTCTGAGCGCGAATAGCAGGGCTCGGTTGTCGCCGTGCACGTCCGAAACCACCTGCCGACCAATCAGGATGGCGCGGTCGATTTCGTTTCGTCGCAGCAGTTCCCGGGTGAGCTCGCGACGGATGGATAGCGAGCCCCCCGCACTCTTCACCAGATCGAGCTGGGCCGTTTGGGCCCGGTCCCAGTTGCCCAGCGACAGGGCAAGATCACGAATTTTGCGTAGTGTGTCCTGCTGGTCCAGTTGGTCCAGTCGCGTCGCCAGCAGCCGCTCGGCGGTGGCCAGCGCTTGCTGCAGGCGGTCCGAACCCATCTCGAGCGCCAGCTTGCAGCGCAGCGCCGCCCGATCTCGCGGCGCCCGGGCGAGAGCTCGCGCAAGCTCCGATTCGGCGAGTTGGGGGCGGCCCTGCAGCGAGTGGATTGCGGCCAGGACGGTCCGTAGCCCCACCTCCGCATCGGGCTCTTGGTCGGCGCGTCGAGCCAGCTCGGCCACCAAGGGTTCGGTGTCGCCGTCGCGTTGCCGCGCTAGATCGAGTAGGCGACGGATGGTTCCCTCGGCCTCCGGCTGGGTCAGGGCAACTGTCAGGACTCTGGCCAGGGACGTCGACGCGTCTTTTCTGGGCGCCTCGATTTCCGTCGTTGAGGCCGCTCGCCGCGGCCGCCCCGAGGTGGCGGTGATGGGGGGGCGTGCCGGGGGTCTTTTCCTCCCGCCCGGGCGGAACTGGGCGTAGACGTCCCGCTCCGCCCCCAGGGTGAGCAACAGACCCAAGGCCAGGAGCAGGGCTCGAGCCGACACTCGGCAAGCGTACGAGGCGCGACCCCAGTTGGCCAGTGCCCGACGTCACTGGGTCGTACCAGCCAACCGGTGTCACAACCTGGTCTTGCCGACCCCTGGGTTTTGCTAGAAGGAAGACCCCATGTCGGCGGAGCTAAGCCACCCCAAGGGACGGTCGGCGGCCCCAGGTTCCCTGGCTTGGGGCTATCTGGTATCCCTTGGGCTGGCCGTTGCCCTGGTCCTGGTGTTGCGACGAGGCGCGTTACCTCTCGTTCCGGCGACCGAGATGCTGGAACGAATCCCGCTGGGTGGGGTCGTCACCTATCTTGGGTTGTGGCTGTTGGTGCTGCTGCTGCGTTCCTGGCGTTGGTCATGGTTGTTGAGTCCGCTGGGGTCCGCCCGGCACCGGTTGGTGCTGACCGTCGCCTTGGTGGGTCACGCGGCGCTGCTGGTGCTGCCCTACCGAATGGGTGAGGCGGTCCGACCTGCCCTGCTCGGCAGGTATCAGCCGACCGGGTTCTTCCAAGTCTCCGGCACCGTGATTGCCGAACGCGTCGTGGACGCGCTGGTGCTGGGCTCGTTGACGCTGTTGGGCCTGGGCTGCGCAGCGGTTCGTCCCGATCTTGCCGAACGGGTGGGAGAGTTGCCCTTTCCGCTGCGCAGCATCCCCGGCGTCGTGGCCGTGCTCACTGCGATCATGGCCCTGCTGGCCCTTCTGCTCTGGATTGCCTCGGCCTCGGATCGCGTGGGCGCGTGGGCACAGAGCAAGACCTCGCCATCCTCTGCCCCTTGGCTGCGGCGCTTTGCCCGAGCGCTGCTGGATGTCTGGCAGGGGTTGCAGGCTCTGCGACAGTGGCGGCTGTTGTGCCCCTTCGTCATCGTGACTCTGGCATACTGGTTAGTGAATGCCTTGGGGTTGTGGTTGCTCCTTTGCATCTCGGGTTTTCGCGATGCCACCTTCCCCATGGCAATTGTCATCATGGGGCTGCTCGGTCTGGGCATCGTGCTGCCCACCGCGCCGGGTTACTTCGGATCGTTCCAGCTCGCGCTCTACACGGCGCTGGCCCTGTATCTCCCCGCCACCCGTCTGCTCACGGTCGGTGCCCCTTTCGTATTCCTCGCCTATCTGGGCCAGGTGGGGTTGACCATCCTGGTGGGTGCCGTCGCCCTGCTGCTCCTGCCCTGGGCATCCCGAAGCGGCACGGCTCCTGGCCGGGGCGGATCCGCGCTGCTCGGCCGCGGTACTAGCCAACCGAATCCACGCGTTTGCGCGGTGGAGCCACCGAAGACGGGTCCGCGGAATCCGCCTTGAGGAGCTCACCGCTGGCCGGAGGGGGTCTTCGCGAAGGACGGACCTGGACCCCGGCCATACGCCGTTCCAGCTCGGCGGGTGGCGAGTCCTCCTCGGCCGCACCGAATCGAATCCCCACGCCAATGCGGGTCCCTCGAATGTCCTGCGCCAGGATCCCGGCCAGGGACAACAGCTGGAACCTGCCCTCGGGGCTGATCTGATCATCGGTCACGAACAGCAGCTGTCCCCGCCCGCGCCGCAGGAACTGCTCGAGAACGGCATGGGCCATGGCGACGCGGGAGTCGGCATAGGCAGCCGGCAGCGGCTCTTCTGCCGCGACCAACACGGCCAAGCTGACCGTCACGTCCGTCGAGCTCATCGTCTCGATCCGTTGAACGACCCGGCAAGCCAGCTCCTTGGGCGACTCGTCGTAAGCCGCGGCGAGAACCACCACGTCAGATACCCTGTCTTGGCAACGCCCGACCCATGTTGGAAGGATGGCTCCCTTCTCGACAATGACGAGCAACGCTCCCGGCTGCTTCATCGACTACTCCACGATTCCGCGGGAGCGTCCCCCCCCACGGCATCTCAAAGATTCATCATACCTCATCTTCAAGCTCGAAGCTCAGATGAATCCCGGAATGTCACGTGGGGGTTTTGTCATCCCTTTTCGGACTCAATCCTACAGAATCGGACCCGGTGCGAAGAACGATGCGGGCATTAGCTTCCATGATCCCGCGGTGTTGTTCGTATCGTCATTCGCTGGTGGGAGCCTTGCCGACCGGCGGGCGCTGCGCAGAGGTCTGGGCTAATCGGTCGGACTGCGCGGTCCGACTAGCCGGCCCTGTCACGCGCTGGACATTCCCGTCGGTCGAGCGACACTTGAATCGTTCAATCTGTCAACTCTTCAACGAGGCAGGGGTTGCTCCCTGCATCGAGCCCCGTCGACGTTCTCGAAAGCCGCATTATCTGCTCGGACATCGGCTTGATGCCTGGGCCGACAGCGCATGAGTGCGAGCGGACGCATCCCAGTGTCCCCGGATCTGTTGATGCGTCGCAACGACGGAGTCTTGGCAAGGCAACCGCGGCAGCAAAAGGCCCCACCCGATCCGGATGCCGTGGTATAGTCCGCGCGCTTCGAGCCTTGGAGAGCTTGTCGCACGGTCTGGACCCACTCCTCCCGCAGATTCTGCGGGGCGTAGTAGGTCGTCCACGGCTAACCGATTCGGTTCTTCCGAAGGCTCGTGGGCTCCCGTTTCTGACGGGGGTGATGGCCAATTTCTCGACGGGCGCCGCATCTTTTGCGTGAGTTTCGAAAAACCTCACGAGATGGGGTTGTCTTCACCGAGCGATTGGATAGGAAAGGACCCCCGAGCACCCGGCGTGCTCCCCATCGCGCTTCCGCCTTCGGGTGGACGTGTCTAGAGCGAAGGACGACCAGCAATGAGTGACAAGACGATGATGGTTGTGGACGGCAACGAGGCGGCTGCCTCGGTTGCCTTCCGCGTGAGCGAAGTGATCTCCATCTATCCCATCACCCCATCCTCGAACATGGGTGAGTACTGCGACGAGTGGGCCGCGGCGGGGCAGAAGAACATCTGGGGCGCGACGCCCACCGTTGCCGAGATGCAATCGGAAGGTGGTGCCGCGGGTACCGTCCACGGCGCCGTTCAGGCGGGCGCCCTGGGGGTCACTTTCACCGCATCCCAGGGCCTGCTCCTGAAGATCCCGAACATGTACAAGATTGCCGGCGAGCTCACCGCCCAGGTGATCCACGTGTCGGCCCGTACCGTGGCGACCCACGCCCTGAGCATCTTCGGTGATCACTCGGACGTCATGGCCTGTCGTCAGACCGGCTACGCGATGTACTGCTCGAGCAGCATCCAGGAGGCGCATGACTTCGCTTGCATCGCTCACGCCTCCACCCTGAGGACGCGCATCCCGGTCCTGCACTACTTCGACGGCTTCCGCACCTCCCACGAGGTGTCTCGCATCAAGAAGCTGAGCGACGACGATCTGCGCTTCATGGTCGACGACGACCTGATCCGTCAGCATCGCGAGCGCGCCTTGAATCCGGATCACCCGGTGTTGCGCGGTACGGCTCAGAACCCGGACGTGTTCTTCCAGGCTCGCGAAGCGGCCAACTCCTTCTACGACGCGGCTCCTGCGTTGATCCGTGCCACGATGGACAAGTTCTTCGAGCGCACGGGGCGTCGCTACGATCTGTTCCGCTACTTCGGCCACCCCGAGGCGGAGCGGGTCATCATCATCATGGGTTCCGGTGCTCAGACCGTGCGGCGCACCGTGGAGAAGATGGTGGATCAGGGCCAAAAGGTGGGCGTGGTGGTGGTCCACGTGTACCGCCCCTTCGCGGCTGACGTGCTGTTGGCCGCCATTCCCAAGTCGGTTCGTCGTATGGCGATCCTGGATCGCACCAAGGAGCCAGGTGCCCTGGCTGACCCACTGTTCCTCGACGTGGTTACGGCCATGCACGAGGGTTGGCAGGGCACCATGCCCAAGATGGTGGCCGGTCGCTACGGCCTCTCCAGTAAGGAGTTCACGCCGGGAATGGTGGCCTCCGTGTACGAGCACCTCAACCTGGAAAAGCCGATGCCGCGCTTCACGGTGGGGATCGTCGACGACGTAACCCATCTCTCCTTGCCGCCGGTCAAGAAGCCCCTCGACGTTCTGGGCCCCGCTGTCAAGCAGGCCCTGTTCTTCGGGTTGGGCAGCGATGGCACGGTGGGCGCCAACAAGAACACCATCAAGATCGTGGGTACCGAGACCGACCTGCAGGTGCAGGGCTACTTCGTGTACGACTCCAAGAAAGCGGGTAGCGTCACGGCTAGCCACGTCCGCTTCGGACAGGCGAATCTGGACACGCCCTTCCTCATCGAGGAGGCAGATTTCGTTGGGTGTCACCAGTTCGAGTTCGTCGACCAGGTCGATCTGTTGGAGAGGATGCGCGACGGTGGAACGCTCTTGATCAACAGCCCCTACTCCCCGGAAGAAACCTGGAAGGCCCTACCCCTGGAGCTGGCCGAGGAGATCATCCAGAAGAAGGTCAAGCTCTTCGTGATCGACGCCAACAAGGTGGCTAAGGATGCCGGGCTGGGGCGTCGCACCAACACCGTACTGCAGACCTGTTTCTTCGCTCTGACCAAGGTCATCCCGGTGGAAAAGGCCGTGGCCAGTATCAAGGGTGCCATCGAGAAGACCTACGGCAAGAAGGGCGCCGACGTGGTGCGGATGAATGTCCAAGCCGTCGACAACGCCATCTCCAACCTCAAGGAGGTCCAGGTCCCTGCCAAGACCAACGGGCACCACCGCCGGCCTCCGGTGGTCCGCGCCGAGGCTCCAGATTTCGTCAAGCGCGTGACCGCGATCATGTTGGCTGGCAAGGGGGACCTCTTGCCGGTCAGTGCCTTCCCCGTCGACGGCACCTGGCCGACTGGAACGACCCAGTGGGAGAAGCGCAACATCGCTCTGGACATCCCGGTGTGGGATCCCGAAATCTGCATCCAGTGCAACAAGTGCGCTCTGGGTTGCCCGCACGCCGCGATTCGAGCCAAAGTCTACGACGAGAGCCAGTTGGCAGGCGCGCCGGAAGGCTTCAAGAGCATGGTGTTCAAGGCGGAGCCCTTCAAGGGCAAGCGCTACACCCTGCAGGTCGCGGCCGAGGACTGCACCGGTTGCCGGCTGTGCGTCGAGGTATGCCCCGCCAAGGACAAGGCCAATCCACGCCACAAGGCCCTGGACATGGCACCCCAGCGGCCGCTGCGTGATGCGGAGCGCGAACGCTACGCGTTCTTCCTCAAGATCCCGGAGGTGGACCGCAAGCTGGTCAAGATGGACGTCAAGGGTTCACAGCTGCTCCAGCCCCTGTTCGAGTACTCCGGAGCCTGTGCGGGTTGCGGCGAGACGCCCTACGTCAAGCTGCTGACTCAGCTGTTCGGCGACCGCGCCATCGTCGCCAATGCCACCGGTTGCAGCTCCATTTACGGCGGCAACCTGCCGACCACCCCCTTTGCGCAGAACCCGGACGGGCGGGGGCCGGCTTGGTCCAACTCCCTGTTCGAGGACAACGCGGAGTTCGGCTACGGCTTCCGGCTGACCGTGGACGCCCACGAGAACTACTGCAAGATCCTGTTGCAGCGGAACGCTTCGGCCATCGGCGACAAGCTGGTATCCGAGCTAATGGGCGCCAAGCAGGATGACGAGGCGGGCATCGAGGCCCAGCGGGCCCGCGTGGTAGCCCTGCGTCAGAAGCTTGGGACCCTGCCCGGTTCGGTCGACATGACCCACCTCAAGACCCTCGCCGACTACCTGGTGAAGAAGAGCATCTGGATGGTCGGTGGCGACGGATGGGCCTACGACATCGGGTACGGCGGGCTCGACCATGTTCTGGCCACCAACCGGAACGTCAACATGCTGGTCCTGGATACCCAGGTGTATTCCAACACCGGCGGCCAGGCCTCCAAGGCCACGCCGATCGGGGCTGCCGCCCGGTTCGCGATGGCGGGCAAGGACGTCAACCGCAAGGATCTCGGAATGCTGGCCATGGCCTACGGTCATGTCTATGTCGCCGCAGTGGCGTTCGGAGCCAAGGACACCCAGACCCTGCGCGCCTTCGTCGAGGCCGACGCGCACCCGGGCCCGTCCATCATCATCGCCTACTGTCACTGCATCGCCCACGGCATCGATCTAGCCAAGGGCTGCGACCACCAGAAGGCTGCCGTGGATTCCGGAGCCTGGCCGCTGTTCCGCTTCAATCCGTCGCGGATCCCGCTGGGTGAGCCGCCGCTGGTGTTGGACAGCGCCCAGAAGTCGCAGATTCGTGACTACATGCTCAGCGAGACCCGCTTCCGCATGGTCGAAAAGATGAATCCGAAGCGCTTCGGCTCGCTGATGGAACAGGCCGAACGAGAAGCGAAGCGCCGAACCGAGACGTACGAGCAGATGGCCAAAATGGTCGTGACCGCTTATGGCGGAAGCCAGGCAGCCTCGACCACTTCGAGCCCGGAGGCCGAGTGATGGATCTTTCCACGAAATATTTGGGACTGGAACTGAAGCACCCCCTGATCGTCGGCGCGTCGCCGCTGGCTTGTGACCTGGATCAGGTCAAACGCCTGGAGGACGCCGGTGCCGCCGCTATCGTCATGCACTCGCTGTTCGAGGAGCAGTTGCTCCTCGAACAGGCCGCGCACGCGGCCTACGTCGAGTCGTACGAGAACGCGAACGCCGAGGCCATGGGATTTCTCCCCAAGTCCGCCGAGTACAAGCTCGGCCCCGAGGAGTACCTGGAGCAGATCCGAAAGGTGAAGGCTGCGGTAAAAATCCCGGTGATGGGTTCGCTCAATGGCATCACCAACTCCGGCTGGCTCGACTACGCCAAGCGTATCGAGCAAGCGGGCGCCGACGCCCTGGAGCTCAACATCTATCAGATCCCCACCAATGGCTCGCAAGACGCGGAAACCCTGGAGTCTCGGACCGTGCAAATGGTTCAGAGGATCAAGCAGGGCCTCCGCATCCCCTTGGCGGTCAAGCTCTCGCCGTTTTACACCTCACCGGTGCATCTGGTGGCCCGGTTGGCCAAGGCGGGCGCCCAGGGCTGCGTCGTCTTCAACCGTTTCTATCAACCAGACATCGACGTGGATCAGCTGGAGGTCAAGAACACGCTCGAGCTCTCCACGTCTGCGGAGATGCGCCTGCGCCTGAGGTGGTTGGCCATTCTCAGCGCCAAGACCCAGATCTCCCTGGCGCTCACCGGCGGGGTCCATTCGGCCACGGACGCACTGAAGGGGGTCATGGCTGGTGCCCATGCAATCCAGGTGGTCAGCGCCGTCTTGAAAGACGGTCCGAGCTGGATCAGCAAGACCCGCGACGAACTCTCGGCGTGGTTGTCGCGCAAGGAGTACAAGTCCCTGCGTCAGGCTCAGGGCAGCATGAACCTTTCGCGCTGTCCGGAACCAGCCGTTTACGAGCGGGCCAACTACATGCGCGTCCTGGCGAGCTGGAGTCGAACCAGCCTCGGCATCTAGAGACCGGTTGATCCGGCGAAAGGAGGTGGGCATGTCCCGCCTCCCTTCGCCGGCTAAGACAAAACGAAAGGAGGCGAGCGTGAGCTCGCCTCCTTCGCGTTGATGGCCGTCTCTCGACCGAGACGACCAACGTTTCCGTCTACCAGCGTCCGCCGCGATCGCCACCGCGCCCGCCGCCGCGTCCACCGCGGTCGCCACCGCGACCACCGCGACCACCGCCGCCGCCGCCGCCGCCGCCGCCGCCGAATCCGCCACGTCCACCACCGCCGCCACCGCGGCCGCCGCCCATGCCCCCGCCCTCACGAGGACGGCGCTCTTCTGCCTCGTTGACTCGGAGCGCGCGGCCGTCGATCTCCTGGCCGTTCAGACGCTCGATGGCCTGACGGGCCTGGTCATCCGTACCCATGGTGATGAACCCGAAGCCACGCGACTGCCCGGTCATCCTGTCGGTCGCCACATGCGCATCGACCACTTCACCGAACTCGGTGAATACATTCCGCAGCGTATCAACGGTCGTGTGAAACGACAGATTGCCTACGTAAATCCGAGTACCCATCTTGTCTCTCTCGTTCGCCGCGGCCTAATGCTAACTGTCCCACGTCTCGACTGGCCGCGATGACCGAGAGGAAGACCCACGAGCCTGCCATCGCCGCACCTGCGAACGACAGCACGTATCCATTCAGCGAATCCACACACCGAGAGAGGCAGAGTCGAGCCCGGAAACGAGTCGTGAGGGTCCAATCGTAACAAATGACTGAGGCACGCGCCATCGAATCCAGAGCCCGACTGGTCGGCCTTTGGAAATCGAGGAGTATCACGCCCCATGGAACCCGGCGACTGGCTGACCGCCCTGTGAAACCCGCAGCGGTCGATATCCCAGCCTTGCCCAGCCGACCAGCGCGGGCCTTTCACCCCGTCATGCTAGCCTGGGCCCCGTGACTGGAAGAACCCTGCGGCTCGGCCTGGCTCAGTACTCCTGCACCGAGGATCGCCTGACCAACCTGGAGCGAGCCCAGGCCTCGGTCCGTCGGCTTGCCTCGGACGGTGCCCAACTGGTTGTCCTGCCCGAGCTCTTCCAGGCTCCCTACTTCTGTCAGACGGAGGATCCCAGCCATTTCAACTGGGCGGAGCCGGCGCAGGGGCCGAGCGTCACTGCCATGATCGAGTTGGCCCGGTCGCAGGGCGTCGTCCTGGTCGTTCCCTTCTTCGAGCGTCGCTCGGCCGGTCTCTACCACAACAGCGCGGTGGTTCTGGACGAGAGCGGCTCGCAGCTCGGCATGTACCGCAAGATGCACATCCCGGACGACCCCCAGTACTTCGAGAAGTACTATTTCGCCCCCGGCGATCTCGGGTTTCACCCCATCGACACCCCAAGGGCTCGACTGGGTGTGCTGGTGTGTTGGGATCAGTGGTACCCGGAGGCGAGTCGTTTGATGGCCTTGGCCGGGGCCCAGATCCTCGTCTACCCAACGGCCATCGGCTGGTCTCCCGAGGAGAAGGAGAGCCTGGGTGTCGACCAACGCGACGCATGGAAGACCATGCATCGCGCCCATGCCATCGCCAATGGCGTGTTCGTGGCGGCGGTCAATCGGGTGGGAGTGGAGCACTCGGCGGCGGGCCAGTTGGAATTCTGGGGGCATTCGCTGGTCTGTGATCCGCGGGGACGGATCCTGGCGGAAGCCGGGGAGACGCCGGAGGACCTGGTGGTTGACTGCGACCTTTGTCTCATCGAGCAACAGCGGCAAATGTGGCCGTTCTTCCGGGATCGGCGCATCGACGCCTACCAAGGCCTCTTGGCGCGGTGGCTAGACGAAGCCCCATGACGAGAGCTGTCCACGACCAGCAATGCCCGCGGGCGCTCGGGTATCGCATGCCCGCGGAATGGGAGCCGCACTCTGCCACCTGGATCGCTTGGCCCCATCATCAGGCGGATTGGCCCGGCAAGTACGGGACCATCGAGTGGATCTTTGCCGAGCTGGTAAGAAACCTGGCCCGAGTGGAGAGGGTAAAAATCCTGGTCCCCGATTCATTGGTGAAGCGGCGCGCCCGGAGCGTCCTGGGGCGGGCGGGTGCCCTGCTGTCCCAGGTCGACTGGATCTTCCTGACCACGGATCGCTCTTGGACGCGCGACTATTTGCCAAGCTTTTTGGTCTCGCGGCGACGTGGACTGGGTGCCGTCAAGTGGCGATTCGACGGATGGCGCCGCTATCCCGACCACCAGAAGGACGACGCGGCCGGGCTCCGAGTCGCCGCGGCCTCGGCCCAGAGATGCTGGTACCCCCAGGTGTTGACGCGAGGTCGCTCCTCGCGCATCGTCCTGGAGGGTGGCGCTATCGACGTGGACGGGCAGGGCACCCTGATGACCACCGAGTCCTGCCTTTTGCGCGGCAAGCGTGCACGGCACAGGGGGCTGGGTCGGACATTGAGCGAACGATTGCTTGCTGACCACTACGCGGCAGAGAAGATCCTGTGGCTGCCCGACGGCATCCTGGGGGACGACACCTCGGGGCACGTGGACGACCTGGCCCGATTCGTCGCCCCGGCACGGGTCGTCCTCTGCGACGAGCCAAACCAAAGGGATGGAAACCATCGGCTTCTGCGCGACGCTCGGGAAGCGCTGAAAGGACAGAGGGACGCCCGGGGGCGCCGTCTGGAGGTGGTGCCACTCCCCATGCCGGAACCGGTTGTCTTCGGCAAGACCCGCCTGCCCGCCAGCTACGCCAACTTCTACGTGGCAAACCAGCTGGTGATCGTCCCGACCTTCGACGACCCCAAGGATCGCATCGCGCTGGGCATTTTACAGGAGCTCTTCGCGGATCGGCGGGTGGTCGGGATCCATGCGCGGGACCTGGTCCTTGGGCTCGGGACCTTCCACTGCAGTACCCAGCAGGAACCAGCGCCCGCTGGCTAGGCCCGGATTCGCTCCAAAATACCGGTCGGACCGGCGCTGGACGATCGCCGCGACAGCGGCTATGACTTGGGCGTATTCGACTACTCGGCACGAGTGGCGGAACTGGCAGACGCACCGGATTTAGGTTCCGGCGCCGCAAGGCGTGGAGGTTCAAGTCCTCTCTCGTGCACCCGAGATTACTTCCAAAGGACGCGATACTGAACCACGTCGTTCAGGACGTTGAACACCCGAAACGACATCCGTTCGCTGACCAGCCCGTACAGCGCCAAGCAGAACCCGCGGAAGGAATTGCGGCAAAACTCCAGCTCGACCATCAGCGGGTTCTTGTGTGTCTCGACGAAGGCTTCGGACTCGCCGACCCGATAGATCCGCATCGCACCCCCGTCATAGGCGCGATTCCACACCCTGTCCCCACCCCGAATCAGCGTCCAGGGTGTGGCACCAGCCACGCGCGACAGACGCACCGCGGTTCCCAGCATGGCTCCAATCGATTTCTTGCCGGAGCGGAGCCCCACTTCCATCTCCAGGTTGGGCGAAAGATGCAGGGACTGGCAGGCGACGTAATGGGTTCTGGCCAACTCCAACGGCAGCCACGTTCCGGGAACGGCCTGCAATATCGAGGGAGCCAGCTGCTCGGGCAGTTGGGCTCGATAGGCCTCGAAGAGCTCGAGCTCGCGCAGGGCGTGGATCGAGGACAGGATCACCGTCCCGCGGACGGCACGGACCGGGGGAAGCGCGGACACCTCGCAGGGTAGATCCAACTCGACGGGAAGGCCCTGCAGCGGCAGGGGTCCAGACAGGACATAGCTGCCCGTTCGAAAACGACCGGACGGATCACTCACGGTCAGTATTCTAGCTGTCCCCGTTCAGGCATGCCAGCGCGTCCGCCCCTGCTGGCATGCCCAGGAAATCACGACAGATTACTTGAATAAACCGCCCAGGCCCCCCGGCAACTTGTCGGTCAGGCTCTTCAGGTCGATGCCCAGCCAATTCGGGATCTTGTCCGCGTTCTCCTTGAGGAACTTGACGACGGCCTTGCCCTGCTCCTCAGTCAACCCAGCCTTACTGACCAATCCCTTGACAAGTTCATCCATGGTGTACCTCGTGATCCGGTGAGCCTGCCCCGCTGCGGAGCAATGGCCAGCAGCCTCGACGAGCTTCTAGTAGCACGGACCGCTGGCAGGTCGAGACGCTCGCGGTCGATACCACCGGGGCCACCACCGTGGGGGTCCAGCGAACCGACCCCCACATTTCCAGGAATTAGCCCCATTGACCGGCGCTGGTGGACGGCTGGGCGAAGGCTCGGTAGAAAGGGCCCCCCATGAAACACGTGTCCCTGGCCCTCCTCACGCTTTGCCTTTTGGGTGTTCCGAGCTGCGACAAGTCCAAGCCCTCCGGCGATGGCTCTGCTTCCGAACCAGCTTCGAAGGCTGACGCCGAAGCCTGTTCGAAGCTGTCGGAGCGATTCTGCGGCAAGGTGGGCAAGGAAGATCCAACCTGTGACAGCGCCAAGCTGATCCTGCCGCTCTTGTCCGACGCTGCCTGTGCGGCGGGGCTTCGTGACTTCGAGGTCACCACCGGCAAGCTGGAGAAGCAGGGAAAGAAATGCGACGAGCTGATCCAGAAGCTCTGCGCGGCGGTGGGAGCGGAGACCTGTACCATGGTCAAGGAGAAGACCAAGGATCTCAAACCTGCCCACTGTCAGGCGATGTTGGGTCAGACCGATGAGATCATCAAGGAGCTCAAGAAGGAGGAGCAGGCGAATCAGCCGCTCAACGCCGAGCTCCAGGCCAAGATCGCGGCTGGCAGCCCGCCATCCTGGGGCCCGGCCAATGCCAAGGTGACGGTGGTGGAGTTCTCCGACTTCCAGTGCCCCTACTGCTCGCGAGCGGCGGTGGTGGCCAAGCAGCTCCGCGAAAAATACCAGGATCGCGTACGTTTCATCTTCCGTCAATTCCCGTTGTCCTTCCACGACAACGCCAAGCCCGCAGCGCGGGCAGCCCTGGCCGCTCATGCCCAGGGGAAGTTCTTCGAATTCCACGACAAGATCTTCGAGAACCCCCAGAACCTGGACAGCGATTCCTTCGAGGGTTACGCCAAGGACCTCAAGTTGGATCTCGGCCGCTTCAAGGCGGCGCTCGGCAGCAAGAAGGCCGACGACCAGATCGAGCAGGATCTGGCTCTAGGCGGCGAGGTGGCCGTGCAAGGCACTCCCAGCATGTTCGTCAATGGCAAGCGCGTCGGGAACCCCACCGATCTCGATGCGGTGTCCCGGATGATCGACGCCGCGTTGGGCGACTGAGCAACGGCGACCGCCCTACGGCGCGGTCAGCTCGAAGAGATTGCCGGTCATCATGAAGAGTGACAGGGCCGTCCAGCATTTCTGATAGTAGATCGTCCCGGCGGTCAGCCCTTGGGTAGCGACCGCGGCGTAGGCCTCATCGACGAAGGCCTGGTGCGACACGTCGTGCATGGCACCCACGCCGGCCGGTCCCACGAAGGAGGCAGCTTGCAGGCCCCCCGCCGTGGCTCGATCCGGGCGAGGTGTGCCATCCAGCTCGTAGCCATCGACGATGTTGGCGACCCCCACCGATTCGTAGAAGCTGGTGATCTTCTCGAGGTAAGCGAGCGCCCGCGGTTCACCGAAGTAGCAGTAATCCTGCCCAACCCGGAAGGGCGTGCGGGTGGAGTCATTCTGGAAATAGAGCGGCGCCCCCGAGTAGGCCTCCACCGGCGTCCCCTGCGAGTCGCACCAGGCGGGGACCAGACCATTGTCCTGATTGCCGTTCTCAGCGTTGAGGCTCCGTTCGATGATGTCGTAGCTCGAATCGACGACATCGAGCCACTCGGGGCGATCCGTGACCTGGGCGAAGATCCGATAGTAGGCGGGTGCGAAATAGGAGGGGTTGGTGACATCCACGTCGCCCCATTGGTCTCCGGGTTTGAGCATGTAGTCCCGCCCCACGTCCACCTCGTGTTCCCACATCGCGTCGATGAGCTCCGAAGCGTAGTCGAGGTAGGTCCGGGGCAAGGAACCCTGCCCACCCCATTGACGGTGTGCCATGACCAGGGCAAAGGCCATGTCCTCGTCACCATCCGAAGCAGCCCCGGAGCCGCCGCTGGTGACGTTCCCGTCCGGACCGATTTCCCAGTCCATCAGGCCACGGTCATTGAGGTGGAGCTGCTCGTACTGCCACAACCCGTCGAACACCTCGCGGTCGCCGAAGAACACGGCCAGGAGCATCCCGTAGCCAATTCCCTCGGATACCGTGGAATCGATGACCGTCCCGGAATCAGGCTTTCTGACCCTGAGGAAACCACCGGCTCCCTCGGAGGTGACCACCGTCTCCTTCCAGGTAAGGTACGCCGCCTGCGCGTCGGTACTGTCGTACGTGGACGGATAGATGCAATAGGGACTCTCGTGGTTCTGGGGAAATGGAAAAGCCAAGCCGGCAGCTCCTGCGCTGGGTGCTCCGGCGGCTCCCTGGCCCGCCGCGCCGCCTTCCCCCACGGGGGCCCCAGCAACTGAACCACCGGCACTACCACCCGAGCCGCCAATGCCGTTACCACCCGCGGTCGTCACATCGCCACCTGAACCCGGGCCTCCTGCGCTGGGCGTGCCGCCGCTTGGATTCCCGCCAAGATCCGGGCTGCCCGCTTGAGCGACACCACCCGATTCGGGATTGGTTCCCCCTTCACCGAGCGCTCCGCCCCGCGCAGGGTTTCCACCCATCGCTGCTCCGCCGTTGGCGGCGCCGCCCAAGCTGCCGCCCGCACCTGCAGTGCCACCGTTCGACGTTCCACCGGAAAAAGCTCCGCCCAGTGCTCCGCCTACGCCCGTCCCACCAAGGTTTGCTCCCGCCGAGCCACCTCGCGGATTCTCGGAACCGCCCTGGGCGCCCAGACCGGCAGCCCCCGCTGAATCGCTGCTGCCCCCGGTCTCGGAATCATCGCCTGGATCCTGGCTGCTGCAAGCCGTGACTGCGACGAGCCAAACCCAAGCCAGGCACGAGCGGGAAAAGATCGGCATGGTATCTTTTAGATCTTCATCTTGACCGATGCCCGCAGACTCGTAAAGTGGCGGTCACGTGTGGACTCCGCATGACAAGCGAAAGCCCGACCAGGGGCGTCCCGGGCCGGGCTAGTGTTGTGTTGCGTGGCGGGCTCCAGAACGGCCCCCGGCGGGTGGACATAAGCCCCGCTGCGGCGCGGTCCTCACGCCACGCGACGAAGCTTCAATCAGAGCAGATTTTCATCCATCCAGGCCAGGCGAGCCAGCAAGAAATCCCGCATGATCTGGACCTGTCCCTCCCAGGTTGGCTCGGTGGGCCCGCCGGTGAATCCGGTTTCGGACAAGATGATGCCGTCTACCGGCCACTTGGCATAGTCCCGAACGATGGCTTGGGCCAAGGGCGCGGTCAGGGTGTCGATCCGTTCCTGGATGGAGGCATCCGAAAGGAGGGTCTCGCGCAAGGCTGTGTAGCGTGTCTTGACCTCTTGCATGAAGGCAGGGTCGAGCGTCAACTTCGGATACCAGTTGTTGACATTCCTTGCACGGTCGAAGTGCCAACCCGTATCCGTGTCGCGCTGAGGGACTGGTTCCTGCGCGCCAACGCCGCCCAAGGCAAAATTGTAATCCCACAGCGGGCCCGCCGCGAGTTTCTGGTTTCGATCCTTGTAGTAGTAGGCGCTCCGTGTGTACGCGTCCACGTTCCTGGTCACCTCGCTGATCAACAGGTAGTCGACGAAGGAAGGGACGTCGATGTACGCCGCGTAGTCACCGATGGGGCTCAGGTGCAGCGAGTCGTGAAACTCCTGAATATACTGGGTTATCCAGGCCTTCTGCGCGTCGTTGAGTGGATCTGGATCCATGACCTCTAGATCCGTCCAGCAGGTCCCTGAGTCTTCGGGATCCGGTCCGCCGAAGACTCCACCCGAGATGGGGTCGCTCCCGGTGCAGGTCAGGGTTGGCTCCTCGGTCGCCATCTGGTCGAACTTCATGATGTAACCGCCGCTGATGGTGGGTGCGGTGGTGTCATCCTCGTCCAGCTGCTTGAGATCGGTGCGGACCTTGTTGTTCTTGATGGTCTCGGTCACCCAGTAGATCCCCTGGTAGTCCGCCTCCGAGATGGCATGGGCTTCGTAGTTGATGTACGCTTCGGCGAAGCGGGTGCGGGGCGCCTGCATCCCCATGTCCTTTCCCAGAGCGAAGGTAAACGGGTTACGGATCAGGGTGCGGTCGTAATAGGGCGGCAACAACGCCCAGTCCGAGTCGGCGGGCATCCCCAAAAACGTGCAGTCGACGTCGTCGTCGTCGTTGTCCCAGAGCTCCACCTTGTAGGGGGTTTGAGGGAAGCTCGCCGAAGACTGGCCGCGCACGTGGTACCCGGCGCGCAGCGCCACCGTAGGAAGCGCGGCCATGGAGGCGGTACCGTCCACTGGCTCGAAGACCATGACGGCCGCGTCCAGGTACACCTCCTTGTCGGAGGGCTTGCCCTTGCCATAGCCATCCACGACGATGATGGGAAGATCGGAGGTCGGATCGATGGTGCGAGCGACGTAGATGGCCGTGCTGACCTTGCCGCTGGCGGAGCCGCTCACGAACGCTTGGGCGCGAACCTGGGTGGTTTCGCTCAGGCTCAGCGGAGCTGAATACGCCGTGGAGCTGGCGGTGGGGAGCAGCCCATCGGTCGTATAGCGGATCTCGGCGCTGGCGATGCTGGTTGTCATTCCGACCGTGATAGAATCGCGGAAGGTCTGACTGGGCGTGTCGAAGATGACATCGCCAATCAGCGAGGGGATTTCTACCTCGGTTGCTGCACCAGCCATGCCTCCCTGGACAATCACTGCTCCTCCGACACCACTACCTGCCTGGGCACCACCCCAGGACGTTCCAGCGATCGGGTTGACCGCGCCGCCCGCGCCAGGCGCTCCGCTGACCCCGCCATTGCCTGGGACGGTCACTCCGCCGTTGCCGGTCGATTGACCACCAGAGCCGGAGCCCCCCATCGTCGTTGGTGCCCCGCCCGCAGCGGCGTTACCAGCGCCAGACGTGGCTCCCACGCCATCGGCGGTTCCCGCGGTGATCGGTGCTCCCGAGACCGAGCCGCCTTGGGCATTCGAACTCGTCGTGCCGGACTCCGCGATGGACCCGGAGCCATCGCCGCCATCGCCCGAGCAGGCGGCAGACAAGCCCAACACCAGAAGGGAAAGGGAGCGCTCGATCTTGTGCCGCATGGCCATCCACTCCGCCGCGATCGTCCAATGATTCGACCCCAGCGCTCGCATCCTCCGACGTAATGGCCGTCTTCGCTACCCGTCTGCAACCGCGAGGCAGCGGGCTTCTGTCCGGAACAGAAGATTCCGCGCAATGCACCAGGCATTGCGCAGAAGGGCTGGATCGATACACTCAGAACCGAACGCCAATGCCAGCACCCAAGCGGTAGACCCACGAGCTCTCGGCTTGAATGGTGGCAGCGGTGTCGGACTGCTGAGTCACCCGATCACCCCAGGCATCCGGTTGGGAGAGGTTCTTTGACGCTCGCAGCTCGACCGGGATGTCGATGCCGATGGCTGGAAGCTCGATGACGAGTCCCAAGCCAGCCGTCAAGAACGTTGGCTTGACGTCCTTGGTTTCCACGGTACCGATGATGGGCACCGTTGGACCACCGGTTTGTTCCCACCTCACTTCGGAAGAAGAGGTGATGGTGAACTCCGGCCCAGCCCCCACCCAGATTCGGCCCAGCGGAAGCGGAAGGTTGGCTTTTGCTAGGATCGGTAACCGCAGGCTGTTGATGGTGACCGTTTCGGTCACCTCGATCGTGTTGTTGATGGTCACGTTACGGTGGAACGTTCCGTGCTGGTACGCCAAATCCAGCTCCAGGCCGATGTACCTCAGAAGACCGAGCTCGTAATACCCGGCAGCGCCGTAGCTGAAACCGCCGGCATTCCCCTTGAACCCTAGGCCGTCGTCGCCGCCGAGATCCGAAGGCTCCGACCACACATCGGCCCCCACCAGGAGCTTGGCTCCCGCACTGTGCTGAATCAACGGGCCCGCCCAAGCGATGTGAGCGGTAACGGTTGCAGCCAACCCCAAACCTGCGGATGCGAAGAACTTCTTGCTCATCATGATCGAACCCCACGCTGGCACGAGCCTTGGTCAGTCACAGATCCCGATGTTAGCGCATCATCCCACCCGTCGGCTCCACAAACCTCACAACGGTACCAGGACACTAGCCCAGAGTACCGGGATTACGGGGTATTCTGCCGGCATGGAAAGGATGCAGCCAGATCATCAGGTTGACGGTGAGCTGCGTCGGTTGACCAATGCAAAGGCCCATGCGAAAATCTTCCATCCTTCGCGTTGGGTTGTGCTCGGCATCAAACCCCGATGTTTCATCCTTCGACTGGCTTGTCACATAGAGGCAATCATCAACATGCGCGCAGCCACGATTCGCTCGCTCGGTTCGATTCTCCTGGTTCTGGGCCTTGGTTCCTGCTCCTCCGAGGATTCGAAAAAGACAGGGGAAGATAGCGAGATTGGCGGAACGGACAATGCCGGCGCGACCGGCGGTCAAGTGAACAACCTGGGCGGTGGAGGTTCGGCAACGGGCGGTGTCAGTACTGGTGGCGCAACGACGGGCAGCGGCGGCAGAGCTTCGGGCGGTTCGGGCGCGGGTGGTCGTGCTGCGGGCGGCGCTGGTACGGGTGGCAGCGGTACCGGTGGTGCAGGCGTAGGGGGCAGTGGTGTCGGCGGAGCCGGGCTCGGAGGCGATGGCACGGGGGGTGCCATGGCTGGAGCTGGTGGTCTGGGCGTCGCAGGTGACACGGGTGGCGTGTCGCAGGGTGGCAACGAAACCGGAGGCAATCCCGTCGGTGGCGCGGATCTCGGGGGTGCTTCGGGCAGCACGAGCCTGGGTGGTCAAGCGATGGGCGGCAACGAGCAGGGGGGCAGTGCTGGCGTGGGGGTGGGCGGTACCGAGCTCGGTGGAAGCACCACCGGCGGTACGGATCAGGGCGGCAGTGCTGGGGTCGGTGGCGGTGTGGCGGGAGAGACCGGGACGGGGGGTGTGCTCGCTGGATGCACGCCCGGCGCGCTCACCGCGAGTTCCACCTGCAACACCCCGGATTTCATGACCGGCGCCCCGGGCGCGGCAGTCGATTGTGTGGGTGAGCTGGAGGGGCCTTGGGGCTCCATCTACGCCACCATCGATAGCCAGCAGTATTTCATCCAGGTCAACGAATGGAACTCGGAGAGCCCCCAGGTCATGAGTCATGGCGGGGATTACGTCTTCCGGATGACGACGCAGACGGCGGACACCGGAACCCAGGGCGTTGACGCTCCCACCGGGTATCCGGCGATGTTCATCGGCTCCAACGGGGGACACACCACCACCACCAGCGGCCTGCCCAAGTCGCTGAGTGAGATTACCTCGGTTCCAACCACCTGGATCTGGAACGATAACGGTAGCCTGACCGACGATGCCAGCAACATCTTCAACGCGGCCTACGATGTCTGGTTCAACACCAACGCTTCCGAAGCCACGGAATATGCCCCCACCGGGGGCTATCTGATGGTTTGGTTGTACGATCCACCCTACGCCATGCCCATCGGCGAAGAACCGGCGTTTACCGCCGTCACCATCGAGGGGGTGGACGGCACCTGGGACATCTGGATCGGCATGAACGAGGGAGCAGGTGTACCGTGCATCTCCTACGTCCGCACCGAGATGACCCGCTCGCTCTCCTTCGACTTGAAGCATTTCATCGACGATGCGGTGACTCGTCCCGGCGGCCTCGACGCGAGCTGGGCGCTGACCAACATCTTTACCGGATTCGAGATCTGGAACGGGGCCCAGGGGGTGGAAACCACCGCCTTCTGTGCCTTCGTGAACTGACCCGGTTCAGTCGCGCTGCTCCACGGCTCCCGAATCGCAGGCGCCCACCCGGGGTGCGCCGGTGGCGTCCGTGTCCGTGCAGTCGCTGCCCGCGTCGATGGCTGGGCTGCCCGGCTCGGGGAGCAGGGTAGGGACCATCCCTCCATTGTCCTTCGGATCTCCCAGAAGCGGATCGGCGAAGGTGATGTCCGGGACACAGGGGGTGTCGTCGCTGCCGCTGTTGCGCGTCTGGGGCCACTGGAAGTTGCCTCCCCCGCCGTCGGTCAGGGTGGAAGCACAGGCCAGGGCGCTGTACTGGTTGGGGGTCGTGTTGTTGGCAAAGAGCGTGTTTTTGACGGTGATGGTGGCGTTGTCGTTATTGAAGATGGCGGGGGCATAGTCGGCGTCGTTGCCGAAGAAGGTGCCGTTGGTGACCGTGACCGGACTCCCCCCCGAGAAGATGGCGGCCCCCACCTCCGGGACGACGTTATGGGCGAACGTGCAGTTGGTAAGCTCCGCGGAAGACCCCGAGCCAACGAAGAGCGCGGCCGCGTGCTGGTCCGAGCGGTTTGAAAGGAAGGTCGAGTTGGACAAGTAAAGCGGGATCGCCTCGTGGTACAGCCCTCCCGCACCGCCCGTGGGGCTGTCATCGAATTCATTCTCTTCGAACAGACACTGGTCGATGAAGGAGCGTGAGCCCTCGTAGAAGTAGGAGAAGACGGCGCTACCGTGCTGGTTGGCGTGATTGTGGCGGAACACCGAGCCACAGAGGTGGAAATCCCCCAACGCTTCGTAGTCCATCCCGTCGATGTACAAACCCCCACCGTTGCCGTACTGCCCATCCCCGGAGCTCGTGGCGGAGTTGCCCTCGAACCGGCAGTCCACGATGGTCAGCGTGGAGCCGCGATTGAGGATCCCTCCGCCGTTGGAAGCACTGTTGTCGAGGAACTGACATCCGGAAATGATGGCGGATGACAAGCCGCCGGCAAAAATGGCTCCCCCGCCGATCTCCCCCGTGTCCTGGGCGGCGTGGTTGTTCTGGAAGACCACGTCGATGGCCCGGAGGGTTCCAAACCAGGGGTGGTTGACGGCTGCCCCGGAGTCGTCGACTTGGCCGTCGCTGAGCGTGATGCGCTGCAAGGTTAGCTCGGTGTAGTTGTCCAGATTGAGGATGCGGGTCTGGTTACCGCCGCTGAGCGTGATGCGGTCTTCACCGTCCAGCATCAGGGTTCCGCTCACCTCCAGCTGTTCGCTGACAGTTATCACTTGGGGTTCACTACCGCAGTCGAAGGTGATGGTTCCGCCTGCCTCTTCGCTGGCGAGGGACTCTACCGCGTCACGCAAGGTCTCTTCGGTGCAGCTGGTGGGGGACCCGTCACCCACGGTCATTGACGTGCCGATCGGTTCGACGGGCTCGAGCCGATCCGGGCACCCGCTATTCTCTGGGGCTCCGGCCACGTTGGCCATGCCTGCTTCGTTCCCGCTGCCGCCACTGTTGGAGTCGTCACTGCCGCATCCGAGCGCGCCACAGGTCGCAGCCATGAGCAGTGCCAGACCGCACCCAACAAGGCAGCCGTCCCTGTCAAAGCCCTTCGTCATGACCCTCGAGTCTAGCGTCCGCGCGACGGGCCAACAGCCAGTCCCGTTGCAGCGATTATTGATGGGTGGAGTGAGCAGTCCGTCCAATAATGTTGAAATAGTCCACTTTGGCCCGGGTGAGGAGGCGCGAAGCGGCGAATTCGACGAATCATGTCGCTTGTTCCGAAATGTTAGCGCTCTACAAATCGGTCGGCTCGATCCACGGCCAGTGGCATTCGGAGTTGGGGACTTCTCACAACGACGCGGCGTCGATATACTCGATCATTTTGGGTTGATTCACGGCGCCGGCCTTGACGCATCCCCGCTGACGGTGGAATCCTTACCGAGCGCGGGCCGAGGGGTTCGCGTGTCGGTACCTTCAAGGCCTTAATTTCGAAAAAAGGAGCTCCTCATGTCTCGTACGGCTGCCCGCTCTGGTGGATGGGCCTTTGCTCTGACTCTTGCCTGTGCGTCCCTTGCACTTGGTCCCGCTTGCGGAAACAAGGACGATGAGGGGAAGAAGAAGCAGACCCATCAGGGTGGCTCCGCGGGCACAGTCGACGGCGGTCAGCCCGGTCTCGGTGGCGCACCCGGTTTGGGCGGAACACCGGAGCAAGGCGGGGCCCCGGTCGCTGGGACCGGCACTGGCGGTACCCCTGAGGGTGGCTCAGGTCTCGGAGGCGATGGCCTGGGTGGTGCGCCAGCGGGAAGTCCCGGGATTGGGGGAGATTCCGCGGGCACCCCCGGGGCGGGCGGTACTGCCGCTGGAAGTCCTGGAGTGGGCGGTACCGACGCGGGTGCGCCGGGTGTGGGTGGCGGCGTCGCTTGCGTCTCCGACAACGAATGCCGCGACCTGGGCATGCTCTGTGACCCAACCGCGCTCCTGTGTGTACAGTGCGTACTGGACGGTGACTGCCGCGGTGAGGGTCAGACCTGTGCGCTCGGCACCTGCGTCGTCGCGGGGGCCTGCACCAGCAATACCGATTGCATCGATCCAATGTTGCCGATCTGTGACACCGTGAGTGGCAGCTGCTTTCAGTGTGTTCGGTCGCGGGACTGCCCGCCGGGCAATGATTGCGTCGCCAACGCCTGTGTTCCCTATGCAACCTGTCAGAACACGCTGGACTGTACGGCCCCGGCCGTGTGCAATCGCGATGCTCAGCGTTGCGTCGAGTGCGTGGTGAACGAGGAATGCTCGACGGACGGGACCCGGGTGTGCCGAGGCAACGTCTGCCGCAATGCGTGTGCTGCCGAGACCGATTGTCAGGACGTTGGGCTTCGTTGCGACGTAGCGGCGACCAGTTGTGTCGCGTGTCTGGCCCACACTGACTGCCGACCGGAGGAGTATTGCAGGGAAGGGGCCTGTGTCTCGGAGATCTGCGCCCCCGGTGAAACGCGGTGTGACGGCGACGGGGTTGCTCCCTGCAATGCCGAGGGCGACAGCTATGGCGCACCGGTCACTTGCGGCGAGGGAACCGTGTGCGGAATTCCCGAGCCCTCCCAGCCCTACCGGGCCGATTGTGTGCCCGAGGGCAGCGGTGGCGCCGGTGGTGCCGGTGGTGCTGGTGGCGCTGGCGAAGGTGGCTCCGGCGGAACCGGGCCTTGCGCCACCAGTGGCGGCGATCCCTGCAACACCATCGTTCCGTTCACCGGTACGCAGACGGTTGACGGTGATGACGCGGAATTCTGCAATGTGCCTCCCTTCGAGCTGTCCGTCACCAACGCAGCCCATCTCCAGGTGGACCACGATGGAAGCCAGAACGAGGAGCGCGAGACGGCCAGCATCAGGGTTGCCTGGTCGGCTGCCGGGCTCCACGCGTTCATCCGGGTTACCGACGGCGCTCTGATTGCGGGTCCGGATCTGGGCGGTGCGTGGAACGGGGATGGTGTCGAATTGATGGTTACGTCGACCGCCTCTGGCCTGTCGGGCAACCCCGATGCGGATGGCGCGTACCACGTCAACGTGACTGCGAGTCCCACCTTGGCCAATCGCACCCGCACCACCGACGGGCAGAGTCAGCACGAAGAGCTGCCCGCCGACGTCTACGAGACGGTGACCACCGATGGTGGATACGCCATCGAGCTGTTGATTCCGTGGTCAGGCACGGCGCCTTCCTCGGGGTCGGAGATCGCGTTTGACTTGGCAATCAACTCGGCGGACGCTAGCCCGGCTGAGGGGCCTGACGGGAGGGATCTCCAAATCCAGCTGGGCTTCCAGGAGCCCGGTGGCGATTCTCCCTGTGGTGACAACGTGCAGCCGTACTGCGACACTCGGTCGTGGTGCACGCCGGCGCTGCAGTGATTGGTGACGAATAGAGAGCCGCCCAGCTTTTTTTTCCCTCACCCGGCGTTTTCTTGACCTCAGTTGCCCGGTTCGCCACACGGCAAGTGTCGTGGTGTCCTGTTGTGACGTGGGCGTGGCGCTCGCGTGGCAGGGACCGGGAGATTCTTTACATGCGCTGGTTCAGGAAGTCCCCTCCTCAATTCCCGCTAGTCGTTCTTGGTGGTCTGGGCGGTCTGCTTCTCTCGGCCTGCGCCGCCGATGACAAGGATGACTTCCAGGCGTCCTCCGTCGGTGGAATGCAGGGGATAGCCGGTGTTGGCGGTGCGACCGCGCAGATGACCGGTGGCCTCGCAGGGGTGTCAGTTGGAAACGGAGGCTCGGCCGTTGGAGGAGCCCCAGGCATCGGCGGAGCCAACCCCGGAAACGGTGGCGCTCAGGGCTTTGGGGGTCTTCAGGGTCAGGGCGGGGCACAGGGCGTCGGAGGTGCGCAGGGAGTTGGTGGAGCACCGGGTCAGGGTGGCGCTCCGGGTCAGGGCGGCGCTCCGGGTCAGGGCGGCGCTCCGGGTCAGGGCGGCGCTCCGGGTCAGGGCGGCGCTCCGGGTCAGGGTGGCTGGGGATGGCCTGGGAATGGCGGCGCGCCGGGCTCGGGTGGTACCGGCGAGGCTGGGGAGCCCGGTGAAGGCGGGACGCCTGGTGAGGGTGGCTCTGGTGTTGGTGGTGTCGATCCGGTCGGCGGCAACCCCGGCGTGGGGGGCAGCGCGGGCTCGGGTTCCGACCTGCCTCTGTTCAGCTTCTTCGTCACCAGCCTGGAATCGCTGCAACAACTCTCCGGGAACGACAACGGTTTCGGTGGTGACCTTCGCTATGGTCAAGCGGATGGTCTGTCCGGCGCGGACAAGATCTGTGCGGAGATCGCGGAGCTCAGCATGGAGGGCGCGAGCGCGAAGCAATGGCGGGCGTTCTTGAGCGTGACCGCGGGCCCTAATGGACAACCGGTGAACGCCAAGGATCGGATTGGTCAAGGACCTTGGTACGACCGCTTGGGTCGCACCGTGGCCATGAACCTGACTGACCTGATCAACGAGCGCCCGGTGGGAGCCGATGAAGCGATCCTCGATGATCTCCCCAACGAATGGGGCGTACCCAATCACGCTCCCGATCCAACCGAGGGAGAGGTCGACAATCACGACACCTTGACCGGTACCAACGCCGTTGGCGAGCTCTACTCGACGGATCCCAAGTGGACGTGTCAGGACTGGACGAGCTCGGTGGGAACGGACGGAACACCGCGTGTGGGTCACACCTGGCCCACGGGGTTCGGCGGTTGGGACATTGGGTGGGGCAGCGGCGGTGCAGGTGGTGAGGACGAGGATGGTCCCATCGGCAATCTGTCCAACTGGATGTCGGCGCTGGATGAGGCAGGCTGTGCACCGGGCGTCAACCTGCTCGAGACCGGGGCCCCCAATCCGAACAATCCCACCGTGGGTTCCGGTGGTGGCTACGGTGGATTTTACTGCTTTGCCTTGACCCCGTAGGCACGGTTCCGGCGCCAACGCCAGGACGCCGAGCGGACCCGAATCCGAATCTGGACGACGAAGAGCGCCCGCTCCTCAATCGTTCCTGGTCGGTTCAGTTGAGCTATAATCATCTGTTCGACACACAGCCTAGAGTTGTGGTGCTTTCTGGCGATGTGGGCGAAGTACCTACGTTGTGCTCACCAGGAGACTCGTTGCATGCGCTTCATGACGATGAATGCTTCACTGGTCCCCAGTCTTTTGGCCTTGCTGGCCGCCAATGGACTCCTTCTCGTGGGTTGTGCTGCCGATGACGGAAATGACATCATCGGGTCTTCCGTTGGGGGCCAGCAAACGGCTGGCGTTGCGGGGGTCATCGCCCAGGTGACCGGCGGCATGGCGGGGGTGTCGTCGGGTAGCGGAGGTGCCACGGTTGCGGGAGCGACAGGTAGGGGCGGAGCCAGCCCCGGAAACGGCGGTGCTCCCGGTCAGGGCGGCGCCCAGGGTCTTGGCGGCGCGCAGGGCCAGGGTGGTGCCCAGGGTCAGGGCGGCGCTCCCGGTCAGGGCGGTGCTCCCGGTCAGGGTGGCGCTCCCGGTCAGGGTGGCGCTCCCGGTCAGGGTGGCGCTCCCGGTCAGGGTGGCGCTCCCGGTCAGGGTGGCTGGGGATGGCCTGGGAATGGCGGCGCGCCGGGCTCGGGTGGCACCGGCGAGGCTGGAGAGCCCGGTGAAGGCGGGACGCCTGGTGAGGGTGGCTCTGGTGTCGGTGGCGTCGATCCAGTTGGCGGCAACCCGGGCGTGGGTGGCAGCGCGGGCTCGGGTTCCGACCTGCCTCTGTTCAGCTTCTTCGTCACCAGCCTGGAGTCGCTGCAAGAGCTTTCTGGAAACGAAAACGGTTTTGGCGGTGACTTGCGCTACGGCGAGGCCGATGGATTGAGCGGCGCGGACAAGATCTGCGCGGAGATCGCGGAGCTCAGCATGGAAGGCTCGAGCGCCAAGCAATGGCGGGCGTTTTTGAGCGTGACGGCAGGCCCCAATGGACAACCCGTGCACGCCAAGGATCGGATCGGTCAAGGACCTTGGTACGACCGTCTGGGTCGCACCGTGGCCATGAACCTCGATGATCTGCTCAACCAGCGACCGGTGGGAGCCGACGAGGCGATCGTCGACGATCTCCCCAACGAATGGGGTGTACCCAATCACGCTCCTGATCCAACCGAGGGAGAGGTCGACAATCACGACATGTTGACGGGAACCAACGCCAACGGCGAACTCTACGACACGGACTCCCGGTGCACGTGCAAGGACTGGACGAGCTCGGTGGGAACGGATGGAACACCCCGTGTGGGTCACTCCTGGCCACGTGGCGGTGGTTGGGACATGGGCGGATGGGGGAGTGGTGGAGCCGGCAGTGGTGACGACAATCCCATGGGTGACATGTCCAACTGGATGTCGGCGCTCGACGAGGCCGGTTGTGCGGCAGGGATCAACCTCCGCGAGACCGGGCCGCCCGATCCCAGCAACCCAACCGTGGGTTCAGGCGGCGGCTACGGCGGGTTCTACTGCTTTGCCTTGACCCCGTAGAGGCAGTCTTGGGCGAGCGCCAGTAGTCTGAGCAGGTCCCGTCTGTGGCGCAGTGCGATGAGCTGGCAGAGTTCCCTGGTAACGACGGATTCTGCCATATGGATGTGTGAGCTCAATCCGCCCGTTCAACACACCGGATGAGCATGTGGTGCTTCCTGGCAACGACCAGCACCGGGTCGGTGTCTCACCGAGCAGGAGATTCGTCGCATGCGCCGGATTAATGGTTCACGGTTTCGCAGTCTGTTCGCCGTCCTTGCTGCACATGGGCTCCTTCTCACCGCCTGCGCCTCGGATGACGGAAACGCCACCGGCGAATCCTCTGTCGGAGGGGTGCCACCAATGGCGGGTGTTGGCGGTGTGGTCGCGCAGACGGTGGGAGGGTTCGCTGGCGCGTCGATTGGAAACGGAGGATCGGCGTTCGCGGGAACTACGGGCCGCGGTGGAGCCAGTGCGGACCAGGGTGGTGCCCAGGGCGTCGGTGGTGCCCAGGGCGTCGGTGGTGCCCAGGGTGTCGGTGGTGCCCAGGGAACCGGCGGAGCGCAGGGTTTGGGTGGTGCCCAGGGAACCGGTGGTGCACAGGGTTTGGGTGGTGCCCAGGGGCCCGGTGGTGCACAGGGCGTTGGTGGTGCCGACGAACCAGCCGAGGGCGGTGAACCCGGCTCCGGCGGCTGGGGTTGGTGGGGCAATGGCGGCGCGCCCGGTTCCGGTGGTAGCGGCGAGGGCGGAAGTCCTGGCGAAGGGGGGACTCCCGGTGAAGGTGGTTCTGGTGTCGGTGGCGTCGATCCAGTTGGCGGCAACCCCGGCGTTGGTGGCAGTGCGGGCTCGGGTTCGGAGCTGCCCGTGTTCAGCTTCTTCGTAACCAGCCTGGAGTCTCTGCGGGACCTCTCCGGCAACCAAGATGGATTTGGCGGTGACCTTCGCTATGGTGAAGCGGATGGCCTGTCCGGCGCGGACAAGATCTGCGCGGAGATCGCCGAGCTCAGCATGGAAGGTGCGAGCGCGAAGGGATGGCGGGCGTTCCTCAGTGTCACTCAGGGCCCCGACGGACAACCGGTGCACGCCAAGGATCGGATTGGCCAGGGACCTTGGTACGATCGCTTGGGTCGCACCCTGGCGTTGAATCTTGAGGATCTGCTCAATGAGCGCCCGGTGGGAGCCGATGATGCGATAGTCGATGATTTCCCGAACGAATGGGGCGTCCCGAATCACGCACCCGATTCGACCGAGGGCGAGGTGGACAACCACGACATGCTGACGGGCAGCGACGGGAACGGAGAGCTCTACTCGACCGATTCCCGTTGCACCTGCAAGGATTGGACGAGCACGGTGGGTTCCGACGGTCAGCCGCGGGTTGGACACAGCTGGCCGGGTATGGGCGGAGGATGGGATCCGGGTGGCGGTGGTGGAAGCATGGCCAACTGGATGTCAGCGCTCGACGAGGCAGGCTGCGCACCGGGCATCAATCTCGTCCAGACCGGTGGTCCTGACCCCACCAACCCAACGGTGGGCTCGGGCGGTGGCTACGGTGGGTTCTACTGTTTCGCCTTGACTCCGTAGAGGGAGTCTTGGGCGAGAGCCAGGGCGCCGAGCAGGCCCGATTCCGAGCCCAAGCCGGGTGCCACCAAAAAGCTTGCCAATTGGGCGGGGCTGACCTCGATCCGCTGTATGTAGTCGCCCAGAGTCTCGAGGAACGTGCTGTGGCATCGTGCCAACAGTCCCGTTCTTCCGCCGACCCCACCGCCCACGATGATTCTCTCGGGTGAGAAGGTCAGCGTGTAGTTGGCGAGCGCCAAGCCCAGATAATTGCCGATCTGCGTCCAGATCGGATGCTCCATGGGGAGATGCTCGGCGGGTACACCCAGGCGCGCCTCGATGGAGGGACCCGAGATCAGACCCTCCAGGCAACGACCGTGAAACGGACAGACACCGGGGAAATCGTCCAGCCTTCCCAAGCTGTCGGGGAGCCCCGGGATCGATACGTGACCGAGCTCGGGATGCAAGAGGCCATGCAAGGGCCGCCCATCGATCAGGATGCCACCTCCCACGCCGGTTCCCACCGTGACGTAGAGCAGAACCGAAACGCCGCGACCAGCGCCCCAGCGGGCTTCCGCCATGGCTGCCGCATTGACGTCGGTGTCCACTGCGACGGGTAAACCCAAAGCATCCTCCAAATGGGCGCGAACCGGGAACCCAGTCCACCCGAGTTTGGGGGTTGCCAGGATACGGCCATGGTCGGCACCCTCACGCAGCTCGATGGGGCCGAAGCACGCCAGCCCCACCGCCTCCACCCGATGCTCTCGGAAGAAGCTCACGACCTCCTTGAGCGTCGACTCCGGGGAACGTGTGACGATCCGACGCGTCGCCAGGAGTTGACCAGGTCCCCTTCCAATGGCCACGGAGAATTTGGTGCCGCCACCCTCGATGGCGCCCAGGATTGGCTGCGACTCTGACCAGCTCATGCGGATTCAACCGGTGGGGGAAGCGGAGAAAGGCTTCGGTGACATGGGATTGGCGGAAGGAATGAGCGGGTTCATCGGGAGCCTCCCACGGCCGCCAGGATTCGGTCACGGTCGAGGGCAGCCACCTTGACCAGCCGCACCGCGCGCACGATGGGCGAGGCGGGGCCAAGCTCGGCGGCTGGGTATTTGCAGGCCTGCGCTTGGGTGGCGAAGCGCTCGATGTACGAGGAAAGCAGCTGATGGGTGCGGTCGCCCCGGTACACGGTGAAGGTGTCGTAGTCGGGGTACAGGCCCTTGGTGTCGTCGATACCCGAAAGGAGCCAGAACATGGAACCAGCGCCGCCCTGCTTGAGCATGAGCTCGTTCCAGTTGCGATAGGCGACCTCACGACGATCCCAACCGCCCACGATTGCCTGCTGCTCGTCGCGCTGGATGACGACCCCGTACTCCTCGAGGACCGTTGGCTTGCCCGCCTTGCGGGCTGCCACGATGTGATCGCTCACCCACTGGTTGCCGAAACGCAGCCCCTGTCCCCAGTGGTCCGGGTACAGGTGGAACGTGCCGAAATCGACCTGCGGCAAGCCCAGCAGGGCCTCGTGATCGACGCCGTCCGCCCCATCGTAGAAGGAGGGGCCGCCGGGGCGGGTCATCAACCCCTCGTCACCAACCGCTACCATGTGGTTCGGATCCAGCGACTTGACGTGAGCGCTCATCTCCTTGGCCCAGTCGGTGATGGTGTCCTTGGTCCAACCCGGGGCGTCGTACTCCTCGTAATTGCGAGTGCGCGGTTCGTTGGCCAACTCCCAGGCGAAGATGGCCGGATCCTCAACGTACGGAACCCCGTCGATGGTGTTGACCCGCTCAATCAGATGCCGCGCCCAGTCCTTGTAAGCCTGCTTGACTCGAGGATCGGTGTAGAACTCGTGATGCTTGGCAAGGCCGTACCAGAGCAGGTACTGGTCCATCCCCCCGAAGTCCTTCCAATTGTTGGTCAGGACCAGGGTGATCCGAAGGCTCAACTGTCGCGCCTTGTGCAGCACGTAGTCCAGGCGGGGCAGACCGGTGTCGGGGTTCTCGTTGTAGGCGGGGCGTTGGTTGTGCGTGTCCCAGTATTGGAAATAGACACCATCCTGGGTGCCGTCACCGTTACGGTGCGGCACGCGCCCATCCAGCGAACCGCGATCGATGTAGCCCCAGCAGCGCATGACCTTGAGCTTCATGTCCCGGGCCGAGGTCAGCACGTCATCGACCATGCGCCGGCTCTTGTAGGTCACGTAGTAGTTGTTCGATCCAGCGAAGCAGAAGGGCTTGCCCTCCAGGACGAAATGGGCACTCGGCTCGGTCGCTTCCGGTACGTCCAACACCTCGCGGTGATCGGAGGTATCCAGCATCTTCTGGGCAGGCGAGTCGGAGGTCGACACGGCGGTCTGCTTGAGCCGCAGACAACCCGAGGTGGCGAGCACCAACCCGGCCAGCAGGAGCGTCAGGTCCTTTTTGGAGTGAACACCACGCCCGAGAGCAGGCAACCGGTCGCAAAGGGAGGTCATGGCGATATCAGTCGTTGGGAGTGGGACGGCAAGCTCTCGATCTGACCATTTTTGGACATGCCACCAGAAAGAGCCAATCTTGATTCAATCGGCTTCCAACAAGCAAGCCAAAAGCAGGCAAGAAGCGACTCCCAGCGGCACAGCTGACGCGCTCGGTTCATCGCTCACCGGCAGAGTTGACCAGCATGAGGCCAGCCAGGAAACGTCCGGCGCGCCGTGTCCCGTCCTCAACGCTCAGCGCGACCAAGAAACGCGGGACGATGCCGCCAACCGCGAGGCTGGTTCGGCTTTCAGATTCGGGGCCCCCCATTGACGTGCCTGAGCGCGCCAACCTCGGTGTCCCATGACCCTGTAAACAACCCGCCACGCAAACTGCGGCAGGCCCGGGATGGGACTCTTGTCCAGAAGGGCCTGGGCCGACTCCGGGATGTTTTGGCCGCTCGCAATCGCCTTCAGGGACGAATCCAGGGCCTGCCGTAGGTTATGGCTGGGGAGGCGGCCCGAGCGGGGAGGGGCGTCAAGTGGCATGCCGCTGCTGATCCCTTCTCCAGCACCCAGGGCCAGCCCGCCGCACCAGTGCCAGCCCGATTGCAGGGCGAACCGTTCGCAGATGGCCAGGGCGAGCAGGTTCTGGTGGGCCTCCGGAAAACCGCAGTTGGCGACCGCCATCAGGCGCTTGGGTCTGGCCGTCCAGCGTGAGGCTTGGGACAGCAGGATTTCCAGGGCCAGCGTGGGCAGAGTGGGCAGGGCATCCACGTACAGGGGAAAGGCCAGGTTCACCAGATCCGCTCGGTCCACGGCCGCGACCAGGGCGTCCTGACCCGTTGAGGTCTTCAGGTCACCCCTGAGCTTGAGGCACTCCGTTTCCCAGCCCAGTGAGCTGAGGATCTTCGAGACATAATCGCTAATGGCAAAAGAGCTGCTCGGCCCCAGCTTGGGGCTGCCCACCAGGGACAGGACCCGGGGTTTCGGACCCAGTTGGGGGGTATCGGGGCGTACGGGGTGGGGCCGGGGCGCCAGCGCCCGGAGTTCCGACGCCCACGGCCAAGGATCGGAACGGTCCAGGACCGTCTGTATCTGCCCAGTCAACTCGGCGTCGCTGGCGTCACCCGCGAGGATCTGAGCCGAGAATGACGGTGCGGACAGATTGATGGCATTCCGGCCCGCCAGCGTCGAGAAGATCCTCGCCTGCCGAGCGTCGAGGGCTTGCGCCCGCTCTGGCGCGATCCCCAGGGCGACCAGGCGGGGACGGTTCGGATGGCGTGGGGGGTGGTGGAACTCACCGTGCCGACTACCAAAGAAGGGCAACAGCAATGGCAATACCCGATCGACGATGCGTTTGAGCTCAGCCGAATAGCCACCGAAGCTGACGCGCCCGAGCCAGACCATCAGCTGGCTATCGGTCATGGCGTCCAGCACCGACGCGGCGTCGTCGCGCATTCGACAGAGCCCGGGATGACGCACGAAGCACTCGAAACAACCGCAACACGATCCCAAGCGCAGATCACGGATCGTGACGATGTCGAAGGCCAAGCAGCGGTCCGTCAGGGCTTGGCCGAGCCGCGCCGTCACGCGGGCTCGCAAGGGGTCGGCCGGGCCCAGTCCGTCGAGAATCAGAGCCGTTGTTGTCATGTAAGCGATGATAAGATATAAACTAAGCACTGTCAAGATAAACCGGACTGGCGCGGCATTGTGCCGGTGGCAGGCTAACCAAAGTGGCCAGGCACAAGAAACCGAGCGGCACCTACCATCACGGAGATTTGCGCGAGGCCCTGCTGAGCGAGGCGCTGAAACTGGTCGACCAACGGGGCAGTAGCCAGGTCAGCTTGCGGGAGCTGGCGCGGAGGCTGGGGGTTTCCTCGGCCGCGCCCTATCACCACTTTGGGGACAGCAACGCCGTCTTGCGTGCGGTGGCACAGCGCGGTTTCGACCGCCTGCAGGCTTGCATGCAAGAGGAGCTGGGCAACGTGCAAGATAGCCCGGGTCCGCGCCTGCGTGCCCTGGGCCGCGGGTATCTTCGATTCGCAGCTCACCATCCTGCGCTGTTCAAGCTCATGTTCGGTGTCAACTGCCCCCTGGAGCCGCCCCACGAGAAGAGCGAGGACGGCAAGGCGTTTGCGCTGCTACGGGACGCGGTGGTGGCGTGTCTGCGCCGCGCGGGGCGCGACAGCGAGGATCCCATGCCGTCCGTGTTGGCCATGTGGAGCGGAGTGCACGGAATGGCAGCGCTGCGCGCCGACGGTCCGCTCGCCGCGCTAGGTGGCCCCGACGAGATTGACCGCCTGTGTGAGGCGGCGCTGTGCGTGCTTTCGCGTGGGTTGATTGCGGATTGACGCCAACGGGCGCCTGCCCCGGGAGCATTCTGGTTCTGCACCATGGACTGACCCCACCAGGAGGTTCGCCTTTTCGCAGAGTGCCGAATGCGCGGGCAAGCAGCAACCGCGCCATCCGTTGAATGCTCCCGTACACTCAGGCTGAAAATCCCAACACGCTCGTAGCCGTCACACATTTCCGCAAGGGGGGGAACTTATTCTCCCTAGGCGGACCCGTTCCTTGACCGATCCCACCAAGTCTGGTTCCTTTGATTCATGAGTGCTTATTGGTTGCGGTTCGGTTGGGCGTTCTTGGTGTTGACCGCGGGGGCTTCGTTGCCCATTTCCTGCAGCCCCACTGATTCGGATGGATCGAACATCAGTTCCGCCGGGGCTGGGGCTGGGGCTGGGGGGGGCACGGCCGCTTCGGGAGCGGCGAATCAGGGCGGGCTCGATATCGTCAATCCGGGTGCGGGCGGCAATGGGGGCCTTCCCGAAGGGGTGCGTCGCCCCCAGACCTGCGATGCCAACGGACGTTGTACATGCCTCAATCTGGCGGCGCTCGGTGCCATCGCCACCTACGGTGCGGGTAACGACAACACGGCTGCCTTTCTGGACTGGCTCAATACGAAGAGCACGGCGAAGGTGGACATCTTCAAGTCCCGAACCACCCTGACATCGGAGTTCTTGGCGGGGTACGATGTCATTATCCTGCAGAACCTGACCGGTTGGGACTTCTCAGCCGACGAGGTGAGCGCCTTTGCCGCCTGGGTTCAAGGGGGAGGCGGTGTCGTGTCCCTGATTGGCTACGAGAGCAACAACGCCAACGAGGTCGGTCCGGCCAATGCTCTCTTGTCGGTCAGTGGAATGCAGTACAACACCGACGACTTCCCTGCCGAGGGCTGCCCCCAGGATCTGGCCATGTGCCCAGAGAGCAGCCCCTGCTGTTATTGCTGGGGGAACTCGGTTCCGATCACCGCGTGGAGCCCGGACCACCCCGTGTCCGCGAACATGCAGGCGGTGGGGGCGTTCCGCGGTCGCAGCGTTTCCCCGGGGGCCGGATGGGTGTTTCTGACCTATCTGGACCGCGTGCTGGGCGCGACCCAAGCGGTGGGTGAAGGTCAGGTCCTGATCTTCGGGGACGAATGGATCACGTACACCAGCCAGTGGCTTGGAACGGGCCTCGAGAACGGCAATCCCGACCAGTACAACCCCTGCTACGACATCACGGCTGGCCACTTCAAGACCGGCGCCACCGTCTTTCAGATTGCACAGTTCTGGTACAACTCGATCGAGTACGTGGCGCCCCCTACGGAATGTGATTTCGCCATCGATCACCCCGACGTGATCATGAAGTAATCGGGACCGGGCTGGTACGCCACGTTGCCCGGCTCGCCGCAGCAGGTACGAAGCGCTCGTCCGTGGTCGCGACGGAGCCCATGGAGGCCAACCCTGCCGACCTGGTGGCGACGGCAGGGGACCGACGCATCCTCGCGCCTAGAACTGGGTGAAGAACTCCCAGGACACCTCGGGGATCCAGTTGCTGGAAGTAGAATCGTTGCTTTCGGCCTGATGTCCACCGTTGAAGGTGCAGATCTTGGTCGGGTGGTTCACGTCACACCCTTCGTAGTCGTAGCAGAGGTGGTCACCATTCTGCCAAGTCGGGATCTCGGCGGCGGTGCAGTTGTTGTCCTCCGCCTTCTCTTCGGCGAGGAACTTGGCGCCGTCCGTGCTGCTACCCTGACGGATCCAGGGACAGGTGGTGTCACCCATCCCCGTCGTCTGCATCCAGGCGATTGGTTCGCGGGTCTTCTGGGGTAGCCAGATGTTGTAGTTGGCGGGCGCGATCCCCACGGCGGCGCGGATGTCCTTCTGATGATTGGTCGATAGCGAGTACGTGATCATCCCACCAAAGCTGAAACCGGTGGCGAAGACGCGCGAGGTATCGAAACACAGGTTCTCCTTCGCGAAGGCCAACAGATCGTCGAATAGGGCGTGGTCTTTCTCCTGCCAAGTCTGCCCGTCGGAGCTGGGCGCGATGAAGATGGCGGGCTCACCCGAGTTGTCCGCGATCGTCTTCAGGCCGTAGAATTTGTTGTTCACCATGTCCTGGTAGCGGGAGCCGATCCAGTGGGAGATATAGAACAGGCGGTACGGCTTGTTCTCGTCGTAGTTGGCCGGGATGTCGAGGTAGTAGACCCGGTCCTGGTTCGTGCTGTTGATCCGGCTCTCGCCGGTCGACAGGGTCGTCGGCGTACCGCAGGCATCGCTCGGAACTGGGGCATTGCCGATCGGGTAGTTGCCCGGTTCGCCGTCTCCGGTGGTGCCCCCATTGGACGCTCCACCATCCGTGGCCCCGGCACTGCCGCCGCCCGCACCGGTCCCCCCGTTGCTCGGCGCGCCGCCCGTAACGGGTGCTCCGCCGGCGCCGGGGCCTCCCCCTTGCCCCGTCGTCGGGGTGCAGACCCAGCGCGAGGTGCCCGCATTGCACTCACAGGTGCGACTGCTGCGGACACAGGGTGTGGTGTCCACGGCGGGACTGCAGGGGTCGTCGGTGTCCACGCCGCTGACGCAGGTGCTTTCCCCGCTTCCAGCGGCACCGGCGGGGCCACCGCCATTGCTCGAACCACCCAGACCGGAGCCGCCATTGCCGACGACGCCACCCAGGCCGGAGCCGCCATTGCCGATGACACCACCCAGACCGGAGCCGCCATTGCCAACGACGCCACCCAGGCCGAGGCCGCCATTGCCGACGAGACCGCCCAACCCCGAGCCGCCATTGCCGACGACGCCACCCAGACCGGAGCCGCCATTGCCGACGAGACCGCCCAACCCCAAGCCACCACCCGCTGCTGCGGAACCACCGGAAGCGTTGCCCCCCGTCAGTTGTCCGAAGGCGCCACCGGCTGCGTTACCGCCAGTCTGTGATTCTCCACCGGGGGTGGTCGTGTCGGATGAACAGGCGGGGAGACCCAACCCGAGACCGATGAGGGTGACCAGAGCGGAGGTGTTCTTCATGGTTGGCTCTCCTATGAGTGACTAAACAGGCGAAGTCTCGTGAAACTGAGTGTCAGGATGAAAAAAAATGACCCGCTCCAATCCGATATGCCGTCTGCATACACTGGAGCCCCGGTCGCTTTGTCAGACAAGGAAGCGACCCATCTCGATACTCCTTTTGTCACCAATGGCCCGAGTTTGGAGGGGAACTCGCGCGGCCCCCCAATGTGCAATCTTCTTCGTCGGAAAGGGGGACATTGCTGCCCCCCCTGGTGGATGGTAGAGCGGGGGTTCCAGGACGACCGCGGCCAACGCCGAGAGGGGAGCGCGCCGAGCCACGTCTTGGGACGGCAAAGGCTGCCCAGGAAGCCCGGGGCGCTCGTGAGCCACCCTAGCGAGCGTAGCTGGATAGCACCGCGACGTATTTGGCGTTGTATCCCGTGCTCGGCTCAGTGACTGACCAGGAACCCGCTGGCCATCCCGCGTTGAATTCCAAATAGGACTTTTGCACGGGCTGTCCCATCGGGGGTTCCCAGCTCTGAAGGCAGAGGGAATACTCCGTCGCGCCGTAGCATTGATACGCATCGCCTGAGGTTGCCGTACAGCAACTGTCCAGCTCGAAGCTCGGATTGGGACCCCCCACCAGGAATCCGGGGGCGGGGCCTGGCGCGGTGTTCGAGACCTCGTCCCAACGCGACCCATCGCCAAACCAGGTGTGGAACGTCGTTTTGGCCGAATGCTCAGCGCCCGCCCGTTTCATGTTGGTCAGATACACCAGGCCGAGCGGGTTGACGCCGTGCAGATAGTGCACGTACTCCTCGGCGGCCATCAGGGCCACGTCCGACGGCGAGCCGGTGCCGTACTCGGCCAGCAGCTGATAGAGGCGACCCTGTGCCATCTTGATCTGATTGCTGCTCCACCCATAGTCCTTCATGGGAGCGCGATACGGATCCTGATGGCCCGCAACCATCGGCCACTGATCCGTATTGCTCGTGACGTTGGTCACGAACCGATCGACGATGGCCGACCTGACATCGCCGCTGATTGTGTCGAGCCGCGTCAGGTAGAGCAAGGCATCCTGCTTTTCCATGTCCCACTGGGAGGGGCCTGAGCTCGAAACAATCGAGGCGTAGTTGGCCTCAGCGAAGGCACGGTAGTCTGCCTCTCCCGTCATCTCGTACAGGTACATGGCAGCCTGGAACTTGGAGAAGAGCCGCCCGTTGTCGTCCGTCTCCTGGTCACCTGCGCCCAAACCGCTGGATCCGGTCTGCTGGCTCTCGTCATTGTTGTGGTAAAGGACGTTCGGATTCGCTTGTGCCCAGCTCCAGGCGGCCAGTGCACGTGCCCTCAGGTCTTGGGCATAGGCGGCAAGGTCCGCCTCGGGGCGCGCCCCGTAGATCTTGCTGGCATACGCGAAGGCCGCCGCACTCATCAATGTCGCGTTGGTGGTGGGTGGGCCGTAGTAGCTCGGGTCAGTGGCCGCCGAGGGCGGACTGGCGGAGCCCAAGCCCAGGACACAGAGCAGGGAGCCGTCGGCGTTCTGCATCCGCACCAGCCAGTCGAGCGCCCACCGGGCTTCGTCGAGGATATCCGGGATCCCGTTGCCGGACTCGGCAATCTCGTAGTCGTCACCGAACGCGGTGGGATTGTCATCGTAGGCGCGCAACAGCGTGACCACCGTGCCTGCCGTCCAAGAGGTGTACTTGTTGTAGTCCCCTGCGTCGTACCAACCACCACGCAGATCCCTCACCTGCGACTCGTCGGTTTTGGCCAACCAGGCATGGGCCTCGGCGTCCTGCCCCGGACCCAAGTGACTCGCTCCGTCGGCCCAATCAGCCCCGGCGGTCATTTCCGATTTGGCGAAGCCAGCCCGCTGATAGTAGTACATGCGTACGGCGTGCTTGAGTGGACTGCGATAGACGGCGTCGTCGATGTCGAATTCGACGGAGCGGACATTGCTGTCGAGATCGACTACCGTGTACGTTCCGGGAGTCGTCACGTCCGAGAAATCGAACCACCAGGCCTTGTCGCCCGACGAGCTATCGGTGGCCCCGCCGTTCCAAGTCGTGGCCGCGCCCTGCTTGACGGCGTTGCCGGTCGCCTTGTCCACGACGGCCAAGTTGGTACCGGGTGCGAAATCCACCGTGCTGTCATACCCGGTCTGGGGATCACGAATCACCGCCACTTTCGTGCTCGCGGTGCGGTACCCGAACTGATCGACGACGATGATCGGAATCGGACCGTTTGCCCCCGGCGTGAGGTTCTGCGACCACGTAGTATCGGTGCTGGGATGGTCAGTGCTGGAGGCGCCCCCAGCGGGTGAGCCCGAGTTGCCACCCGTGATGCCCGCGCCACCGATCTGCCCACCCAACCCGGTAGCGCCCCCGGAGTCTGTGCCGCCGGCGCTCGGGGCCTCACCGCCCCCGGGCCCGCTGCCGCCCGAGTTGATGGTGCCCCCACCGAGATTCGAACCGCCTGCATCCGTCCCCCCGTTGGGTAAGCTACCACCTGCACCCGGTGAACCGCCGGGGGAAGCCGAGCCACCCGTGCCTGCGCTGCCGCCCCGAGTGGTTGCCCCGCCACCGGTACCGAGCAGTCCGCCCAATCCCAACGGTGTACCCCCATTGGACGGCGCTCCACCGGCTTGGTTCGGAGGCGAGCCACCAGATTGTATCGTGCCGCCAGCCGACGGATCCGAGCCCCCCTGGGTGGAATCTCCAGAGGCTCCGCCCAATGCGGTCTTGGGCCCCGCCGTCTCGGAGGAGCGGTCTGGCTCATCGCTTCCCGAACAGCCCCAAAGGACAAGAAGGGTGCACCAAGCGGCTATCCCGTTTCGAAAGGAATGTGAAGGAGAGAATGACTGTCCGAACCGTCTGACGCCCTGTGTAGCAAAGGCCCGACCGTTAGCGTGTTGGGATGGCATGACCGAGTATCGGGGACAGTGTTGCCGAGGGCCCGTCAGGGCCCATGCGTCGGGCCCCAGATCAAGGAGCAGTCGTCACGATGGGTACGGAACCACCGGTCAACCCACCGGAAGCCGCGCTCAGCGTGATATCGCCAGGGGTCGTCGAGGCCTGCACGATGGCCACCGCCTTGCCGCTGAAGGCGGAACGCGAGGTCCCCTTGTACGACTCATGGCTTATCGCGTTTCCGTTGTCCACACCGACGATCTTGCCGGGCCCATCGATTGTGAAGTCGATGAGATTGCTGGCCTGCGGCACGACGACCCCCTGCGCATCGACCACGCTCACTTCCACGAAGGCGAGGTCGCGCCCGTCCGCAGCGATAGAGCCCCGATCGACGTTGAGGACCAAGCTTGCTGCCGAACCGGCAGTCTGCACTTGGTCGGTTGCCACGACCGTCCCGTCCTTGGTGGCCCGTGCCTCCAGGGTACCCGTCGCGAACCGGACCGACCACTCCAGGTGCCCCTGTGCGGGATCCACGTCCTTGGAACCCAGCGACTCGCCGTTGAGCAATAGCTCGACGCTGTCCGCGTTGCTGTAGGCGAAGACCCTCACGTTCGAGCCCGAGCCCCAGCTCGTCCAATCCATGGGAACGATGTGGACCATGGGGGGGCCGTCGGCGTTCCATTTGCTCTGGTAGAAGTAGAAGATGTCCTTGGGCAAGTTGGCGGTGTCGATGATACCGAAGTAGGAGCTCTTGGCGGGCCATTCGTACGGCGTCGGCTCCCCGATGTAGTCGAAGCCGGTCCAGATGAATTCACCCGCGATCCAGGGGCGGGTGTTGACATTTTCCCACGACGTCTCCGCGGTGTGGCCCCAACCAGCCGCGAAGTTGTCGTAGGATGAGGCCTGCGTGTCATTGTTGTTATAGATGCCACGGCTCTTGAATGCAGATGACGACTCGCTGGCGAACAGCTTCCAGTCCGGGTGATCAGAGTGGACCGAATCGTATCGATCGGGCGCATAGTTGATGCCGACGACGTCCTCGAGTCCGGTCAAGCTGTCGATGCCAACCCAGGCTGCATAGGCCTGGGCGGTCACGCGGGTCTGGTCCATCGAGTGGATGGCGTCTATCAGCTGTTGAACGACGGCCCTGTCTCCGGCCTGTGCGATCTCGTTTCCAATACTCCAGATGATGACACTCGGGTGGTTGCGGTCCCGGGCCACGAAATCCTTCATATCCGTATCGGCCCACTCGCGGAAAAAGCGCGCGTAGTCGTGGTCAGTCTTCGCGCCGTACCACATGTCGAAGGCCTCATCCACGACCAAAAAACCCATTCGATCCGCGAAATCGAGCATTTCCGGTGCGGGCGGGTTGTGGGAGGTGCGAATGGCGTTCGCTCCCATCTCCTTGAGCATCTGGAGACGCTTCTCGATGGCGCGATGGTTCACCGCGGCCCCCAGGGCGCCGAGGTCGTGGTGGTTGCACACGCCGTTGAGCTTCATGGGTTGGCCATTCAGCGAGAACCCGCTATTCGCGTCGAATGAGAAGCTGCGGATTCCGAGGGGCGTCTTGTACGTGTCGACGACCTCGCCATCCACCGATACGGTCGTGATGACCGTATACATCGTCGGGGAAGAGACGGACCAGAGCTGGGGACTTGGAACGGCGCCGGTCATTTCCACGTCAACCGTCGACTCGCCATTGATGCTCTGTTCGGGGCTGGTAACGGTGCCTACCTCCGTGCCCGCGGCGTCGCGAATCGAGCCCTGTACCGTCACTGACTGGCTGCCTGCTGTGTCGTTGCGGACCGATGCCTTGATACTGACGGTCGCACTCTCTGCCGAGATCTGAGGGGTCGTGACGTGCACGCCGGTGTACGCGACGTGAACCGGGTTCACCGTCTTGAGCCAGACGTGGCGATAGATGCCGCTCCCCGAGTACCAACGGCTGCTGGGGAGCTGGTTGTTGACTCTTACTGCCAGTACATTGGTTGCCCCGAATTCGGCATCATTGGTGATGTCACATTCGAACGACGAGTATCCGTAGGGACGCGCGCAGACCTCCGTACCGTTGAGCCACACGGTGCTGTCCATGTAGACGCCGTCGAACTGCACGTAGATCTTCTGCCCCGAGCTCTCGACGGGCAGCGAGAAGGACTTCCGATACCATCCCAGGCCTCCATCCAGGTATCCGCCGCCGAAGCTCGCCGCCGAGCTCTGGTTGAAGGGCAACGTGATGCTCCAATCATGCGGCACGTCGATGGCGGTCCAAGAAGCGTCGTCGAAGCTCGGGTTCTCGGCACCGCTTGCATCACCGAGGTAGAATCTCCAATCGAAGTCCAGACTCTCGGTGGTAGGCCTCGCTCCGTCGTACGTATTCACGAACGCTGGCGGCGTTGTGACGATTCCGCCAGTTCCGCCGACATTCTGGTCTCCTCCGGCGTTGGCGACACCACCCTGTGCTGGGCTGCCACCCGAGGTGGCCCCCCCTGTGTCGCTCGTGCTGCCGCCGTTGGGTTCGGCGCCGCCATTGGGCTCCGTGCCTCCGCTGTTGAGAATGCCGCCGATTCCATCCAGACCGCCGTTGGCGACCGAGCCTCCCGCGTTCTGCACACCGCCCGAACCAGTCGTCTGGCCCCCCGCATTCACCGAGCCCCCGAGATTCGCCGATCCACCGGCGCCGGTTTGGCCCCCCGCATTCACTGAGCCCCCCGCATTGGCCGACCCACCGCGATTGAAGGGCTGCCCACCATTGCCAACACCGGAGCCACCGACCGCTTGGCCGCCGGCTGCCATGTTCTTCCCGCCGCTTGCGGGCATGCCCCCGTTCGCTGCATTTCCGCCACCGCCAACCTCATTTCCCTGCCCACTCGACGCCTCTACGTCTCCACCGCCCGAGTCTTCTCCGCAGGCCGAGAGGACCACCGCCAGCGCCAATGCGACCGAGACCAAGCGATTTTCTAGCCACATGGGAATCCTGATTGTCGTTTGGAGGATGGTCCCAGTTCTGGTGCGAATGGGACGCGAGAATGGATTGCGCTCCAAACAACAATTGTGAGCGGTTTGCGCGGTTGTCATGAGAACGGAGCAAAAACGCGCGCACCAGGACGCGCGGGGCGTTTTCCTGTCCAACGGGCGCCGCGCCGGCCGAAACGTTGACCTGGTGGGCAGCGGAGCTGCCCGTTAGGGAGTACTCTGGGCGCCGTTAGTCCTGACCCACCCAAAAAGGTGGGTCAGCGTCGTCAACACAGCGTTCGACCTGTATCGAGTAACCCCGGGCAGTCGAGATGGTTGGCTGCCACGCGCTCCGCCAGTGTCTGTCCTGTAGCATCTCGTGTTGGCTGCGAACAATGGGCCATGTTGCCCAGTTCGCGCAGCGCCTTCACTGGTCACGGCCGAAGATCGACGTTGCAAGACAACCAGTCGGACCGTCCGACAATAGACTAGATCGAGGCAACAGAAACGCGATGAGTTCACGTCTAGCTGGGGATTCACGGGGCTTGATTGGCTTGGTCATGCTCCTGGCCGTCGGCTGCAGTAGCTCTTCCTCCGAGGACCAAGCCGGCGGTGGCATGTCGGCTTCGACCGGGGCCGCTCCCACCGAATCAGGCGGCGCACTCACAGGGGGGCAGGCATCAACCGCAGGCGGATCCCTCGTTGGAGGGGCGGCCAACGGGGGCCGCGCAACCGGTGGTGCCGGTTCGGCAGGAGCGGCCACTGGAGGGCAGGCCACGGGTGGAACCAGCGCAGCAGGGACTTCGAGCGGCGGGCAGATGGCGGGCGGGGCACCCATCACTGGCGGGGCCGCGCCGCTCGGAGGGGCCGACGGGGGAAGTCCGGACGCCAATGGGGGTCAGATGGGCTTGGGCGGTGTCGCCGTCTCGGGCGGAGCCGCGGGTCTCGGGGGCACAAGCCTTGGTGGTGCACGGAACGACGGTGGAAGCGCCGGTTCGAGCGGTGTGATCGACTGGGGTGGGACGGCTGGATCCGCCGGCGTGAGCGAAGGGGGCGGTACCTCGGGATCGGCCGGTGCGAGCGCCGGCTCCAGCGGTGCGAGCGACTCGGGCGGCACCGCGGGATCTGCCGGCATGAACGGCGTCTCCGGGCCCTGCGACATCTACCAATCCGCTGCCACGCCCTGTGTCGCCGCGCACAGCACGGTTCGCGCGCTCTACGGAGCGTATGCCGGGAACCTCTACCAGGTTCGGCGCGTCTCGGATGGGTCCACCCAGGACATAGCAGTACTCTCCCCAGGAGGTTTCGCCGATTCGGCCACCCAGGATTCGTTCTGTTCCGGTGAGGCCTGCACCATTTCCATCATCTACGACCAGTCACCGAACGGGAACCACCTGACCAAGTCGCCACCTGGCGGTTGGCTGAACAACGGGGGGTTGGAGGCCGACGCATTCGCTGCCCCGATCACGATCGGTGGTCATTCGGTTTATGGCGTCTACACCACCATGAATTGGGACGACGACATTGGAGCGGTCGGCTACCGCAATAACGAGACCGAGGGGGTTCCTGTTGGTGACGAACCCGAGGTGATGTACATGGTCGTTAGCGGAAAGCACTACAACGAGTGGTGCTGCTTCGACTACGGGAACGCGGAGACGAACAATCTTGACAACGGTGATGCCACGATGGAGGCGCTCTACTTTGGGAGCAGCACCCAGTGGGCGGTGGGAAATGGCGAAGGGCCCTGGGTCCTGGCCGACCTCGAAAACGGCGTCTTTCATGGTGGCGATCCCAACGCGGTGACGGCCACCAACACGCCCATCGTTGCTGATTACGTAACGGCCATGCTCAAGGGGCCATCGGGGGACCGTTTCGTGCTCAAGGGAGGTGACGCACAAACTGGTCTGCTTGCCACCAAGTACGACGGACCACGCCCGGCCGGCTACAGTCCCATGCTGAAGGAAGGCGCCATCATTCTCGGTACCGGTGGCGACAACAGTCACACCGGTGAGGGCACCTTCTTCGAAGGGTGCATGACGACCGGCGTCCCATCCGACGAGGTTGACGAGGCCATCCAGGCCAATATCGTCGAAGCAGGCTACGGACGCTGACCTGTGTGGAGGCGGTTCGGAGCTGCGCAAATACCGACGGTCACCTACTCGGCCACCGTGATTTGCCAGAGCTGAGACTCGTCGTCTGATTCGGTCTGCTGCTGGACGGCCGCATCGGGAGCGGTGGAACCGTCCGCGACACCCACGAAAAGGCCACTGTTCTTGTTCCGAATTCGGTAGCTTCCTGGCTCCGCGCCGAGGACGCGCCAGGCCTGGTTGTCGCCCCCGGTTTCTGACCACAAGGTCAGGGTGACTCCCGCCGTCGTGGATTCGTCGGGGACGTCCAGCACCCTTCCTCCGCCGGACTCGTTGGTCAGCTGGAAGTATCCGGAGCCATCGTAGTCCAAGCGCCAGGATTGGCTCGCCGCTCCACTCGCTTCCGCCTGAACGACGCTGGCACCGTCCGTGTTGGGGTCACCCTGAACCGATAGGGTCAGACCGCTCTTCTTGTTGACGAAGACCAAGGGGTTGACCGAGCCAACCAAGGTACCGGCCGAGACGTCGATGTTCAGAGAGCTCGACCAATCGAGGCTCATGGAAGTGGCGGATGGGAAGGAAAGCGGCAGCCAGACGTAGGTGGAGTCGTTCACGGGACCACCCCAGGCACCAGCCCAACGGTCCCCCATGTACAGGTAGCTGGTGCCCGCAGGGTTCGCTGGATCCTCGATCGGCTGGACGTAGGTGGACTGCGAGTAGTAGGTGTTTCCGTCGGCCAAGTTCTGCAGATTGCTCCAGCCACTCGAAATCGACGAGCTGGTGGCATATCTGGCTTGGTTGGGGCCCCATCCCGTCGCCCCTGACGTTATCAAGAAGTAGGTGCCTTCACGTTTGAACAGTGCAGGTGCCTCCCGGGAAGATCCCTGGAACAGCAACGCTTCCCGGCGTTCGATCGACAGGTAGTCATCCGTTAGCAAGTACACATGCAGGTCGGCGTTCTCGTTGGAGGCGGACACGAAGTAGCCCTTGCCGTCGTCATCCACGAAGAGCGTGCAGTCCCGCGACATGTACCCCGGCTTTCCATGGTCGGTCACTCCAGTGTCCTGGAGTGGGCGAAAACTGCCATGATACTCGTAGTCACCGTCGACGCTGTCCGAGCTGGCCACGGCGGCCCTTGCCTCACCGTAGTCCGAGCCGTTCTCCCAGTGCATCCACATGACGTACTTCCCCGTAGAAGCATTGTAGATGACCTTGGGTCGCTCCACGTTGGCCCGGTTCAGCTCCGAGGCGGAGTCCATCGTGAGCACGTCGTGGACATGCTCCCAACGCCGGAGATCCTGGGAGCGATACGCGGACACAGCGTAGAAAGTGCTGTCAGGATTGCGATTCTCGCCGAACCAGTAGTAGTCCTGACCGACCTTCAGCACCCCACCGCCATGCGCCTGGATGGGATTGCCTTCGGTGTCTGCCCATTGCACGGCATTGACGACAGGCCAATCCGACGGCGTAGAGCCGTTGCCTCCGGCAGACGTGTCACCACCGGTCGATCCGGCAGCGCCCGCTGTGTCGGCCCCACCCCCTGTGTCGGCCCCACCCCCTGTGTCGGCCCCACCCCCTGTGTCGGCCCCACCCCCTGTGTCGGCCCCGCCCGTCGCCGGTGTGCCGCCGGTGGAGTCTCCGCCGAAATGGGTACCTCCCACACCGCCCGAGACCTCTCCGCCCGCGCCGCCCGAAGCCGGACTCCCTCCCGAAGCGGGAACTCCACCCGAGGAGCCACCCGCAGCCATGGAGCCGCCCGCACCCGGGGAACCGCCACCACTTGGCGAACCACCGGTGAGACTCGCGCCTCCCTCTTGGCTCGGGAGGCCTCCGCTGGCGCCTCCAGCGGTCGGGTTGCCCCCTGAGGATCTCATTCCGCCCAGATTTGCCGAGCCTCCTTGGGGGTCCATCGCCGCTCCGGAACCACCCTGCACCACCCCACTGTTGCCTGCAGATGCTTCCTGGTCAGGTTCGGAACCATCGTTGCCGCAGGCACAGACCAACAGAGATCCCCCAACGATCCAGACCCCGAATCTGGAGCCCATATTGCGGCCATTCGCGCGCTCCGTCGGCGTCGAAATCGCGGACGAGGCGTTTTCGGTGTCGACGGGTGGTGTCAAAACAGAGAGCTTGTGTCGTTTCTTTCCCACGGGTGAACCTGATTGCAGACGAGGTGCCATAGGGGTGCAGTCCGACGCACCGGGCAAGTACCCAAGGGTTCGTCGACCATTCATCGGGATGATACCATCGTTCACTGACAACGCCCCTCGGGGGGCTCCCCCGGGTCGGCCCGCTCCCCCGCCACAAGCACCGGCCTCACCCCTGCGCTCCTCAGGCTTTCGCCTGTTAGTCAGGAGTTGCGCTCAGGAGTCCGCGCCACACGGCGGCGGTGGACCGGACGCTCCAGGCGCTGGCCTGGGGGCTACGCGATGAGCGCGCCTTTCCGTGATTGCGCCGCACAGCCCAATGGATTTGCTCCTTTAACCAGCAACCCGACTCGGCCAGGCGACCATTATCTGCCGGTTCAGCGAGGT
>CAZYKT010000005.1:25863-172789 GCA_964648165.1 uncultured Polyangiaceae bacterium | reverse complement strand
CTCGGCAGCTCTGGACGGCTCGCGGCTTCGGTCGACTGCCCAGGGGATCGAGATAGCGGATCTCGACGGTGGTTGGCACCGCACCTCGCTTGACGTCGGTCTGCAGCAGGCAGCCTTGGGCTGGCTGGCGGCGGCACGTCCCCAGGCCGGGTCGATCGTGGTGGTCGAAGCCCGAACCGGTGCCGTACTGGTCTGGGCAGAGTGGCCGCGGCCGAAGTCTCGCGAAGACAGCCTCCTTTTGGGCCGGCAGCTCCCCAGTGCCAGTCTGTTCAAGTTGGTGACGGCAGCTGCCCTGCTTGATAAGGCCAAGATCTCCCGGGAGCGGAGGGTGTGCACCCAGGGTGGGGAACACCGCATCGAAACCGAGCACCTGCTCGCTCCGCGGGTCGGTCTCGCCTCGTGCTCTCCCTTCGGCGAGGCGCTGGGCTTCAGTCGCAATGCAGTCTTTGCCCAGTTGGCACATCGCTACCTAAGACCCGACGATCTGACTAGCTATGCGCAACGTTTCGGATTCAACGAGCCGTTGCCGTTCGAGCTGCCGGTCATGATGGGACGGGTGGATATTCGTGGGGATGCCCTGGGATTGGCGCGCAGCGCCACCGGTTTTGTGGGCTCCACGCTGTCGCCGGCTGGTGCCGCCTATCTGGGCCTTGTCGTGGCCCAGGGCGGCCGCGCCGGACAGCTGCATCTGCTCGCCGAGCCGACCCGCGGTGACGACGAACCGCGCCCGTCGGTCCGAGTACTGACCGCTGGGGCTGCTCATGAGCTTCGCCGCATGATGGAGGTCACCGTGCGGCGAGGAACCGCCGCTTCCGCCTTCCACGATCCCAGCGGACAGGCGGTGTTGCCGGGCGTCCGCATTGCCGCCAAGACCGGAACCTTGGGCTCTGGTCAAGGAACGACCAGCTGGTTCGTCGGTTTTGCACCCAGCCACCGCCCGGAACTCGTTGTCACGGTGCTGTTGGAGAATGGCCCGGTGTGGCACAAGACCGCCAAACAGCTGGCGCGGGAGGTATTCCTCGCCCATTTCCAAAGGCCCGGGAGGAACTCCCGAGGGCAGACGGCTGAACCGACAACCGTTCCTCGAGCCGCGCGCAGCAGCCTAAGCTCGACGCCTGCGCCGGATCGAAGCCGCCCAGCCTGCGATGAACGTCAGCAGCAGTGTCCCGAGACCGGAGTCCGTGGACGCCTCGACGCGACAACCACAACCCCGGCCCTTCTGGGCAGCGGTATCGCCCACCCCAGCGTCGACGACGGGCTTCGGCGGCTCGCCAGTCAAGCCCAGTGAGTCGATCCGATCCCGGACGACCCGCTCCGGCGTGATCTGGGTTCGGCTCTTGCGCACGATGTCCTCCACCACCCAGATCTTGCGCAAACCCCGATAGCTGCGCGGCGGCTTGCCCCAACGCCACCGCTCGGGATTCTCGCAAGACTGCATGCCCTTCCAGGGATGGAAGTTGACGAAGCGCGTCTGCATGCGGGTCTCCTTCGCCTCCTTGACATCCATCGGCAGATCCCCGGTCTTCCCCTTGGGAAGCTCGATGCCACCCACCAGGCCCTGGTCGGTGGGGCCGATCTCGACGTCGTGCGGGATCCCCGCATCCTCGTAGCGATGGTGCAGACGGGTCAGTACGTAGTGCTGCCGGTCCAGAACGCCGCGGCGACGATAGAGCTCCTTGCGATCCTCCTCCATCATCTTCTTGTACTTGGGGCGTTCCTGAGGCGGATGGCCTTCCAGCTCGATCTGCATCTGCCTCTTTTCGTCATCCGTCATCTTGGGCGGCTTGGGGTTCCGCTCCTCTTCGGGCACGCCCCGCTCGAAGATCTCTCCGCCCAGCGTCAGGATCTCGTTGATCAGCAGTGGGTCATTGGGACAGGGCTGGCCGCAGCCATCCGCGCTCCACGCATATTCCAGCCAGAAGGTGGTAGGATGCTTGGCCAGCCACCGATCATGCAGCGCCCCGAAGAGCTCACCCATGCGCTCTTTGACGTAAAATTCCCCGGTTGGCTCCTTGGCGATGTACTCGACCTCGATGTTGGTCGGCGGGTAGGCAACCGGGTAGTTGGTCGTCGTGAAGCGCTTCTCGGCGTCCAGGACCAGGACGAACAGCTCCTGGGCACCCTTGGCCGCCATGCGCCCCAGGCGGACGGGGATCTTGGTGTATCGGTGGTCGGTCCAGAACCGGATCGGGGATAGCTGGGACCGCTCGCCGCCGATCAGCTCCAGCCGGTTGTGGTCGATCTCACCCAGGACGAAACGCACGCCGGTCCCTTCATAACGGGTAATGGCCTGTTCCATCTTGGGGGTGAGCACCCACCCTCGACTCTTGGTGTAGTCAATGAAGGTCTGCTCCTCGGCGGGAACGCTGAAGGTGTATTCCCCGGCTTTTTCCTCGACCTTCATGTTGAGCAGGAGTTCCTTGGGAACCCGGCGGGTGGGCCCAATATCCGCTCCGGAGCCCAGGAAGTTGTCTTCACCGGTCACGCGCAGATCCCGCTCCCACTCCTGAAGCACCTTGCCGGGCTCGCAGGGATCCATCTCCCAGAACTCGTGGAATCGGGGGGCAGAGATCTGATCCACGCGATCCACGTACTCGCGACGCAGGGTCGAGATGCGGTCCAGGGTCACGTCACCCGGGACGGCCAGCACGATGGCGAATGGCTCGTAGGGGCCGTCGTAGTCCGGCATGACCGAGACGGCGCTCTGTTCTCCGCGGTTCATCACTACGACGAAGGTGGCATGGGAGACGCGGGGGGTGGCGTTCTTGCCAACGAAGAACCCGGGGAAGGCCTGGGCGGAGGATGCGACCAACCCGAGCAACGCACCCATCCCCAGCGCGAACCAACGGGGGGAGCAGATGTTCATGGGGCGCGGAGACTAGCAGAATCGACCCGGGAGCCGCCACAGGAACCATTCCCCGCCCGGCCACGCTCAGGAGCCGACCCCTGCCCTTCTGTCGATGGGCTATGCTGCGGACCGTGGCCGACCGCTGGCAGCTCGAGGATCTCCGGCGTACCCTCGGGTCCCATCCCGCGCAGCACCGTGAGGCCGGCGAGCGAGCCGCGGTGGCGGTGGTGCTGCTGCCGGCAGAAGATGACACCTTGGTTCTGCTGATCCGGCGAGCCGAACACCCTCTGGATCCCTGGTCCGGCCACATGGCCCTTCCGGGGGGAAGGCGCGAACCGAGTGACGCCAGCGACCTCGCCGCGGCCATCCGAGAGACCAGGGAGGAGGTGGGACTGAGCCTCGACAAGACCGGCGAGTTCCTCGGGGCGCTGGACGACCTGTCAGCCACGGCCCGGGGAAAGGCGCTAGATCTGGTGATATCCCCGTTCGTCTTCGCCTTGGGGGAGGTTCCCGCCCTGGCGCCCAACCCCGAGGTTGTCGAAGCGCTCTGGGCTCCCCTCGGCCCGATGTACGATGGCCGGGCCGCTGCAGCCATTCCCGTCGAGCTGCCCTCGGGACCGAGGCGGCTGCCGGCGTGGCAGGTGGGACCCCATTTGGTGTGGGGACTGACCTATCGCATGCTGGCGGGGCTCTTTACAATCCTCGGGCCGCCGCGATAGTTGAGCCAAGCTATGGTGGAGCACAACGGTTTGCCCTTTGAGCCTGGCCCCGGGCGAAGTTGCCGCGTCTGTCGCACCGAGCTTCCGCCCGATGGTTTGACTTGCACCCGATGCGGGGCGGTCCACGGCGACCAGAATCGTTGCCCGCACTGCGGGGCCGTCACCGCAACCTCACCGCACAACAAGCTGGGCCTGGTCTGTGCCGTTTGCGGCAAGCCACGTCTTCCCCCGGTTTTGGGCCCTGGCCCCAGCGCAGCGATGGTCACGGCCCTGGCGACCGCCGGAACAGCCCATCGGAACGCCGCCCTGCTCGGATGGGCTGCGCTGGGCTCGCTGGGCGTGGGCCTATTCACTCTTCTATCCACGTTGGCCGTGCTCGCCTGGGTTCGCCCTTCCGCCGGTTGGGTCATCCTCGACCTGGTCTTGGCGGCTTCTCCTGTGTTGGCGGGCCTGTTGGCACGAACGGCGGCCAAGGCCGCTGACCAACGTCGCGATGTCGCCTTGAAGGATGCGCGGGGGCAGGGTCTGGTCGCTCTGTTGGAAGCGGCATCCGACGAGTTGTCGGCCTCGGAACTCGCGCGCCGTTCGGGCTTCACCCCACAACAGACCGATGAGGCCCTGGCTCGGCTCTCGGTACAGGATCGGATCGTGTCGCGAGTGACGGACGACGGGGACCTCGTGTACTCCTCGCCCCAGGCCACACGCTTTCGCGTCGCCGAGGCGCTGGATGCCAATGGGTCCGCCGATGGGCTCACCGTGGAGACCGAGGCGATCGAGCAGTCGATCTCGACCACGGAGAGTCGGAAAAAGCCTTGAACCGATCCGACTCGACGAGCCAGCCGTCGATGCTCAATGCGGCTCACGGCGGTGGGTTCTGGGCGAATTGGGCGGTCCACGACTGGCTGGTGCTGTTCTATCTGGTCTGGCTCAACGTGGCCACGTGGCTGAACACCGGGGACCCGGGTTTCGCCGGCTGCGCCTGGCGAATGGGAGCCCTTCTGGCCTTCTTCCTGTTGGCGGTTGCTTGGGTTCGATCTCGACGATGCTCCGCGGGGGTCTTCTGGCCCCTGACCTATCGGGTGGCGATCCAGGGTACGGTTCAGACTAGCTACTTCTTCTTCGCCGCCTTTCTGCCCCTGGTGAACTCCGGCTCGCTCGACCAACAGCTGTTTGCCTTCGATCGACGATGGTTCGGGTTCGAGGCGTCGATCCTGTTGGATCGCACCATCAATGGCTTCACGAGCGAGTGGTTCGCCTTCTTCTACTTTTGCTATTTCTTGATCCTGGCCCTGCACAGCATTCCCATCCTGCTGTTTTCACGGCGCAACAGACTGTTGGGGGAGTTCGCACTGGGGATGCTGATTCTTTTTTGCGTGGGACACATCCTGTACACACTGGTCCCTGGTTTCGGACCAGTTCGGGCCATTGCCGAACAGCTACCCTCCCGCTACCCACCCGGCCTGTGGCTGGACACCGTGATGGCCACGGTCGCCTCGGGAGGAGCGCAGAAGGACATCTTCCCGTCGCTTCACACGGCGGCCCCCACCTTCATCACGCTGTTCTCCTTTCGTTACCGAAAAAGCTTCCCCTTTCGCTATTCCTTTTGGATCGTGGCTGTCTTCGCCGCCAACATCATCGTTGCCACCATGTTCCTGCGCTGGCATTGGCTCGTCGACGTGGTAGCCGGGCTGTGTCTGGCGGTCCTCGGCTACACGCTGGCGATCAAGCTCACGGATCGAGAGCTCCGATGGCGCGCCGAACGGGCCCTGTCACCGAGCTGGCCGCGGCTCGGGCGCTGATGCTCCGACTCCCCTGGGCGAGGTCGTCGCTCGCTCGCCCAAAGGCGGTCCATGACCGCCGAGACACCACCATCCCAACGTGTGTGGACGGCTCGCACCTGCCACGACCTGGGAAGAACCACGCATTGGGGGCCCAACGACGCGTGACGGATGGGTCAAATGGCCCCTGGTTCAACCGACATGACTGGGGCGAATCCGGCACTGCCGCGGACCGGATCCCGGGTCGGTGGCTCCCCAAGCTCGGCCGGTGGACGGTCCGAAATCCCGACCGTGGAGCTCCCTTTCTACCAGGAGCTGCCGATCCGTAATATCGTGAGCGCCAGGCTCGGCGTGGTTTGGACCCTCGCCGGCCTGTCAAGGTGAACCAATGTCGGGCTCGAATCGTCTGGGTGAGCTGCTCGTCCGAGAAAAACTGATCAGTCTGCAACAGCTTCGCCAGGCCCAGGAGGAGCAGAAACGCTCCGGACAGAACCTGGGTTCCACCCTGGCCAAGCTTGGCTACATCTCCGACGATGACATCACCAGCTTCTTGAGCACGCAGTACCGTCTGCCCGCCATCGATCTGGACGAGTACGAGATTGACACCGAGGTGATCCGCCTGGTGAGCCACGATGTCTGCGAGAAGCACAAGATCCTGCCGGTTTCGCGATCCGGTTCCTCGCTGATCGTGGCGATGGCGGATCCCACCAATCTGCATGCCATTGACGACATCAAGTTCTTGACTGGCTACAACGTGGAGCCCGTGGTGGCCAGCGAGACCTCCATCCAGCACGCGGTGGAGCGCTATTACAGCAACTCCGGCCCCTCCTACGACGAGGTGATGGCGGAGTTCAACATTGGTGACCAGGACATCGATTTCAAGGCTGACGCCGAGGAGATCAACGCGCTGGAGCTGGAGCGTGCCAGCGCCGACGCACCGGTGGTTCGGCTGGTCAACGTCCTACTCTTGAACGCGATTCGCAAGGGCGCCAGTGACATCCACGTCGAACCCTACGAGCGGAAGGTTCGAGTCCGATACCGGGTCGACGGCGTGTTGCACGAGGAGATGACACCACCCGTCAAGCTGAAGAATGCCCTGGTCAGCCGTCTGAAGATCATGAGTCAGCTCGACATTGCGGAGCGTCGGCTCCCCCAGGATGGTCGCATCAAGCTCAAGTTGGGACGGGGGCGGGAGATGGACTTCCGCGTTTCCATCCTGCCAACCATGTGGGGCGAGAAGGTCGTGTTGCGACTGCTCGACAAGGGCAACCTGCAGCTCGACATGACCAAACTCGGGTTCGACCCCGCCCCCTTGACCGACTTCCAGTGGGCCATCAATCAACCCTGGGGCATGGTCCTGGTAACCGGCCCGACTGGGTCGGGCAAGACGACCACCCTGTACTCGGCGCTGAGCGATCTCAATCAACCGGAGGTCAACATCAGCACCGCGGAAGATCCGGTGGAGTACAACCTGCCCGGCATCAACCAGGTTCAGATGCACGACGAGATTGGGTTGAACTTCGCCATGGCCCTTCGGTCCTTTCTGCGCCAGGACCCGGACATCATCATGGTGGGGGAGATCCGGGATTTCGAGACCGCGGAGATCGCGGTCAAGGCTGCCTTGACCGGTCACTTGGTGCTATCCACGCTGCACACCAACGACGCCCCTGCCACCATCTCCCGAATGCTCAACATGGGTGTCGAGCCGTTTCTCATCACGGCCAGCGTCAACCTGGTGCTGGCTCAGCGCTTGGCGCGTCGCATCTGTCCGGAATGCAAGCGAACCGTGCCGTTCGAGCAGGATGCGCTGCGCGACATGGGCCTCTCCCCAGAGCAGGCGGCCTCGGCGCAGATCTACAAGGGAGCCGGATGCCCGAACTGCAACAACACCGGCTACCGTGGCCGCATCGCGTTGTACGAGGTGATGCGGTTCACTGACGAGCTCAAGGAGATGGTCCTGGGCGGCGCTTCGGGCGCGGAACTGAAGGCAGCCGCGATTCGTGGAGGTATGTGCACCTTGAGGATGAGTGGCATCAAGAAGGTCATCGAAGGTGTCACGACGCCAGAGGAAGTCCTTCGGGTAACCATGGCCGACTGAATCGACGGGAAGAGGGAAGGATCATGACCCAGGCATCACCCGAGGGACTCAAGGTCAATCTGCACCAGTTGCTGCGCGCCATGATCGACAAGGGCGCCAGTGACATGCACATCACCACTGGGTCTCCGCCCTTGCTGCGCATCGATGGGGAGATCGTTCCACTGAAGCTTCCCGCCCTGGGTGCCGTGGAAACCAAACAGCTCTGCTATTCGATCTTGACCGAGGAGCAGAAGATCCAGTTCGAGAAGAACAAGGAGCTCGATCTGTCCTTCGGTGTCAAGAATCTCTCCCGCTTCCGCGCCAACATCTTCTTGCAGCGCGGCGCGGTGTCGGGTGCTTTCCGCACCATTCCCTTCAAGATCCTGTCCTTCGACGAGCTGGGGCTTCCCCCGGTGGTCGCCGAGCTGGCGTCGCGACCCCGTGGTTTGGTCTTGGTGACGGGGCCCACCGGATCCGGCAAGAGCACGACCTTGGCGTCCATCATCGACAAGATCAACTCCGAGACTCGCCAGCACATCATGACCATCGAGGACCCCATCGAGTATCTGCATCCGCACAAGCGCTGCATCATCAATCAGCGTGAGGTGGGCACGGATACCATGGCCTTCAAGCTGGCTCTGAAGTACGTGCTGCGCCAGGATCCGGATGTGGTGCTGGTGGGTGAGATGCGAGACCTGGAGACCATCGAGGCCGCGCTGACCATTGCCGAAACGGGTCATTTGGTCTTTGCCACCCTGCACACCAATTCGGCGGTGCAGAGCATCAATCGGGTCATCGACGTCTTCCCTCCCCACCAGCAGGCGCAGGTGCGAGCCCAGCTGTCATTCGTGCTAGAGGGCGTTCTCAGCCAGTTGCTGCTGCCGCGGGCCGGAGCACCAGGGCGCGTGCTGAGTCTGGAGGTCCTGGTGCCCAACCCTGCCATCCGGAACCTCATCCGCGAGGACAAGGTACACCAGGTGTACTCCCAGATGCAGGTCGGACAGCTCAAGCATGGGATGCAGACCATGAATCAGAGCCTGTTCGCACTGTTCTCGCGGCGTCTCATCACGCTGGAGGAGGCCCTGGGACACTCCAGCGATCAGGATGAGTTGCGGATGATGATCGAGGGGCGCGGCGGGCCTGCCGTCCCCCCAGGGCAGCCGGGGCGACGCATGGCCTGAGCTGCTCCGATCATCGAGGGCGTGGCCCTGAGGCCCCATCGGGATGGGGGGCAGTTTCGATCAGGGTGACATGGTGCTCTCCCTGATGGTACCTCGACGTCTTACCCGATGTCGGCAGACGCTGGGCGGAACGGTCCGTCGCGGCGGGACTCACGAAACATGACTGAAACGAAGTCGGTACCGCCGAGGACGTGGGCCGGCTGACCTTAGCGGACCAGACCCCCAATTGGTGCGAGACTCCAGGCGGGTTCGAGGTCATGCTCTGCCCCGCTCGAGTTCAAGGACTCGGACGCATCAAGATACGCGCCAACTGCCGTTCGCCACAGGAACCCTTTCGCATGTGCGGAGTGTTCGGAATCTACGGTCATCCCGAGGCCGCCAACCTGACCTACCTGGGCTTGCACGCCCTGCAGCACCGTGGGCAGGAGAGCGCTGGGATCGCCACCAGTGACGCCGGACAGCTGTACCTGCACCGTGGGATGGGGCACGTCATCGACGTCTTCCCCTCCGATCCGATGGAGAAACTCCGAGGCGATGCCGCCATCGGTCACGTCCGGTACTCGACGGCCGGCGCATCGACGGTCAAAAACGCCCAGCCCATCGCCGTCGATTATGCCCGCGGCTCCTTGGCAGTCGCCCACAATGGCAACCTGACCAACGCGGAAGCACTGCGCGAACGATTGGAGGAAAGGGGCAGCATCTTCCAAACCAGCAGTGACACCGAGGTCATCGTCCACCTGGTTGCCATCAGTACGCAGCGCGCCATCGAGGATCGATTGGCCGACGCCCTGACCCAGGTGCAGGGCGCGTTCTCGCTATTGTGCTTGACCGGTCAGGCCCTGATTGGGGTCCGTGACCCGATGGGCATCCGCCCTTTGTGTCTGGGCGTGCTGCCCAGTGAGTCGCCCTGCCATGTGATCGCCAGCGAATCCAGCAGCTTCGAGCTGATTGGGGCCAAGTTCCTGCGCGACGTCGAACCGGGGGAAATGGTCGTCATCGATCGGCGCGGGCTGCACAGCAGCCGACCGTTCCAGCGTGCGGACCGGCATCTTTGCGCTTTCGAGTACGTGTACTTTGCGCGGCCCGACTCGGTTATCGACGGGTTGAGTGTATACCAAGCGCGGCGCCACTTGGGTCGACAGCTGGCCCGGGAGTGTCCGGCCGAGGCGGATCTGGTGATCCCGGTCCCCGATTCCGGCGTACCCGCAACCTTGGGCTATGCGTCCGAGTCCGGGATCCCTTTCGAAATCGGCTTGGTCCGCAGCCACTACGTGGGGCGGACCTTCATCGAGCCGCAACAGAGCATCCGCCATTTCGGGGTCAAGCTGAAGCTGGCCCCGGTGGCTTCGGTGCTCAAGGGCAAGCGGGTCATCATCGTCGACGACAGCATCGTCCGCGGGACGACCAGCCGCAAGATCGTCAAGATGGTCCGCAGCGCGGGGGCTCGCGAGGTCCACCTGCGCATCTCCAGCCCCCCTTGCCGCTGGCCCTGCTACTACGGTATCGACACGCCAACCCGTGGGGAGCTGATCGCTTCGACCCACAGCCTTGCCGAAATCAACCAGTACATCACCAGCGACAGCGTTCGGTACCTGTCTCTGGAGGGGTTACTCGACGCCCTGGCACAGTCGAATCCTCGGACCACGGCCAATGAACGAGGCGCGGCGGCATCCGGTCAGGACCCGGGGGGCGCGCCGACCACGTACTGCCACGCCTGCTGGAGCGGGGACTACCCCATCCGACTGGTGCCCCATCCCCGCCAGCACCAGATGCGCCTATTGGAACCCTAGGCGCCGTGGCTTCGCCGATCGGCGTCAATCCACGACGAGGTAGCGGCATCCCACGGTCAGGAAATAGGTCTTCCACAGGAGGGACTCTTTCTGCTCGAAGACCACGCCGATCTGTCCCTGGCCCAGCGCCATCCGCGGCGACAGACTGTCGTGTAGCATGGGCGTCAAGCGTTGAGGCTCGCCGAGCCCTACCAGGTCGTTGGTGAAATACTGCGCGCGAAGCTCATAGGCGTCGGGGACCTCTGCGTCGTCCGCCCACACCAGATAGAAACGATCCCCCAGGGCAATGGAGCTCTGGGTGCGCGCCACCCAGGCATCCCAGGTCAGATCGCGTGGCTCCTGCAACAGAATCAGGTTGGGGTCGAAGGTCGCGCCGCGAACACTCGGGCCCAGCACGGTGTCGGTCATGGTGGTCCAGGTCACGACGAACCGGTCCTTGACGTAAGTGACCCAGAGATTGGCTGGGTCCTCGGGTGGTAGCCAAACCGGCTCGGCCAACGGCTCCCCCTCGGACGACACCGACATGAGTCCAATCTGGTGGTTGTTGGTGGAAAGGAAGGCCAAGACCACGCCCTCAGGGCCGCGCACCAGTTGCGGCAGTCGGGCATCGAGAGCCGGGGAGGTCACGGACCGTGGCGCCCCCAAAACCTCGCCGTTGGAACTCACGCGCTGCAGGTATATCTGATACTCGCCGGTGTGCAGGTCGTCAGTGTAGGCGATGGTGAAGCCGTCATCGACCCAGAGGATCTCGGGTTGAATCGAGAACCCTTCCGCGTTGGTCAGGGCCAGGTCGACGCCGAGCTTCTGGCCATTCCGATCGAGCCGGTTGAAATAGATCTCGTAGCTGCCGCCGCGGCGATCCTCCCAGGCCACCCCGTGGAAGTCACCGGTATACGCCAGAGGGCCTGCGAAGGTGTCGGTAGCCAGGTTGGTCACCGGCACTCGCGGGGAAATGGTGCCGTCGGCGGCTAGCAGCTGGAAATAGGGCTGCCACCGGTCCTCTTGAGAGGAGAACGTCAACGCGTAGCGCTGGCCGTCGAAGGACAGGGAACTGGGGTGGGTATTCCCGGGTAGACCCTCCGAGACCCAAACCGGGTCCCCTACCACGTCGTAGACCATGCCATCGTCGATCGCGCCATTGCAGTCGTTGTCACGGCCATCACAGACTTCGGGCCCTTGCGGCCCCGCCAAGGGATCGGCGTCGTTGCAGTCGTTGCCACAGGCATCCGAGTCGTTGGCCATGGTCCCGGGCAGCGGCGCCCGGTAGCCATCACCGTCAACGTCGGGGGTCAAGGGGGTGAACAGACAACTGCCCGTCTCGGGGATGCACTGGTCTTTGGTACACGGATCCTGGTCGTCGCAACGAGGCTGGGCAAGAGCCAGGCACGAGCCATCACGGCAGGCCCAGGACACGCAAGGATCGGCACCGACACAGTCAGCGGGGCTCGTGCAGCCTGCCCCTTCTTCTTCGGAGTCGACCCATAGGCCCGACCGTGCGCCGCACGCCGACCCCAGAAGGCAGAGCCACAGCCCTGCCGCGACATGCCTCAGAGGCATGCGCCAATCCCCTGGAAGTCTATGGAGTCACAGAGCAGACCCTCCGGGCAGTCATCCGCCGAATCCAGACGACACAGCGCCAGACACTGGGTTCCGATCCCGGTGATGACACAGGCGTGGCCGGAAACGCAATCGTTGGACTGGGAGCAGTCGTCCCATTGGTTTCCGCTGCCCTCACCGGAGCAGAGTAAAAGGTAACGCTCGGACTCGCAGGGCTCGGTTGGATAGACAACCCCCGGGTAGCAGCCATCACCGGTCTGACAACCCGTGGCGGTGGCGAACGGGTCGCAGTTGGCAATCACCGTCGGAGCCGTCGCATTGGGGCAGCCGGGATCGTCAACGGGAACCAGACCCGCACCCCCCAGACCCGTCGCTCCCGCCTGGCCCCCCACCGAACCACCTGCCGCTGGGGCTCCACCCAGTGCGACCCATCCGCCCAAGCTACCGCTGGCCCCGGCCACGCCCTGCGGGAGATCGTCGATGCTGCCCCCGCACCCGGGAAGCAACACGACGACCAATGACAACCAGGGCGTCCGCATACGGGCAAGGATACCCAAACCCGCCCGTGGCGCACCCGGGGTTCCACATGGTAGAGGCCAAGCGATGTGCCGTCGCTGGCTGCTGGTTGCCGTTCTGGGCTTTGGGTTGGGGGCGGCGTGCGAACGGCGTGAGAACCCACCCGAATTCGGGCTCGAATCAGTGGAGTCGGCGCGACCCGGCTCAACGGCCCAGGCCCAACGGCTCATGGAGCCACCGCCGGTGCGGGGCGGTTGTCCGGCGCCTCAGTCGACCCGCTCCCCGCCCGTGGTGGCTCCAGCAACGAGCTGCCCGCACCCGGAGGCGGCGGACGTCGCCCCGTCGCTTCCCAGAGCCCGTGTCGCCTTCCTCGATGCCCCCAACACCCCAACCGTTGACGTCGAAGTCGCCACCACTCCGATGACCCGTCAAAGGGGTCTGATGTACCGGACCGACCTGGGCTCCGACGCGGGAATGCTCTTCGCCTTCGATGACGATCAGGTGCGCACCTTCTGGATGCACGACACCTGCCTCCCGCTCGACATGCTGTTCATCGATCGCGACCTACGCATTGTTGGGATCCTGGAGCAGGTTCCGGTCCTGAACGATTCACCACGCAGCATCCCCTGCCCAGCGCGTTTCGTGCTTGAGGTCCACGCGGGTTACACCCGTGAGCGTGGCATCTTTTCCGGGCAGCGACTGTCTCTCCAACCTCTCTGACATCCATCCCTAATCGATCCTTTAAACCTCCCCCCTCCCCCTGGTCTCGATGAACACCCCATCCTCTCGTCCTGGTCGACTCCTTGTGTTGGGAAGTCTCCTTGTCCTGTCCGGCACGGGCTGTCGCGAGCGCCCCCCCGCGCCAGATCCGGACCCGCCCGCTGATCCACTCCCACCCTCGACCGCGGTGGGTGTTGGGACCCAGGCTGCATCGTCGGGAGTTGCCGCTGAGGCAGTGCCTAATCGGCCTCCCCAAAAACCGGCAGATCCGTTAAAGGGCCAGTTCGGCCTCGAGGAAGCCACCGCTGGCCTGGTCGGTGAAGGAGAGCTCCATGCCGAGCTTCACACCGACGCGGGCCAACTGACCTGTCGGCTCTATTCCGACCGTGCACCGATAACGGTCGCCAATTTCGTGGGCTTGGCCCGCGGCCTTCGGCCCTTTCTGGATCCGAAGACCAAAGAGTGGGTTAAGCGTCCGGCCTACGATGACGGCGTATTCCACCGTATCATCAAGGGGTTCATGATCCAGGGTGGCGATCCCACCGGCACTGGCAAGGGCGAACCTGGCTACGTCTTTGCCGACGAGAACTGGGAGGGAGCCACCCACGATCGTCGTGGCCTTTTGTGCATGGCCAACCGAGGCCGCAACACCAACGGCATGCAGTTCTTCATCATGGACGGATCTGCAACGCGCCTCGACGGCAGTTACACGATCTTCGGGGAATGCAGCCCGGATGCGGTCATCGAGAAGCTGGCCGCCTCCGAGGTGCGGGGGGACCGGGCGGTGAACCCACCTCGGATCAAAAAGGTGCTCGTGACGCGACGCCCGGCTCGTAAGCCCTGAGGCACCGACCCAATCCAATCGGTGCAGGACCTGGGCCATGAGCTCCGGCTCAATCCGGTTGGTACAGGACCGCCTGGGTCGGCTCCAGATAGTAGTAGGCGCGCCAATCGGGGCGATTGAAGCTGATCGCTCCGAAGCCATTGACGATGATGGCCCACACGACCAGTCCCCAGAACCAAGGCCTGTGTCGGAGCCCACTCATGGCGAGCGCGAGGAACAGAAAGGGGCTGTAATCGTTGGAGAACCGCTGTCCGAACTGAACCCATCCGGTGTTCTGATAGAACCAGGAAGGCAGCGCAACCAGCAGCGCCGAAACCAGGACGGCAGCGTAGGTGGCTTTGCAGCGACGCGGCCAGAGCAGCCAGACGTAGACTGGGGTCGTAAACCACAGCGCAAGCCCATGTCCGTTGATCTGGAACGGCACGGTCGCTCCGGCCCGTGGAGCATAGGGCAGACTGGTCAGCAGCGCCCCCAGGTTGCGCGCCAGGTAGTGGTAGGAAAACAGTCCCCAGGTCTCGATCCGCTGCTGCCAGACCACCTGAAGGAAGCGGTAACCGGGCTCCGTGATGCTGCCAAAACGAGCCAGATTGTGCCAGCCCAGCCCAACGACCACCAAAGCGACGGGCAAGAGGAACCACAGCGCGCGACGCAGACCCACCCTCAGTCGAAGCACCTCTGGTGCGGGACCTCGTGTCGTTCGCCACAGTTCGAACAAGAAGAACAGGCCCGCCCAAATCAGGGGTGGACGGGTGGCAACGGCCAGGGCCAAAAGGCTCCCCGCCATCACCGGACGAGCAGCCCCCAGCGCGAAGTACAAAAACCCGGCGGTTGTACCCGCAGCCACCACGTGCGCCGCATACCAAACGGTGCCCTGCAGAGCCGAGAAGAAATAGACGGTTCCGAACGCGTACGCGAGCACCAATCCCACCGAAGTCAGAGCGTCGATCTCCACCAGACCGAGCTTTCTGGCGCGTCGGAGTACCAACAGCATCGAGGCCGGTGCGATCCCAGCTAGCCACAGGAAGAACTGTCCGTCAGCGACCCGCTCGGCGGCTCCCGCCAACGCCACCACCGGTAAGAGACACAGCGCGGGAAACGGGGGAAAGACCACGTACCAGCGCCCCTGATGGCGAGCGAAATCGTTGTTGTGGGTGTAGGCGGGAGGTCCGGACTCCAAATCCAATCGTCCCTTCAGCCAGGACTCCGCCAGAAGGGAGTAGTGGTTGCCCGCCGTGTGCGCGGACAGCAGCTCCCGGTCGGCGAGGGAGAAATAGGCCAGGGTGACGAGCACATAGACGCCCAAGGCCCAACGGATGGGGTGCTGTTCCGCGTTCCTGCGGCACTCGGCCCACATACAGGCCCACGCTAGCATGGACGATCCGCGTCACTTCGCGAAAATGGGTGTCCGTTTGCCGGACCGCAAAGCTGGCGCTATGGGTTTGCGCAGTGGATACGCGCAACTTCGCCGTGAGCGTGGCTGACCTGGAACGCGGACCCCGGCAACTTCGCTGTGAGCTCGGCGTGCCGTGGCTGAAAGCCGTTTTTGACGGGACTGAGGCAGAACCGCGCGGTGCGGGCGAGCTGTCCGTCACACTCACCCAATCGGGGAGCAGGGTCGTGGTGCGAGGTACTGCGTCGGCGCCCATCGTCATGCCCTGCGCTCGGACGCTGGATCCGGTCGAGCTGGAGCTGACAGCCGAGGTGTTCCTCCTGCTGTGCCCGGCAACGGGTTCGGAGTCCGTGGAGGCGCCGGGGCGGGAGCGGCGCTCCGGCAAACAGCCCGCTCGAACCGGCCTACGGATGGAATCGACCGCTGTAGCGGCCCGGCGTTCAGCACGGTCCGGCCGAAAGGACAGGCTACTCTCCAGTGATGAAGCGGCTGAAGACACGTACGACGGGGAGACCGTCGTTCTGGACGACTTCGTCCGGCAGTTCCTGCTTCTCGAACTTCCAGCCGTGCCCCTTCGATCGGACTTGCACGCGACCGAAAGGCTCGCTATCCCCCCGTCCCCCCAGTCTGGGGAATCGGGAACCACGGATTCCGTGGACCCGCGGCTCCGACCCCTTGCCGATATCGCGAGCCGCCTGTTGAGCAAGATGAAGGAGTAGGTCCGGTGGCAGTCCCCAAGCGACGACAGACCAGTAGCAAGCGTGACATGCGTCGTGCCAACCATGACAAAGTCATCGCACCCAACGTCGTGCCCTGCCCGAATTGCTCGGCACCCATGATTTCCCACCGCGTCTGTCCGTCCTGCGGGCAGTATCGAGGCCGGCAGGTCCTTCCCTCTGCCGCCGCGGATGACGAGAAGACCTCCTCCTGAGGGGGCCGGGGTCGTCCAGCAGCAACCGGCAAGTAGAAGGAAGAGCAATCTGACGTAATGTCAATAGCTCCTGGACCTTGTTACCTGAGCCGCATCGCCGGCACGGGGTCTTACGTGCCAGAGCGCGTCGTGACCAACGACGATTTGGCTCGTATCGTCGAAACGTCGGACGAGTGGATTCGCCAGCGGGCGGGGATCCGCGAGCGTCGATTCGTCAGCGAGGGCGAAGCCTCCAGCGACATGGCTCTGCACGCGGCCCGCCGGGCCCTGCTGGCGGCTGGATTGGAGGCCGACGCGCTGGACATGATCGTGGTGGGAACCATCACCCCTGATCTCCCCCTCCCCGCCTGTGCGGCGTTCTTGCAGAAGAAGCTGGGCTGCAAGGATATCCCCTCCTTCGATCTAGCCGCCGCCTGCGCCGGCTTCCTGTATGCTCTCTCGGTCGCGCAGCAGTACATCGCAACTGGAGCGGCGCGCCACGTGCTGGTCGTCGGGGTGGAGGCTTTGACCACCATCACGAATTTCCGCGACCGCGGCACCTGCGTGCTGTTCGCCGATGGAGCCGGAGCGGTGGTGCTGAGCCGCGCCGCGGACGAATCCCAGGGAGTCCTGCTGTCCACCCGCATCTACACGGACTCCACACTGACGGATTCGCTGTGCATCCCAGCCGGGGGCAGCCGAGAACCACTGACGGCGGAGGCCATCGAGAACCAGCGCAACAAGGTGTTCATGAACGGCCAGGACATCTTCAAGGTCGCGGTCAAGAAGCTGACCAGCGCGTCGCTATCGGCCATGGAGCTGGCCGGTTTGCAGCCGAATCAAATCGACTGGTACGTGCCCCATCAGGCCAACCTTCGCATCATCAACCAGGTGGCAGCACGCCTGGGGATCCCCTACGAACGCATCGTCATCAATATCGAAAACCGGGGCAACACCTCGAGCGCGTCCATCCCCATCGCGCTGGATGAAGCCATTCGTGACGGCCGGATTCAGAGGGGCCACACGGTGCTGATGGCGGCATTGGGCGCCGGGATCTCCTGGGCCAGTGCCTTGGCGCGGATGTGATTCTGGGAAAGGGAGAAAACTCGATGTGGGCTTGGTTGTTCCCCGGACAAGGAGCACAGGCAGTTGGAATGGGTCGGGCTCTGTTCGATTCATCCCCTGCTGCGCGGGAGATCTACGAGCGCGCCGACGCAAGCCTCAAGTGGCCCCTGTCGCGGCTGTGCTTCGAAGGCCCAGAGGCCGAGCTGGGTCTGACTGCCAACACCCAACCCGCAATCCTGACCACCAGCCTCGCCGCACTCGCAGCGCTCCGCGAGGCGGTCCCAGACCTTCCGAAGCCCACGCTGGCCGCGGGGCATTCCCTCGGTGAGTACAGCGCCTTGGCCGCGCTGGGCGCAATATCCTTGGAGGACGCGGTGCGGGTCGTGCATCTGCGCGGCAAGGCGATGCAGCAGGCGGTTCCGGCCGGTGAGGGTTCGATGGCAGCGGTGATGGGCGCCTCACCGGAGGAGGTGGTTCATCTCTGTGCGGACGCCGCGGGATCGGAGGTGCTCGCTCCTGCCAACTTCAACGCCCCCGGCCAGGTGGTCATCTCCGGCCATTCCAAGGCCGTCGAGCGAGCCCGGGGCCTGGCCGCCGAACGCGGATTCAAGGCGATACCGCTCAAGGTCAGCGCTCCCTTCCACTGCGGTCTGATGGCTCCTGCCGCCAAGGCTGTGCAAGAAGCCCTGGCGAACGTGAGCCTGCATGCGCCGAGCTGCCCGGTGGTTTCCAACTTCGAGGCCAGACCCAACAGCGACGGCGGCCGCGTCGCGGATCTGCTGGTGCGTCAAGTCGACGGCGCAGTGCGTTGGGAGGAGTCGATCCGCGTCCTTTCCGCCAGCGGGGTGAATCGGGCCTTGGAGCTGGGGCCCGGTAACGTGCTTTCTGGCCTGGTGAGGAAGATCGACAAGCAAATTGCCGTTACCAGCGTCTCCTCTCCCGAACAAATCGCCAAAGTGGCCGAGTTGCTGGCCTAACTGGCCCGTCCGAGGGCCGCGAACCTGCTTTCGCGGCCCCGTAGCAGCCTCTTCGCGACGAAACTCGATATTTCCGGGTGGACTCGAAGCGGAGCGTGCTAAGTACGGCCCCGACGATCCGGGGCCATCCCCGAGGCCCCATTCGATTCGTTCGGCAGTTCAACCGGGTCAATCCATCAAGACCACAAGACCGGGATTCGGGGACCGAAGCCGGGCGCAGAATCCAATCTTTCAGAGAACCAGTCACTGCCTTCCCAACGAAGGCACCAACACGGGGCCCAGCCCTAAGCGGCTCCCCTGGAGGCAACATGGCGGAAGGGCGCAATATCGAAGCCGAAGTCAAGCGAATCATCAAGGAGCAGCTTGATGTGGACGAGGGTGACATCAAGCCGGAGTCTTCGTTCATCGATGACCTCGGCGCTGACTCCCTCGGACTCGTCGAGTTGGTGTTGGCGTTTGAGGAGGCCTTCGAACTCGACATCCCGGACGAGGACACCGAGAAGATCAAGACCGTACAAGATGCAGTGGATTACATCCAAAAGCACTCCGGTGGTTGACGCTGCATTGGCTGAGGTGTGAGATCGAACATGGAGCGCGTCGTCGTCACGGGCATCGGTCAGGTGACTCCGCTGGGGGTCGGGACCGAACCAACCTGGACTGCCATGACTCAGGGTCAGTGTGGCGTGGGTCCGATCACGCTTTTTGCGGTGACGGACGATTACGCCACCCGGATTGCGGCCGAAGTCAAGGACTTCGAGCCGACCCGGTTCATGGAAAAGAAGAAGCTCAAGGAGGTGGCGCGCTTCATCCCCTTCTCCATCGCCGCCACGCTCATGGCGGTGGAGGATTCTGGCATCCAATGGACCGATGAGTTGCGTCGCAGCGCTGGAGTGATGATCGGTGTTGGCCTGGGCGGGCTGGAGAACCTGGAAGAGTGCGCCATCACCCTTCACGAGAAGGGGCCCAAGCGGGTCAGTCCCTATTTCATTCCTTCCCTCATCGCCAACATGGCCGCCGGGCAGGTTTCTATTCGACTGGGACTCCAGGGTCCCAGTTTCTGTCATACCAGTGCCTGCGCCTCCAGCGCGCATTCGATCGGCGAGGCGTGCCGTTGGATCCAACACGGGCGGACACCGGTCATGATCGCTGGCGGGGCCGAGGCCACCATCACCCGGGTGGCCATCGCGGGTTTCTCGGCGATGTTCGCCCTGAGCCGTCGCAATGCCGAACCCCAGAAGGCCAGCCGCCCGTGGGACAGGGGCCGTGATGGTTTCGTTTGTGGCGAAGGGGCCGCAACGCTGGTGCTGGAGTCACTGAGCCACGCTCGCGCGCGCGGCGCCAATATCCTGGCCGAGGTGACCGGCTACGGGGCCACCAGCGACGCCCACCACATCACCAAGCCTGCCCCGGATGGGGCGGGAGCGTGTCGTGCCATGGAGCTGGCCCTCTCCGACGCCCACCTGAATCCGGAACAGATCGACTATGTGAATGCTCACGGCACCTCCACCCCCACGGGAGACCTGGAGGAGGCCAAGGCGGTCGTCAGGATCTTCGGTTCCCACGCCACTGACCATCGACTCTGGGTGAGCTCAACCAAATCGATGATGGGTCATTTGTTGGGAGCAGCCGGGGCCGTCGAGGCTGCAGCTTGCATCCAGGTCCTCAGGACCGGGGTGGTTCCTCCTACCATCAATCTCGATGACCAAGATCCGGAGGTCCTGCTCGACTGCGTTCCGCACCAGGCTCGCCAGCGGAAGGTCCGCCACACTCTGTCGAACTCCTTCGGATTCGGGGGAACCAACGCGTCACTGGTGCTTTCCGCCTTCAACGGGTAGGCTCGGCGCGTCACCCATCAGTGCCATGTCCCGTCGGCTGGTCCCGTGGGGTGACCGGTAGGAGCCCATGGAGTGTCCCTATTGTCGGCAACCTGAGAGCCGTGTCGTCGACTCTCGCCTGGTGGCAGGAGGAACGGTGACATGGCGCAGGCGGGCTTGCGATCAATGTCGTCGGCGTTTCACCACCTACGAGCGGGTCGAGCACACGCTGCCGGCAGTGGTCAAGAAGAACGGCCGGCGGGAACCCTTCGACCGGCAGAAGCTCTTGCGCAGCATGCAGGTCGCCTGCAACAAGCGTCCAATCTCCATGGAAAAGTTGGAGGAGACCGCGGCTGCCCTGGAGAGGGAGCTGGCCGAATCGGGCGACAAGGAGGTTCAGAGCCTCACCCTGGGGGAGCGGGTCATGGAATGCCTGCGGGGCCTGGACGGCGTAGCCTATGTTAGATTCGCCAGCGTCTACCGGTCCTTCCGGGATATCGACGAGTTCATGCTGGAGCTGAGTCAGCTGGTCCGGTCCAAAGGCCCTGAGTAGCACCATGTCCGATTTCGACATACAGATGATGCGCCGCGCGATCGAGCTGGGTCGCTCGGGAGATCCGTCGCCCAATCCGCACGTCGGCTGCGTGGTGGCCAACGGTTCAGAGATTGTGGCGGAGGGATTCCACGAGGCAGCCGGTCTCGATCACGCTGAGGTCGTGGCGCTCCGCGCGGCGGGCGATCGTGCGAAGGGTGGTGTTCTGTACGTGACCCTGGAGCCCTGCAATCACGAGGGCAGGACTCCCCCCTGTGGGGAGGCCATCATCGCTGCTGGCATTTCTCGCGTGGTGGTGGGTTGCCGAGATCCCAACCCAGCCGTTGTTGGCGGTGGAATCGAGCGTCTGCAACAGGCCGGCGTCGAGGTCACGCTGGGAGTGCTGGACCAGGAGGCAGAGGCCCTGATTCGCCCCTGGGTTCGCTACGTGACCGCCGGTTCTAGCTACCTGTCGTTGAAGCTGGCCGTCTCCCTGGATGGCCGCATCGCCACGCGCAGCGGAGCTTCGAAATGGGTCACCTGCCCGGAGTCCCGCGCCCGGGTCCATGAGCTTCGCTCCCATCATGACGCGGTCATGGTGGGGATCAACACGGTCAGCACCGATGACCCCCGACTCACGGTCCGCGAAGTCGCGGGACGCAATCCCATTCGAATCGTAATCGACAGCAAGCTTCGCATTCCGATCGGCAGTCATCTGGTCGAGACCGCCGCCGAAACGCCCACCTGCATCATCACCACGCTCGACGCATCTCGAGTGGCGGGGGATGCGTTAGAAGCCGCTGGGGTGAGTCTGATCCGTGTGCCGGGCACAGCCGAAGGCCGCTGCGACATGCGAATCGCCCTCGAGGAGCTGGCAGCTCGCGAGGTGGTCAGCGTGCTGTGCGAGGGTGGGGCAGAGTTGGCGGGGAGTCTATTGGCAGCCGAACTGGTGGACGAATTGCACGTTTTCGTGGCTCCCGTCCTGTTAGGTCCGCGAGGCCGGCCTGGGGCCGTCGATTGGGCGGGGCCCGAGAATCCCTCCGATGCACCTCGCATCGAGAATCCCCGGTGGGAGCTGTGTGGGGCCGACGCCTATGTATCGGGCCCCCTTTGGTACCCGCGCCGCATGATGCGAACCAGCCCCGCAAGCTAATTCCTGCAGCTGGCACGGATTGCCGTTGCTCGATCCGGGTGTTAGGTTGCAGCCGATCATGGCGCTCTTACCGATTCTCGAATACCCCAACCCGCGACTGCGGGAAGTGGCGCGCCCCGTGGAGCGTGTCGACGACGAGATCCGTCGTCTGGCCGAGGATATGGCGGAAACGATGTACCACGCCCCAGGTGTTGGTCTGGCGGCACCCCAGGTCGGGGTTTCGCTGCAACTCTTCGTCATCGATACCGCCTCGGAAGATGAACCCAGCCAGCTGAGGACCTATATCAATCCCGAGATCCTGGAGACCGACGGAACACAGACTTGGTCAGAGGGCTGCCTCTCCTTCCCAGGAGTGTCCGAAGACATCCGCCGCGCGGAACGGGTCCGCGTCAGAGCGCTGGGGCTCGATGGGCAGCCCTTCGAGGTACAGGCGGATGGCCTCTTGGCCGTCGCGATTCAACACGAGTTCGACCATCTCAAGGGTGTTCTGATGATCGATCGGGTGGGTGCATTGCAGCGACGTCGCATGGGACGCAAGTTGGCGCAACGCCACCGCGGCGGCCCCGACTCGGATTGAACCGCCACGACATTGCCGGGCGAACCGCCGCAATCCGGCACAAGACCCTAATGGGACGGGGTTGCTGAAAAGAGGGTGGAGTCGAAGCTGCCACCCCGGGAGGAGAGCTCTGCCACCACCCGCGGGGTCGTGCCCGAGACCCGAAATGTCCCCTCCACCGGGTCGGAGGGGGAACCGGCTGCCAGATTGAACGTGAAGATATCGTCGATACCGATCTCGTCCGCGCTGACGCTTCCGAACTCCCCGATGCGCATGACGCGCTGACGACCATCTCGACATCGCACGACCTCCAGGACCAGATCGAACGATGCAGCCACCCGTCGTCGCGCTGCTTCCATGCTCAAACCAGCTCGGTTCATCATGGCGTCGAGCGCCAGGCGCGTGAGCGCCATCTCGATGGTCCGTGCTTCGGTCGCCGCGATCAGTCCTTGCCCCGAGGCTCCGAGGATCTCGATGACCGGAGAGGTCGTCTCCGGGGACTCCAAGGAGACCGCCACACAGGGGGCTCCAATCCAACTCGCCGAACGGACGAGCGCGGCTGCGTCGGACACCCCCAGCCAAGTCCAAGGGATCACCGGAACCACAGCGCTGGCTGACCCCACCTCGTCTTGACCCTCGATCAGCAGTAACGGTCCCTCGGTCACGGCGCCACAGAGGGCGCCGGTCACCGACGCCACGTCCGCGTCGCGGCCTCCCGCCACCAATAGGCGCAGCCGCGCGGCCACTGCCTGCTGCAAGAAAGCCGCCATGGGGCGGGAGACGACGCCGCCCCGCGCCAGAGCCTGCAGCGAGATGGCAACCGCCCGGCGGCGACGCAGGACCAGCACCGCCGACGCCGTCCCGACGGGAGGAAGCAGAGCCCAAAGGATGGTACCGTCCGAGAGACGACGGGCCAAGGTCCCCTCCGGTCCCAGATGGACCCGGTCGTCGATGCCCGCCAACCGCGCGATGATGCGTCGCAGGGACACATCGGATGCAAAGCGCAATCCCGTGGCATCGAGGGAACCACTCCGTCGAGCCATCACGGTGTCGTGGCGAGCCACGACGATTTCCAGAACCGAATCATCCTCCAACAGCCGCCCCAGAGGACCGTACTCCAATAGCTCGCTCCGGGCGTAAGCACGCAGACGATCCTGCTGGATGCCGGCCGGAAGCCGACCATTATGCACCAACCGCTGCAGCTGTTCGTCCAGGGCCCGATCGATGTCCTGTGGTTCGGAGCCATAGGGGGGACCGGTGGGACGGTTCGAGCTCATCCCATCCAAGACCCCCTGGACCAACTCCTCGAAGGCCTCACCACCCTCCGGGTCGCGAGGAGCCAGGGTTTCCGGCCCGGCATTGGCCAGAGAATCCCGCACCATCCGGCCGTCGAAGCGGCCGGTCATGTCACTGATACGTCCCACCTGCCCCGTTGTCGCGTCATTCCAGGACTGCAAGGCGGGGCGAGGTGGGGGGGGCACGCGGGCGGGCTCGGGCAGCTCCGCGGAATCGCTGCGAGAGTCCCGCGCGACCTCCGGCGAGGATCGGGTACGCCCTGTCGTCCCCGTGGTGCTCATCGGATCGAGAGGCACCTCCACCCCAACCCCCGACCCACTGGGAGCCTCGTTGGTCCCAACCTCGATGCGCAGCACGAAGTCACCGACGTAGATCCGATCGCCTTCATTGACGACCGTCGCCTGCTGGATTTTTCGCCGGTTGACGTACGTCCCGTTGGTGCTGTTGAGATCGGTTACGATGAACCGTCCATCCCGGTGTAGGAGCTTGGCGTGCTGCTTGGAGACGTTCCCCTTGGCAAGGATCAGATCGTTGCCCTGAATCCGTCCAATGCTGAGCTCGGCGGTAGCGAAATGCTCCCGCCTTTCGGCCCCCCCCTTTTCGCTAACGACGATAGTGAACGCGGGCTTCGTGAACTGCATCGGCGTCGCCATCGATTAGGGCTACGTTATCAGGATTCACGAGCAGACCCATCGGCGTCAACCCGCTTCGGCGCCTAATACACCGGAACCGGTGTCGGTCGCCTCGAGCCCCTCCTGGCGAATCCGCCAGCCGCTCAGGCTGGCCAGCTGTTCTGTACCTTGACGTCGGATGCCAGGAGCGAAAGTAGCTGGCCGGCAAGATCCATGACGTCCTGGTCCGAATACCCGCTGGACCGAAGCTCCTTGTAGATGCTCCGCGCAAAAATCGACACAGCGCGAGGATTGGCAGAGGTCTCGATAGCGACTTGTGACATAGGGAATACCGGATCGGGTGAAATCGCGGGGAGCCGCGTGCCCCGGTAATTAGCAACAAGGGTGCCAGGCCTCGGCAGCTTCCCTACCCCAACAAACCTCGGGCGATTCGAGGGCTCGTTGGAACTGCGCGAAGCGGTTTTTGCGGCTGGCCGCGAAGATTGAGCCGCACGGATCCATCGGCCCATTAGCCTAACCCACTTGCTCCGCCCAACCCCGAGAGGTCTGCCTGGAGGGAACTTTGCTCAATGCGTGGCTCAGCCTACGATCCCCATGTGAGGAAGGCGACGGCCGGTCCCGGACTGTACAAGGCGCGCGGGCTGCCTCTGGTCGGGTACCGCGCGGGCCCACTCATCCGCTGTTCCGACTACCGCTGGCGCGAGCTGTTCGAACGCGCCGACGTAATGAGCGAGGGTGCGGTCCGAGATGAGACCGACGGGCCGGTGTACTACGGTTCGTCGAGCATCCTGCTCTACAACCGCTCCCATGGCGGAACCTATGAGGATGACGAGGGCGATTCGGTGCTGGAGCTTCTGGCGGCCGACCCCCATGCACGAATCCGAGCCATTCGCATCGCCTGTCTGGAAGCTCAGCTCCGCGCCCGACGACCAATCGGTTGTGTGCGCGCCGAACTCGTCGTGCGCTCCGATCCCGCGGGCGTGCGTGTGAACGTGGACGTGGAGGCAGCGGTCGTGACCGAACCAGCTCGCAAGGCCGTCCCGCACTCGTCGTGAAGGCTCGATGCGTGCGCTGGGCAGCCGCTGCACTCCTGTTGCCACCTTGGAGCACCTCACTCGTTTCGGTAGCGTATCCGCAGCTTGAGTCAGAGCAGAATGACGAACCATCATCAGAACGTGTGATGGGCAGCGCGGTGTACCAACCCTTGGTTACGATCCGAGCGTGAGGAAGGATTGGTTGTCTGGACCACGCAGCCGACGTCGGCTCTTCGTGCCTCGGCGTGCGTCGGGGCCAAACCGACCCGATGGCAACTTCCCACTGCCAGTTGGAGCGCCACGTCAAGGGTGAACGTTGGGACACTAGCGGTCTATTGACCTGTCCAGGGACGGGACACCTTGACCCAACCCTGGCGGCTTGCAAGTGTCCGAGTTTGGTGCGAAAGGATCGCAACGGGACGGTTCCCCTTGACATCCCGGAGCCGCCGATCGGACGTTTGGGCTGAGGTGGATCGATAGGTCCTGGACGACAGACCCCCATGGGACGCAACCATCAACAGCAGAACGTGATCCACGTGGTCTTCGGACCCGGTGGGGGGCGCATCCGCACGCACAGGACCGTGTCACCCGAGCAGCTCGAGTTGCTGCCAGAAGCCAAAGAGCCCCTGACCGACCTCTTCACCGGCGCGGAGATATCACGACTGCTGAGCATGTCGACCGCCCGACTGCGAAGCCTGGATCGGGCACACGTCGTGTCCCCGTCGGGACGGAGGCGCGGACGAAGAGCCTACACCTTCCAGGATCTGATCGCCCTGAGGGCTGCGCAAACCTTGTTGAACAACCGGGTCCGTTTGCGTGACGTCACCCGAGCCATCGACGTCCTCAAGCACGCGCTGCCGCGTGTCACCCGTCCACTCTCGGAGCTCCGGGTGGTCTCGGATGGACGGCGCATTGTGGTGCGTCCCCAAGACGGGCTCAGCTACGAGCCCCTGACCGGCCAGCTCATGTTGGATTTCAACGTGCGAGCACTGCGCGAAGACGTGGTGCGGGTGCTGCGACCGTCGGCGGGGCGGGAACGGGCTCGAACCGCTTACGAACTCTACCTCAAAGCCAGCCAGCTGGATGAGGATACGGCGACGATGCCGGAGGCGGCTCGTCTGTACGAAGAGGCGGTACGGCTCGATCCCTGGTTGGCTATCGCCTACACGAACCTCGGCAACATCCGCTTCCGCTGCAACGACTCGGAGGCCGCCGAGGCTCTCTACCGCAAAGCCCTGGACATCGACAAACACCAACCCGAAGCCCAGTACAACCTGGGATACGTCATGCTGGAACGTGGGCTACCGGAGAGTGCCGTCCCCCTGTTCGAAGGGGCCATCGCGGCCGATCCGACCTTTGCCGACGCCTATTTCAATCTGGCCATGGCCCTGGAACAGACGGGGGATGTTTCTCGGGCTCGGCAACACTGGAAAAAATACGTGACGCTTGAGCCGTTGGGCGCGTGGACGGAGATCGCCAAGCGCCACATCTGAGGGCACGGCTGGCCGCTTGCATGTGGCCATGCAAGCCAAACGACCCCTATCTCGGCCAGCTCCCGGCCCGGATCGTTGCCACATGGCCCGCGATCATCTGGAGGCTATGCCCTCTCACTCGCACCCACCGGCCCCGGAGTGGGTCATTGAGGGGCGACGGTGCTATCGTCCGGGGCCGGCTCGAGGCACCTCCACCGGGCAGTTCCATGACCGAAAACACGACAGGCGCTATGCAACAGGTCGGCGGTTACCACAGCCCGACCGACAGGGACGATGGTTCGAATCCGGGTTTCGTGCTGCTCTACGCGACCGAGCACCTGGAGCTGCCCGGCGCCTGGGTATTTCCGGGCAAGAAGGTGGTGATCGGTCGGGATCCCACCGTCGATCTGTTCTTGCCCGTACAGGCCGTGTCCCGCATCCACGCCGAAGTCACCTGGTCTTCGGGTCAGTTCGTGATTCGGGATCTGGGCAGCAGGAATGGGGTATTCGTGGATGGTCGCCCCACCAGTGAGGCAGTCCTGGAGCCCTTGACCGAGGTGCGCATCGGAGATGCCCTGCTCAAGTTCGTCGCTTCGGAGGCGGAGTCCTACGTTCCCTACCGAATCGACGGCAGGATGAGCCCTGGCTTCCAGAGGCGGGTTTCGCAGACGAACCTGGTCGGCGGTCGACAGATGGACCAGGTGGCAAGCGAGCTGCAGCGAATCGCCCCAACCCCGCTCAGCGTGATCTTGCTGGGAGAAAGCGGAACGGGCAAGGAGGTGGCCGCACGGGAGATCCACGAACGGAGTGGACGAACGGGGCCTTTTTTGGCCGTCAACTGCGCGGCCATTCCCGCCACGCTACTGGAGAGTGAGCTATTCGGCTACCGGAAAGGGGCCTTCTCGGGGGCGGAGCGGGACAAGCCAGGTTGGATTCGACTGGCTCACGAGGGCACGCTGTTGCTCGACGAAATCGGGGACATGCCCCTGGAAGCTCAAGCCAAACTGCTGCGTGTCCTGCAATCTCGAGAGGTGTTTCCGCTGGGGGCGACCTCACCGGAGCGGGTCGACGTACGGATCGTGTGCGCAACTCACCGCGATCTCAAGCGCCTCATCCAGGCTGGCAAGTTTCGAGAGGATCTGTACGCCCGACTCGACGAGTACCAGCTGCGACTGTCTCCGCTTCGTGACCGGAAGGAGGACCTGCATCTGTTGGCTCGCACCTTCCTGGCTCGGCACGGCCGTCCCGATCTGGGGCTTTCTTTCGGGTATCTTTTGGGTTTGACGCACCACGACTGGCCATACAACGTGCGGGAGCTGGAGGCCTGCGTCAAGCGGAGTATTGCGCTCGCCGACGGGCTGGTCCTCTCCGAATCGCTGCTCCCGGAGTCGATTCAGGAGGCCATGAGCGACTATGGCAAGCCGACCTCTCCCACGGGGGCGTCGGGGCCGCCCGACGGAGCGCAACGGTCAATGCCACGGCCGATGGGAAGGTCCATTCCGACCGATGCGGAGCTCCGCAGTCTGCTCGAACAGCATCGCGGCAACGTGGCCGCGATTGGTCGTGAACTGGGGAAGGCTCGCATGCAGGTTCATCGGTGGATGCAGCGCTACGGGATCGAGGTCGACGACTACCGATGAGTTGACCTGGGAGGGACGCGAACCGCGCGGTTAGGGCGCGCAGGCGCCCAGTTCGGCGGGCGTGGCGAACAGGCCACAGGCTGCGTGGGGTTCCGCGCACCGACCATCGATACAGGCACGAACCCGCTGCTGGGTTCCGATGGTCGAGCAAGCACAACAGATCTCAGCGCAGATCCGCGGTGACGTGCAGGGCGCAAGCGGACCTGCTCCGGGCCGGGCCGCACAGGGGCCACACCCGTTCGCGGTCGCTTCGAACGCCGCCATGACCATTCGGTTTCGGACAGGCACCGGTCGGCTGCCGCTGACCAGTGTCCCGGCTACCGCGCACCGATGCCGACAGGCTCGCAAGGCGTGGTATTCGGCCGGGCAGAGCGTTCCCGACCGGTCGACTCGGTCCGCGCTGCCTTCCCCACGCTGCCGCTCCAGGGAGGTCACGAGCCGGGGCCCAGCACAGCGCACCAGCGCCTCGGCCCAAGGAGCGCAGTCGTCCCCGATCGACTCGAGGAACCGACCGCAGATGCCTTCGCAGGACCGGCCACGCTGCAAACGGGCAAGTGGACTGGCGCACGCCTGCTGGCAGGCCGAGTCCGGCCCTGCGGTATCAGGGCGCTCGCTGGACGGGGCCAACAACGCGAGCAAGATTGCTCCCCCTTGTAGCCACCTCGCCCGGAGGGCCAAACAGTCTGGCTCCCAAGTCACGACCGATCCATAGCCCAAGAGCCGGGGGAGTGGAGTTGACTTCGCGCTCAAAGCCCCCTACCAACCCCTCGATCCCTGACCGCACCGCCCGAGGAGTGCGAATCCTTGTCTTCACGACCCAAACCCCCGCGACCCAAATCCCCACGACGTGCTCGGGGGTCCACTGACACCACACTCGATCTGTTCCAGACCGTTGCCAAGGCGGACGTCGCGCCGTTACACGAACTCGCACAGACCCGATACCTGAACTACGCGCTCAGTGTCATCACCGCCCGTGCTCTGCCCGACGTTCGAGACGGACTCAAGCCGGTTCAGCGCCGCATTCTGTACACGATGTGGCAGCAGCACCTGCGCCCGGACGCCAAGCACCGCAAGTGCGCCAAGGTGGTCGGTGATGTCATGGGCAACTTCCACCCGCATGGTGACGCTGCCATCTACGATGCCCTGGTACGCATGGCCCAGCCCTTCAGCATGCGCCTGCCGCTGGTTCAGGGGGCGGGCAATTTCGGCTCGCTGGATGGGGATCCAGCCGCTGCCATGCGTTACACCGAATGCCGCTTGGCGGCCGCCGCCACCTCTCTGTTGGCGGAGCTGGAGAGCGAAACCGTTGCCGAGCGGGCCAACTACGATGGAACGCGAAACGAGCCGGTCATCCTGCCCGCGCGCTTCCCTAACCTCCTGGTCAACGGGGCAACCGGGATCGCGGTGGGTATGGCCTGCAGCATTCCGCCGCACAACCTGGAAGAGGTGTGTACCGCCGCACTGCGCCTGCTGGATGCTCTTCTGGATGGGAAGCAACTGAGCAACCGTGAGTTATGTCGAACCATCAAGGGACCGGACTTTCCCACCGGTGGGCAGATCGTCTCCTCGCCGGAAGAACTGAAACAGGTTTACGAGACCGGCCAGGGTAGCCTCAAGGTGCGTGCCACCTGGGAGGCGGGTCCCGAACAGCGCGGAGCGCGCATCGTGTACATCACGAGCATCCCCTACAACGTCAACAAGTCGGCTCTGGTGGAGCGCATTGCCGAGGTCGCCACGTCTCGCAGCATGCCGCACCTGTTGGACGTGAGGGATCTGTCCACCGATGACGTCCGGATCGAGCTCTCCGTGAAGAAGGATGCCGACGATCAGGTCGTCATGGCTTATCTCTTCAAGCACACCCCGCTGCAGAGCAGTTTCAGCGTCAATCTGACCTGTCTGGTGCCCACCGAGAATCCGGAGGTGGGGCGTCCTGAACGACTGGACCTCCAGTCCATCCTCTGGCACTTCTTGCATTTCCGTCTGGAGGTAGTGACCAAACGGCTGGAGCACGAGCTGGGCCTTTTGACTCGGCGCATGCACATCCTGGACGGCTTCATCACCGTCTTCGACGCCCTGGATGCCGTTCTGGCCATTATCCGCAAGAGCGATGGCAAGCAGGACGCGGCTCAGAAGCTAATGGCACGTTATCGTCTCGACGCCGAGCAGACCGATGCCATCCTGGAGCTCAAGCTGTACCGCCTGGCACGTCTCGAGATCCTGGTGTTGCAGAAGGAGCTGGCCGAGAAGCGCAAGCGCGCCAAACAGATCGAGAAGCTGCTCGGAGAGCCGGAGTCCCGCGGCCGCTGGGGAATCGTCCGGGAAGAGCTACAGGAGGTGCTGCAGACTCAGGGGCGCGCCGACAAGCGTCGCACCCTGGTGGTGGCACTGGACGAGGAGCGCGAGATTTCCGAAGAGGACCTGATCGTGGCGGAGGACAACCACGTTCTGGTGACTCGAGACGGTTGGGTGAAGCGGCAGAAAGAGATCAAGGCTCCAGCCGCCACTCGTCTGCGAGAAGGGGATCAAGTGCTGGCCTGCGTGGCGGGCTCCACTCGAGCGACCTTGGTCTTCTTCTCGAGCCTTGGAACCGCCTACACGTGTCGTCTCATCGATGTACCGGCTACGACTGGGTACGGAGAGCCCGTTCAAAAATTCTTCCGTCTGCGGGACGGTGAGGGGATCGTGGCGGTGTTCTCGCTCGATCCCAGGGTCGTGGGTGACATCGGGGATCGGCCGGGCAAGCTCCCCGCACGTTATGCCGTGGCTGCAACCAGCGATGGGAATGCACTAGCGTTCGGCTTGGCGGCTCTGGCGGAACCCAGCACCCGCGCCGGCCGCCGCTTTGCCCGGCTTAACGACGGAGCGGTCGTGGTGGGAGTGGAGCTACTGGGCGGCAAGGAGACACTGATGATGGCCACCCGGGATCGCAGGGCCTTGCTCTGCGATGCGCGTGAGGTCAGCTTCCTCAGCGGGCCCGGCAAGGGAGTCTGCCTGGTCAAGCTGGGAGAGGATGACCGACTGGTTGCCTTCGGGGTGGCGCGCACCGAACAGGACGTGCTGGTCGTCCGCACCTCTCTGGGTGGGGAGCAGCGCATCTCACTCAGTCGCTACGAACGCACGGCGCGAGGCGGTCGGGGGAGGGAAATCATCAAGCGTGGCCAGTTGGTGGAGGCCGTTCGCCCCGTTCCCAACGCCCCCGAATTGCCCTCCGGCTGAGGGAAGGTCCACGATGTCCGACTACACCGCCAAAGATATCACGGTTCTGGAAGGCCTCGAGCCGGTACGTAAGCGCCCTGGCATGTACATCGGTGGGGTTGGCTCGAGCGGATTGCACCATCTGGTCTGGGAAATCCTGGACAACTCCATCGACGAAGCCATGAACGGCCACGCATCGAACGTGACCGTGCACCTGCCGAAGGACGGTCGCTCCATCACCATATCGGACGACGGCCGAGGCATCCCAGTAGACATCCACCCCAAACACAAGAAATCTGCCCTGGAGCTCATCTTTTGCACCCTGCACGCGGGTGGCAAGTTCGACAATGCCAACTACAAGACCTCCGGGGGCCTGCACGGCGTCGGAGCGTCCGTGGTCAATGCCCTTTCGGCGGAGCTCTGCGTCACGGTACGGCGCGGTGGCCGCGAATGGCAGATGAAATTCCGACAGGGCCAGCCGATCGGCAAGTTGACCCAGGTCGGAGCGGCTCGCGGCACGGGGACGACCATTTGGTTCCGTCCCGATCCCACCATCTTCCCCCGGACCGATTTCGCCGCAGACGTCATTCGGGAACGTCTGGAGATCGCCAGCTACATCCACCGAGGCTTACGGATCGGCTTTGTCGACGATCCCCGGGGAGAGAAGGCCGCCTTCTGTCACCAGGATGGAATCCTCGAGTATCTTCAGGCCATTCTCTCACAGAGGCAGGCAAAGACCGCGCACGACGCGCCCTTTTCGATACTGAAGAATGGGGATTCGCGAATCGAACTGGCTCTGTGCTGGACGGAAAGCACCGATGAGCACATCCGCAGCTACGTCAACGGCATTCCCACCACGTCGGGTGGAACCCACGAGAACGGTCTCCGTCTGGGGCTGGTCAAGGCCGTCCGCAACTACGTCGACACGCACAACCTGACTCCCCGCGGGCTGACGCTGGCGGCCGAGGACATTCGGGAGGGGCTGGTCGGGGTACTCAGCATCTTCCTGGCTGATCCCCAGTTCCAGGGTCAGACCAAGGATCGGCTCAACAACCCTGAGATCCAGTCGGTCGTCGACGCCATGGTCCGGCCATCGTTGGAGCAATGGCTGAACACCAACCGCACCATGGCCGAGGCGGTGGTTGGTCGAATCGTACTGGCCGCACGCGCACGGGAGGCCTCCCGCGCCGCGTCGGCATCGGTGATTCGCAAGACCGCAACCGGCGGCAGGCTCACCCTGCCCGGCAAGCTGAGTGACTGCAGCAGCACTGATCGCTCGCTGTCCGAGCTGTTCATCGTGGAAGGGGATTCGGCAGGCGGGTCCGCAAAACAGGGGCGCGATCGAGAGCACCAAGCGATTCTGCCGTTGCGGGGCAAGGTGCTAAATACCGAGGCCACCAGCCTGGGCAAGGTACTGGACAACAAGGAGCTAACCGATCTCGTGACGGCGCTCGGTTGCGGAGTTGGCAAGACCTTCGACATCGCGCGCTTGCGCTATGAGCGGATCATCCTGCTCGCTGATGCCGACTCGGATGGCCAGCACATCACGACTCTCCTATTGACCTTCTTCTACCGTCACCTCCCGGAGCTGATTGGGGCGGAAAAGGTGTACGTAGCCGTTCCACCCCTGTACCGGATCGACATCGGCGCCAAGACCTACTGGGCCAGCGACGAGGCTTCCCGGGAACGGATCCTGAGTCAGCACAAGAGCGAGCGCACCGAGATCACCCGCTTCAAGGGCTTGGGCGAGATGATGCCCAAGGTCTTGTGGGAAACGACTCTGAACCCGTCGACGCGCCGTCTGCTTCGGGTCAGGGTCGTCGATCCTTTGGAGACCGACCGGGTCATGGCGGAACTGATGGGACGCGACCCTTCTGCCCGGTTCCGTTTCATCATGGAGCGTGCGGAGCAAGCCAGTGAGCTCGACGTCTGATCCGCCCGGACCGGCCGTTGGCCCGGGATTTCGGGACGCGCCTTCAGGCTCGAAGGAGGCTGCTCCGCCGCCTCGACCGTCACGAAGCGTCTCACGTTTTGCCCGTGCCCTTGAGCCGGAGGTCCGTCTGAGCTACGCAGGCGCCGGTCTACCGTCGCCTCCATTGCGTAGCCCACCGCGACGATTACGCCCTCTCGGTCCCCTGATGTGCCACAAGCCCACCATCAACCATCTTCCCGCCCGGGCTTGGCGGCAGCGACTGATGGGACACGCGGTCTTGTTTGTCTTTCTGGGCAGCGGTCTCGGTCGCGCCGCAGGCCAGCCGAGTACTCCCGCGGCCAGTTCCGCAGCGGCCGAGCCGAGCACTCCCGCGGCCAGTCCCGCCGCGGCCGAGCCGATGGCGTCTCCCCCGGTCTCTCTGCCCCCGAGCGAGCTGGAGGCTGCCCGGGACCTGCGCATCGTCTCCATTGACGTGGCTGGCAATCGTCGCATCACCAACCAGGACGTCTTGACCTATCTCCGGTTGCGGCCGGGTGATCCGTTCGTCCCCGAAACCCTGACTCGAGACGTCCGGGAGCTGTGGGCGACCCAGTTCTTCGACGACGTCGCCGTCGAGCTGGAGCGAACCGATGCTGGCGTCAACCTGCGCTTCATTGTCCGGGAGCGAGCCAGCGTCAGCGTGGTCGAATTCACGGGCAATGACGAGATCGACAGCGACGACTTGACCGAGGCGATCGAGGTCAAGACCGGGACCATCCTCAATCGGCCCGCCATCGCCCGCAGCACCCAGAAGATCCGCGATCTGTACGCCGAGAAGGGCTATTTCTTGGCGGAGGTCGAGCATCAGATCGTCCCGCAGCGCAACAACGAGGTACAGATCCGCTTCACCATCCGCGAGAACAGTCAGGTCAGTGTCCGTCGCGTAATGTTCCTGGGGAACTACCACATCTCGGAGACCGAGCTCCGCGATGGTCTGTTCACGGGCAATGGAGGGTTCTTCGCCTTCGGCTCGGGAGGACCTTTTCGCCAGGATGCGTTCGAGCGCGATGTGGCCATGTTGAGTGCCATCTATTACGATCGCGGGTATCTGCAGGTATCCGTGGCGACTCCGCGCATCGAGCTGACCCCGGATCGAGCGGGCATCGAGGTTTCCATCACCATCGACGAGGGCCCTCGTTTCAGGATCCGACAGCTGCGTGTCTACGAAAAAGGGGCCAATGGCCGAGAGGTCGAGCCCCTGGAGGGTCGGCGTAACCTCCGGATGATGGTGCGCGCCGAATCCGGTGATTACTTCAATCGAGCGGCGCTCTTGGAGGACCTCGAGCGCATTCGTGCTTTGTACCGAAATGCTGGCTACGCCCACGTGGAGGCCAATCCAGAGACCCGAGTTGACGCGGAGTCACGAGAGGTTGACGTGATCGTCCCCATCGTTCGGGGGCCACTCGTCCATTTCGAGCGGATTGAGTTCCGGGGCAACACCAAGACTCGGGACAAGGTCTTGCGCCGCGAGCTGGAGATCTCCGAAGGTGAGGTCTACAGCGAGTCCAACTTGGAGGAGTCCAAGCGTCGCATCACGGCCCTTGGCTACTTCGAACGGGTGGATGTCTCGACCGAACCCGGTTCAGCCCCCGATCGGATGAATGTCTACTTCGAGGTTGCGGAGCGAGCCACGGGGACTTTCCAGATCGGGGCCGGCTTCTCCAGTATCGAGAATTTCATCGCCACCGCGCAGGTCCAGCAGGCCAATCTGTTTGGCAATGGACAGAGCTTCGCATTGCAGGGGCAGGTCAGCGGTCTGCGTCAGATGGTCAATGTCCGCCTGTACGAGCCCTACTTCCTGGACAGTCGGTTCAGTTCCAGTGTGGAGTTCTACGATCAGCGCCGCCAGTACACCGACTTCACCCAGAACAGCCTGGGTGGGTCGCTGACCTTTGGCTACCCCCTGGTGGAGCCCGAGCTGGTCGCTTCCTTGACGTACACGCTGGAACAGACGGACATCACAACCGACACCAGCTCAGCGTTCTTCGCGAGCTCCACGGGACTGAGCGTGTTCCGCCGATTGCCACTGGCCAACCTGTTCAACGATGGCGTGACGTCGAGCTTCCGGCCCGCATTGACCTACGACTCCCGAGACAACCGCCTGTTCCCCACCAGCGGCGTCTACCTGCGCGGTTCGTCGGAGCTGGCTGCCGCCCTGTTTGGCAGCAAGAACGAGTTTTTGCGTCACCGCGTGACCGGCCGCTTCTACTATCCTCTCCTTTCCTGGGTGGTGTTCAAGATCAACGCGGAGACCGAGCACGTGACGAGCCCATCCTCGGAAGGGGTCCCCATTTTCGCTCGCTCCTTTTTGGGCGGGATCTTCGACGTGCGCGGTTTCAACTACCGCAGTATCGGGCCTCGCATTCCGCTGACGTCGAATACGGATCCCAACAGCCAGCCGCTGGGCAATGGCGCCAACATCGGGGGTAACTTGAGCTACTTCCAGAACGTGGAGCTCGAGTTCTCGATCTTCGACGCAGTCGGAATCAAGGGCGTCATCTTCACCGACGCTGGTAACGCCTGGAACCTGGAGCGGAATTACTGCGACAGCACGCTGGCCTTGTACCCGGAAACCAGCCCCTGTTTCGATGGCCTGGACAGTCTGGCGCGCCTCAGAACCTCCTGGGGATTCGGCCTGCGCTGGTTCTCTCCACTCGGTCCCCTGCGATTCGAATGGGGTTTCCCCTTCAAGCGTCTTCCGTACGAAGAATCGAGTGTCTTCGAGTTCACCATCGGCAACTTCTTCTGAGCCAGGGTTCGAGACGCTTCGCTCTTTTGGGCCGGTCAAGACCCTCCCGGCCCACCGCCCCGTTTCCCTCATTTTTTGCAGCAATAGCCCCGTGTTGTCCGCGCTGACCACGTGGGATACTCCCTAGCCACGAGGCCATTTTCGCCCCGAGAATCTGCATGGACAGCGATCCCCTAGTCCCCAGCAATCAACACCCGGTGAGCATCCAAGACGAGATGCGCACCTCCTATCTCGACTACGCGATGAGCGTCATCATCGGTCGAGCCATTCCCGACGTACGTGACGGACTCAAGCCCGTTCATCGCCGCATCCTTTTTGCCATGCGGGACTTGAACCTGAGTCCCGGAGCCAGTTACCGGAAATGCGCCACGGTGGTGGGACAGGTTCTGGGTAATTACCATCCCCACGGTGACGCGAGTGTCTACGACGCTCTGGTGCGAATGGCGCAAGACTTCTCCATGCGCCACCCGCTGGTGGATGGGCAAGGAAACTTCGGTTCCGTCGATGGGGACCCGGCTGCCGCCTATCGATACACCGAATGCCGCATGGCCAAGATCGCCGCCGAGATGCTGGCGGACATCGACAAGGAGACCGTCGATTTCGCACCCAACTTCGACGACACCCAGCTGGAACCGACGGTTCTTCCCGCACGCTTTCCTCAGCTCTTGGTGAATGGCTCGGGTGGCATTGCGGTGGGAATGGCCACCAACATCCCACCACACAATCTGACTGAGATCATCGATGCCACGATCGCGATGATTCGCAACCCCGAGACCACGGTGGAGGATCTCCTGCGAATCGTTCCCGGTCCCGATTTCCCGACCGGCGGCATCCTGTATGGCCGCGCCGGAACGCACCAGGCGTACCTCACGGGGCGCGGGTCGATCGTGATTCGAGCCCGAACCGTGGTCGAGAAGGTTCCGGGCAACTCGGATCGAGAGCAGATCGTCGCCGTCGAGATTCCCTACCAGGTCAACAAGGCCCGGCTGCATGCCAAAATCGGGGAGCTGATCCGGGACAAGCGGATTGAAGGGATCCGTGAGGTGCGCGACGAGAGCGACCGCGACGGCATGCGGTTGGTTATCGAGCTCAAGAAGGACATATTCCCGCAGGTCGTGCTCAATCAGCTGTATCGGCTGACCGACATGCAGACGACCTTTGGAATCATCAATCTTTCCATCGTCGAGGGCAAACCGGCGGTTCTCACCCTGCGCGAGATGCTACAGCGCTTCGTCGAACACAGACGGACGGTGGTCAGTCGACGTACTCGGCACGATCTGGGCAAGGCCGAGGCGCAGCGTGAGATCGTGGAGGGCCTGGGGATGGCGACCCTCGACATCGATCGCGTGATCGCCACGATTCGCAAGTCGCCGGACACGGACACGGCGCGGGTGCGTTTGACCGAGCTGCCGCTTCAGGGTCTGGAGGGTTTCCTGCAGCGTGCGGGTCGGCCGGAACAGGAGCTGATTCGGGCCCGCGAGCATGGTGAGTATCGGCTCAGCGAGCGGCAAGCCCAGGCAATCCTGGAGATGCGATTGCAGCGTCTGACCGGACTGGAACAGGACAAGCTGGCCGCCGAATACGCAGCCCTTTCGGACACTATCATCGAGCTTCGATCGATCTTGGCTGACGAACATCTTCTGATGGAAGTCATCGTCCGTGAGCTCGAAGAGGTCCGTCAGAAGCACGGCGAGCCCCGCCGCACCGAAATCGTCGACGATGAGGCCGAGATCCAGGTGGAGGATCTGATCCAGCAGGAAGACATGGTGGTGACCATATCCCACCAGGGTTACATCAAGCGGACGCCGTATGCGACGTACCGGGCTCAGAAGCGCGGCGGCAAGGGCAACCGCGGGATGGAGGCTCGTGATGACGATTTCGTCAATCAGCTCTTCGTCGCTTCGACCCACTCCTATGTCTTCTTCTTCAGCAATCGCGGCAAGGTGTGGGTCAAGAAAGTCTATGAGGTTCCGCTGGCGGCACGCAACGCCAAGGGGCGGGCCATCGTCAATTTCATCGAGCTTGGTCCAGATGAACGGGTAGCGGCCATCACCGATGTGCGGGGCTTCGAGGAAGGCCTTTACATCACCACGCTGACACGCGGTGGCCAGATCAAGAAGACGGGCGTCGTTGAATACCAGAACTACCGGGCCAGCGGGATCATTGGGGTCAAACTCGCCGATGACGATCAGCTCCTCACTGCGGTGGTCACCGACGGCAGTCGGGACTTCCTGATCGCAACCGAGGGTGGCCAGTGCATTCGCTTTGACGAGCAGCAGGTGCGCCCCATGGGGCGCAACACCGCTGGCGTCAAGGCAATCGAGCTGTCGGAAGGGGACCGCGTGGTTGGGTTGACAGCCACCGATCCGGAGCGGGATCGCGTCCTGGCCGTCTGCCAGCGTGGATACGGCAAGCGAACCCCGCTGGGGGAGTTCCGCGTACAGAACCGGGGTGGCAAGGGCATCATCCTGATTGACTGCAGCGAGAGGAACGGTCCGGTGGTGGGGATCGCCTTGGTCAAGCCCGGCGATGAGGTGATGCTCATCACCGATCGGGGCCAGACCATACGAACCACAGTGGATGACATCCGTGAAACCGGACGCAATGCGCAGGGCGTTCGAGTGATGCAGGTCGATGACGACGAGCGAGTCGTCGCCCTCGAAGCCATCGGGGAGCGTACCGACGCAGACGACAATGGGGACGGCGATGGAAGGAGCGTTCTGCCCCCTTCGCTTCAGCCGGATCCGGAGGCACCGGAGCAGAACGAGGCTCCCGATGGCTCAACCACCGAGATGGACGAGTCCGATGACTCCTCCTAGTCGGGGCGCCTCGCCCCAGTCGCCGCGAGAAGGCGACAAGAGCTCGATTCGCTTGGTGAGAAAGACCTACCAGGCGTTGCGCCGCGCCTACCCGGACGCCCACTGCGAGCTCGACCACCATGGGCCGTTTCAACTCTTGGTCGCCACGGTGTTGAGTGCTCAGAGTACGGACGTGGCGGTCAACCGGGTCACCCCGGCCCTCTTCGAGCGCTGGGGCACGCCGCAGGCATTGGCGGCGGCCTCCCCCGCCGAGCTCGAGGAGGCATTGTCCAGCTTGGGGATGTTTCGGCAGAAGTCCCGACACCTGCTGGGCTTGGCGCAAGCCCTGGTGGCCGAACACGGCGCAGAGGTGCCATCGCGCCTGGACCAGCTGGTCCGCCTACCGGGTGTGGGGAGGAAGACGGCCAACGTGGTGCTCGGTGTGGCCTACGGAAACCCGGAAGGGATCGTAGTGGACACTCACGTGCAGCGTTTGGCGCAACGACTGGGATGGACCACGGCCAACGAACCACTCTTGGTCGAGCGCGACCTGATGAAACACTTCGATCGCAGCGATTGGGATTTGTTATCGCACACGCTGATCTTCCACGGGCGACGCTGCTGCTCCGCTCGGAACCCCACCTGCTCGACGTGTCCGGTCGCCTCGGCTTGCCCGTCAGCGTTCCGTGCCGAGCAGGTGGGTCGAAAACCGCCCCGGGCCCCGCGCCAACGGTCGCGGCCCGCCCGGCCGGAAAAGACGGCCCGCTCCGGCCGGTGACGACTCAGCGTTACCTCTCACGGCACAGTTGGGTCGCTCGGTGGGGTCCACCGCGCCGCTCCGAGACGATGCGCTCTACGGTGTGAGTCGTCATTCGCCCCTCTCGCACCTCCTCGTCCTGCAAGAGGAGCTGATGGAACGGGATGTTGGTCTTGATGCCGGCGATGATGAACTCCTCCAGCGCTCCGCGCATTCGGCTCAGTGCCAATGCCCGAGTCGGCGCGTGGACAATCACCTTGGCCAACAGGGAGTCGTACGCGCTCGGCACCTTCCATCCACCATACACCCCGGAGTCGACTCGTACCCCCGCGCCACCCGGCGGATGGTACTCGGTGATGGTCCCTGGACTGGGAGCGAAAGTCTCTGGATCCTCGGCTGCAACCCGACACTCCAGAGCGTGTCCGCGGAATCGCCATTCGTCTTTGATGGGAAGAGTCAGGGCCTGACCGGCCGCCGCTCGCATCTGCTCCACCACCAGATCGACACCCGTAACCATCTCAGTCACCGGGTGTTCCACCTGGACGCGGGTGTTCATCTCCATGAAATAGAGCTTGCCGTCCGCATCCATCAAGAACTCGAGGGTCCCCAGGGTCGTGTACCCCGTTCCGCGCACGGCGCCACGGATGACGTCCACCATCTGCGCACGCTGTTCGTCGCTGATGGCCGGACAGGGTGCTTCCTCGACCAATTTCTGGTGGCGGCGCTGCAACGAGCACTCCCGCTCGCCAAACACCCACACGTTGCCATGGGTGTCGGCAAGTACCTGGAATTCCACGTGACGGGGCGCCTCCAGATACTGCTCCAGGTACATCTCGGGATTGCCGAAGGCGCAATCTGCCTCCGCCGAAGCGGACTCGTACGCGCGCGCAACGTCTTCGACGCGGCGAACGATGCGCATGCCCCGCCCACCTCCACCCCCACGCGCCTTCAGGATCACCGGGAAGCCGATCCGTCGTGCTTCTTGCTCGGCGTGCGCCGAGCTGGTCAGTGCCTCGCTGCCGAGCAGAAGGGGTAAGCCATACTGAACGGCGACCTTCCGGGCTTGCAGCTTGTCACCCCACAGCCGCATGGCTTGGGGAGTTGGACCGATGAAGGCCAGTCCACACTGGACAACGACTTCGGCGAACTTGGCGTTTTCCGCCAAAAACCCGTACCCGGGGTGGATCGCGTCGGCGGCCGTTATCTCGGCGGCCGCAATCAGGGATGGGATGTGCAAATAACTCTTGGCGGCCGGGGCCGGCCCGATGCACACGGCCTCGTCTGCAAACCGGACGTGCAGCGCCTTGGCGTCCACGTCGGAGTGAACGGCCACGGTTCGGATGCCGAGTTCGCGGCAAGCTCGAACGATACGCATGGCGATTTCGCCGCGATTGGCGATGAGCACTTTGCGAAACATCTCGGACCTATCACCTCGGGTTCAAGATCGCTTGAGCTTGAACAGCCTTTGCCCAAACTCGACGCTCACCCCATTCTCACCCAGGATCTCCAGGATCGTGCCCGACACCTCGGCCTCGATCTCATTCATCAGTTTCATGGCCTCGACAATGCAGAGGGTCTGGCCCGCGCTGACTCGGGAACCAACCTGCACGAATGGAGCCGCGTCGGGCGCCGGGGCCCGATAGAACGTCCCGACGAAGGGCGAGGTGACCCAGACGGTGTCCGAATCCGCGTCCGCACTCGAGGGCACCGGAACGGCTGGTTCAGTGGTTGGGGGGCGGACCGGCGAGGGCAGTGGCGCTGGGATTGCTGGCGTCGATGCAACCTGCGGAGCAGCTCCGCCCAAAACGATGTGCAAGCGCTGCTTCTCGTCCTCGTACTCAAACTCCGCGACCGAGCCCTGGCGCAGGGTATCAAGGAGCTTCTGCAGATCCTTCAGGGGCATGTCCATGGGAATCCACCTTCTTGGCAACGGCAATCGGGCTTACCCTAGCGGCCAGGGCACGGCTCGACAACATCGCTTGGCGAGCCCCAGCACATCACCCCTGCGGAACGGTTCTCGGGCGCAGAATCGCGCAGGCCCACTCTGCTCGGGCGCGCGCCCGCCCAGGACCGGTGGTCAGCCCCGGGCTCGCGCCACTCACTCTAACGCCGAGCGCGAGCCAATGGACGCGACCGGGCATTGGACCGTACATGCTGGACCAAGCCCAGAAGCGCTAGCTCATAGGAGGCGGCCCCGAATCCGGACACCCTCCCCAGGCAGGCCGGAGCGACGACGGAACGACGTCTGAATTCCTCCCGGGCGTCGGGGTTGGAGAGATGCACCTCCACGGTCGGCAGGGACACGGCACGCAGAGCGTCGTAGAGAACGTACGACGTGTGGGTCAAAGCGCCAGGATTGATGAGGATGCCGGACACGCCCCCGTCCGCTGCACGCCCAATGTGGTCCACCAAATCCCCCTCGTGATTGCTCTGCCGACACTCGAGCGTCACGCCATGCACCTGGGCCATCTCCTCCAAACGCCGATGGATCTCCTCCAGGGTCATGGTCCCGTAGATGCTCGGTTCGCGACGCCCCAGCCGGTCGAGATTGGGGCCACTGAGGACCAGAACCCGAATGGGTGCGCTATCCCGCTTGGTCAACCGCGGTGCCGGCGAAACTGCAGCAGGGCCTTTAACTCCCCGTGCCGGCAGGCGACGGATGGATGGTCCGGATGCACGACGACGAGTGGCGGCCAAGAGACTAGAGCTCCAGCTCTTTCTGCAATCGCGGCGCAGCAATCCGCAGAAGATATCGTCCTTTACCGAAATTCCCCTCCGGCTTCAGCGAGAGAGCCAAGAAGTAGTTCTCGTTGATCACACGAATCAGGGTCACCATCTTGTCGCTCTTGAAGGCCACCTCTCGGGTCTCGCCGGCATCCAGCATCTCAGAGGCCCGCTGAATCGCCTTGACCACGACGCTCACCTCGGCACCGACGGTCTCGATGTCGATCGGAGCGTCTTCCCGCGCATAACTTTCGAGGGGAATCCCCTCGAAGTCCATGAGCAGACCTGCCAGGCCTCCCTGTGTGTCCTCGACGACCGTCCGAAGGGCCTCCTTGAACATGTCTCAAGGATATCCTGGTTTCGGGCTTGGGTGAATTTCTCCGGTGCGACCTGGCTCCCTTCCCTTCCCGGACGCGTGCCCAGCATACCGGGCCGCCCGACCGTCTGACCGTGAGCCCGGCGACCGGATACCATGGAGCCACTTCTCCCCCGGAATGGGGCCCTGCCCCTTTCCAAACCAGCCGAGCCCAGCGATGTGCCCTGCCGGGGGGCATCCTCCCCGCAGTATCAGTCAGCGGATCTGTGGGACCGGGGCCCATGAGCCATCGATCCCCAGCGGATTCTCCTGGGTTCGGGTCGACCCGGGGAGGCTCAGGGCGGCTCCCGGGCGGGCATTGGCGGGTTTCCATCACCGGAGAACGGGTGGATCGCCGTCGAAACCGCGGGCCTCCGCCAGTCGGACTGCATTGCGATGACCGGGCGCGCCCGGCGATCCGGCTCGGCCGTGCTCGGGGAAATGGGTCCGTCACGGAATGCGGTTCGGGCTGGCTGACCTCGGTTTTGCCGGTCCGATCCACCTGGACCGCTTCGGAGCTCTGGGGCGACTGGTCCTGAGCGACGACCCACGCATGGCGTCACTCGCAGGACTGCGGTCCCTCACCACCCAACCCGACATGACCCGACGCAAGCCAACACCCTACCTGGCTTCCGCCGAGACTCGGGCGGTGAGCGCGACCAACGGTCACCTCACCGATCCGCGCACTGTGAAGCAACCAGCTCGCACCACGGTTCCTCGGTTCTCTTCCCACCAGGAGGCCCTGCTGTTGCGCAAGGCTCCTGGCTTCGCGCTGGGCCGCAACGGGTCCAGTCGCTGGCTTCGGGGCCTCCCTCGCCAATCGTCGTGGACGACCATCGATCCAATCCTTCCGACCCGACCCACAGCGGGATCGAATCCTTTTCGGCAGCCGCTCGATGAGCTAGCGTGGTGAACACCCATGGCAACAAGAAAAGTCAGCTCAGGTCTCTGGTCGTTGGGTTGCATGGTCTTGGCAAGCCCAGTGGCTGTGTGGGGCGCACCCGAGACCGACCCGGCTCCGGCGGCGCAATCCGCCCCGGCGGAACAGGCCGGGGCCACCCCCGCCGAGGAGGTGGAACCGTCGGGTGCCACTGCCGCTGTGGATGACGCAGACCTCACTGAGGACGTGCCGGCCGAAGATGGCGGGGAACAGGAATCGACCAAGAAGGACTCGGAGGGGCCGGGCGAAGGTGACCGTGATTACGGACACCAAGGTCAGTTCAGCCTGCGCGCCTCCCTGGTTGGGGGATATCGAATGGTGTTCCGCTATCCGGAGTCACCCTATTGCGCCGACCCGAACAGCTGGGAGGGGGAGGACCCACCGAAGCTCTGTGGCTTCGCCGCGCCCTTGGCAGTCCAGTTGGCGTTGGGGTTCGCTCCGCTCGATGCGGTTGAACCCTTCGTCTACGGGCGGTTCGGTTTCGTTGGCGAGGGACCGACCAACACCAAACCGTTGCTCTTGGCAGGCGCCGGGGTACGCCTGTACACGATGAGTGATGCGGCGCTGAAGATCTTCATCGAGCCCTCGCTCGGACTCGAGCTCGAGAAGGGTGCTGGGAACGTCCGCTGGGCAGCAGACGAGGATGGGGACGAGCTGGTCTACAAACAGGATCTGGTGGTGCATCTCTCGGCAGGGCCGCAGATTGATTTGTCCCCAGGGGTGGGGCTCTATGGAGCGGCCGGTCTAACCGTGGGGATGCTCAGGGCTCTTCATGCCTGGATGGAGCTAGAAGCCGGGGTTCAGGCTCGATTCCCATAAAGGGACACCCGAGAGGCCCCCGGGTTTCGCGTCGGGAACGCCGGGGCTGGCACATCATCGATGGCCCAGTTTGCGATTGCGCACGACACGTTCCAACGCCTCTCCCGCGGTCGTTGCTAGCCTGTCGATCCACCGCGTCGAGGCGAAGGAGTTGCGCAGGCGGCTCGCCACCAGGACCAGTACGGGACGCCGCGAAACCCCCACCGGCACCACATAGACCTCTTGACCGTTGGAGATCCCCAGCGATTCGAGCAGAATGGCAGCTCCCGGCATGTCCGGAATGGGGCCCAGGAAGTAGCCAGCCGTGCACGCCGTCGCCAGAACCCCAACTTGCTCGGATGGAATCGAGACCCCCAGCTCGGTCCCATCCACACTGGAGCGCGACAAGACAAAGCTCGTCCCGCGCACGCTGTAACAGGCCGCGGTCTTGGCCACGGCCCGCACCTCGCGCATCAGGGCATCCATTAATGCGTCAAGCGTTTCCACCGCCGCAACGCGGTCAATCGCGCCCTCCAGGGATGGCAGGCGAGTGTCCAGGGCCCGTCGCGTTCGGCTGCCAGGGGGCGCGCTGCGCACCGGCGTGCTCGTGGGCGGAACGGAGCTGCTCCAGGCGTCGCCCGGCGCCGTCAAGTTGGGCTCGGGCGGCCGCAGCGTGTGTTGGAGAAGAAGCCCCTGTTGCATCGAGTCTGCGTCGACTGGGGGAACGCGCGACCAGTTGGGCCGGGACAGCTCGGAACCGGTGGCAGGCCGACCCGTGGTGACCACCACGCCACGGCGGGAGTCGGGCGGCGGCTCCCGGGGCGTCGCGTCGCAATTCTGCACCGCAGGAGTCCCGAACGGTGGTGTCCGACCCACCCTCTCGGCACGGACCGAAGCCCGAGCGGGAACCGCAGCCGGTGGAGCGGATAGCGAGCGGACCGCCAGGGCACCCAGAAGGACCTCGGCTCTCACCCTGACCACGGTGATCCGAGCTCCCAGATGGAACATCAGTTCCTCCGCGGCGTGGGAGTCCCAGGGGTCAACCAGGGCTGCCAGGGCGGCCCCGCTCTTCTGGCTGGGCAGAATCGGAGCCGCAAACAGCCTGCGACACAGGCCAACGGGCAGCCGCGAGACCGCCTTCTGGTCGACCTTGATCTCGTCAGCAAAGGGACCGTTGAAGGAGAGTAGCTCCCGAACCGTCTCCTCCCAGATGGCCCCCCCTTGCTCTCTCAATGCCTCGACCAAGGAGATCCCCTGCCGGCGAGAGGAGCAGAGCACCGTTCCGAGCTCAGGCCGGCTGACTCGCCCGCATCCGAGGAGTCTTTGGGCCAGCTCGAGGGACACCGAAGTATGGTCGAATTTCGCGGCTCCGAAGGCAAGTGGAGACGCCAAGGATCAGTCGACGAACTGGAAGACGAGCTCCGTCTGTCGGACCAGACCGAGCTCGTCCCGGGCAACCTGCTCCACGGCTGCGGGGTTGGTGCGGACCCGCTCGGCCTTCACCCTAAGCTCTTGAATTTCTTTAGAAATGTTGTGAATCTGTTGGACTGTCCGTGCCTTCTCTTCCCTTAGCTGTCCGAGGCGGGGGAGGGCGTCGGGAGCGAGGCACAAGATCGGAACGGTGGCCGTTGCGGCAACCATGGCCAAGACCGGTATCGCGTGTTCGGGCGTCAGCCAGATGGGGGTCACGGTGGGGGTCAGCCTGCCACGGCCCATTGGGTGAACGCGAAAAAACGACGCCCGGCCCATGGGCCCACGTGATGAAATCTGCCGTTTTTACGCTTTTTTGTCAGTGGGAAACGGTATTGTGTCGCCGCTGCTCCGCCCCGCGGCCGTCCCCGTCCAGGCCCGGTAGCGCGCAGGACTGTCAATCGCCGCGACGGCTGAGGACCGCATGGAAATCGCATTGCTTCAAGCAGAGTTGGAACGACTCTTCGACTTGGATTCCCTGTTGGCGCTGGCACGGGATCCTCTCGGGTTCGACCCAGAAGCGGTGGGCGGAACGGCTGCGGCCGGCTCCTTCGCTTATGCGTTGACACGGCACTGCGTCCAGAACGAAGCCGTGGAGGCCCTCTGCGACACCATCCGCGTGCTGCGCCCTGACGCGCGCAAGGAGCTCGTGCAGTGGGCGCAGAACGAAACGGGCCCCTCGGAGGAATTGCGCGCCGGGGATTCACTGGGCGAGCTGCAGGTGCTGCGCCAGCTGGGCGAAGGACGCGTCGGCATTTGTTATCAGGGTGCGTACGGGCCGCAGCAGGTCCGCCTCAAGGTGCTTCGCGGGGAATCAACCCGAGATCGTCGGGGGCTCAACCGTTTCGTTGCCGTCACCAGAATGGCCGCCAAGACAGGCCATCCCTCCCTACCCTCGGGTCTGTTGGTCGCCAGCGCGGGCGGACGCATCATCGTCATGCAGGACTACGTGGAGGGTGAGAGCCTCTCCACCCGACTGAGTCGCTCCGGCCCCATCCACATCCACGAGTCGCGTTCCATCATTGAGGATCTCTTGGACGCGCTGGTCACGTTGCACGATCGGCGGCTCGTGCATGGGGACATCCGTCCCGAGAATGTGCTGCTTTGCCGTGACAGCACCGGAGCCTATCGTGTCATCTTGCAGGATGTCGGGACCGACCGACTGCGTGCCGTGCCCCGCAAACCGACCGAGCTCTACTCGACGCCGGTGTCTTCCCGGGGCGTGGCCCCGGAAATCCTGCACGGGGCTCCCCCTTCCCCAGCCAGTGATCTGTATGCGCTCGGGGCACTGATCTACGAGCTACTCAGCGGCAAGCCCCCATTCCCCCGAGAGGACCGAATCGGCGTAGCTTACGCCCATCTGCACGAGGATCCCCCGCCGCCCAGTAGCGTCGCTCCGCGGGGTTGGGTCTCCCGGGATCTCGATGCGCTGATCCTATCCTTGCTCAAAAAGGATCCCGCCTCTCGGCCCGCCTCCGCGGCCGCAGTGATGTCCCGCCTGGAGACGGCTGCGTTGCTTCCATCGGAGCGGCCGGTCCCAACCATCAGCGACGACGAATTCAATCAGCGTCTGGAGGCTCTCCTGTACGATCCGGAGAATCTTCAGGCAGCGGCGGCCCTCGACCAGGCCGTTGACGAGGGCGCGGATCCGGAGCGAGTCGCGGATACGTTCCGAATGGCTGCTTCGCAGCTCGGGCTCGGTGGTGGTGGACAGCTCTTCGTCCGCAAGAGCCTCCTCCTTCGTGCAGCCAAGCTGTACGAGCAGGCCATCCGTGATCCAGAACGCGCCGAACAGCACTACTCCCTGGCCCTGGAACTGGATCCCTCGGATGACGAGGTCCGTGGTTCGCTGGAGCGATTGCGACGATCCCTGGGCAAGTTCGAGGAGCTGATCGAGATGCTCCTGGAGCGCGGGCAGTCCTCGGAGACCAGGGTCGAGCGAGGGCAGGCGTTTTTCGAAATCGGACGCGTGTACATGTCCGAACTCGCCGAACTGGATCAGGCGCTCGTCGCATTCACCCAGGCCCTGTGCGAAGATCCCGAGAACGCGAAGTATGCCGAGGAAGTGGAGCGTCTCGCCGGTTCACGTCAAGACGCCTGGGCCGAGGTGCTGGAGGCCTGCAACGGGCCGCTGGAGGATCGCAGCCTGCCCCTCGCCACCAAGAATGCCATGCTGCTCCGGGTGGGCAAGTGGTACGCGGAGAAGATCTCCCGCAACGACATGGCCCTGCCTTGCTTCCAGTCCGTGGTCGGTTCGGACCCAGGCAACGAGGCTGCTCTCGAGGCCATGTCCCAGCTGTACAGAAAGGGCCAACAGTGGTCCGACCTGGGAATGGTGCTGTCTCGATGGGCAGATGCCACCACGAACGCGTCCAAGGCGCGCGTCTTGCGGGCGGAAGCGGGCGAGGTGGCCGAACGGCATCTGGGCGATCCATCCGGTGCGCGCACCCTGTATGAAACCGTGCTGGCCGAGGATCCGTCGCACGAACGAGCTTCGGACGGCCTCTTGCGCCTGTGCGAGCAAGGCAAGGACTGGGTGGGCATGGTCAAAGTCCTGCAGGCCCGGGCCCAAGCTCAGCGCGGAGATGAACAGGTGGCAACTCTGTTGCGTCTGGTCGAACTCTACGAGGTCCGTCTTCAGAACGATACTGAAGCCATCAAGATCGTCGATCAGCTACTGGCCGACCAACCCGACCATCCTGACGTCCTTCGCGCCATCGACCGCATGTACGCCAAGGTTGGCCGTTTCCAGGAGCTCATCGAGATCCTGGAACGTCAGGTGCGGACGGCCACGACACCCCGTCAGAAGACGGCTCTTCTGGAGCGCACGGCAGCCATCTACGAAGAGGAGTTCATGGACCACGAACGCGCCGCAACCGCGCTGCGCGCCGTCCTGGCCATCGCTCCTGATCATGACGCCGCCCTCACCAACATCGCACGCAGCTACCGCGCTCTGGATCGATGGGAAGAGGTCGCGGAGATCCTGGAGCGTCACTTGGACCTGGTAGCCGAGCCCTCCCGGAAGGTAGCGATTGCTTTGCAGCTTGGTCGGGTGCTCGCCGAGCAGCTGGCAGCGCCGGATCGCGCCATCGAGGCCTTCGAGCAGGTGCTTTCCTTCGAGCCTCAGCACCCGGAGGCCTTGGAGATGGCGGCACGCCTGCGCTCCTCGCTAGGAGACGCCGATGCCGCTCTGGCTGCCATCAACGTTCTGGCAGCCAAGGCGACCTCCCCCCAGGTCAAAGCCGAACACTATCTGCGCGCCGCACGGCTGCTCGAATCACGCAACGACTTGGATGCCGCCATCGAGCATTACAAGCTGGCTCTGGATGCCAATCCGATCAACGACAGCGCCACGGTTGCCCTACGAAAGGCTTATCTGACACGGGGAGATGCCCATGCGGCGATCCAGCTGCTCGAGCAGGACATCAAACGGACTGAAGGGGTACGGGCCAAGGCCAAGCTGCTGGGTGAGCTTTCGGAGCTCGCTGCACGACGCCTGCACGACCCACGACGGGCGGAGGAGGCCGCCAAGGAGGCGCTGTCCCTCGATCCAACCAATCCTTCGGCTCTGGGAACCCTGGGAGACATCGCCTTCGAGGGGGAACGCTATCTGGAAGCTTCGCGACACTACTCTCCCCTGGTGGACCGGATCGACTCTCTGGAGCCAACCGAGGCCGCTCGACTCTTGGTGCATGCGGCGGAGGCCCTGGCTCGGTCCGACTCAATCGATCGCGCCCACGCAGCCGGTGACTCCCTGTGTCGCGTCGCTCCGAACGACGTCGAGTCACTGATGACGGTGGGAAAGGTCCTGTTCGACAAAGGGGATCCGGCGCGAACCGCTGCCCTGCACCAAGACATCCTGACCCGCCTTTCCGATGGCCTTTCGGAGCGCGCCCGAGCCCAGGTCCTGTTCCGACTGGGTGAATCGCTGCGTCGTTCCGGAAAGCCCGGTCCAGCCCTGGAACCGCTGGAGGATGCGTGCGATCTGGACCCGGCCAACTGCGCCCCACTGGCGGCGCTGGCGGAGGCCTACGCGGCCCTGGAACGTTGGCATGACGTGATGAAGACGAAGTATCGGCAGCTGGACATCGCCCTGGCGGATGATCGCGTGCAGCTGCTCATCGACATCGGCGATCTGATGGCCGAGAAATTTGGAGATCGTGCCAAGGCCGCGCAGAGCCTGGTGGCAGCACTGGACGACAGGCCCGATGATCGACGCCTCTTGACCAAGTTGATGCAGCTGTACAGCGATCTGAAGGACTGGACCAAGCTGGTCGAGGTGATCGTGAAGCTGGCCGGGTTCGTGGACGACAAAAAGCAGAAGGCAAAGTACCTCAACACGGCCGCCATCGTCTGTGCACGACAGATGGGTGACGTGGAGCGTGCCCTCGAGTTCTTCGAGCAGGTGATTGAGCTCGATCCATCGGTCAGCAAGGCGTTCTCGGAGGCCGTCGATCTGTATCGGACCCGAGGTGACTTCACGGCCGTAGAACGTCTGTTGCGCCGCAAGTTGGAGTCGGCGGTGGCCGCCGACGACAAGCAGGCTCAGATCAACGCCCATGCCGAGTTGGCCGAACTCTACGAACGTGATCTGGGGTGGCTCGACTACGCCATCGAATCCCTGGAGAACGCCCTGCGTCTGGAGCCGGCCAACCTGGACCGTACCCAACAACTGGCCAATCTCTGTGGTCGGGATCCGGAGCATCATGCCGCGCGGGCGGTGGCGGCACACATCAGACTGCTCGAGGACAACGCCTACCGTCTCGAGTCATACAAGACCATGCGGCGTCTGCACACCGAGACCAAGAACGCCGACGGTGCCTGGTGCCTGTGCCAAGCCCTCTCGGTCATGAAGCTTGGGGATCAGGACGAGGAGCGTTTCTACAAGCGTATGCGCGTCGAAACGGCAGCGCCCGCCCAAGCAGTCCTGGCCGACTATGAGTGGTCCTTGCTCACGCCCAGTCAGGTCGATCCGTTGCTGACCAACCTGTTTGCAGTCATCGAGCCAGCCGTCGTCTCCTCCAGAACACCGGAGCTGCTGGCCCTGGGATACGACCTGGCCGAAGCCCTGGACCTCGCCCAAACACCGACACCCATGGCGCAGACCCTCTTCTACGCAGCGGGCGTGTTGGGGATTGAGGCGCCCCCTTGCTTTGTGGTTCGCGACGACCCGGGAGGGCTCTCTTTCTTGCACGCCCGGACTCCGGGCATCGGCTTGGGACGAGTCGCGATGAGCTCCCAGGTCCCACCACAACCCGCTGCCTTCATTGCGGCCCGGCACCTGTCCTACTTGCGCCCCGGCTTCTACCTGCGCCAGCTGCTGACCTCCGGTACTGGACTGAAGTCGTGGCTGTTCGCGGCCATCAAGCTCATATCTCCGCAGTTCCCAGTGGCGCCGGATATCGAGGGGGCGGTTCGTGAAGCCTACCAGGCTCTCGATGCGGGGCTGCGCGGCACGGCTCGTGACGAGCTGGCCCGCGTTGTATCCGCCCTGCTGCGTGAAGAGGCGGCCCTCGACCTCCGCCGCTGGGTCGCAGGGGTGGACTTGACGGCGGATCGCGTGGGCATGCTGATCGCCCACGATCTGCAGACGGCCATCGATCTCGTCAAGGCGTCCGATGAGTCGACGAGTTCGGTATCCGGACAGGATCGGCTCAAACATTTGGCTGTCTTCTCGGTCAGTCCTCAATACCTGGAGCTTCGCCAGCGCCTGCGCATCGCCGTCGATTCCTGAGCGCTGCCCTGCAGCACCGTGGGGCCGCTGCCCACCCAGTTTTTTGCCTGCGGCCCGCAGCGACGGCGACTCCCGTGCGGCGCCGTGCAGCATTGCGGGGGCCCGCTGGCTCCGTCAACTGGTCGTCATTACTCTGCCTGCGGCCCGCAGCAGCGGCGATTCCCGTACGGCGCCTGTTTGTTGGGACCGCCGGGGACCGCACGCGCCGTCAACCGATCGTCATTACTCTGCCATCCCGCCCGCCCCGACGGCTGCTGTCGGCCGTCGCGGATTGCTACGTGTCGACGTCCGCCGAGCCCCCTTCGTCGCGCGGGTCGTGGACCGTCCACCTGCGCCAGCGCTGGCCGACGGCTCCGCCAACGGCCGATCCAGCGTACCCATGATCCTCCAACCGTAGAAACCGTCCGAAGCCTTGGAACGTCGCACCTTGTCGTTGAAGTCGAAGGCTCCGGGCACGGCCGAGCCTGGGGTACCGAACAGACCCCTCGTCACGTCGTTCTTGTTCTTGTAGGCGTCGCTGAAGCGGAAACGCAACGTCAGGTCAAGCACACTCAGGCCGAGTGGCTCGCGCAACCGGATACTGCCGTCCAGTTCCAGATCCAGATCCGCCCCTTTGACGACCACTGAATCGAACTTCAGCCGTCCATCCTTGACGGTAACGCCCAGGTTGATCCGGCCCACGTTAAGCTCCGGCAGGGCGATTGTGTTCAAGATCTTGCTCTTGCCATCCCCTGCTTTGACATCCGACAGCTGGATATCCATGTGCCCCTCGGCCTTCGCCAACTGACGCCCCGGAAGGAGCAGCTCGATCTGCCCGTTGGCGCTCCCCTTCAGGGGCATTCCGACCACCTCCTTGAGCATGGGCACGTTGGGCAGGGGGAACGTCTCGATCCCGAGCTCGATGGCCTGTCCTTCCTCGTCGGACACCACCTCGCCCTCGGCACTGCCCTGTTCGACCTCCACCCCAAAGGACACCTTGGTCGTACCCATGATCGCGGAGAGAAGAGACGGCTCCGCGAAAAGCCAGTCGAACCGCACCGTTTCGGCGTGGGACTCGCTCCCTGCGCCCGGCTGCGACAACGACAGGGCGGTAGGGGAGACGCGCGGAGTGTGGGTCAGGCTCACGTCCTCTGCCTCGATTCCCGACAACCAATAGCCGCTCATCTCCCCGATCTTGAGGCTCAGGCCAGAGTTGCCCTGTCGGGCATTGAACTCCCCGATCAGGCGGTCCTTGAGCCGGTCATAGGGGAACGTGCATCGGGCGAAGAGTCCGAGAAGCAATAGATACGCCAGTGGATACACTATCCACGTCAACCAGCGTCGAATACGTCCTTTCATCGCTCGCCGTCCTCGTTCTCGCTCACGTCCTCGTCTGGGGCCGAACTGGCAGTGGACGGAGAGGAGGAAGTGCTGGGCTTAGGCGCCTCCTTTCGGTCGTACGCACTGACGATCAGTTCGACGTCATAAGAGTCCGGCTCGGAAAGTCGCTTGCGCAGGTTGAGTTTGGAGATGACCACGGGGTGTCCGGAACGCTCGACCTTTTCCAAGAACCGCGACAGGTTCAACAGGCCCACCTTGCGCAGCTCGATGCGCGTGGCCCGCTCCTCGAAGCGCTTGCCGTGGGGAACCGTAGGGCGTTCCTGGGTCTCGGGTATCTCGATTCCAGTCTGTTTGGCCAATCCGTCCAAAAAGGCAGAGAGCGGCGGCGCGGTCTTCGCGTAGCGTTCAGCAACGGCTGCGCGAGCGGCCTGGGCCTTGACCACAGCGGGCTGGCTGGATTCGATCTCCTCGATGGCTTCGCGAATCTGGTCGGCATCGCCACGCCGTGACTCCAGAAAGGCCTGTGTTGCCACCGGCAGCAGCACGAGCAGAAAGACCACGAGGATGCCCAGGAGCAGCCGTAGCAGGCGACGTTCCCGTGCATCCAGTCGCTCTAGACTTGGCTTGAACTTCATGGGGTACCTGATGAGGGTTCCTCACCCTTCTTCTTCTTGGCTTTCGATGACTCGTCTTCTGGACAGCGGACGTTCCACTCCAGTCCGTATTTTTGCCGATCGCTGTTCACGACCTGCGTGACCTTACCCAACCTCACATCCGAGAAGCACCGATACTCCTGCAGCTGGGAAGCAATCTGCTGAGCCTCCGCTGCTGAACCCAGAATCCCAGTGAGCTTGACGTGTCCGGCTTGAATGTCCAGCTCCTCGACATCGTGAACGATGGTACTGGGCACGGCACTGGACAACTCCACCATCACATCGAATGCATCCGCGTGCGGCATGGGATCCGAATCCTCACTCTGCCGGATCTTCCTCAACAACTCGCTGGCAGTCTCTGGGTCCTCGGTGCTTTCATTGAGGACGGTCTTGGTCACCCGCGCCAGTTGGGCAACCAACGCCTCCTGGTCTCGCTCGATGGCCTGCACCTCGGTCCACGCCGAGAAACCAAAGCTTATCAGGATGGCAGCGGCCAGCCCCGAGAGCACGGGGGCCTTTTCCTTTAGGAAAGCGTAGCCGCGCTGGAACGCGAGCGGCCCCTGTCGGAGATCCGGATCCCTGGGGCGTGTACCCAGTCCCAGGGCCGCTCCGATGGCTCGTGCATAACGCGCCGTCTGCGCAGCATCCTCCCCAACCTCCCCAATCAGGCTGAGCTTGGGCAGTGGCAAGACAGGGACCTCCAGCGACTCGGATAGGTACGGCTCGGCTCCAGGAATTGCCGAGCCGCTCCCCGCCAGATAGATGGCGGTCAATGGCTCATCAGCCACCAATGAGAAGGCAACCAGGGTCTGACGGAGCGCGGCAACGATCGCCGGGGCTGCCCCGGGAAGCCCCTCGTATCCTTGGGAAATGGTTCGGGCAAAGACCGGTTCTCCACCAGCCAGAACCAAGAACCCCATTTCCTGCGGCCCCAAGTCGACTAGGGCGATGGGCCCCGCCGCCCCCAGATCCTTGGGCGCCAGGGACACCAGGTTGGCCAGGGGGAACGGACCGCAGCTGACACGCTCGGCCTCCCTGCCCGCCACTTCACGATGTATCGCCAGCAACGACTTGACCCGCTCGGTTCGACAGGCCGCACACAGCACCCGCACTGCGTCCGAGGTTCCCCGGCGACGAACCAGTACGAAGTCGCTCACCAACTCCTCGAGGTCAATCGGTAACCTGGCCTCCAGCTCGAACGGAACGATCTGCTCCAGGCGCCGTACTGCTGCAGCGGGGAGATCGAGGTGCTGAAGGAAAACGCCCTCGCTCTCCAGAACCAACCCCACGCTCTCGCCGTGGCGCACCAACGGTTCGATGCCGACGCGCCAAGCCTCCTGCAGGGTTTGGTAGTCCCGCCGCTCCAGCTCCACCGCCTTCTCGACGGCGGTCCTCCGGTAGCTCACCGAGAGCGCAACCGCCCGAAGGTGAGTAGCCGTAATCTCGATTCCAACTAGCCTCGACATCGAAGACTGCCTCAGTTGATGCGATAGTAGATGATATGGCCACCCGAGCTCGCCTCGAGGGCCCCCAAGATTGACTCAGTCGTCACTTGACTGGAGTCGACGCCCGCCATGAGTGGTGGCAAACCCGCGTCAGCCTCGCTCTCCGTGGCCGGCATCTCGATCCCAGCCGCCTGGGCCAAATCGGCGAGCTGGCGGGCCTGACCTGGCGGCGGCGCACCCCGGAAATCGACCACCGCGTGGATCCGCGCGCGAGTCTCACGCTTGCCGCTGGTGACGACACCGGTTGCGTAGATGCTGAACACGTCACTCTTGACCTTGATTCGATTCTTGAGCAAGGCCTCGTTCACCTTGATGGGGGGGACGCCCAACGAGCCCAGCATCTGGCTGGTGATGTCCATCTGGTCGCCACCCTCGCCCGTCTCGGGGCGCAGAAACTTGACGAAATGCTTGGCGCTCTTGAATAGCGGCACTCCCGGCATCATTCCCCGCATCATCTCGATCAGGCCGATGACCTTGGAGCGCATCACTGGGTCCTGGCACGCCGGGCTCGGCTCCGTCAGATGCGGGCACACGGTCGCCATGATGGTCACACCGTTGGCCGTATTGACGTTGATCTTGTCGCTCCCCCACACCGTAACAACCCGTCGCGCAGGATCCTCCGTATCCGGGTCGATGAACGTCGCCCAGAAGTCGTCGTTGACTCCCCGAACGCGATGCAACTCTTCGAGGCTATCGAAGGCGGCGTTCTTTCGAGCAAAGGGCCGTCGCAGTCCCTCGTAGTATGAATCCTCGGCCCCGCCATGGGTCGGAGCCGATTCGTCGATGATGCAGGATTCCTGCTCCGTGTCCGGATCGGTCCAGTCGATGACGGCAGAACAGATGGTCTGCCGATCATGGAAGTTGCCGTCGGCGTCCCTGCCGTCGAACAGCTTGTCGTACTGCGTGCCACCGACCAGGCTCAGAAATTGATTCGCCACGACTAGCCGAGCAGGAACGGTGCCACGTGCCGCGTAGTTGAAGTTGAGCTTGGAGTCCTCGTCCACGATCTTGACCTCGAAGCGCGATCCGGTGAGGCCCAGCCCCTTGACCGTGGCGAAATTGCCACCGATTAGCGCACCAATCGCCTGCGCCGTCGCCTCGTCGTTGAAGAGACCGAGCATCTTGTCAGCGTGCTGCCACACCGGTATCTGCGTCTCGGTCATGCGCATCACCGCCAACAGGAACCCCATCCCCTTGCGAATAGTGGGTTCGGATGCGATGAGCAATCGGGTTAGCGCGATGGCGCTCCGGGCGGAGTACTCGGCCTGAACCGCATCGCGGTCGCTCATGGCGCTCCCCAGCTCGGCGCTGGTTTCCTGCTGGAACTCGGTGAGCATGACCGCCAGGATGGTCAGCGCGCTCAACACCATCATCAGCGCCACGCCGCGCTGGCGTGTCCGACGGGATCGCTGATGGGGAAGGCGACTCATGCTCCCCCCTGCGTGGCAAAGGTCAGGATGTTGTTGATCGGAATAGCGACCTTGGTCACCAGGCGGATGGTGTCTTGACCCCGATCAGCGGCCTGGCGCTGGCCACCATTGAGCACCAGGATGACTCGCACCTGCAGTGGCAGTCGCCCCAGCTGTCCGGCACCCTGCGTGGTGTCCCATTCCTCCACCCACTGACCGGTCATGGGATCCAAGAACTGTAGATCGAACAGATCCACGTCGGTCGCCAGAATCTCGACTCGCCCCCCATGCTCCGGCTCCAGATCGAGTTCCGGACTGACGCGCCGGACCAGATCGATCTGGTCCGGCTTGTCGGGATCTGGAGCGGTAAAATAGCTGAACTCCGCTTGATCCGATTCGCGCGAATCTCGATCCAGTCGTCGGTAGGCGAAGCTCGTGAAGTCCACACGGTCGCCAGGGATGCCGGGGGTCGCCCGGAAGAGGGTCGACTGCACAGGTGGAGTCGGGGCAATGGGCTCGTGCCCGGAGAGATACGCACTCTGCAGTTCTCTGGCCATCCTGGCCATGGCCAGACGCCCCTCACGATAACGGTCGTTGATCCGTTCCACCCCCTCCTTGCTTCGCTTCATCTGCGCGAACGCGCCGTACAGCATCATGGCCAAAAATCCCATGATGGCGATGGCCACCAGAACCTCGATGAGCGTGAAGCCCGCCGCCAGGATGCGATTGGACCGGCGCGGGTTCATCTCTGTCCCCCTTTCGTCCCGCCCATCGATCCCATCAAGCCATCCAGCAGGGGATTCTGCGGCGCCAGGCCCCCGTCCCCCTCGTAGGGGTCATAGCCGGGCATCCCGGGAAGCATCCCACCCTGCTGGGGATTGGTCAGGTACTGGGTCAGATCGATGGTGCGCTCCGAGGTCCCTTCCGACCAATGGACCGTAACGCTAACGCGACGGATGCTAGCCTCCATCATGGGCTTGAGCGTCGGATAGATCATACCGAGCGCCATCGTCGCGATGTCGAACAAGCCGCCGCCCGCCATCGGCGAAGCCGTGGAATCATCGCCACCCGGAAGATAGGACCCGAACAGGTTGGCCGCCCCTGGACCCGATGACTCGCCGAGTTCGAGCTGGCCCAACCCCTCGGATGTGGTGCCGAGCGAGCCGGTTCCGGTAGTACTCTGGGCCAGCCCCAATAGGCCACCGTCGCTGGTCCCCCCATCCGCTAGATCACCCAACTCGGGCAGAACGACTGTCTCGACCAGCCAGGAACAGGTGAACTGCTTCTCGTCGGCCTCGTCCTCGCAACACGGGCCCTCGTCCTTTTCGTCGATCAGCGGATAGCCGTCTCGCTGCAGCCGAACCTCGAGCTCACTCATTTTGCAGCGCCCGAGGTTCACCCCCATGGTCAGATTGGCACCTCGTCTAGACGTCGAGAAGAGCCCGGCTTGGGAGCTCAGGATGGTGGTCAACCCCAGACCAAGGATGGCCAGCGCGACCAGCACCTCAAGCAGGCTGAATCCCCGAGCCCGACTCACGAGGGGTCCTCCAACTCGCTGATCGTCCCGTCGTCTTTCATCTCCGGGAGGTCGACGTTGCCGTTCTTGATCCTGGCTCGACCGTTGAGGGGACTGAACAGGACCGTTAGTCCCTCGTCCTTGCCCGAACGCTTGAGCTGGATGCTGGCCCATTCCGTCTCACCCCCAGGCCAGAAGTACAGATAGGCCCGTCCCGTCGTCCTGGGCTTTTCGTCGTGCTGCGTCTGAACCTGCCGGTACTCGATGCCTGGACCGAGCTCCCGCGAAGTACCCATCGGTTCGCCGTCCAGCTCGACGTCGACGGCGGGCCGGAAATCGGGACGCGGCGGGGTCACTCCCTGGAGGAAGAGCTCCGTGGCCTGTTCGGATGCCTGCTCCGCGCTCTTCACCCATGCGCCGGTGGCTCCAGCAGCGCCACCGGGCTCCTGCTCCTCGGCGTCCTGGGATCGCAGGACACGCCCGGTATTGCTCTGCTCCAGCGAAATGCTGCTGGTGCCCAGATCGAACACGATGCGCACGGGCAACCCGGTGGCATTGGCCCGCGTCGCCGCCAGGCGAGACAACGCCACAACCAACGTGGCTGCCCCCCGAAGACGACTGGAACCCACACCACCTGCCCCCAGAACGGCTGCCGAGGCCATGACCGCAATCAACACGGTCACGACCAACACCTCCACCAGGGTCACCCCCCGTACTCCGGGGTGCCGTGAGGCGGCCGGTCTGGGGCCAGAGACCATCGACCCCTAGTTGCCTTCCTCGACCGGAACGGTCGTTGCCTTGGGAACCTGGATGTCGTCCTTGGTTCCCTTCTTCTTGTCAGGTCCCGCAGAAAGCACGAACACCTCGTCCTCGGTGCAGTTCAGAGTGAACTGCTGCCCCCAGGGATCGGCGGTCGCACTGCCCGGATCCAGCTGCTTCTCCTGCACGAGCTGGCTGATGGTCGGACACGAAATCTCGTTAGTGGCCGCCTGCCAGTTCTGCACCGCAGCGCGAATCGTCCTGGCCCAGGTCTCGGTGTTCTTGATCTGGGCCTTCCGGTACTGCGGCAGAGCGAACACGGCTGCTCCACCCGCTACCATCGCGATGATCGCTACGACGATCAGTACTTCGACCAGCGTCACGCCACGAGCCCACCGGTTCCGTTGGCCGCGACATCGAAGTCGCTGGGCCCACACGCGCCGCAATAGATTGACTTGGCTTGGCTCAGTCATCATGGTCTCCTCTCTCAATCGATTCGATCCAGTCCCCCGGGAACTCCATCCGGCCCATCACTCGTGAGGTTGTAGACGGTGCCGGGGTCGTGCCCCGGACAGGTCAAGCGCAATGGGGATCCCCACGCATCCCGCGGCAGCGAAGAGCGCTTCAGATACGGCGCGACCTCGCCTAGGTTGGGCGGGCAGCCGCCATCGTGGTCTGCGACGTAGGCGTCCACCCCTCGGCGTACGTCGAGCAGCGCAGCTCGCGTCAAACGGACATCGGAGGCGTGACGCTCTCGACCAGCCATGAACCCGACGACCAGGACCACCCCCACACCCGCCAACAGCGTACGCAGACGGCCCTTGGGCAGCCAGCGCTGCACACCCACCCGAACCTCCCAGGGGAACAGGATGCGACGGACCGTTCTGCTACGCCTCTTCATCCTCATTGCACCATCGCATTGATCTGCATCAGCGGCATCAGGATTGACATCACGATGAAAGCCACTGAGATCCCCAGCACCGTGATCATCAATGGTTCCAGCAAGCTCGTGAGCGCCGCCACCTGAGTCTCGACCTCCGACTCGTAGGCGCGCGCCACGTTCTCCAACATGTTCTCCAGCTGACCGGTTCGTTCCCCAATGGCGATCATGTGGGTCACCATCGGTGGGAAGGCCTTACTTCGCTTCAGGGGCTCGGCAATGCTCTCTCCCTCTCGAATGGAACCGATGGCCCCCTCGACCACCGACTCCAATCGGACGTTCTCCAAGACGTGGCTGCCTATCTCCATGGCCCGGAGCAACTGAACCCCGCTGGACAGCAGGGTGGCCAGGGTTCGAGCAAAGCGCGCGACCGCGGTCAGCAGGGCCAGGCGCCCGAAGATTGGGGCCCGCAGACGAAAGCTGTCCCATTTCATCCTCCCCTTGGGAGTCTTCGCCCAATGCCGAAACCCATATATGGCCAGAAGGAGGCCCCCGAAGACCGCCCACCAGTAGTCGGACAGCGTTCGGGACACGAAGATCAGCAGTCGGGTATTCCAGGGTAGGGCTTGACCCAGGTTGTCGAAGATGACCGTCACCTTGGGAACAACCGTCACCATCAGCAACGTCACGACGACCATCCCGATCACCGTCATCAGCGCCGGATAGGCCAGAGCAGCGGTCACCTTGCCCTTCAGGCGAGACTGCCCTTCCATGAAGTCCGCCAGACGTTCCAACACCGACTCCAGCATTCCGGAGGCCTCTCCAGCCGCCACCATGCTCACATACAGAGCCGGGAAGACCCGCGGGTGTTGTTCCAGGCTCTTGGAGAAGCCGGTGCCCTGATTCACGCTCTCCCGGACCTGCCCCAGGACTCTCACCAGAGTCTCTTTCTCAACCTGTTCCATCAGAGCCGACAGTGACTCAACCAACGGGACCCCAGCCCGAACCAGGGTGGCAAGCTGCCGAGTCATGACCGCGATGTCAGCCGCCTTGACGCGACGGAACATCGACAACAGATCGATCTCTCGGCGCTCCCGCTGACTGCGTGCCTTCTCCTCGGTCGCCTCGGTCAGCAGGATCCCTTCCCGCCGTAGGATCGCACGGAGCACCTTCGGGCTCTCGGCATCGCGTACGCCCTTGGTGGCCTTGCCACTGCGAATCTCGACACCTCGAAATTCGTAGACTGCCATCTTCCTAGCCGTCGAGCACGACGTCCTCCTGCGTGGCCGCCACGACCTCTTCTACCGTCGTCCTCCCCTCCAACACCTTGCGAGCACCATCATCCCGCAGTGATTCCATGCCTTGAGTCTGCGCCGCACGCTTGATGGCCTGCGCGTCCGCCTTCTGCAGGATCAGAGATCCTACCGTGTCATCCATCAACAACAACTCGTAGATCCCGATCCGACCCATGAACCCTTTTTGGTCGCACTGGTCGCAGGCCCCCGCCTGGTAGAAGGTGGGCATTCCCGGACCCCACCAGCCCAACGGAGCGACATCAGCCTCGGTTGAGGCGTACTTCGCGGACGTCTGCCGTTCTCGCCGCCATCGCGAGCGGTCCGGATCCAGACCCAGCTGCTCCAGGGCTGACGGGGTAGCCTCGTAGGGCTGCCGACAATGCGGGCACAGCCTGCGCACCAGTCGTTGCGCCAGGATTCCGATCACGGTGGACCGCACCAGGAACGGCTCCATTTCCATTTCCACGAGCCGCGTGACGGCACCGGCCGCGTCGTTGGTGTGCAAGGTACTCAACACCAGATGGCCGGTCATGGAGGCGTGAATGGCGATTTCCGCCGTCTCGCGATCGCGGATCTCACCCACCATGATGACGTCTGGGTCCTGGCGCAGAAACGCCCTAAGGGCACTGGCAAACGTCAGCCCAATCTTCGCCTGCACGGCAACCTGATGGATGCCGCCAATTTCGTACTCGACCGGATCCTCGGCGGTCAGGATATTGACGTTGGGATGATTGATGCGATTGAGGCAACCATAGAGCGTGGTGGTCTTGCCACTCCCGGTCGGACCCGTCACCAGGATGATCCCGTCGGGACGTTCGATCAGGCGATGGATGAGCTGGTAGTCTCGGGTGCTGAACCCGAGTTCGGACAGATCCAATAGGACATTGGTCTTGTGCAACAGGCGCATCACGATGCGTTCTGCGTCCCGACTGGTGGGGATGGTCGATACGCGGATGTCCAGGGAGCGACCGGCGATGCGCAGGGAGATGCGGCCGTCCTGGGGGAGTCTCTTCTCGGCGATGTTCAGACCCGACATGATCTTCACGCGCGCCACCACGGCGCTCATGAATTGTCGGCTGGCTCGTCGAGCCACGTACAGCTCGCCGTCGATCCGGTAGCGAACAATGACTTCCTTCTCTTCAGGCTCGATATGGATGTCACTGGCGCGCTCCTTGACTGCCTGGAAAAAGAGACTGTTGACCCAACGGATGACCGGCGCGTCGTCGTCGGATTCGAGGATGTCGACCTCGTCCTCGTCGGCCGCCTGATCCTTGGACTCCAACTCATCCGTCGTCTGCTGGCGCTCGTACACCCGGTTGATGGCGTCCAGCACGACCTCGTTGGTCGCAACGGTCACGCTGACCGTCTTCTCGAAGGCACCCCGCACCGAGTCCAGCGCGTCCACGTCCAGCGGGTCGGCACACACCACCTCGACCCGATCCTCGTATTCCTGCAGGATCAGGAGCCGATGTCCCTTGGAGAACCCGATTGGGACGCGGGTAGCGGAGGCCAGATCGACTTGTTTGGTGTCGACGTTTTCGGTGAAAGGCAAGCCGCACTCGGCTGCCAACGCCCGAGCCACGTCCTGTTCCCGGGCCAGTCGGTTCGTCACCACCTGTTCCAGGAGTGGACCCGGCCTCTCCTTCTGTTGCTCCAACAGCTGGATGGCCGCATCAGCGCTTATCACGCCGTGGCGAACGAGGATCTGACCGAGTGCGTTCTCTGGCACGTTGGCTACTCCGAGCGCTCCAGGTTGACACTGCGGGCCATGGCCTGAACCACGACCGGAGAGTCGAAGTCATTGGAGGAACGCTTCTTGCGCTGCTGGGGCGTCGCTTTCTTGGGAGTCGTGGTCTTCTTCTTGGTCGCACCAGAGGCGGGAGCCGCAGCCGGCCGTGCGGCCCCGGCCGCAGCCCCGGCGGTGCTCGTCGACAGAGGAACCTCGGGAAGCTCAATCGCCTCACCGGGGCGATGCTCGCGTGCCTCAGGCTCGCTCTCCTTCATCAACCGAATCTGCTCCTCGACCCGGAAGTACGCTTGTCGAATGTCCTCCACCAGGCCATTGGCTCGGGAATAGTCGTGGGGAGGGGACCAGTCCGTACCCCCAAACACGAAGTAGCGATCGATGAACTCCTGGCGCTCCTGCATCTTGCGTTCGAAGATCTTACGCAGGTCGGTCTGGTCTCGAACGATGTAGGGAGTCAGGACCAGCAACAGATTCGACTTGCGTTTGTCGGTCGTCTGGTGGCGAAACAGGAATCCGAGCACCGGGATGTCGCCGAGCAGCGGGATCTTCTCGTCCGACTTGACCATCTCTTCCCGCATCAGGCCACCGATCACCACCGTCTGCTGATCGTCGACGGTGATGGTGGTGTTGGCAGTCCGCTTGATGATGGTGACCGCACCCAACGCACCAGAGGCCGCCCCCTGATCACTGCTCTCCTGTTCCAGTTCCAGGCGCACCTGGTTCGACTCGTTGATGTGCGGCGTGACCTTGATCTTGATGCCGACGTCCTGGCGGGGTGCGCTGTAGCCATAGCCACCGAGCCCCCCCAGGGCAGCCAGCGAGCCGAGCGAGTTCTGGTTGCCACCGCTCCCGGCCAGACTGGCCAGTGAGGAGAGACTCCCCAAACCACCGCCCAGGTTCTGCTGCAGTGCGATGTTCTTACCAATCTGGATCTCCGCAGCCGTGTTGTCCGTGGCGATGATGTGTGGCGTCGCCAACACGTTGGTCGCACCGCTCGTGGTGAGCGCGTGCAAGACCACGCCGAAGGCGGGGATGCTCAAGCCGGTCCCCAAGAGGTCCTGTGTGTTGTCCAGATCCGGACCCCGGACGCCGATCGCGAAGCCCTGCAGCAGATCACCGTTGGGCGGATAGGCCATGGTGTTCTCGGCGTTGAAACCGGTCGCGATCAGTGACTCGCCCGGACCGCCCAAATCCTGGCGGGCCCCGCCATGCCATGAGGTCCCCAGCCGCATCGAGTCCGACACGTCCAGATCCATGATCACGGCTTCGATGAAGACCTGGCGTCGCGGCATATCGAGCTGGGTGACGACCAAACGCATGGTGGCGTAGTCACGCCCCGACGAGGTCACCACCAACGAGTTGGTGGGCTTGTCCGCGGTGACCCGCACTTCCCCCTCGAACATGTTCTGCCCGGTCGGGGTTCCAGGAGCGGCACCCTGCGCGGCCTTGGCGCCCTGCAACATCTGGTTGAGCACATTGGCGAGTTCATCGGCCTTGGCGTGCTGCAGCGGTAGTACTCGTACGCGCCCTTCATCGTCGGGTTGGGAGTCAAGGCGCCGCAGCATCTCCAGGAGCTTCAGGTAGGAATCCTCGGTTCCCACGATGATCAAGGAGTTGGTCTGCGGATCCGCGATGACCTTGGCCAGACCAGCAGCCTGGCTGGCCGTCCCCGGAGGGCCCCCCAAGCCGAATAGCTCGTTGACCCGCTGTGCCATCTGTTGAGCCGAACCGTAGTGCATCGGTTCGATCCACATGTTCTGTCCGGCTCCCCCCACGTCAATCTCCTCAAGGATCCGGATCATCCGCTCGATGTTGGTTCCCGTGTCAGTAATGATGAGCAGACGCCCCGGGCTATACACGGAGATGTCCGCCTCCTTGCTCTTGAACTTCATCAACAAGGCCGCGGCCTCGTCGGCCCCCACGTTTTGCAGGCGGTACAGCCGCGTCACGTATCGGTCCGATTGGGGAACCGGTTCGCCGCGGGCCACCACTGGGGTGGCCTGCATCACCACCCCGCCCGAATCCACGATCTTGTAGAAGCGTCCGTGGGGAATGACGGTCATCCCGTTGGATTCCAGAATGGACAGGAAGGTCTCGTAGGCCTCCGCCAGGGTGACCGGTTCCGGTGAAACGACGGTGGCCTTGATCTGGCGGACCTTGGCACCATAGATGAACCGACGCCCGGTAAGGCCACTGATGTGATTGACCAATTCGGCCAGATCGGCGTCCTGAAGATTGAACTTCACCAGATGCCCAGGCGGCTTGGGACGATAGGGAACGTCGGTGGCGCGCGCGATGGCCTCCATCGTCGTGGGAAGCGCACCTTGGGCTCCCGGCGGCTCTCGGTCAGCAACCGCCGGCTCGGTCGTAGTGGCCGGTTGGGCTTCGGCAGGAGCCGACGTTCCGAGAACCAGTCCCAACGTGAGCCAGCAGAGTCCTAGTGGTTTTCTTGTTCGGTTCATTTGATTTTGTAGTCGATGGTCATGGGCTTGCCCCGACGATTGACTTCAACCTTCAGGCCATTGGCCGACCTCAATCGGGCGTAGGCCTCAAGGGCCTTTTCCGGGCTGCCCATGCTGAATCCATTGATGGTCTCGAGACGATCCCCATTCTGCAGGCCAAGCGTCCCAAGCAACGTGTCGGGACGGATTCCAAACAGGCGGATGCCGACGATTTGCCCATCTCGGTTCTCGGGGACGATCCGGGCGCTCTTCATGAGCTCCGTCTGATCCTCGAGCACCTTTTCCACGACGCGCCGGTCTATGTGGAACTCAGATTCGCTGATCTTTTGTATGCCCGACGCAATATCGGCCGCGATCTTGGGCGCACCACGCCTTCGCGCCCCGGGCTCGGCCGGCGCCTCCGTCTCCGCCGCTTTCGCGGCAGAACCTGCTGGCTTGGGCTGTTCGAGCGCGAACAGGAAGCTCTGACAGAGACTGGAGCCCTGCAGCAGCCAGACCGAGGGGCTGGACTGTGCCGGGTTGTAGCCGATGTAGACGACCTGCTTGCCTCCGACCTCGTCACCCACGCGTCGCAGTGTTGGACGGTCTTCTCCTGGGCCCTGCAAGGCCGCTAGGGACCAATGCGGATCAGTCGACTCGGTGACGATTGCGGCTCGAATGCCGTCGCACGTTGGGGCATTCAGTGGATTGGTCAGATCGGGTGCCGACTCCGGCGTGGTGGTCAACTCCAAGGACTTCTCGTCGAGCGGTCCGGTGACGGAGTCGAAGGCGTTGCGCGACAAGATGGTCTCCGCGCTCTTGGGAGGCGAGACCGAGCGAGCTGCTTGCAGAGCGGTGCGTGGACGCGTCGCGGCAGACGAAGACGAAAGGGGCGACATGAGCACCGCACCCACCAGATTCATGGTGCCCCGCGCTTGAAAATACGCGACTGCCGCGACCAGACCCAAAAGGACCAGCACGAAGTAGCGCTTGAGGAATACGTCGAGGAACACCGGGGACCCAGAGCGGCCTTGCGAACCGCGTGCCACCGGTCATTGTCGAGGCGGGCCGTAAAATCCAGGGGAAATCAACGCTCGGCGGTACCATTCGACAAGGTGGCAGCTGGGCACGGCAGCCTTCGGGCCAAAATGACAAATTGTCACTCGCCCGCGGGGGTCTCCCCGCCGGCCGCATCGCCCTCCCCGAGCTTCCGGTAGATGGTTCTCGCGGAGATACCGAGCAACTGGGCGGCCAGGGATTTGTCCCCCCCCGTGTAGCGCAGGGTTTCCCGAATCAGCCGATGCTCCACCTCGTCCAGAGGCGTGCCAATGGGGAACGTCAGGGTCGAGGCGGGAACCCGCGAGGCATCGGCGACTGAATCGGGCAGGTCGTCAAGACTCAGGACAGCGGAACGACATAGCACCACGGCGCGCTCGATGGCGTTCTCGAGCTCCCGGACATTGCCGGGCCAGGAGTAGTCCTTCAACTTCTCCATGACCTCGCGGGGGAGTTGCGGGGCGGCTCGCTTGTTCTTGTCCGCATACAAGGCCAGGAAGTGATCCACCAGCAGCGGGACATCCTCCCGTCGGTCCCGCAGCGGTGGGACGGTCACGGCAATGACGTTCAGTCGATAGTAAAGGTCCTCCCGAAAGCGTCCGGCTTCGACCTCCGCTCGAAGATCACGATTGGTGGCAGCAACGATCCGCGCATCGGTCTTGACGGTCTGGCCACCAACCGGCTCGTATTCCCCCTCCTGGAGCACCCGGAGTAGCTTGACCTGCACTGTCGCCGAGAGCTCCCCAATCTCATCCAGAAAAAGGGTCCCGCCATCAGCCTTGGCGAATCGTCCCTCGCGACGAACGGTGGCGCCGGTGAACGCGCCCTTTTCGTGGCCGAACAGCTCGGCCTCCAGAATGGACTCAGGGATCGCCGCGCAGTTGACGGCAACGAAGGCCCCCGTCCTGCCACTATGCTGATGAACCGTGCGAGCAACCAGCTCCTTACCCGTCCCGCTTTCTCCCAGGATTAGGACCGTCGCCGTCGACGGTGCAGCCTGATTGATGATGTCCAGTACACGACGCAGTGCCGGGCTCTGCCCGATGATGTTCCGCTCGGCAAGCCGACGGAGTTCTTGACGGAGGGTGCGATTCTCCGCCAGAAGCGAGCGACGTTCGGCCGCTTTGCGCACGCTCTTGACAATGCTCATGCGTTTGAGCGGCTTCTCCACGAAATCGTAGGCTCCGTCGCGCATGGCCTGCACCGCCACCTCAACCGTTCCATAGGCGGTCATCACCACGACCTCGGTGTCCGGACTCACCTCCTTGACGGCCTTCAACAGATCGATACCACTGGTGCCTGGCATCATCAGATCGGTCAGGACCACGTCGATCCGGTGCCGGCGCAACGATTCGAGCGCCTCACGAGCGTTGGGCGCCAGGAGCACGCGCATCCGTTCCCGCTCGAAGATACGTTGCAGGCTGGTTCGATTGCTCTCCTCGTCGTCCACGACCAAGAGGGTCGTATCGCTGGCCGACAGGGGGACAGAGGGTTTGGCCTCGGGCTCCACGGGGGGGGGAGGGTTGGACACGCCGCCAACATGGCACCCGTCCGTGGCCCCGGTCAACTGGGCGGGCGGTCGTCGCGTCGGTCCGCGCCCGGACCAGTCTGGTCCTCCCCTTTCGCCGCTGTCGAGAGATCGTCGAGGATGCGGGGAACCTGCTCCAGCGTAACGCCAGTGTAAACGCGGTGCTCGGGTTCGACGAGAACGATGGGGCCCTCATCACACAGATCCAGGCAGCTCGATTGACATACCCGCGCCTCGGTCTTGGCCAGGCCCCGCTCCACCAGACCGTGTCGGATTGCCTGGAAGATCCCTTCCGAGCCGCGCGCTGCGCAGGAGCCACGGGGAGATCCATCCGGGCGCCGATTCGTGCACACGAACAGGTACTGTCTTCGCTTTGCCATTGTCGTTCCCTCGCCGAACGGTGTTGACTGACCAAGCGCCTATCACTCGATGAGTTCCTCTCCAACCAGCCGAACCGATTCGGTCAGGATGGACAACAGCTCGTCCAGATCGGAGTCGGGGATGTTCAGGGCCGGGCACACGTACACCACATTACCCAACGGACGCAGGTACGCCCCACGCCGTAAGGCCTCTTCGTAGACCCTCCAACCTGCCGTGGCTCCGTAGCCCTCCGCACCCATCAGATCGAGCGCCCCGATCATTCCCAGATGCCGCGTTCGCCGAATCCCTGGAGTCTCGGCCAGGGTGTCGAAACAGCTCGCGATCCGCTGCGCCTTGGCCTCAGCCGAGGCAAGAATCGACTCGTCCTTGTAGATCCGGAGTACCTCACGGGCAACCGCGGCTCCCAAAGGGTTTCCACAGTAGGTGTGGCCATACAAGAAAGCCCGTTGTGAGGAACCCAAAAAACCCTGAAAAATGGCTTCGGTCACCAGGGTAGCGGCCATCGGTAGCATGCCCCCCGAGAAGCCTTTGGCCGTGCACAGCATGTCCGGTGTCACGTTGGCCAATTCGCAGGCCCAGAAGGGGCCGGTCCGGCCGTATCCGGTGAACACCTCGTCGACGATGAGCAAGACCCCCGCCTGCCGGGTGAGCTTTCGAGCCTCCCGGAGGTACTGGGGCGGGTACACGCGCATCCCGGCACAGCCCAGGACGATGGGCTCAACAACCAGGGCGGCGGTCTGCGAGCCATGCTCCCTGAGGGTCTGCTCCAAATCGGCCAGCGCCGCGTCCAGATCCACCGTGGGGGACGCAACGTGCATGGTCTCCATCACGATTCGGCCGAAAGGTCCCCGAAACTCGCGGATCCCGCCGAGCGAGGTGCACGCCAGGGTTTCCCCGTGAAAGCCCCCATCCAACGCCAGGAACAGTCGCCGCTGCGGTTCGCCATTCTGATGGAAATACTGGACGGCCATCTTCACGGCAACCTCCAGCGCCGTTGACCCATCGTCGCTGAAGAAGACCCGGTCAAGGCCCTGGGGTGCAATCGCAACCAGTTCACTAGCAAGCTGAACCGCCGACTCATGCACGATGCCGGCCAGCGATACGTGGGCCAGGGTTTGAGCTTGCCGCGTGAGCGCCGACACGAGCCGCGGATGGCCATGACCCAGCAGAGATGTCCACCAGGAGGCGTTGCCATCCAGATAGGAACGCCCTGACGGATCGAACAGGCGAGCCCCCTTCGCAGCGACCACGACCAGGGGGGTCGCCGAGTGGATGTACCGACCCATTTCGGTGTACGGATGCCAAAGATGGGCCTTGTCCAAGGCCAAGAGGGCATCCGGGTGGAGCTCGGTCGATGGATGATTGGCCACATCCGTCATGAGCTGACCTGGTTCTTCGGTTCGTCAGCGCCCGATTCCGGATCGGGCAGGAGCAGTCGAACGGTGGTTCCGTGGCCCGCCAGGCTCTCGATCTCCACGCGTCCACCGTGAGCCTGGATGATTCGTTGCACGATGGGCAGTCCCAGCCCGGTACCACTGGGCCGAGTGGTGAAGAACGGGTCGGTGGCGCGATTGAGAACGTGCTCCTCCATTCCGAGGCCCTCGTCTTTGACCTCGATACACACCGAGCGCGGCCCGTTCTGAGCCCCGCGGTTCACCTCGATGGTCACCGTCCCTCCTTCAGGCATGGCTTGAACGGCATTGGAGACCAGATTGTCGAACACCAAACGAAGCAGATTGGCATCTGCCTGAACGGTCGCCCCCTCCGTGTCGTCGCGGAAATGGCACACCACCTGGTGGTGGTTCTCGCTGCCTCTGATCTCCGCGCGATGCACCAGCTCGACCAGGGAAACCGCGGTCAGGCGCAGGGTAACGGGGCGAGCGAAACGCAACAGATCGGTCACCAATCGATTGAGGCGAGCCGTTTCCTCGTCCACGATACCGAGCAGAACATGGCGATCCTCCTCCTTGAGCGTGGGGCGCCGGAGGCCGGCCACCGCATTCATGATGATTGCCAGCGGGTTGCGAACCTCGTGGGCAATTGCCGCCGCCAATTCCCCGACTGCAGCCAGTTGCTTCTTGGTACCAAGCTCGGCCTGCATCTGTTCCAGATCTGCGTGGGAACGTCGCAATTCATCGGTCTTTTGGCGCAGAGTCGAGGTCGTGTCCATCAGTCCTGTCGAGACGTCTCGGTACTGCTGCAACAGCGAGAGCGCGACAGCAAACGCGTACGCGGAAAACAGGTGGGGAACGGCCAGGGTGGACCGAATGACGCCAAGCAAGAACAGCGAGTCGTGGACCACGGCGACCAACGCGACGCCCAAACCCAAGGTGGCCAACCAGACCTGTCGCTGGCCCGCGCGGACGGCTCTAACCAGAACCACGAAGGAGAACAGGACTTCACCCATGGTCAGCCAGTAGAAGCTCTTGCCCCACAAGGTGAGCGACGGGATAGGGCATCCCTGCAGCGACGCCAAGATGCCCAACGCCGGGGGGCCGGAGGACGACCCGCCTTGCCACCACTGGCCGGAGAGGTAGATGGTGCCGTAGACAAGCGCTGCCGCGTAGGCTGCGAGACTGATGACTCGGCGCTCCCCGGGCGCGAGAGCCAGAACGCCCACGAAATGAACGTGCAGGGCGACAGCCAACATGGCGCTGATTTGGGCAACGCCCAGCCCCAACTGGCAGTAGCCGGGTGCCAGGACCCTGGTAATGGCACCACCGGCCGTGATCCCGGCGATGGCCCAACACAGCACGCCAAACAGCAAATAGCCGGCCTCGCGCCGAACCAGCCCAAAGGCCAGCACGAAGAAGACCCCCAGCACCAGCTGACTGGCCGTTTCGGCTACCAACAACCCACCTAGAAAGGATACTGCCATGGCTCTCTGCGCAGCACTGGCTCTGCGCCGGGGATGCTATCCGATTCCCGCTCGTCTGGCTCGGACCATTCGAACCAAAAAGGTGCCCCCCACCGCGAAGCGTCATTGCCCCGTCAGCCCGACCTCCGTGCACCCTGGTCCGTCAGGGCCCGATCTGCTAGCGGGTACCTCAAATGAGCTATGTCGTTTTGGCACGCAAGTGGCGGCCACAGCGGTTCGAGGATCTCGTCGGCCAGGACCACGTCGCGAAAACCCTCAGCAATGCCATCGTTTCGGGACGGGTGGCACATGCCTTCCTCTTCACCGGCGTTCGCGGCGTCGGCAAGACCACATCGGCGCGTCTGCTGGCCCGCGCCCTGAACTGCTTGTCCAATTCCGGCGCAGTGACGCCTGGCAATCCGGTGCCACCGAACGCCACACCGTGTCTTTCATGCGACTCTTGCCGTGAGATTGGCCTCGGCACCGATGTGGACGTCCGAGAGATCGACGGAGCCAGCTACAACGGCGTGGACGAGGTGCGAAAGCTCCAGGACAGCTTGCCCTATCGCCCCGCGCGCGACCGGTACAAGATCTTCATCATCGACGAAGTCCACATGCTCTCCAACAGCGCCTGGAACGCATTCCTCAAGACGCTGGAGGAGCCGCCCGATCACGTCAAGTTCATCTTCGCAACCACTGAGGCGCACAAAATCCCGGTCACCATCCTGAGCCGGGTCCAGCGCTTCGACTTCAAGCTGATCCCCACCCGGTTGATCATGGATCGGCTCAGGCAGGTTCTGACTGCGGAGAACATCCCTTGCGACGAGGCAGCGCTGTCGGTGCTGGCCCACGAGGCGGCCGGGAGCATGCGTGATGCAATGAGCCTGTTGGATCAAGTATTGGCGTGGAACGCGGACTCACTGGAGGGCGCCTCCGTGGCCCGCGTTCTGGGGGTGGCCAGTCGCCAGGTGCTGCATGAGATACTGGCCGCCTTGGTGTCTGGGGATGCGAGCCAGTGCCTGCACTTGGTCGATCAGGTGGCGCAGCAGGGCTTCGACATGGTTCGCGTCGCGCGCGATTTGTTGAGCCTGCTGCGGGATCTGGTGGTGGCACGGGTATGCGCGGATCCCTCGCGCCTGCTCGATCTTCCGGACCAGGAACAGGCCCAGATCGTCGGATTGGCTTCTTCATCCGGTCTTGACGATGTTCTGCGCCTGTATCATGGCACGTCCCTGGGCTACGATGAGTTGGCGCGCTCCGGGCAGCCCCGTGCATCCCTGGAAATGCTCCTGGTGCGCCTGGCTCGCCGACCTCCGCTGCTGCCAATCGACGAGTTGGTCTCGCGTCTGGGAGCTCTGGAGCGCCGCCTCTGTACACCCCAACGCCAGCCGCCCACCGGGGGTGGTCCCGTCGCCGGCCCCAGCACTCGTTCGTCTTCCGGATCCGGAGGTCGCTCGGAGGCTCATGGCGGCCGTGACGCTCCGCGCAGCAGGACCTCAGCCTCGCAGAACCGCGCCGCTCCCACCGAGTCCGGAAGCGAAGCCGACACCGTCGAGGACGGCGTCTCGGAGGCTAGCGTCAGTTCCGCCGTTTCCGTCTTGAGCCTCGGGCCTTCGAACGACGCCCACCAACCGCCTGCGGTTGCGGCGGACGCCGAACCGACTCTGGGAGGGGACCCGGAGCAGACCCTGGCGTTGTGGCAGGAAGTGCTGGAAGGTATAGCCCCCAAGCACCCTGAAATCGCCGCCTGCCTGGCGCACGCCACTCTGCTGTGCCCTCCCGGCAAGGGCCTGACGATTGCCTGGCCGCCTGGCAGCGTCCTTGCCGACCAGTTCGAGGAGAGCCAGCTGTGTCGATTGGTGGCCGAGTCCTACACCGAGCGAACCGGCTTGGTCGCTGCGGTCGGAGTAGAGAGGGAGAGCCGCAATGCCAAGGACCGCCCAACGCTTGCCAAGCGAGAGGTCGCCGAGCGGGCGCAGCGTCGGCGGACTGCGCAGGCCAAGGTCCGAACCCACCCCATGGTCGCGGCCGCCGTGGACATCCTGGGAGCCCGTGTCAAAGAGGTCAAGCCGGTTGGCTTCTGACTTGCCATCGCCGGCCGCGATGGATCGGTGGATTCGCCCCTAGCCGCGACAGGATCATCCCGTGCTTCCGAGTCGTATTCGCAGCCTGGTCTCACTCCTTTCCCGACTCCCGGGGATCGGCGAGAAGACCGCGTTGCGACTGGCATTGTATTTGACCACCGAGGGTCGGAGTCTCTCCGCGGATCTGGGCAGAGAACTCTCCGGTCTGATGGAGGGCATCACCCAGTGTGAGCGTTGTGGCAATCTGGCAGAGAGGGTGACCCAGGGAACGGCTCTGTGTGAGATCTGTAGCAACCCCCGTCGCGATCAGTCAATCCTGTGCGTAGTCGCCAAGGTTCAGGATCTCTTGGCCTTGGAACGCAGTGGTGTCATGCGCGGTCTGTACTTCGTTCTGGGGCGGTTGCTGTCGCCGCTTGACGGTACGGGCCCCGACCGTCTCCCCCTGGATGCGCTCCTGGCCCGAATCCGAACCGGAAGCGTGCGGGAGGTTATCCTGGCCACACCGCCCTCCGTGGAAGGAGAAGCCACCGCGTTGTACCTGGCGCAACAGGTGGCCCAGACCGGGGTCGAGGTGACGCGAATAGCCAGTGGAATACCCCACGGCGGAGACCTCGAGTTCTCCGACCAGATCACGCTGGGTCGAGCCATCGTGGGGCGCCGAAAGGTGAACGACGTCGACTGAACCGATGGGACCCTCACCTCCACGCAATGCGGTTGCGACCCCAACCCACCAGGGGCAAGATGGGGCGCACCCGCCTCGGGAACCAACCATGTCGGTCACCGCGATTCTGACGCCCTGCGCACCTCTCCCCCTTGGCCCGTACAGCCAGGCGGTCCGAGCGGACAACCTCCTTTGGGTGAGCGGTCAACTCCCCGTTCACCCCGAAACCCAGGAGCTGGTCGAGGGCGGGATCGAGCGATCGACCCGCCAATGCCTGGAAAACCTGAAGGCAATCCTGGACGCTTCTGGATTTCCCATGTCAGCGGTGGTCAAGACCACTCTCTATCTGGCCGATCTGGCTGACTTCCCGGTGGTAGACCGGGTGTATGGTGAGTACTTTGCCGAGCCTCATCCAGCACGTGTCACGGTTCAGGTGGCAGCACTTCCCAAGGGCGCTCGCCTGGAGATGGACGCCGTCGCCGTGTTGACAGCCCCACCCACCGAATTGCCCGAGGTCCCGTAGGACGAACACAATGACCAAGAATACCTCCACCTCCTCGTCGCAGCCCCTCGATTCCGCCATCCTGGATGCCACGTTCGAGCAGGCTCTCGGATGCCTGAATCGTGACGAGCACTATGGGCTGGCCGTCATCGAGCAATGGATCCAACGGCCGAATTCCCAAGCCTTGGCCGCCGTGGCTGCCCAGGGTTCTGGAGCTTTTCGCAAGGCGGCGCGTCGCGGATTGAACGTGCTGCGAGCTCGGGGGATCTCCGTTCCGGACCGTTCTCACACCTCCACCCCCACCGTCTCGTCCTTCAAGCCCGAACTCATCGGCTACATGATTCCTCCCGACGCCAGTGGCGCCCTGGCCTTGCTGATCGCGTCGCGCAGGCCGCCAAGCAACTACGACGTGGTGGTCGTCTTCCTTCATGATCAGGTCGGAATCCAGCGGGTCGAATTGGTCAAGCAGAGTCGAACCCAGATGCAGGATTCATTGGCCCGTCTGGTCTCGGGTCGCGGGTTGGATGCGGTGCCCGTACCGGTCGAATGGGCGCGCCATCGAATCGCTGCCGCCAAGAAACGCCACGTCGAGGGAGGTCATCCGGAACCGCTCGGTTGGGCGAGTGCCGCGCCCTGGCTCGTCCCTGAGTCCCAGGTTCCACCACCGCACCCTGTGGACGAGATGAACCTCTCGGTTTCCGCCGAGCAGGCAGCCGCAACGGCTGCCGATTCGGCCTCCCTACACCAACTGCCCGAGTTCCGCCCCTGGTTGCCCCCGAGGGAGGCGGTGCAGGCTCTGCTGGCCCAGGTGGGGGAACAGATCGAGCCAGGAACCCAGCCCGATCAAGAACGGGTGGGTCAGCTGATCCATGCGGCAGTCCGAGCGGCCACGGATCGTCTCTTTTCGCCGCAGGTTCGGGAGCAACTCGTCTCCACTATGAAGGACTGCACCCTGAGCGTGTTTGCTCGCGAAGGGGCCGACACTGCCGGCCGCGTATTCGGTACGATGGACCGCATCAAGTCGGCGGGCCTCATCACCGACCCCCCCTCCGACGTCGGGTTTTTGCGCGGATTCTTCGACAAGGCAATCGCCATCCTTCTGTCGGAAGGCAAGGGAACGCTCAAGATCCCGGTGCGGACGCGACCCGCCGCGTCCACCACCGAAACAACCAGCCTCGGGCCCTCTACCACCGAGGCTGAGCTCGCCTCCGAGGCTAAGCCAGCTGCCGTGGCGGAGGTCCAAAGCGCTCCGTCGACGGTGGCAGAATAGCTGCCTCACCGCGACAGGCTGCTCCCGACACGGAGCCACCGCGTTAACGTCCATTCGCACTGCGTCGACCGGGGCTGACTGGCCGCCGATGCTGCCTCAGGCTCCCGACACGGAGCCACCGCGGTAGCGTCCACTCGCACTACGTCGACCAGGGCTGACTGGCCGCCGATGCTGCCTCAACGCTGCGGCGAAACGCCGTCAGCAGCCGTCGATAGAAAGGTCCCGGAACCCCGCTGCCCACGGTCCGGCCGTCCAAGCGCACCACCGCCAGGAGTTCCCGGATGCTGGAAGTGATGAAAACCTCGTCGGCCTGGTATGCGTCTTCGATGGACGTGGCCACTGTGTCGACAGGCAAACCCTCCACTTCAGCGACCTGCATAACGGTGGCTCGAGTGATCCCCGCCAGAATCCCGGATGACTCGGGAGGCGTGGTGAGCCGACCACCCTTGACCAAGAAAACGTTGGAGGTTGCGCCCTCTATCAGGGCCCCGGTCCCGTCGACGACCAACGCCTCTTTGGCGGAGGCTTCGCGTGCCTTGCGCATTGCCAGGACCGCCACCAGATAGTTGCCCACCTTGGCTCCACCAGCCTCGGTGGAATCGGCGGCGCGCCGCAGGCGGTACGTAATGGCGGAAATCCCCTGCTCATAGTCGGAATCAGGGGGCCGATGCAGGGGCATGACGATGACAATGCGGTTGGGTGTATCGGCACCGGCCGGGTCCAGATGAAGCTCGCTACACCCTCGAGTCACGATGATCCGGACATAGCTCTCCTGCAGACCCGCCAACGCCAGCGCGTGCTCGATCTCGCGACCCAACGCCTCATCGTCCAGCTCAAGTGGGATGTGAACCAAGTCGCAGCTGCGGCGCAGCCTTCGGATGTGCTCGACCAGGGCGAAGGGACGACCGTGATAGGTCCCCACCGTCTCGAACACCGAATCCCCGTACAGGAATCCTCGATCGAAGACACTGACCCCGGCGCTCTCAGGCGTGCTGGCCTCACCGTTGATGAGTACGACACCACCCATGACACGTCCCTTGGGATTGCCTGGCACGCTGAGTCCTCCGATTCGACGGATTCCTAGCCGGTCTCTCAGCTCTTGAGGCCCTCAAGCTGTTCTCGGACCCACGTCAGTGATGAATCCGCCTGCAGGGCGCGCTCGAAATCCTGCTTGGCCTTGTCTCGATCCCCCAAGAGCAGGCTGGCTTCTCCGCGTCGCCCGTAGATCTCCCCCTTGGTGATGGGACCCGAGGGATCGAGCTTCGGCAACTGGATGATCAGGGAGCTATAGAGCTGCTGGGCCCGCTTGGCATCGCCGGTCGCCAGCGACACCTCCGCCAGACGAGCAATCACGCGGATGTTGCCGGGCTCAATGCGGAACGCCTTCTCCAGTTCCTCACGAGCCCGATCCTTGGCGCCCTGCCCCCAATACGCCTCGCCCAAGCGGCGGTGGATCTCGCCGAGCTCCTTGGAGCGACGTCCTCCAAAGGACTCCACGATACGCTCCAGAGTCCCGGCCGCCTCCTGTCCCCTACCGCTGGCGTTGTAGGCGTCACAGAGCTCGAGCAATAGGTCGCGGTCCTGCGGAACCAGAACGCTCGCCTGTTCGAGTAACGCCGCAGCCGCAGCCGGATCATGGCGCCTTTCCAGCTGGATGGTGGCGGACTCTCGCAGCAGCCGCACCCGGTCCGGGGCGTTGCTGGTCAGCTCCGCCTCCCGAGTTGCGAGCGCTGCCAGACGATCCCAATCCTCCAGCTCCTGGTATTGCTTGCGCAGTCGCCCACGCAGATCACCATTGGTCTCGTCGACCGCCAGACCTCGTGCCAACGCCTCGGCCGCAGCGATGGCATCACCCTGGCGAGTCAATGCATCAGCCAGCCTGACACATACCGTCACCTTTTCACCACTGTCGGTAACCTCGACCAGTTGACGTAGCACCTCCACGAGGTCGGCATTCGCCCGAGTCGTCTCGAAGAGCCGGGCCAGCGCATCCAGAGCACCGCGGTTCTGGGGTGCAAGCTCGAGTATCGACCGATACGTCGAAATGGCTCGCTCCACGTCACCCAGCCGCCCTTCACTGACCTCCGCCAATCGATAAAGCAGGCCAACCTGCACGTCGACCGCACCGCGTTCCTCAGCGCTACTGATCTGTCGACTCAGCAGTTCCGCCAGTTCCCGGTCCGCTCCGCTCTTCTCATAGATGCGACTGAGCTCCAGGACTGCCGAAGCATGGCTGGGATCCTCCTCCAGGATTCCCTCCAACAAGTCGATGGCACGGGAGAGATTGTCGAATCGGGATTCCACCAGTCGTGCCAGGTCGAGGCGGAGGGCATTGCGCGGAGCCGGAGCATCGGCAATCTCGATCAACCGTTCCAGGAGTTGTCCCAGCTCGTCGTACCTCTCCAGCTCGGTCAGCAGGGTGCGTAGCGATTGAGCAGCCTGGCGATCCATCGGGTCGTCCTCGAACAGCACCGAATAGAGCTCCACCGCATCCTGGGGCTTGCTCAACTGGTCGCCTGCGACGGAAGCGGCACGGTGACGCAAGGCACGCAGTTGTTGCCCATCGCTCTCCAGCTCGATCTGCCGACGCAGCAGGACGTAGGTCTCGCCGGGATCCAGAGCCTTGTCTCGGATCTCGGTGAGCTCCCGCAATGCCCACAGGTTGGATTCGTCGATGCGCAGGACCTCTCGGACCAAGGTCTCGACCAACGCCGAATCGCTGAGCCCCTGGGCGAGCTCCTTGGCTTCACGATAAAGGTCGACTCGCCGGTCGTCGTCGAGCGCGGCAGCGGCGCGTCGCCGCAGGGTTTCGATGAGATCTCGTTCTCGGCCCGGAACCCGCTGTAGAGACTCGAGCTCCAGTAGCACGTCGTCGTTGGGCGCGTCACAGCTGATGGCCCGCTCAAAACATCGTTCCGCTGTGGCGGTGTCGCGCAGCCGATCCCGTTGCCAGATGGCGGCCCGAACCCACAGGTCACGCCCTGCCTCCGCGGCCAGATGGGGTGCCCCCTCGAGCGCTTGCATCAGGGCGTTGGTCACGCTGCCCCAAGCAGCGGTGGTCTCCGCAAGACGCTCCAGTTCCCCAAGCACCAGTTCGTCAGTCGGATCGTCGGCGAGCCCTTGCTCTAACGCCGCTCGCGCAGCGGCAGCGTCCCCACAGTCCTCTTCGAGGACCTTGGCCAGACTGAGACGCAGCTCCTTGCGCTCCCCGGAGGTCTCGGCCAGGTCGACGCGTCGCCGGAACAGAGCAGCCAAGCGGTCGGTCCTGCCCGTGGTGCGATAGACACCCTCCAGAATCTCCGACACCTCCTCGAAGAGGTCCCTCCGCTCCGTCAACCCCTCCAACAGCTCGATGACGCCGGGGTGATCCGGTATCCGCTCCAGCGCCAGGCGCATTGCCGCAATGCCGCTGGCGGGACGATCAAAACGCCGAATGTGAACGAAGGCCAGTCGATAGTACAGATCTGCTACCATGGCGGGCTCGGTCTCGACGACCGCCCGTCGCTCCAGGGTTTCGACCAGCGCTGGAGCGTCGTCCAGAACCACGCACAGGCGATCGATGGCGGCCAGCAGGTCCGGTTGATCACCCACCTGTTCGACCGCCCGTCGATAGGCATCGACGGCCCTGGACGGCGCCGACAGTCGGTCCTCGGCGATGCGACCCACGCGCACGTAGAGGTCGCGTGCCAGCTCGGGCTCGAAGGTAGAGCGGGCGCGCTCCTCGAGCACCTCGGCAACCCGAGTGAACGAGTCGGTCTGCGCGGCCAGCCTCTCCACTTCACCGTGGAGGGCGTCGTCCTCCGGTTGCTCGCTGACGGCCCTCAGGAGGGCGTCGAGAGCCACCGTGGGGGCGCCGCGCTGCGTCTCGGCTACCCGGGCGATTTCGCGCAGCGTCGTGGCGCGGCTCACGGTGTCGTGCTCGGTGGTGAGCCGCAGCTCCAGCACGTCGACGAGCAGCGCACTCTGACCGGTGGCGGTCAGCACCGGAACCAGGATCTGCGCCACCAGATCCCGAAGCTCTTCTTTCTCCCGACCCAGCTCGAACACCCTCGCGATGGCAGCCTGGTCGTCGGGAACATCGGCCAGCACCAGACGATACGCCTCCAGCGCCTCGTCGAAACTCGACAGCTCCTCACTCAGGATGGTCGCACTGCGCTGCCGTAGGCGAGCGCGTTGCTTCGGATCCGTCGATATTTCGGCTTGCGCCCGGAGGTTCTCCAACAACTCGGGCCAGGCCTTCTCTGCCTCGTAGAGTCGCTCCAGCTTGCCAAAGACGGCTGAGTCGCCGGGACGCACCTGCAATGCCATGACCAGCTGCTCGATCGCCCGGTGTCGGTCCGAGAGCCCCGTCTCCAAGACCTCCGCCGCTTGCACCAGCCATTCATACTTGCGTTCGTTGTCGTCGTCGCCACACAGATCGACGCGCAGAACGAGCAGCTCGACCAAACGTTCCGACGGCGGCAACGCGGTCAACAGATCGAGCAGGCAATCAACCGTGTAGGCGCTGCTCGGCTCCAGCTGAAGAGCCCGCTCGTACGCCTCGATGGCTCCCGTCCCATTCTCCAGCATATCCCGATAGGCCTCGCCGATGCGCCGCCAGCAGCCGGCGCGATCCTCATCGGAAAGGAGGAGCTCTGCCTTGGCGGCCAGGACCTTCACCACCGAGTCCCAATCACTCAGCAGCGTCGCCAGACGCTCCATCTGCTCCAGTGTCTCGATCTCTCCCGGCTCCAGCGCGTACAACCGATCGTAACTCGCCAGGGCACTGCGCGGATCGTCCAACCGACTGTCATAGCTGCGCGCCAGCACCAACAACAGGTCGCGCGCCGAGGTCAGGTCGGGGCGCTTGGCGAGCTGCGTCTCATAGGCTTGGGCCAGCTCCATCCACTGCCCGGTCGCCTCGGTCAGACGCTCGAACTCCGAGCGAACCTCCGGATCATCGGGGTCAGCGTCCAGGGCAAAACCCCAAGCCTGTCGTGCTCGCTCCAAATCCCTCCCCCGCCGCTCGTAGAGTTCGGCGGTCTCTCGCAGAATGGCGATCCTCTCACCCGTATCGACAGCCAGTTCGTATCGGTCCTGATTGAGGCGAATGATGTTCTGCCAATCATCGGCCGCCTCGTATTGGGGCCTCAGGATGTCGAGCACCCGTGGCTTGAGCTGAGCATTGGCTCGGAGACCCTCCAACAAGGCAATCGCCCGTGCCTCCCGGGGACCGCCTCGGACGATCTCTTCCAGCTGGTCCAGCGCACGGTCCGGCGACTCCAGCTCTTCTAGTAACAATTGAGCCAATGCCAAGCGGTGTTCGGTTGCCTCCGCCGAACCAACCGACTGCTCAGAGCGACGCAACAGCAACTCAGCCAGATCCTCGAAGCGACGCTCCGAACGATATAGAGCGGTGAGGGCATCCAGGGTCGGAGCGTGCTGGTCATCGACCTCCAGTGCGGCCCGGAGGGTGGCAATGGCGTCCGCTGAGCGACCCAAGGCGTCGCGCTCCAAAGCCGCCATGACGTGTAAGGCCTGCAGCCGCGCCGTGGGATCGAATCGGAACTCCAATGACGAGCGATACAGCTCGACTCGCTCTTCCGGCCGCTTGAGGCGCTGCAGAATCGAATCGGTAGCCGCGAATAGCGATGCGTCCTGCGGGTCGAAGGCCAGTGCGCGCCGGAACTGCTCCAAGGCACGGGGCAGATCGCCCTGCGCCTCGAAGAGCTGTCCAGCTCGCTGGGCCAGTTCCGCCGAGCGGGCATCGTCGACTTGGATCCCCGCCAGTTCGGATGCGAAGATCTCCGCCAATCGCTGCTCGGCACCGGCCACCTTGGCCAACCGCTCCAGCTCCGACTTCACGCCCGAGTCGACCGGATCCTCGTGGAACAACAGGGCAGTGGTTTCCAGGGCCGCCACGTAGTCCTCGGCCTGTTCCTCCTGGATCTTCGCCAAGCGCGACAACAGATCGCGGCGTTCCTCGGGTGCCGAGGAAGCCTCCAGTCGAGCCTGCAGGGTAATCATGACCCGCTTGAGATCGCCGCGCATCAGGTAGACGGGCTCCACTTGCGCGGCAGCTCGTGCTCGCTGCTCGACGTCGGTCGCCTCGTTCAGGATCCGTTCCAGAAGCGCGATCGCTCCTTCGTGGGTCCGATCGTCGACCAACGCCAGCTCTAGCTCATCCAGAGCCCGCGCGGTGTCTCGCATGTGCAAGAAGTAGACCTCGGCAATCGCCACCAGTAGCGTTGCCTTGTCGCGCGCTGCCAGGTCCAGCTGGCGCTGCAAGAGCTGGATGAGCTCGTCCCAGCGCTGTCCCTGTCGATACAGCCGATCCAAGGCCTCGATGGCAACTGGGTCGAAGGCGAGGTCTAGGATCCGCTCGTAGACCTCCACTGCCCGCCCCGATTCACCTAGGCGATCCGACAACAACGCGGCTTGGCGGAACATCAAGCGGCGGCGTTCCTCGTCTGATTCCGCTACCTCGACGCGACGTGACAACACCTCCAAGAGCTGCGCGTGGTCCCCCGCCTGCTCGTGAAGTGCCTCGAGGGCCACGAGTGCCGAGGGATCGTCGGGGCGCAACTGCAGAGCCTTCTCGTAGTAGCTGCGCGCCAGCGCACTATCGTGCAGCTCGTCTCGAGCCATGGTGGCGATTTTTAGCGTGACGGCCACCTGCACGTCTCCCTCGAAAATCTCGCCCACGATCTCGCGAAGCAGCTCGACCTCCTTGGCACGCAGATCGGCCATTTGCGCCAAGCGATCCAGGTGGTCAAGCCAGCGCTGCAGGTCGAGGTGCCCGAGCGCGACCTTGGTGGCCCGAGTGGCATATCCAAACGCCTGAACCGGATCCTGGAGCTGATTCTCGGACACGTTGACAGCCTGTTCCAGGAACTGCAGGCGATCGCCAGGCTCGTCGGCGGTATCAACCTCGATCTGCAGAACGTGCAGGAGCTGAGCGGCATTCCCCTCGGCTTCGTACACGGGGTGCAGAATCGCTGCCGCCTCACGCCGCACGAACAGGTCCTCCTCCAGCAACATCTTCTCCAGAGCCGCCCTGGACGCCGCATGAGTGGCGTCCAGGTCCAGAGCATGCCGGTAGGCGTCCAAAGCACCGTTGGAGTCGCCCAATCGGCGTCGGCGAACGTCGCCCAGCCGTTCATACAGGGATAGGCGAGTCGCGTCGGCGGTCGCGGCATCCAGGTGGCGTTCCAGAGTGCTGGCCAGGTCCTGCCACGCCGACTGGGCCTCGAACAAGGACTCGAGAGCGTTGAACGCCTCCTCGTCCGGTCCGAACTCGTCCAGAATGGCTCGCCAGGCAACGACCGCGGCCTGCAGATCGGAGAGGCGGTCCGCCAGCAGTCGAGCCCTCCGCATCGCGAGATGATGGCGCTCGGTGCCGTCCACCGTGACGTCACAGCGGCGTTCCAGGATCTCTGCCAAGGCCGCGAACTGCTCGGTCCGCTCGTACAGCACGTCCAAGGCCTCCAAGGCCGGGGTGTCGGCTGGATCCTCGGTCAAGCAGCCCTGGTAAGCGGCAATCGAAGCCGGCAGGTCATTCAGGTCGTCACGCTGGATCTGGCCCAGCCGGGTCAGAATGGACTTGCGTTCCTCGCTGCTGTCAACGAGCCCGACCTGCAGGCGCAACGCCTGGGCCAACTGCAGCGATCGGTGAGTGCCGACATAGATCTGTTCCAGCGCACGAGCCGCAGGCAGAGTGGTCGTCGCGTTGGCTCGATCGATGTCGGCTACGCGACGATAGGTTTGTTCGGCGCCATCCAAGTCGCCGACATCGACGCGCTGGAGCTCGGCCATCTGCATGCCGATTTCGGCACATTGGGTGGGCTCGGTTGCCTGATCGAGGGCTTGGGCAAGAACCCCGACCACCCTGACCAACTGCCCCAAACGGCGACCGATCTCGATCGTCCGGGAGCGGGCGTCGACATCGGCTGGGTCCAGGGGGACCAAGCGGGCGAACACCTCGAACGCCCCTTCGTCATCGTGCAGCCGCTCGTCCCGCAGTTGGGCAATCCGCCGCAGCAACTCGAGACGCTCATCCGACACCGTCGAATCCACGGAGCTGTCCAAACACTCCAACCGAATGGTCAGAACCCGCACCAAATCACGGATCTCGTCCCGCACCTCGTAGACGGTCTGAAGCGTCCTCGCCATGCGCCCACGCAGACTCCCGATCCCAAGAATGCGTTCCGCCAGCATGCGTGCCTCGTAGTCATTCGCATCCTGGGACAGGATTTCCTCGACGTAGACGACGGCTTCATCGGGCCGATGCAGCCGGTCCAGAAGGACCACGGCCAGACGCTGTTTCAGCTCGCGGATTTCCTCGTCCTCGGCCGCCACCCCCAGTCGGCGCTGCAGAAGGCCAGCCAACGGCTCGTGAAGCCCCTGGCGCGTATACAGGCGGTCCAGGGTCAGAAGGGCCACCGAATTGGTTTGGTCCAACTCCAGGATTCGCTCGTAGTGGCGAATGGCCTTGGGAGCATCACCCACGATCTCCTCGGCAATCAACGCGACCTCGATCAGCATCTCCACGCGTCGACTGCGATCGTCAGAGAGGTCGATGGCACGTTCGTAGGTCGATTCGAGCTCGCCCCATCGCTCCGCCGCGGTGAGAATGGCCTTGAGGCGCATGAAGGCATGCTCGTCATTGGGGTTGGCGACCAGCAGCCGCTCCAGATAGGGAGTCGCCCCCATCGGGTCACCCAGGCGCTCCTCGTGCAGGCGGGCCGCACGCTCGCAGAGCTCCATTTCCACGCGGCTCGCGGCATCCGAGCCGATGGCACCCCGATATGCCTCGGCCAGGTCGGTGGGACGCCCCGCCACCAACGCCAGCTGCTCAGCACGATCCCAGAGGGCAATCTCATCGGGATACTCCAGCGCCGACCGGAGAACAACGTCCAGTGCCGCGCTCTGTTCTCCCAAACGGTCAGCGCGCAGATCGGCGAGGCGACGGACCAGGCCCAGCTTGTCCTCTCGGGCCGTTGCCGCTTCCAACAGGATGCCCAGAGCCTGTGCCTCACGGCGTCCCGAGCCGGACGAGGGGAATCGGATGGCGAGGATTTGGGCTGCCGACTGGCGAACACTGTCCACGTCCAGCAGACGCTCGACGATGTTGAGGGCACGGAACTCGCCACCCGACGTGTCGAGAACCCGTACCGCGGCGTCCAGCGCATCCTGGGGACGGTCCAACTTGGTGAGGTAAATCTCAGCGAGCGCCAGCTCGAGCTCCACACGCTCGGCCCCGTCGGCCAGATCGCGCTGACGTTCCATGACCGAAGCAGCCTCCGTCACCTGCCCCGAAGACATCAACAGCTGCGCCAGCGTTACCAGCGCGTCCCGGTGCTCTGGTTGCACCTGGAGGGCACGACGGTAAAGGTCGATGGCGAGCTCCGGCTCGTTGAACCCTTCCTGCTCGGTCCTTGCCCACTCGAGCAATATGGACAGCTTCTCTTCATCGGCTTCCGCCGCCTGAACTCGGTGCTCGAACAACCACCTCAAGTCGTCCTTGCGTCCATGCGCGCGCAGGAGATCCTCCAGGATCCCGGCTGCCTCCGCATCGGAAGGACGGCGAGCCAGAAGCTGCTTGTAGACGACGACCGCCTCGTCGATCCGACCGAGTTCGGTGGCCTGGATGTTGGCCAGGCGCATCTCCAGACTGCGCCGCTCAGCATCAGCCGTTGAGCCCAGCTCGGTGGCAACTGGCAGGGAACCATCCGATTCTGCGTCCTGGCGCTTGCCCTTGCGCTTGCCTTTCTTGCGCCCCTTGCCCTCCTCAGTGGACTCCACGCGAGCTTCTCTCTCGCCACTTGCGGGCAAGGCCACCAGCCGGCCCTGCAGAGCCTCCAAGAAGGCGTCCCAGGTTCCAGCGGCTCGCGTCGAGCTCTCGAAGAGCTCGATGGCAGACTCGTTGGAGGGCTCGATCTCCCAGGCTCGGCGCGCATAGGATGCCGCAGCGCGGCGATCCAGCAGGCGCTGACCGGTCACCGTGACCAGCTTTTCCAGGACTTCCAGCTTGGCCCCGTTGGTGTCGGCAGCGTTCAGCAACAACTCGTACAGGGCCGGCAAGCGCGCCCATTTCTCCTCGGTTTCGTAGATTGGCACCAGGGCGCGCGCGGCCCGCACGTCGTTGGGGTCGACGGACAGGATGCGCTCGTAGGAACGAAACGCCCGCTCGAACTGACGCAACTGCTTTTCCAGAATCGCGGCGGCCCGATAGGACAGATCGATTTTGAGGGCGGAGTCGGTGGCCCGATCCGCCGCATTGCTGAGGACCTCGACCAGGCCATCCCAGTCCCCCTGGGACTCATACAGCTGGGTGAGGCCGTCATGGTCACCCGCTTGCAGATAGGCGTCCCGCAGGACCCGCAAGGCCCGGGGGTGTCCGGGCGATATCTCGAGGACTCGCCGCCAGGAACGGACGCTCGCCTCATTGTCATCCAGGTGATCGGAGTACACGGCCCCCAGTTTCTGCAACACGGTCACCCGCGCCGTGGGATCGTCCATGGCGTCCACACGACGCTCCAGCGCCATGGCCAAGGTCGCCCAATCCTTGTTGCGCTCCGCGTGCTTCTCCAGCGCGTCCAGAACCTCCAGTCGTCCCGGTTCTTCGTCCAGTATCTGCTTGTAGAGCCGCACTGCCTCGTCCAGCCGATGCAGTCGCTCCGATGCCAGCTGCGCCATCTCCTTGAGGATGCTCAGACGGGGAGCGCCGGTGGTTCGTGACAGATCGCTGCCCATCAGCTCGAACAGGGGGGCCCAGGCCCGACGCTTGCGATACAGTTCGTTGAGCCGTTCCCGAGCCTCCTCGTCGTCGGGAGCCACATGCAGCAGCGCCTCGTACGCCTCGGTCGCGTTTTGATAGTTGGAGAACTGGTCGAGCCACCGGCGCGCCACCGAGCGGTAAAGGTTCTGCTTCTCCTCCAGATCGGGGGTGACCTCCGCGAGCTTGATCTGGTAGGTGAGCAACTCGCGGTGACGCCCCAGCCGCTCGTACAGGGACACCAACTCCCGAAGCTCTTCCACGTCGTTCTCGTCCAGTCTCTCGTCCAGCTGGACTATCTGATGCAGGACCGTGACCAGTGAGGTCTCACTCCGAACATAGTGTCGGTACACGCTGGCGACTTCGCGCAGAATGGAGAGCCGTTTTTTGTAGTCTTCCGATGGAGTTCGTTCCAGCTGGACTCGTAGGAGCTCCACCAGTGGAGTGAACCCCTGGGTGGCCTTGTACAGTCGTTTGAGGGATTCCCGAGCCCCCTCGTTGTCCGGATCCTGCCGCAGAACCCCCTTATACTGTTCGATGGCCTTCTGGGCGTTCTCTTGCCGCTCGGCGAGTTCGGCGAGTTCGGTGGCCAGAGCCGCCTTTTCCTTGCCGTCGGGCATCACCTGCTGCGCGGCCTGCAGGACGGACATCCACCGGGACTCGTCACCGAGGGTCTTGCAGTAGTCACGGAAGAACGCCAGCACCCCTTCGTGGGCCGGCGAGCTCTTGCGGATCCGCTCGAACCAAGGCTCGGCGTCCTCCGGCCGGTTGCGCTTGCGAGCATGCAGCATGGCAATCTGCAACATGTCGCCCAGGGTGTCGGTGCTACCAAAGTCCTTGGCCTTCAGGTCCTGTTCATATAAGGCGACCAGTTCGTCCCAGCGCTCTTCACCGGAGTACAGCTCGGAAAGGTAGCTCATGGCCTCCGAATGGCTGGGGGCGTTGCGCAACAGACGCTCGTAGGCCAAGGCAGCGCGCTCGGAATCATCCAGTGGATAGCGATACAGGCGGGCCAAACGAATGGACGCGGCAACCCGAGCCTCTACCTCGTTGGCTCGGGAGGCCAGGCGCTCCAGCACGCGCGCCGCCTCTTCGAGCCGCCCCACCCGCCGATAGCACTGCTCCAGCATGCAGCTGGCGGCCACGTTGGTCGTGTCGAGCCGCACCGCCTGTTCCAACCCCTCGATGACTCGCTCCAGATCGCAGTCTTCACCGCCGTAGCGCAGCTCCATCTCCGCGGCACGCATCAACATGCTGCTGCGGTACACATCGTCCTTTGCGGACTCGGCCTCTTTGAGATAGTTGTCGGTCAGCTCCCGCCATTGGCCCGCTTTGTTCTCGTGCTCCTGAATGGCCAGGGCCGCATCCTGGTCGGAGGGCAAGAGCGCCAGGACCTGCCGATAGGCACCCAGAGCTGCGGCTCCGTCGAAGAGCCGTTCCCCGCTGGCCGAAGCCAGTTCCCTCCACAGCGCCACCTGCTCATTGGTGTCCGCTGCGACGGCCAAAGCCAGCTGCAAAAGTCGACAGATGGCCTGTTCTTCCCCACGCTCGCGATGTGGCTCGATCGCGGACTTTAGCAGGTGCAGAAGCTCTTCGGCATCCACGCCATCGTCGGGTTCGGTCACCGCGGAGGTGAGCTCCTCCCATTCCGTCGAGGACTCCGGATTGGCCTGCAGCTTCCCGAGGAGATATCTGATCTTGTCCGAGTTCATCGTTGACCCGTCTCGTTGAGCGACATCCACGCGAAATCGCGCGGGGTTTTGGGAGACTAGACCGCCCCGCTCCGAGGTGACAAGCCGTCCCGGCGGAGGCTCGTTTCCTGCGCACAAGATGGTCGGCCCATCGGTCCATTTGACCTGGTCCGACCCCGCCCGGATCGTTGGGTTGCTCCCGTCCCCGCAAACGGCTAGTCACCCGGTGCATGCCGTCTCAGCGTCGATGTGGTGCCGTCGTGCCGATGCGGACAGGCAAACCAAATGGCATCCGGTATCCGGGGCTCATCGCCTGCTCGGGTAGCTTGGTGGTCGCACTTTTCTCGTGGTGCTGCGAAGGTTGTCGGAGCGAGCGCCCCTACACGCCGTTCAAGATTGACTCGACACCGAGCTCTGTGCCTTCGGCCACCCCGATCACGGCTGCCCTCGACGCGGGGACGGCGACCAGCGCCCAGCCTCCTGCGGCAACTCGAATCGATCCCCCCGCGAGGAGGATCACGGTCGGCCCCAACACCCTGGACGTGCCCGAGAACCAATACGCCGAGCTGAGGCTTGATTCGGCAGCCAGCCCTGTCACGGCGTTGGTCTGGTCACGCCCCGCGGCCCCGCCCGACGCAGCAGCCTCGGTCGGGGGTACGTTATGGAGACTCTCCCCAAACGAGCCCGCCCGGCGTCTGGTAGATGTGCCAGGTTTCCTGCCAACCGCCCCCTCCTGCACCCTGGCTGCCGACCTCACCCGGACCGGAAGCACCACGGTCACCCTGGACCTCCGAACTCGTTGCGACGACCAGCGTTCGGGCCGAGATCCCGGTCGCGCCCTGATGATCCTGTCACCGGAATCGGCCAGTCCCCTGGTCCTCGGGCTCCGAGCCGCGGAGCCCGCCACCGGAGAGACTCTGACCTTGGGGGTCAGCAGCACCGACCGGGACGGTGACGGCCGAGACGATGTCAACTTGACGGTGGAGCTGGGCGTCACGTCAACGGAGAAGCGCGCCACCACGCAGCTCGGATGGCTGGATAGGGCTGCCGGAGCCTCGTTCGAGGCCGGGACACTGGTAAGCTCGCTCGAACCTCAACTGGCCCGCTTGGAGTCGCGTGCCAACCGGCGCGAGCGGATGCAGGAGACCCTCGAATCCGTCGATGCGGTCCTGCGCCTGTTGGGGTCGGTTTGCGGAGAAACCGGCACGAATCGCCTGTGGAGATGGGAGGGCCAGACGCTCGATTGCCGTGATCTCTCTGCACTGCACGGCCGACTGGCTCGCATCCAACAGAAAGCCATCCTGGTGGGAGGTACGCCGCTCGAAGCCACCGGTATGCTGGTGCGGACGGACCGCAGCCTGGGCGGGCTCGAGACCGCGGCGCGCCAGCGCCTCGAGCAACAGATCGTGAAGGCAGGCGAGGTGATCGAGGTTCAACAGACCCGGTCTCTTCCGGTCCGACTCGCCCCCACCCCAGGGACTCCCCATTATGGTCCCCTTCGCTTCGATCGCGCGGGAAATCTCTGGTATTTGACCGAAACCGAAGGGGTTGCCGGAGTGGCTCCCGACGGCCACCCACTCGCAGCCGACGCGGGAGCACCAGAACCTTGGTCCATGACCGTCCGGGCTCCCGACGGGCGCTTCCTGGACACCCTGATCGAGGCGTGCAATCGCTCCGAGGTCCTGTTCGTGATCAGGACCCCCAATCAGAGTCGACTGGCTTTCGAACCGACCCGCTTGCTCGCCGCGCGGCCGGGCAACTGCTCCGGAGCCGTAACTCGCCCCATAAACGTCCAACCCATCGGATGGACGGACGCCGCCCCCCAAGCCATCCTCGATGGGGTGTGCGTCCTGGGCAATTCACGTGAACCCTGCCCCGCGCCCGAGAGCCTGGGGCCGGTGGTTCCGGGATCACCGCGCTCCGAGGATGGGAGACTACTCATCTCTCCCACTCGCCTCGGAGTCTGGATCATCCGGCAGCCGCGCCCCGAGCTGTGGCGAGGACCAGGCCTGGGCAACCCAGAGCGACTACGGGACTGCGCCGTGGCCAACCGGGCCGCGTCAATCGCCTGCCTGACCCCGGAAGGGATCCTCCTGGTGCCGCGACCTGGCTCGAGCCCAAAGCCGGACTAGGGGGCCTTGGTGCGCTCGAGATAGGTTCGAGAACGGGTGTCCACCTTGATCCAGTCCCCCTCGTTGACGAACAGGGGCACTCCCACCGTCGCACCAGTGGAGACCTTGGCCGGTTTGGTCACATTGGTGGCCGTATCACCGCGCACACCGGGCTCGGTCTCGACGACCTGCACGACGATATGGGCGGGCAGCGTGATACTGACCGGATTGCCACGATAAAGGGTGATGATGACATCCAGTCCATCGATCAGGAAATCAGCGTCGTCTCCGACCGCTTCCTTGTGAACGGTGATCTGCTCGCCCGTCTGGGAGCTCATGAAACAGTAGGCATCTCCCTCCGGGTAGATGTACTGCAGCGTCCGGTCTTCGACATCGGCTGGCTCCAGCTTCTCGCCCGAACGGATGTTGCGTTCGATCGTGCCGCCCGTCAGGAGGTTCTTCAACTTGGTCCGTGTGAAAGCCTGACCCTTGCCGGGCTTGACGAATTGAAACTCCGTAACGATGTACGGCTGGTTGTCGACCATCATCTTCAAGCCCTTGCGAATATCACTGGTGTCCATGAGGCTCCGAGCCCTGCAAATGCCGGTTGTCGGCGGGCGTGGCGTTCGGGGCTCTAGCTTCCCGGGCGAATCCCATCAAGCAAGAATCGCCGCGGCCCGCCCCGGGGATCGCCAGGGGATCCGGGCCGTTGGCCGCACTGCGGCGGGGCCTTCGGCTTTCCGAGGTACAATCGCGAGCTTCCGGATTCGGCGCCACCCGCCAGCGCCCCCAGGAGTCCACGGTCGACCTCACGGACCGTTTGCTCCAACCTAGGTCCTGACGGAGCCCCGGTCCTTCGGCCCCGTACCCTGCACCATGGACGAGTACGAGCTCTCGGAAATCAAGCGCGAGATCGTGGAGAGCCGAAGCCTCACGATCAAGACCAACAACCTCATCAACGCGCTCTCCGCCGACGTCAAGAGCATCGCTCGACGCCAGCAGAGCTACGAGCGGCGCTTCTTCGTGAACAGCGCCGCCGCCTACGTCGTGACAGTAGCGGTACTGCTGGTCCTGTTCAAGTTCGCGTGGGACGCCAAGCTCGACACCGTGCGCGCCGAGGGCAAGGACAGTCGGGATCGCGTGGCGCAGCTGGAACGCGAGATCAAGGCCATCCAAACCCGAGAGGACACCACGACCCGAAGTGCCCGTGCCGCTGCGGAGTTCTACGAGCTCATCCAACAGGACAAGCGCCGGCAGGTGCTGGACAAGTACCCCGAGATCTCCCGGTTGGACCTGACCAAGACCGAGCGGGCGGTTTTCGAAGACGCGGTGGAGCGCGCCCGCAACGAGCTGTCGCTACTAGCTTATCAGACCGGCTTCGACCACGGGCAGATGGGCCGTTGGCAGGAGGCCCGCAACGACTTCGAGGAATCGCTCCGGCTCAAGCCCAACGCCTCCCACGCGCCCCAGGCCACGTACCAGCTGGCCATCGCGCTTCGTCACCTGGGCCAACAACGCCTGGCCATTCCCCAGTTGATGCAGCTCTCCGAAGCCTCGGCGGACCGCGAGGTCACCGACGACGCAACGCTGCTTCTGGCTCAGCTGCAGATCGACATCCAGGCCTGGAACGACGCCAAGACCTCGCTGCGCGCCTTCCTCAGACGCTTTCCCAAGAGCGCCCTGCTCAACGAGGCTCGCGCCAAACTGGCAGAGCTCGAGCTGTTGCACTGACTGCTTCCGATTGGGTTGCGTCGCGGTAGCCCCTGTGAGATTCGAACTCACACACCCGTGAGGGCGGAGGATTTTAAATCCCCTGCGTCTGCCATTCCGCCAAGGGGCCTTGTGTGACCTTGCGTGCCGAGTTTGCTCGATTCCCGCCCCAGCTGGCGACGCTTTCCTGGGCAGCCTTGACATTGAGGGCTCGACCGGTCGCAAGGCCAACGTCTTTGTTCGTCTTCCGTCACAGCGCTATGACGCTTGGATGTTGCCTCGTGTTCTGGTGGTTGCGGGTTCGGACTCGAGTGGCGGTGCCGGGCTGCAGGCGGACACCAAGACCATCACCGTTCTGGGGGGCTACGCGGCCACCGCCGTCACGGCCTTGACCGCTCAGAACACGCTGGGAGTCGCGGCGGTGATGCCGGTCGCTCCGGAGTTCGTGGCGCAACAGATGGAGGTCGTGCTCACCGACATCGGCGCTGACTGCATCAAGACGGGGATGTTGGGCGGTGCGGACACCATCGAGATCGTGGTGCGGGTCCTGGAGCGCTTGGCCCCCTGCACGCCACTGGTCGTCGACCCGGTCATGCAGGCCAAGGGCGGCGCAGCCCTGTTGGAAGCAGGGGCCCTGCACACGCTCAAGCGCCGCCTCATTCCCCGCGCCGCCCTGGTGACACCCAACGTACCCGAAGCCGAGGCGCTGACCGGCGCGCAGATCGACTCCACGGAGTCGATGACGAACGCCGCCAGTCTGTTGCTAGCACTGGGACCAGGTGCGGTGCTCCTGAAGGGGGGACATCTGGACGGTGACGAGGTGATCGACGTGCTGCTCACCGCCGATGGGGACCAGAGTCTGTTCGTTCAGCCACGCCAGGCCACGCGCTCGACCCATGGGACGGGATGCACGCTGGCCAGCGCTATCGCGACGGGGATTGCGGAGGGTCTCACCCTGCGCGACTCGATCGCCCGGGCAGAGCGATACGTCACCTTGGCCATTCAGGGGGCCCCTGGCTTCGGTCGGGGCCACGGTCCCTTGGACCACGGCCATCCGCTGCGCCGCAGCCCGACTGACCCTCTGGACCCGTCGGCCGGAGACTGAACGGCGGTGGAACATCGCCGGTGATGGGGTATTAGGGGCCCTGCCTTCCCGGTGAACTTGACTTCCGTTATCATCATGACCATGGATCAAGGGTTCGGTCGACGATGAAGCTCTCCTCGGCGCCCTTCGGACGATCCCTTCCCATTGCCAGCATCCATGGTCGGGGATCCTTCCGCCGTCGCCTCTTGGAGCTCGGACTTCTGCCCGGTACCGAGGTAGTGCTCTTGGGGGTCGCTCCGCTCGGCGATCCGTTGCGCCTGATGGCACGAGGTGCGCTGCTGTCGCTGCGTCGACAGGACGCCGACGCCATCGAGGTCACGGATCCAACAGAATCGGAGCCGGAAGCCGAATCCACTTCGATTCGAAGAGCCGGCCAGCGACTGCGGAGTGCCGGGTGAGCGGGGACGAACCCGGGGCCGCCGTCGGGTCGGCGACGTCGAGCCAGGAACCCCTGGTCCTTGTGCTGGGCAATCCCAACACCGGCAAGACCACGCTGTTCAACGCCTTGGCGGGCACGACGGAACGGGTGGGCAACTACCCGGGAATAACCGTGGAACGCCGCACGGCGAAGCTCACCCTGCAGGGCGTGGCCCCGCAGACCGTGACCGCAGAAATCGTGGATCTTCCGGGGGCCTACTCGCTGAGTGCCCGTTCCCCCGAGGAGCAGATTGCCCTGTGCTCGGTGCTGGGGCTGAACGAAGAACGGTCGCCCTCGCTGGCCCTCGTGGTGGTCGATGCCGGACAGCTATCACGCAATCTGTATCTGGTGGTTCAGTTGCTGGAGCTGGACGTTCCACTGGTCATCGCCCTGAACATGATCGACGAGGTCAGAGACCAGCCCCCGGATGCCGCTCGACTGGCCCAGGCCCTGGGAGTTCCGGTCGTTCCCACCTGCGGTCGCGATGGTCAAGGCCTCGAACCGTTGCGGCAAGCCATCGCCGAGGCACTCGACCATCCGCCTCGGCGACGACCCCCCATCGAGTATTCGGCTGCTCTCCTGAAGGATGCCGCGGAACTCGTCGCGCTATTGCCAGAGAGGTGGCGCTCGGGGATCGCACCGCAGAGAGCCCTGGGTCTGTGGGCCCTGTCCAGTCTGGGGGACGACGAGCTCTCTGACGTTCCCGAGAACCTACGGCGTCGCTGTCGGGCGATTCGCGAACGGGATCCCAGCCGAGACCTGGATCTGGAGATTGTAGAACCGCGCTACGCGTTCATCGACCGGGTTTCACGCTCCGCTTGGGGATTGGAGCGTGTTCCCAGCGGCCTGACGAGGTCGGAACGCTTCGACCGATTCGCTCTGCACCCTTGGCTGGGCCCATTGATGTTCCTGGTCACCATGCTGCTGCTATTCCAGGCGCTCTTCGCCGGGTCGAGCCCGTTCATCGGTGCCATCGAATCGGTGATGGTGGCGATCCAGAGCTGGTTGGTGGCGGTCCTCCCTAGCGGGTGGACGCGCGATCTCGTCGCCGAGGGTGTGGTGGGTGGGGTGGGCAATGTCGTGGTGTTCTTGCCGCAGATCATGCTGTTGTTCCTCTTCATCGGGGTGCTGGAAGACTCCGGCTACATGTCGCGGGTGGCGTTCCTGGTCGATCGCTTGATGCAGGTGTTGGGCCTGCACGGTCGCGCGTTCTTGCCCATTCTGTCCGGATTCGCCTGCGCCGTTCCGGCCATCCTTTCCACCCGAACCCTGGAACGCCGCCGGGATCGTCTGTTGACCATGCTGGTGATTCCGCTCGGAACCTGCTCGGCGCGCTTGCCCGTGTACACGTTGATCATCGGAGCACTGTTCCCCGATACCCACCTTTGGGGCTGGTTCCCGGTACAGGGCGCCCTGCTGGTGGGGATGTACGCGCTGTCGCTGCTGATGACCCTGAGCGCGGCGTTGGTTCTGGGGAAGACGGTGGTTCCGGGCAAGCGGGTGCCCTTGATACTGGAGCTGCCCCCCTATCGGGTTCCCAGTCTCCGTACCACGCTGCGCATGGTGGCGGAACGGGCCGGTACGTTCCTGCGGGAGGCCGGCACCATCATCCTGCTCTCGACCGTGGCGCTCTGGTTCCTTCTTTCCTTCCCCCGCTCTGCCCCACCACCGCCCCTGCCCGCCCGGACCGAGATCGTTCACCCGGCCCATTCGGCATCGGTGAACGCTGAATCCTCGTCGCTGGAGGGCAGTTATGGAGCTCGGTTGGGCAAAGCCCTGGAACCCGTGCTCCGCCCCCTGGGCTTCGACTGGAAAATCGGGGTGGGCTTGGTCGGGGCATTCACTGCCCGCGAAGCGTTCGTCTCCACACTGGCTCTGGTGTACGGCAAGAACGATGGCAGCAACCCCTTACCCTTGCGGGAGCACATGCGACGCGACCGCGGCCCCGACGGGAAGCCGCGCTATTCGCCGCGGGTGGGGGCATCCCTTTTGGTATTTTTCGCCATCGCCTGCCAGTGCGTATCCACCCTTTCGGTGGTGCGTCGCGAGACCAAGAGCTGGCGCTGGCCGCTGTTCCTGTTTGCCTACACCGGGGTATTGGCCTGGGTCATCAGTTTCCTCGTGTATCAAGGCGGTGGCTGGTTCGGATTCGGGTAGGCTTCGGCTCCCCTTGCCCATCCCACCAATCCCCCAGTTACTGTCCGACAAGAGGATCTTGCCGCGATCGTTCTATCGACGACCCGTCACCACGGTTGCCCGCGCCTGCCTGGGCCAAATCCTGGTTCACGCCACCCACCGGGGTTGGGTGGCCGGGATCATCGTGGAAACGGAGGCCTACGCGGGCCCCCGAGATCGTGCCGCACACAGCTACGGGGGACGGCGAACGGCGCGCAACGAAGCAATGTTCGGACCCGCCGGGCATGCTTACGTCTTCTTCCTGTACGGCATGCACTACCTATTCAATCTGGTGACAGGAGCGGTGGGCCAACCGCAGGCAGTCCTGGTGCGTGCCCTGGAGCCGTGCTGTGGCGAGGCTCTGATGCACGAGCGGCGGGGACACCCCCGTCGACGCGTCGAGCTCACCAGTGGTCCCGGCAAGCTCTGTCAAGCGCTCGGTATCGGGCCCGCAGAGTACGGGCTGGATCTCTGCAAACCTCCCCTGTTCCTCGTCGAAGGTTGCTCGGCGCGCACCGTCGCCTGTTCACCCCGTATCGGGGTGGGCTACGCCGGAGAATGGGCCAGCAAGTCCTGGCGCTTCTTCGACCCTAACAGTCCCTTCGTCTCCGGGGCGGGCCGCGCTCACGGCTAGGCCAAATTTGCGTGCGGCCACGGAACCCTTCGCGCTCCGGGACTTGTGGGGTTAGGCTCGCACCATCATGACCACCGACCGCCAGGATCGCACCGGCACGGACGGGCCCCTCCCCCGCGAAAGCTCGGCTGTTCGGGCGCAACCGCCACGGATCCTGCTCTGCGTGACGGGGAGCATTGCCGCTTACAAGGCCGCACAGGTGGCCCGTTCGCTCCTCAAGGAGGGAATGCAAGTCGATGTCGTGATGTCTCACTGTGCCCAGGAGTTCGTGGGCAAGACGACGTTCTTGGCTATCACCGGTCGCCCCGTGCACACCGAGATGTTCGGCGACAACCTGACCGGTGAATCCCATGTCAGTCTGGCTCAAGCGGCCGACTTGATCGTGGTGGCACCGGCAACGGCCGATCGGTTGGCGCGGATGGCGCAGGGTCGGGCCGATGACCTAATGGCCGCACTGTTGCTTTGCACACAGTGTCCAATCCTGCTGGCCCCAGCCATGCACCCCGCCATGTGGGCACATCCGGCAACCCGACGCAATGTCGAGCAATTGAGGGCACAGCCCAACGTCACCATGGTGGGCCCCATGCCGGGAGAGGTGGCCTCCGGTGACGTCGGCCTGGGGCGAATGGCAGAGCCCGAAGACATCGTCGAGCAAGCCCTCGCCCTTCTCTCCCGCAAAGATCTGCTCGGACGACACGTTCTGGTAACCGCTGGGCCAACCCTGGAAGACATCGATCCGGTGCGGTTTCTGGGCAATCGCTCCAGCGGGACCATGGGGTTCGCCATCGCCCGGTGCGCAGCCCGACGGGGAGCCCGAACGACACTTGTCGCAGGCCCCGTGCAGCAGCCGACACCTGTGGGTGTCGAACGCATTGACGTCCGAACCGCCCTACAAATGCAGAGCGCCATCCGGCCAATCCTGGGAGAAGACCTGAATGGCGTCGATGCGCTGATCATGGCAGCAGCGGTCAGCGATTTTCGGCCCGCCGAGGCTCGAACCACCAAACTGGTCCGAGAGCTTGCGGCATCCTCCCTGACTCTGCGCGAGAACCCCGATATTTTGGCCGAGATCGGCGCGAAACGACGAGCCGCGTTGCCGGTCCTGGTCGGATTCGCCGTCGAGACCGGTTCCGACGATGAGCTCGTGAGGCGGGCCAGGGAGAAGCTGATCAAGAAACGCACCGATCTGATCGTTGCCAATCGAGCCGACGAGGCGTTGGGCAGACCAGACAATCGTGCTTTCATGGTGACGGACAACGACTCCTCCGGTTTGGGTGTCCTGCCCAAACCGGAGCTCGCCAGCCGAATTATCGACTTCGTGATTCGCCGACTGCAAGAGGTGGGCTGATGCTGCCAGCTCTGGCCGCAACCCTGGCCAGTCTGGTCACCGCCACCTTCGCGTCCCATCCGAGTTGGGCCGGTTCCCCGAAGCTATGGCTGGCGCTTCTGCTGGCGGAGCTGCCCCTGGCCCTGTGGGCTTTGGTCGATCTCTGGCGCCGGGCGGCGCTGGACGCTCGTCTCCGACCGCGCTTTGGGGATCTGACCCTGGGAGTGACAGGCGCCGTGGCTCTCATCATCGCCGTGTGGGCTGGACGAACGCTGCTGTCACCGCCGGGGTCACCCCAGCAAGCCTGGCTGATGCGTCTGTACCTGCAGTTGGGTGCCCCCGGGGCCCTGGAACGGGTGCTGTGGGTGCCCATGGCGGTGATTGCCGTGGCGGTCCTCGATGAACTGGTGTGGCGAGGATGGGTTCAATACCGCCTGGGCCTGGATTTCGGGCTCTGGCGCTCCGCGCTGCTGACCGGGTTGCTGTTCGGTGTGCAGTCTCTGCCCACCATGGTCACGCTGGCCGATCCCGCCGTGGGTTTCAACCCGCTCTTGGTCCCGGCGGCCTTCGCGGGTGGCCTGCTGTGGTCCTACCTGACCGTCCTGAGGGGTTCGGCGGTGGCCGCCATGATTTCCCATGCGGCGTTCACGTATTTCACGGTGATGCAGTTCCGTCCCGGCTAGTCCAGCCGGTTGCGCCCCGAACCGCCACCCCTGCAACCGGTGGTCGCTATCCGCCGATCCGAGCCAGCTCCTCGTCGCTGACATCGAGGTCGCTGAAGACACTCTGCGTGTCGTCGTGATCGTCCAGAGCCTCGACCAGATTCAGGCATACCTCGGCATCACGACCCGTTACCGGCTTGGGATTCTTGGCCAGATACATGAGGCGACTCTGGACCATCGGAACCGAAGCCGCCTCGAAAGCGCCCACCACGGTGTCGAACTCACTGACCGCTGTGGTCACCATCCAGACGTCGCCGTCGTCCCGGTAGTCCTCCGCCCCGGCACCGAGGGCCAACTCCATGACCCGCTCCTCAGAGGCCGCCGACTTGTCGACCGTGATCACCCCCACGTGGTCAAAGGCCCACTTGGCCGAACCGGGGCTGCCCATGCTTCCGTTGTGCTTCTCGAAGAGCTTGCGCATCTCCGCCGCAGTCCTGTTGCGATTGTCGGTGGTGCCCTCGACGATGAACAGAGTCCCGCCCGGGCCGGTACCCTCGTACATCACGTCCTCGTAGGACGCGCCGTCGATCTCGCCCGTACCACGCTGGACAGCTCGCTTGATGCTATCGCTGGGCATCTGTTGTGCCCGAGCATCTGTCATGGCTTTGCGCAGGCGAGCATTCGCGGCGGGATCCCCTCCCCCCAGGCGAGCCGCGGTCACGATCTCCCGCGTCAGCCTGGTGAAGACTTTGCCGCGCGCGGCATCCGTCGCGCCCTTCTTACGCTTGATAGTCGCCCATTTCGAATGGCCACTCATCGACTCATCTCGAACTATTGATGGCTCGGTACCACGGTTCCGAACCAAGAGGGAGTGCGAAGGAGAGGACTTGAACCTCCACGGGAATTACCCCACTAGCACCTCAAGCTAGCGCGTCTGCCAATTCCGCCACCTTCGCGCAGCGTCGGACAAAGCGAGCCCGGCCAGCTTGGGCCAGGCGGAGGCGGGTGTTTAGCGCAGTGGCGGGTCCCAACGCAAGGAGAACTCGGTCGACCCCTGGGCTTCGGCCGACGGTTCAGTCGCGACCCGCAACCCGGGCCACCGCTCCGATCAGCTCCGCGGTCTCGAAGGGTTTGCGCACCCACGCCGAAAAGGCCCGTTCCTCGTCTTCCGCAAGGGGACAGGCGGAACCCGTGATGAGCACCAGGGGGCGTTCCCCAGCTTGGCCCAGCGTGGCAATGGCCTCGGTCAACCGGTCCGCTATGGGACTGAGATCAACCAGCACGACATCGAACCCATGCTGCCGGGAGAGCACGATGGCTGCGTCAAGCGAGCTGGCGATGGAGACCGTGGCGCCCCGAGCGCCGAAGGCGAGTTCCAAGAGACCGCAAATCGCATCGTCGTCTTCGAGAAGCAGGACGGACAAACCATCCAGGTTCGGCGCCTCCGAACCAACTCGGGAGGCACCGACGGGACCCGGGGAGCTGCCGGAGGGGGACTGCTCGCCATTCCTCCTGGGCCATTCCAACTCGAACACGGCACCCGGCGCACCCTGTTTCAGTCGGAGCTGTCCCCCTTTTTGGCGAGCCAGGTTCGAGCAATGGACCAGCCCGATTCCCGCCCCGCCGGGTCGCGTCGACTCGGGCGCTTCGAGCAGCGACTCCGCGCGAACCGCGGCGATGCCGGGCCCTTCGTCCGCCACCTCCAACACGACCCGGTCTGGATCGATTCGCAGACGGACGACCACCACCGAATCCCGCGGGCTGAAGGCCAATGCGTTCAGTAGCAGGTTCACCAGCACCTGCAGGCCCGTGTCGGGCGCCAGGACGTGAACCCCGTTGCATACTGCTTCGGGCTCGCCGACAACGCGCACGGTAACCGCCCGTGATTCGGCCATGGGATGAACCGCGCGGACTGCAACGGTTACGACGTCGCCAATCGTGCCAAGTTCACGTTCCGGTTCCACCTCGGCACCGATGGCGCGACGTGCGACTTGGTGCCCCAATCGCGCATGAGTCAACGCAGTGACCAGGGCCTGTTGCACAGAGGGTGAAAGGGGGCTGCGCAGCGCAACCTCTATCCATCCCGACACCACCGTCAGTGCATTGGAGACTTCGTGCAGCGCACCGCTGAGTCCCGGGCTCCTGGTCTCGGCTGGTTCGAGCATCCCTTCAGATTCCGTTCTGGAGTTGCCCTTCGACGCTCACGTCAGACAACCGGCGGTTGAGGTGCCAAGACATTGACCAACCCATGGGCTCAAGCTTTACGGATCGTGACCGAGGTTGCCAGTCGCACACCGTCCGCTGCCTGGGCCATCGAGCCGGTCATTCCAGTCCCTCCGGAAGCAGGACCTCGAAGGTTCCCTCTTCATCGGCTCGACTCTCCCCGACCACGACCGCACTCGTCGCGAGACCGGCGTCGTTGGTGACCCGACCGTCCGCGTCCAGAAGCGCGTGGACGCGAATCAGCGCACTGGGCAGCGGGAGGCGGGTCGCTGCATCGTCCAGACCGGGAACGGTCACCTTCCCCCGATAGGCCGCCGGAACCGAAATGCGGATGTTCCCGATACCGGTCACGCCGGCCCCAACCTCGGTATTGGGGCGCAGCGCCCACGGATGGGCAGAGGACTGCGGGGGACGGATGCTGACGTGGAAGTTGCCGGCGTCGGTGAGCAGTGTGAAAGCCCCCGCCTCGTCGACGAAGCCACTCGCGGACCGGGGTGACAGAGCCGCTCCGCGCCCAAACAGGGAGTCCACATAGCGGGTGGTGCGTCCCGCCTGAGATGGAATGGCGTGGACAGTGGACCCCTCCACCGAAGACGTGTCGGCCGGTCCCACCACCACGCCTTTGATCGAAGATGCCAACGGCAAGGACAATAGTTTGCCCGCTTGTTCGCTGGGCGTGGGGGTCACGCTCCATTTCGTGGCCAGCAGGCCATGCTCTCGGTCGTCGGTGGGAACGGCGAACACCTGGTAAGCTCCCGCGACGGCGGGCAACGTGAAGTTCCCACTTTCATCGGTGTCGGCTGTTGCGCGAAAGGAGAACCAGACGCCGGTGACCGCACCCTCGGGTTCCGCTGCGATCAGAGTGACCTGAGACGGTACCGGCGCCGCATCGTCAGCAGCCTCGACACGTCCTTTAATGGTCACTTCAGTGGGGATCCGAGTTATTTGATCCAGGATACCCTGGCCTGTCCCGAACAGGTCCAGCGTTGATCGCTCGACGAGAAACACTGGAGCCACTCGATTGTCGGGCGGGGAGAGCCGGACCAGCTCGGTTCCCAGGAGCTGGTCCGCCGCCTCCCCGGCAACCGGGTTGAAGGCCAGTGTCACTGGATAGTGATCAATCCCCTGCTCGTCTCGTTGCGGTTCCTGAAGGGTGTACCGAGTGGAAATCCTCCGGCCTCCCACGGAGTCCAGCACATCTGCGGTCCAGCCGTTTAGGGACTGTCCCTTCTGTTCGACCTCACCCACTGGAACCCGCACATCGATCTCCAGGCGAGTTGCCTTGGGGAACCGCTGGGTCCACGACACGGTTCCTGCCTCGATCCGCGCACGGCGTACCAACAGTGGAGCCACCGTGCAGTCGTCGGGCGTGTCGACGAAGAGTGTCTCGTTGTCGAGGGGTTGAACGTAGAGATCCAGATCACCAGGGGGCAGACGCACCGTTGCCCTGTTGCTGGATGCGCCCGGATCGCTGCTCGCCGCAAACGACTCCGCCGACAGTCCACGCAGGCCCGCGTGCTGCACGGCCTCGACACGCACGGCTAGCCGATCACCAGAATCGACATCAGCATCGCAATCCGGCTGGGGTGCCTGCATTCCCACCTCGAGCCGGGCCACCCGGGGCAATTCCACGTCGAGCCGGTTGGACTCATCCAACCGGACCCAAGCCAGAAACCGCATACCCGAGTATTCGTCCGAGCTCACCGAGGTCGGGGGGGTAATCTCCAACATCGCCGTGGTGATTCGTCCCACCTGCAGCAGACAGACACCGTCCACGCAACGACCCTGCTGACAGTCATCCGAGGTCTCACAACGGTTCGGATCGCTGCCGTCCGAAGCATCGTCACTGCTGGCGCTGCAACCCATGACGACGAACACCATGGCACCAAACCAACGGAGGCTCATGAGCCCTCCCCCACCCGGATGGCACACTCGGAGATCGTCCACTCCGACGCATTGATACTAACCCACCACGTCACTATGGAAACGTCGTCGCTCGTCTTCGGCTGATTGTCTCGATCGAGATTGCTCACGTGTGTGACCACCAGGGAGAGCTGCTCGCAAGTCCCGGGCGTCGGGCGGTCCGGCACCGTCCAGTCAATGGAAATGGTTCGATCCGTGTCGGAGAACGTACCGGGAGAAACGAGAGCCGAATCACCGGTGCGCCGGGACCGATCATCGATCAGGTAATTCAGATACAGCGCGGCAAACAGCCATTCCCCGGCATCCTCGGAGCGCAGCTTCACGTTGGTGCGGACGACGTCCCCACTCTGCACCGCCAGGATCTGGGTGGTGGGTGGATCGGGCAGGGACAGGAATGGGGGGGTCTGCGGGGACTCGTCATAGTCAGGAGGTCCTGGGAACAGACAGCCAAGGGGGAGCAAGCCCATGGCCACGGTCAGAAGCGACAGCCATGCCAACTGGGACAGTCCGCGTCTCTCGGCTCTCCCGGCGGGGTTCAAGTATGACAACCGTGTCACGCTGCTCTTCCCCAACGTCGGCGAATTGGGTCTCAAGGCCCAGTCCATGCTCGCGCTCCAGAGCCAGATGGACCACCTCGAGGCGTCTCCCAGCGCACCCCCGCATACTCGGCGCTGGTGGCCAAACGGCACAGATCCAAGACGTGCGGCTCGGCACGACACAGGCCCTCCCATCCTGTACTGTCTTGTGGCACCGGAACGATCCCTTCTTGCTGGCAGGCGAGCCGCAGCGCCACCTGGAGATCACCACACACGTACAGACCCGCTCGGCGCAGGGCTCGCACCCCGGCATCGCGCACCCGACCAATCTCCAGTGGCTCCCGGCACAGCTCGCGGAGGATCCGCTGCGACGGGGTCCGAACGCTCTCCCACAACCGTTTACCGAGCTGCAGCGCGCTGCCTAGATCGGCAGTGGGTTGCTGGTTGGGCGGACCGAAGGAGAGCCTCAATGCCAGTAACACATGGCGCAAGGCCTCGGAAGACAACCCGAACAGCAAGGCATGCTCAGGCAGTGTGGCCAAGAGGCACTCGCCGATTCGGTAGGCGAGGATTCTCTCGTCGTTCCCGGGATTGCCGTCCAACAGCGCCGATGCCGGATGCAACAGCGCCACCGAGCCCCGAAAATCCCCGCTGTTCTTGCGATGGAATACCGGGGTCCGAACCATTCCGAAACGGGGCTGCACCTCGGCCAGGATCCGTGCCACCGGGGAGGGAGAGCCAGGCACGACCCGAGCCATCCCGGTCATGCCATAGTCACTGATCTCCTTGCGAAACAGATGGCCAGCGTCTTCCCAGAGAATGGCCAGGACCTGGACCTCCGGACAGTCCAGCCCCGCCAAGAGAATTGAACGAACCGCATCCGCGTTGATTGGCTGTTCTGCAAGCTCGGGAACGTCAACCGAACCCGTCTGCTCCAGAACCGTCAGCGCGGCAGTGAGCGCCAATGAATGACGGGCATCACCCTCCTGTTCGAGAACGCCTCGCACCCAACGCAACAAGGGTGCCGAGGCGGGCCAGCGTCGGAGCCAGCCGCGACCGAGTTCGAGACGCCGGGGCTGTTGCTCGTGCCCCTGCAGGTGGGTTGCCGCAAAAGCCAAGGCCTCCTCGACGGTGGCAAGCTCGGCCAGAGACCCGTCGGGGCTCTCCAGGGTCAGTTCCACCGGGACGCCACGGAGCGCCATGGGGGGCGACTCCCTGTCCGTAGCAGTCGCGGTCGGCACCGGTCGTTCCGGGACAGGGTCTGGCCTCGCCTCCTCACGGGCCTCGACGCCAATCGGCTGAACCGGAGCGTGTGCCAGCGCGCTTTGTAGGGGACTCTGGCGTTGCGCGCTGTCACGTCGGAGCTCGCCACGCAGGATCAGGGCATCGGGACGAGTCGCCGGATCCGCGAGAGCCGCCTCCAGCCATTCCAGGCCCGCCTCCCTCTCCCCGAGTTCGAGCAGGGCACGAGCCGCCAGAAGACCGGCGCTCGCGTCGCTGTGAAAACCGAGCCAATCACCGGCGCGGGCCTCGGCGAACAGCATCACGGCACGGTCATGATCCTGCTCCCGAGCCGCTCCCTGCGCCAGACTCAGAGCCAACAGTGGGCAGGGGGATAGCGACGCGTGGGCGGCCAAAAGGACATCCATCGCCCGCGCCTGCTGTCCCATGGCCGAAAGAGCCTCGGATAGGAGGAAAGCCTTGGCGATCTCCTGTTCACGCGACTGGGGTTGGACCTGCTCGGCGAGGAAGGGAAGGACCACTCGGGCGGTCATTGGATCCGAGAATCGCCCGGTCCGATGAAGCGCAGCGGCATAGCCAATCTGGATGCTGGGGTCGTTGGGGTGCCGTTCCGCGGCGGTCACCCAGAGTTCCAGCGCTCGTTCGGTTCGACCGTTTCGTTGGGCCAGGTGGGCCGCCTCGACCCAAGCCTCTTTGGCTCGACTGGGTGAGGTTCCCTCCGTCTGAGCCAGATGGACCAAGGCCACCTCGATGGCCTGCGGATCGCCGCGGCGACGCTCCACCTCCAACACCAGCTCGACACGCTCCCCTGGGGTCAGTCGCGAGCCCCATCGTTCGAGAACCGCCTGCGCCTGCTTCAGCTCCGATGCCAGCAGGTGCCATCGAATGAGTCCGCCGAGCAGCCCAGGCCAGGACAGCTCCCCGGCCAGTTGTTGCGGAGCGTCCTCGGGCGACACCACCTGCAGCAGATGCTTCGCAGAGCTGACGCACAGTTCCGAATCGGCAATTCTCGCCAGGTCGTCGAAAGCGATGCTCGTCAGCTCTGACTTCGCCGTCGGGTCCAGTTCACCGCGCTGCAGCTGCTCCACAGCGAAGGAGAGCCACCCCTCGAAATCGGAGGACCTCCTGAGGATGGCGTGCAACCGGGGCAAGACTCCTGCGGAGAACCGACGCAACACCCAGCACGCCAACAGCTCAATCGCAGGCTGACCCACGTTCGAGTAGGGCCTTTCCGCCAGCGCCACCATCTCGTCGAGCAGCGAGGATGCCTGGGGATCCACGAGCAGCTGACTGAGCGTCTCGGGGAGCAGATCCCGATACTCGTCGATGCCCGCATCCGCACCGAGGGCGGCCAACAGGAAGCGCCGAGTCAGAACCTGCTTCTCTGCATTCGGCGCGGTCAGTTGCACCACCGCCAGGGCCAGGCGCGCCCCATCGGGACCCTCCAGCCGCCCCAACTGAGAGGACAGAGCCCGGTCCAGCCGCAGCCAGGCGAGGTCCAGGTCGTCAAGGTTGCGGTGATGCATTTCACCGAGCACACCGCTCACCTCTCGGACCACCCCTGCGTGTGGGTGCTGAACCAGAATTTTTACCAGTAGGTCGAAACGTTCCCTGAGATCCTCGTCGGTGCGGCCCAGCTGGTCCAGTGCGCGGGAGTACCATCGGGACATCTTCTCCGGCGATTCCTCGCGCTCTGCAACCGCCGAAACAACCTCCACCAGCTCCCGGGGCCAACCCAGTCGGCGAGTCAGACTGCCCAGCAGCTGCAGGGTGGATCCCTCGGTCGGGACTGCCTCGAAGGCCCGAGCCAGGTGACGAACCGCGCCGGCGGAGTCGCCGAACCGCTCCAGGGTACAGGCTGCCCGATAATGCAATGCCCGTGATCCAAACACCCCAAGAACCTGCTCCGACACCCGTTCGTACAGCGTCTCCAGCCGGTGCATGACGTCGGGCGTCGCGGCCTGGAGGGCTGCGTTCTCGGCAACCAGCAACAGCTCCGTCCGCTCCGGCGCCAGTTGCAGGGCCCGCTCTATCCATTCGATGCACTGCTGCGGTGCGGAGTTCTCGCGGCAGAGCTCGGCGGCGCAACCCAACAGCCGTGCACCCTGCCCAGGTGACGGGTGCCCCAGTGCCAATCGTTCGAGAACGGCGAGGGCTTCGGCAAGACCGAGGGCACAAGTCAGGTCCCGAGCCAGGGTCTGCGGACCCGTCTCCGGATCCAGATCGGATGCCCGCGTCCACGCGTCGACGGCACCCTGCTGGTCGTCGGCAAGGGCCAGACGCGCGCCACCAAGCTCACGCCAGGCAACCCGGGCCATGGCTGGTTCCGTCTCTGGGGTGAGCAGAGCACATCGGAGTTCCAGCCGTTCCAGGTGGGCGTCTGCCGAACAGTGACTGCAGTCCTCGGCGAGGAGTGGCTTGTAACGCTCACCCGGATCACCGCGGCGCAGGGCACGCAGCGCGCCGTGCACAGCGCCCTCGAAATCGCCGGAACCGCGGCGCCGCTCACACAGCACGAAGTCGAGATGCGAAGGCTCTTTGGCTGCGGCCGCAGCCCGCTCCAGAACGTCAATCGCCAACGGTTCGTCTCGTCCGCAACGCGCCGCTTCCAGCAGGGCGGCGCGCAAGCTGGGATCGGAGGCCCCGACGCGTTCCAGGATTCGGCGGGCAACCTGGGCAGCCCGGGAGCCATCCACGGCGGCCAGCCAGGCCAGCCCCGTTGCCGCGGTGGTCAGCCAGGACGAGACCGGGACCGGTTCGTCCGGGAAATGGAGAAGGCGATCCGTGACTCGCGCTGCATCGTGGGCCAGCAGAGCCGCCTCCAGTACGTCGCAGCAGAACACCGGGTCTCCGACGCGAATGGCCGCCGCCCGATGCATCCAGGCCAACGCCAAATCGGGCTCTCCCAGCACGTGATGAGCTCGGCCCAGCATCCGTCCGATTCGGACGGACAGGGGGATGACCCCCAACACCCGGTCCATGGCCCCAACCACCTCGCGGGGCCCCAGTGTCCTGGCCAGCTCGACCTGGAACGAACCATGTCGCGCGGCCACGTCCGAGCCTCGAGCTGGAGTCGTGCAGGCCGAGCGAGCCCGAGCAACGGAACCCGCAGCCAGAAACATCTCTGCCACCAGGATATCGAGCACCGCACGGAGGCGGCCCGTGCTGCGGTCAGCACAGTGGTGTAAGGCGCGCGCCGCCAGCTCCGGCTTGCCCAATTGACGGGCCAGCACCAGGATCTGGCTGACGACGGCGGGGGCCGGATCGGCCTGGTCCAACTGCGAAGCCAACGAATCGAGGGCGACTTCGGGCCGATCGCGGCGAAGGTACTGACGGGTACGGGCGGAGGCACTGCGCGCCGGGGCAACCGCCGCAAGAACATCCAGCGCCCCCAGGATGCGGGCATCCCGCTCCACATCCGGCGCCATCAACCCCAGGACATCGACGCATTCGACCAGGGCATCTTGGGTGCGCCGAGCGGTTGGCTCGGCCTCCAACAACTGAACCAGCGTGTGCAACTGAGCCTGTGGCTGCGCCGGGTCTAGGCTCTGCCATCGTTCAATGGCCCACAGCTCGGCTCTGCGCGCATCCCCACGCAGCGGGGCAAGATAGGCAATCCGCTTCTGGTATTCTTCTTTTTCGCCCGCCCAGCGTCGCTCCGCCTCGGGGTCCATCGCCCCATCGGACCAGGCGCGCTCGTTGGGGTTCGGCAATCGGCCGAGCCACGCGGCCAAGGCATGCGATCCCTGTCCCTGTTCGCATTGTTCTCGCAACAGTTCGGCTAACCGCGCCTGGGTCTCGCCGGGTGGAGCCACCCGGACGGCTTGGACCCACGCCCGCACCAGTTCGACTGGTTCACCCGATGGGGAACCTCCCCCCAGGAGGGCGGCTTGGACCCGAGGGTCTAGGGGCGAGACCAGCAGGGCCTGGAACACCGCCTGACGTGCGGCTTCCGAATTGCCGAGGACCGTGGCGCAGAATCGCGCCAAAGCCAGCCAGCCCGTGGCCGCCCCTGGGGACCGATCACGGCACAGGGCCAGCTCCAGACGAGCCACGAACCAGTCGAAGAGTCGAAGCTCCAACAGGACACCGTCCAGGCAGGGTTCCCCGGGCAAGGTCTGGGTCGTCCAGCGCTCTGCCAAACGGATCGCCTTGGACGGGTCGAGACTCCGATCGTCGCCCGCATCGAGAAACGCAGCCAACGCCTTGGGCCAGTCGCGACGAGCCCAGGCTGCCTGGGCCAACGCGCGGTGCCGTTCCGGATTCTCGGCGGCCAGTGCCGATTGCCGCAACACCTCGTCCGCTGCGTCGGCCCGACCCAGCTCACGCAACTCCAACGCCAGCTCCTCGGCGGCCAGGAGCGACGCGGGATCGATCTCGTGCGCACGCAACACGGCCTCGAACGCTGCCAGCCGAGCCCCACGCACACGACAGCGACGTGCCACTTCGAGAGATGCGGACACCGCTCGATCAGGACCGACCTCCTCGGGAGCCCAGTGGACGAATGCCGCCAAGGCATCCAGTGAGTCCGTCGCGTTCGGTTCGAGTTCCGCAACCCGTTCCAGCTCCTTGGCGGCGTGCCCTGCCTGGCCCATCCGCCACGCCAAACTCGCCCGACGTCGATGGAAATGTCCTGGGGAGAGTCCCCCGTCCGAGGACGGGGTCGAACCGAGACACGACCATGCCTGCTCCAGCTCCCCCATCGACTCGAGCCACTCCGACAACTGCAGGCGCAGCGCAGAATCGTCCTTCAGCTGCAGCGAGTGGAGTGCATGCTCGGTGGCGGCGTGCAGATCCAGACTGTCGGTTGCACAGAGGCGAGCCAGCTCTGCACACTGCGATGCAGCGTCCTCGAGTTTTCCACTCGCTTCGGAACGGGCGGCACGAACCGCAAGGGCGGCTCGCACAGCGGACTGGCCCGGCGCGGCGAGGTCCACCTCTGGCATGAGGGGAACGGTTGTCGACAGACTGACCGGCGGTGGAAAGCTGGCCAAGTGCAGCGGAGCAGGACCAGGCCCGGGCTGGACGCACCCCTGCTTGCCGGGGTTTTCGATACTCGGACCCCGGCCCAGTGCACCGTCGGAGGGTGGTCCTGTGGCCAATCTCCACCAAGCAAAGCCCCGGTCCGGGTCGCCTGGCAAGAAAAGAAAGCCGTTCTGGACTTGTCGCTGGGTGTCGCTCGGGACTAGCCTTGATAGGCCGCGCGGCGCATCCGGGCGGCGGAGGCTTTCGATGCGACCCCTCGACCCCCGATCTTCGCTCCGTATCCTCGCCACCCTCGCCACGGGTCTGGTCACCAGCACCTTACTCGTCGGGACCGCCCTTGGGCAGACGGCCACTACCAAGGCGCCACCTGCCGCGCCGGCCTCGGCGTCTGCTCCCGCGGCGGCTCCACCAGCAGCGGTGGCCCCGGTTGCGGCCCCGAGCCCGGCGGCGGCTGCCCCGGTCAGTGCGTCCACCACGCAACCCACGGCCGCTCCCTCCGCCACCCCGACGTCATCGGGAACGGCGGCAGCTGCGCCGAAACCCGCCGCACCCGACTGGAAGACCCGCGCTGAGGCGAGAAAGGCGTACGATCGCGGAACCAAGGCCTACAAAGCGGGCGACTACTCAAGCGCCCTTTCGGGCTTCCAGGCAGCGCAAACGCTCATTCCCTCGGCCAATGCCGAGTACTGGGTCGCCGCAACCCTCGACAAGCTGGGGCAGCTGCCAGAAGCCCTGGCAGCGTACGAAACCTACACGGCCAATCCCGAGGCTGCCAAGGCCGGCGCGGACAAGCTGAAGGAGGCACAGGCGCGCCTGGAGGCACTGCGTCAGACCGTACCCGGCGAGGTGCTGATCACCGTCAATCCCCCCAATGCCATGGTGACCGTCGACGGTCAGGCTCAGATGGGCGAAACGCCCATGACCCTGAAGTTGCCGCCTGGCGAACACCGCATCAGCATCGTCGCCCAGGGGCACGAACAGTCCGAGATGGCGGTCGTCGTACAGGCGGGCAAGAAACAGGAACAGAACGTCACGCTGACGGCCTTGCCTCCTCCGCCGCCTCCCGAACCAGTCGTGGCACCTCCCCCGCCACCTCCGCCTCCACCCCCACCGCCCCCGGCACCGGAACCCAAGAGCATGGTTCCCGCCTACGTGACCCTGGGGATCGCCACCGTGGCCACGGGCGTAGGAACCTACTTTGGGATCAAGGCCCTTTCCGCCAAGAGCGACTACGACGACAAACCCTCACAGGAAAAGGCCAATGACGTCGAGGACAACGCTCTCATCGCGGACATGGCGTTCGGCGTCGCGATAACCCTGGGGGTCACCGGCATCGTGCTTCTGACGTCACCGGATGACGAGCCACCTGCAACGGCGCGGCAAACGCTGATCAAACCGAAGCGCCTAACGCTGGGGCCCTGGGCATCGCCGCGAGGCGGCGGTGCTGCGGCACAGGTGCTCTTCTAGGCACTCGGACAGGCCCGATTCGAGAGGCAGGCATGCCCGGCGTGCCTGCCTTTTGATCGTTCTGGAGGTTGCGCCAGGACGCCTGGTCTCTCAGGCAAACCGTGCCCGAATGGCGTCCACCACCTGCCCCAATTGGGGAGGCAGCATGACGGGGGGATTGGCCAGCCCACTGGTGACGTCTGGGATCTTGCCCTCGTGGTAGCCCACCTTGAACTCGGTGAACTTCAGGCCAGCCGCCGTAGACAGAACCACCACGCGATCCTTCGATTTTATCACGCCGCGCGCGACGAGCTTTTCCAGCGCCGCCAGGGCCACTGCGGTATGGGGACAGGCATACATCCCGGTCGCGTCGGCGCGAGCCGCCGCATCGCACAATTCCTGCTCGCTGGCCTGCTCCACCAGACCGTTCATCGCCTCCAGAGCACGCATGGCACGCGGGGCGCTGACCGGATTGCCGATCTGAATGGCGGTCGCCTGAGTGGGCTTGGCCACCACCGGCTCGACGGTCTGCTTTTTGGCCATGAAGGCCCGATACATGGGATTGGCATTCTCGGCCTGGGCCATGATCAGGCGCGGGTATCGTCGGACCAGACCCAGCTCGTTCATCATCTTGAACCCTGCATACAGCGCCGAGGCATTGCCCAGATTTCCGCTGGGCAGGATGATGAAGTCGGGTACCTGCCAGTCGAACTGTTGGGTGACCTCGATCCCAACCGTCTTCTGCCCCTCGATGCGCAGGGGATTCATCGAGTTGGCAAGATAAATCAATCCCTCTTGGGCCAGCTGTTGCACCAATGCCATGCAGCCATCGAAATCCGTGTCCAGTCCCAACACCAACGCGCCATGGGCGATGGGCTGGACCAGCTGCGCGGTCGAGATTTTGCCGCGGGGCAGAAGGACCACGACCGGGAGTCCCGCCACGGCTCCATAGGCCGCGAGCGATGCACTGGTATCGCCGGTCGAGGCACAGGCGATGGCTCGAACCTTGAGCCCTTCCCGCATCCCCCAGCGCACGACGCTGACCAGGACGGTCATCCCCAGATCCTTGAAGGAGCCGCTGTGGCTATTGCCGCAGTGCTTGACCCAGAGCTCATCCAACCCCAACAGCCGTCCGTATCGCTCCGCCCAGAATAGGTTGGTGCTCCCCTCGTAGGTGCTCACGATGCAGTCGTCGGGGATTTCCGGCATGACCCATTCCTTCTTGCCCCACACCCCCGACCCGAAGGGCCAGGTGCTCCCCCGGTATCGGTCATCGAACAGCTTCATCCAAGCCGCCGCACTCCGGTCCGACAGGCGATCCATGTCGTGGGCCACCTCCAAAAGGCCATTGCAGGTGGGACAACGATAAATGGCGGTGGTGACGGGCCAGGAACCCTCACAGCCAGCCAGGCAGCGGAAGACAGCGTGGTAGGTCACGGCGCGAATATAGCCCAGGCGCTGCTCGGGCAAGGGTCGTGAAGGGACCAGGGCATGCACGAATCGTCCCGTGCTGGCCCCTCGGCCGATAGTCCTGGGGCTCGCGCTCGCTCCTGCCGCGACTAGTCTTGTTGCCGCATGTCGAAGCGATGGTGTCTGGTCCTTTCGCCCCCTGTTGCCCCGGTACGGCGCCCGCTGGGAGGACTGTCCCTGCCGTTGCGTTTGGCCCTGGATGCGCAGGCAGCCGGTGCCTTCGCCGTGGCGGTCGAGGCGAAGGAAGCGACCCTGCTCCAGCCGCTTGCCGACGCTCGACTGCACATCCCCATCATCGAAAAGGCGCCCCACGACTGCCTGGCGCTGCACGTTCCGGCGAACACCCTTTTACACCGAGCCACATTCCCCTTCGTCCTGGGTCAGCTCTCACAACCGGTCGGTAGAGTGGACGTCCCCGAGCTGGCGATGACCCACAGTGTTCCCTGGGGTTTCACTCCCCAGACCATCGTCGACGAGAAGAGCGCCAAGGTGGCCGAGCGTCTCCTGTTTCGTTCCCTGCGCAAGCCCGTGGACGGTTGGACATCTCGTTATCTGAATCGCTACATCTCCCTGTTCCTGTCGCGCCTGCTGGTCAGGACGCCCCTTTCTCCCAATCAGATCTCGGTCTTCATCCTGTTGATTGGTCTGCTCGGCGCAATTTCGGCCAGTCGCGGCAGCTACGGATGGATGCTGCTGGGTGCCACCCTCTTTCAAATACAGAGCATCCTGGACGGGTGCGACGGGGAAATCAGCCGGATCAGCTTCCGCGGTTCGCATCTGGGGGAATGGCTGGACACCATCGGAGACGACCTGACCAACTATTCGTTCTTCGCCGGAGCAGCGGTGGGGCTCTACCGAACGACCCACCAATGGCACTACCTGGGTTTGGGCGCCATCGTGGTCGTTTGCGGTGTGTTGGCCAGCGGCATCGAGTATGCCTATCTCTTGCGAATCGGGTCGGGGGATTTGGTGAAGTATCCGTTGTCCCAAGCCACCAGCTCTCCCACCGGTCCGGGTCGCTTCATCGCGCCTCTGTTCAAGCGTGACACCTTCGTCTTCTTGAGCTGGGTGGCGGCCCTGCTGGACCAGGTGGGGCCCATGCTGCTGGTGTTCGCGCTGGGAGGCCTCTCGATCCTGGTTGCGGTGCTCTCCACGGAACTCCGCCTGGCACGGGAACGAAAAGGTCGGGTGGGTAACGGATGAGACCTGGGGCGATCCACGGGTGCCGCTGGGTCGTGCTGCTGCTGACCGCGGTCGTCTCCCATCCGGCCTTGGCGCAGCTCGGACCCAACGGCTCGCTCATCCGAACCAGCCGCTATTCGGTCGATCTCCACCAGGGGGTGGTGTTGGCCAGCACCCGTCTCATCGGATTGGGCGGGGCCTATGTCGCCATCGCCGAAGGGGTCGAGGGCAACTACGTCAATCCGGCCACGCCCGCCGTGCGCCTGCCGTGGTCAACCACACACCAGGACTATGACCTGGCCGGCGGCATGACTTTTCCGGGGACGCTGGCCTCGTCCGACTTTTTCAACTCGGGTTCCAATCGAACCAACCTTTCCACCAGCGACTCTGACGCATTTCTGTTCCTGGATGGGGAGGGTCACATCCAGGTGGGACGATGGGGGGTGGGAACGGCCCTGACCTTCCAACAGTACGGGTTGCAGCGTGTGGTTCGACCCCAGGCCGAGGCGAAACGTGATCGGGTGCGCGCCCAGTTCTGGAATGGGACGGTGCATCTGGCCCGGTCCATCCTGGATGGCCAGGTCGTCCTGGGGGTGGGCCTACGGGGAACCTCCTTCTCGGTCGTCAACCAGAGTGGCGGTCTGAGCGGGATCAAGACGCTGTTCAGCACGCAGGGATACGGGACCGAGGCCGGCATTCTGCTGCGCCCCAACTACCAACCCTTTCGGGTGGGCGGCGCAGTGCGCACCGCGGTCACCACCCGAGCCGAGTTGTCGCAGCGCGTTCCGGCCGATGCTTCGGGTGACCGCGTCTTGGCCGCCGGCACCCCGGATGAGATGTACCTGCCCAACCACGTCAGCCTGCCCTGGGATTTCTCGGTCGGGATCGCTTGGCAGTTCGGGACCCGGCCCTTCAATCCGGTCTTCGTCGATCCAGAGGATCGGTTGGCGCGCATGCGACGACTACACGCCTGGCGCGCCCGCGAGAGGGAGCGTCAGCGCCAGCAACGATTAGCCCGTGTTCGGGCGACGGGAGGCAACGAAGAGGCAGCCCGCCAGGCCTTGGATGCGGAACAGGCCATGCAGGCGGCCTTGGACGAGACCGAGCGCCGAACCCTGGAGCTTGTGGTGGATCGGGAGCTGCGCAATCAGGTCAGCGCACAGCAGCGTTGGTACGTCCTGGTCACGACCGCCCTACGGGTAACCGGACCCGTCGACGATGCGGTGGGCGTCGAGTCCTTCCTGCAGCGAACCGTGGATCGTTCGGGGCGCCGCACCGTCTACTCCCCGCACCTGGGACTGGAATCCGAGGTGATTCCCCGCTGGCTCAGACTGCGAGTGGGGGCGTATCTGGAGCCAACGCGCTTCGAGAATCAGCGGGCTGCGTCTCGGTTGCATGCAACCTGGGGAGCCGAACAGAAGCTCTTCGCGTGGCGTGTCTTCGGCCTATACGGCAATGATCGAGACTGGCGGGTGCAGGCGGCACTGGATCTGTCGGAGCGCTATTTCGGCTGGAGCGCCAGCGTTGGGGTCTGGCACTAGCCCGAGCTGGTTCATTCGTGCACGTACACGATGCTGCCACCCTTATCGTCCATCGCACCATGCCAGTCACGGGGAACCCCGGGGCTCGTCCAATGGAATAGCCATCGAGCATCGATCGGAGAGAGATTGATGCAACCATGCGAGCGAGGAGCCCCGAAACCGTCGTGCCAGAACACGGCGTGCAGAGCGTAGCCTTGCGAGAAGTACTGGACCCAGGGCACGTCGCGCAGGTCGTAGGCCTCTTCGGGGTCGTCACTGTCCATGGTCGCGGTCACGTGCTTGGTCTGGATGCGGAAGGTACCGAGCTTGGTGGCAGTGGGTGACTCGGGTTCGGGGCCCTGGACACCGGTGGAGACGAGCGTGACGTACACGGGGCGGGTGCCCTGGTACGCCACCAGGGTCTGGTCACGGATCGAGACGTCGAGCCACCCCTCTCCGTTCTGCGCGAAGTCGGGCCAGCTGGTGCGCGGGTTCACCACGCGGAGCTGGCTGGCCTTGACCCAATCGCCATCCAGGGTCTCTGCCCATTCGGCCCCGGCCATCCGAGCTCGTCTGCCCGACAGTGCCAGGGCCGTCCGTCGTGGCAGTCGGCGTCGTAAGGTCAGTTGCCGGGTGCGAGGATCCAACGCCATGCTGACCGCCCCCGAAACCGAGGTGAAGCCAACCGGCAGGGTCCGTTCCGATTCCAGGGACAATCCGTGGAACTCGCTGGGTTTCACCGGCTTGAGAACCCCTTCCGGCACCAGCCAACGCTCGGGTGTCATGGCGAACAGTTGGGAACCCGCCTCCACCAAGCCAACCAATGAAAAGCCACTGCGCGGCACGGCGTGGCGCGGAGCACCGTCGGCGGCCGCGGCGGCCAAGCCCACGGCCTGCACCGGCGTGGTGAGCCAGTCCTGGTCGTCGGTTGCGATGTCCAAACCCCAAGCCTGCGCCCTGATCTTGGCGTTGGTGGCTCCCTTGTTATGCTGACTGGCCGAGGAGGCGGGCAGCGCCGCCAGCAATGGCAATGGCATGCCGCGCGACAGTCCGTAGACGTACGGGAACGGGGCATCGCGGTTGGGGCCCGGCATGCTCACTCGCAGTAGGTGGTGCCGCGGATCGATGGTGGCGAAACGCTCGTTGACACACACATAACCGTCAGGAACGATCCGGTACCAATCACCCGAACACCCTTTGCCGACGGTCGAGGCCCCTGTGCGCCTCACCGCCGCCCCAAATCTGAGATAGCCAATGCGCGGCGACCGCGTGTCAGGTCGTTGGAAGATCGACGTCTCGCGTCCAATGGACCACAGCAACGCCGGGGCCGCTCCAGCACCCGACTCCGTGGCGCCGTCGGGGTCGCGGTCGGTCAAACCGAGGTCAGCGCCCTGTTCAATGGGCTGGGCCAGTTCCCGGACCGGAGCCACCGGCAACCGCCCACCAGGCTCTCGGCTGACCAGCGCCGAGACCCGCCGCAGCTCCGGGGTGGTCCGGGAGGACGACCAGACGCCCCGCGCCTCGGAAGCCAAGCTGCCCAGCCTTCGTCCGGCCTGACGCATCAACGGGACAGTGACGTCGCCATCGCAACAGACCACGCCCGCGAAACAGGCTGGTGCGACCAGCCAGCGCATAAAGCCCCAGCTCCGGGAACGACTCGGAGTGCGAGCGAGTCGCCGCATGCCAATTCGCCTAGCAAGCTCGGCACAGAAGGGACCAGTTTTTGGGACCCGAAATGGCAAAAGCCCCCTTCTCCAGAGATCTCTGGAGCCGGGGGCTCGTGCTCTATTCTCAAACGTTCAGAGCTCAGGTAGCTGGCGCTGGTGCCGGCTCGGCGGCTGGCGCCGGTCCACCGACCTGGAAATCCCAGGAGAAGGTGGCCAGACCATTGCGCTCGTCCGGAGGAGCCAGCTTCAGCCCCTGCAGCGAGTTGATCACGCAGGTGGACAGGGCCTCCGGCGCGTTGGTGTTCTCCGGATCGACGGCGAACCCGGTGAGATCGCCCGTCTCCGCCTGGACGGTGAAGCGAACGGTGACGCGACCCGCAATGGTGGGAGAGCTCTTCAGAGCTTCGTCATAGCAGGCCTTGATCGATTCCGCGCGGGTCTCCAGGACTTCCTGGGTAACCTTGGCGTAATCCTCGGGACCGCGTGCGTGATACGAGCAACCCGCGGCCAGCGCAGCGAGAGACAGCAGAGCGAAAGACTTGTTCATCTTGAGGTCTCCTAGAGTTCGTGAGATCGAGTCTCGCTCACTTTGCGGCCGGGGTGGAGGCAGCAGGCTTGGTGGTCTCGAGGACCTTCTCCTTGCCCGTCGCCGGATCGATTTCCACCTTCTTCTTGGTGGGATCCTGCTCCAGGATGTTGAACTCGACGCGACGGTTCTTTTCCTTGCCGTCATCCGTGTCGTTCGAAGCGATGGGCTTGGTCTCCCCAAAGCCCTTAGCCACCAGGCGATCGGCCTCGACACCCTTGTCAACCAAGTACTTGCGCACGGACTTGGCGCGCGAGTCACTCAGCTTCATGTTGTAGGCGTCATCCCCATCCGCGCTTGCGTGGCCTTCGACCTGGATCTTGCGAACCTGGGGGTTGTCTTTGATGACCTGGACGATCTCGTCCAGCAACCCGAAGGACTCCTCCTTGATCGTGGCCTTGTTGTACTCGAACTGGATCTTCTCGTGGATTTCGATCCGGTCCTCCCGCAACTCGACCCGGGGCGGAGGCTTGGCTGGCTCTGCCTTCGGTGGAGGTGGTGGAGGTGGAGCGGGTGGCTGTCCAACCACGGACAGCGCGGTCTGTCCCTGGAACTGGATCTCGCCGCCGCAACCAGTCAGGCCCAAAGCGACCCCTAGCACGGCGGTCCCACTAAGGACCCAACCCATTTTGGTTGGCTTAATCGATGTCTGCATCGTGGACTCCCTGGCGCCATGCGCCGAACGGGCTACTTCCCCGTCGCGCCCACGTAAACCCCGACCCCCGGTTGCGTCAAGCACAACCGTACCAGATGCCGAACGCGCTCCATCGTTTCGCTCGGTCCCGGGGTCGATCGGCGGGGCATCGGGGGACTAATCCCCCGATCCGCTGGAGTCCGGTTTGGCGACCGGGCGGGCCGGCCCGTCCGGAGCCCCTGGCTGTCTGCGGGAGAAACCCACGAGGAACACCTCCGAGCTTCTCGAACGGGTGGCCTCAGGGCGTATGACCTTGAGGCTCTGATAGCGCAGAAGGACCTGGTTTCGGGCTTCGGCGAAGTCGGCACTCATGAACAGCTTGCCGACGAAGGCCGACCCCACCGAGGAGACCCTCTCTGCCACACGGAGCGCGCGGAGGAACAGCTCGTAGCTCTGGGCCTGGTCGGAGGCCCGGGCACCACTGGTGTTGGGCGCCATGTCGCTGAGCACCAAGTCGAACCGCCCCTTCGGCTCCAGCACGGCCTCGTCCAGTTCCAGAGCGTCGGCAGTGAGCAACTCCACCTGGGCCGGGAACGCGCCAAGGATGGGTTGTCTGTCCACCGCCAACACCCTGCCGTTCGGACCGACTCGTTCTGCCACATAGAGCGTCCAAGAGCCTGGTGCGGCTCCCAGATCCAGCACACGCATTCCGCGGCTGATGAGCCGCAGGCGACGGTCGATCTCCTCCAGCTTGTACACGCTTCGGGCCGGATAGCCCTCGGCGCGCGCCCGCCGGGTGTGGTGATCGTTCGTGTATGGATTCTGCCTGCGCATGGCTCGAAACGGATCCTACGAGGTCCGAATCAGTCCAGGGTCATCCAGCAACTCTGACTCGGAATGGGTCCCTGCCAACCCGAAGGACAGTCAATCTGATTCGGGATGGATCGGAGCGAAACGACTCGGCGGCCGGCAGCTCGAGCCGCATCCTGGAGGCGGCGCCTGAGGCGAGCGGGACTGACTGGTCTTTCGTGCGAGACGACCAGGAGCTCTCCGCCCGGCCTGAGCAACCCCATGACCGAGACGAGCAGGGCCTCTGCGTCACGGGCCAGGCGAAAGACCCGCTTCTTGCCCAGCGTGGCGAAACTCGGGGGATCGAGCACGACCAAGTCGAAACGGACTCGTCGTCGTCGGGCTCGGGCCAACCAGACGCCGACTTCAGAGCACACCAAGCGATGGCTTTCGCCCGTCTCGATCCCTGCCACCTCGAAGTTGCGGAGGGCTCGACGCTGAGCCCGCGCCGAAACGTCGACGGAAACCGTGGAACGGGCTCCCCCGGCGGCTGCGGCGACACTGAATCCTCCGGTGTAGGAGAAGAGATTCAACACGTCGCGACCCTGGGCCTTTTCTCGAATCCGGCGCCGGTTGTCGCGCTGATCGAGGTAAAGCCCTGTGTCCCAGCCGTCGCTGGGCGACACCTCGAAGTCGATGGGCCCCTCCCTGACCGAATAGGGTGCCTGGACCGGCTCACCAACGTCGGGAAGGGACGGAGCCAGTTGTTCGACCGTCTGGGCGCGTGGATCCCCGCGCGGACGGCACTTCACGTAGACTGCCTGGGCCCCCAGCTCCGCGACGGCTCGCGCGATTTCCTCGCGGCGAGCGAGGGCCTCCGGGCTGCGCAGCTCCAGAACGGCGTGATCACCCAGGCGGTCCACCACGAGCCCCGTCAGACCATCGCCCTCGGCGTTGACGAGACGATAGGCGGTGTTCTCCCGAGCCAATGGGGCACGTAGCCACGCCGCATCGAACAGGACCCGGCAGAGCCGTTGAGGGGAGCCCAAGGGGCTGGGGTCGCCCAGCGTCGCGAACTCCTCAGGCACCGCGGCGACGAAGGATTGCTCGATCCCGTCCACGGTGAGGCTGGCCGCGTGGAGCATCAGGCGCGGTGCTGGATCCCCGCCGTAGATCGGATCGCCACAGATGGGCGCCCCGCGCAGCGCCAGCTGCACACGCAGCTGGTGGCGACGTCCGGTCTCCGGAAAGAGCTCCACACACGCCCGCCCGCTCTCCCGTCGCAGGACGCGTCCCCGGGTGTGCGCCAGCACGCCGCCCTGGTGGACCCGTCGGGTGGGGCCCTGGGTACTCGGTTGCAGGTGATCGGTCCACTCGAAGCTGGGCAACAGACCCGCATCGCGAACGACAGCCAGGTAACGACGCACGAATCGATGAGCTTGTTTGGCTCCCGCAAGAACGAGGTTGGCGTGCCGACGACGGGCGAACAGCATCACCCCGGACGCGTCGCGGTCCAGACGCTGGTGCACCCCCAACTCCGTAGGCGCCCCTCGCTCCGCAAGGTGTCGGCTCAGACGAGTCATCATGTCGTCGAAGCCCTCCGGCCCGCCGTAGACCGGAATCCGAGACGGCTTGTCGACAACCAGCCAGTCGCTGTCCCGATGAATGATGCGCGCTTCGGGCCAGCTCACCAGAACGGGCTCGAAGGCCACGCTCAGGCGCTCGGCTTGCTTCGACCGCCGCGCTTCTTCACCGATCCGTTGACGCAGACCAGGGCCTGGCGAGAACCGGGAACGGCTCCGCGCACCATGAGCAACCCACTGTCCACGTCGATGCGAACCACTGGCTGACTCAGCACGGTGACCCGCTCATTGCCGTACTGTCCCGGCATCTTCTTGCCCGGCAGGGTTCGACCGGGAGTCATGTTGGTGCCGATGGCTCCCCCATGGCGCTTGTACTCGTGGGTCCCGTGCGTGCGCACGTTGCCCTTGAAGTTGTGGCGAACCATGACGCCCGTGAACCCTCGGCCACGAGTGCGCCCCACCACGTCGACGAACTGCCCAACCTCGAAGACGGCATCGAGCTTTATCTCTTGCCCGACCTCGAACTTCGCCACGAAATCCGCGGGACAGCGCATCTCCTTCAGGTCACGCTTGGGGCTCAGGTTGGCCTTCTTGAACTGCCCGAGCTGGGGACGACTGACGCCCTTCTCGCGCCGCTCTCCCAATCCCAGGATCAGAGCGGAGTATCCGTCCCGTTCTTGGGTACGCTTGCCCACGACAACGGGACGCGATTCGATGACCGTGCAAGGCACGACGGTCCCGTCTTCGGAGAAAATCTGGGTCATGCCGAGCTTGCGGCCAATGACTCCGGGGTGCTGGTTCATGGTTGGGCTCCTACAGTGGCAAACCGAGCGTCCCGCACCGGGCGCCTGCCAGGGCCGCGGCAATTAGCCCTTGATCCATCGTCCGTCAAGGCACCACGCATCGTCCCGAGGTACCGGACCGTCCGGCAGCCGGATCTGCCGGTGCCCCTGCACTCCGACTGGTGGGCCAACCCGAATCCTGGGAACCTTGCTCTTTCGAGGTTGTTGTCGTTGACGGACCAGAAGTCGGGTTCATAATGTCGCTCCCCGAATTGCTGGAGGCCGGATCATGTCCACCATTTCGTCCAAGATCGCCACGATCGAGAGTAGCTCGCTGAGGACCGACCTTCCCGACTTCCGCGTCGGGGACACGATCGCCGTACATTACCGGATCGTGGAGGGGGACAAGCTACGCGTCCAGGTTTTCAAGGGTGTCGTCATCAAGAGGCACCGAGCCAGCCTGCGCAGCACGTTTACCGTCCGCAAGGTGAGCTTCCGGATCGGCGTGGAGCGCGTCTTCATGCTGCACTCTCCCCGAATCGAGAAGATCGAGCTGGTGTCCAAGGGCCTGGTTCGGCGGGCCAAGCTCCTGTATCTCCGAGATCTGAGGGGTAAGGCGGCGCGCGTTCGGGACGCCAAGGACGTCTGAGGTCGCAGGCTGCCATCCGGACCCAATAAGGGCGATCTCCCCGGGTCGCGGGGCGACGTTGGCTTGGACCGGCAACCACCTCCATCAATCCCGGCAATCGGCTCCACAATGCCTATTCGAAGGGCGCCGATCCGGGTATGCTGCCTGCACTCGGCTTCTATTGAAGAGATAGGTCCGTGCGGAGGTCCCGATGGTCGATTGCGGCCGATGTGGGTACAAAAACGACTCGTCCAGCAGGTTCTGCTTGGCCTGTGGCGCCCCAATGCTGCAGGGTCAGGTCCAGGCGCCAGCCCCAATGCCACCGCCGATGGCTGGCCCGCCACAGTGGGGTCCAGCTCCGCCGCCTGGTGCCATGGGCCCAATGTCGCCCGCCGCGGGCGCGCCCCAGGGACCGCCCGGTTGGGGCCCCCCACCCAATGCAGGTCCTTTCCCGCCGGCTCCGCAACCACCTGCTTGGCAACCTGGCGCGGCGACGCCACCCAATGTCTACGGGGGTCCACCCGGACCAGCGACGCCGCCCAATGCCTACGGTCTCCCCGGCCCGGCGACGCCGCCCAACGCCTACGGTCCCCCCGGCTCGGCGACGCCGCCCAATGCCTACGGTCCGGCAGTGTCGGCTCCTGGGCCTGTGCAGCCTCCAGCTGTCGCGGGAGGTTGGGGACCGCCACCGCCCCTCGGTCCTGCCCCGTTTACACCTCCCGGAGCTCCTGGTCCCCTCGGGCACGGGGATCCGCAAGGCGGTGCGTACGCGGCGGTCGCCTTGGCCGCAACCACGACCTCCCCGCCCCGGGAGGCCGCTGCGCCCGAGCGCAGTGTGCCTCCTGATGGCCCCCCGATCCTCGCCGGTTTCCTGAGCACCTTCGAGGGTGATCCGAACGGGGTTTTTTGGCCGCTTCGTCAGGGAGTCCTGCTGGTGGGCAGGAAGGACTCGGCGGAGGGTTTGGCGATCCCCATCGACCATCCCACCACGTCGTCACGTCACGCTCAGATCCATGTGTGGGCGAGACCCGGGCGCGCCAAGGTCGAGGACTTGGGCAGTACCAACGGGACCTACGTAAATGATCAACGGGTCGAGCCCCACCAGCCACGCGACTTGAGCGCTGGGGATTCTCTTCGATTCGGCGGGTACGCCGTAACGGTTCAGTTTCTTTGATGTTTCATTCGGGAGCGCTGTCGACAATGCATCGGACTAGTCACTGTTCCTGTCGTGAAGTTCTGATCTGGATGTTGGCGTCCTTGATGGCCTGCCTGTTCACAGCGCCAGTCCGCCCAGCTCAGGCAGCACCGGAGGCCCATATCCTGCGGATCGATCCCCGGACTGCCCAGGAAAACGGCGCACCCATCCTGACCACCGTGATCGAGGTGGTCGAGAACCGCCGCGTCAGCGACGTGACGCTCAACTGCGCGTCGCTGACCGGCAACGGTCGATTGTCCTGCATGAGTGAAGCGCTGGATCGCTCGCCCCTGTACTCGGCGTTTCCGTTCCCGGCCGCCAATGCGATTTTCACGGTGCGCACGGAGAGCGGCGATGCCCTGGCCAAATACGTCAGTCACACCCGCTGGGGGGATGCCCTGCAGCAACCCGACGTGGGGACGGCCTGGCTGATCTTGATCGATGCCGACGCCCGAATGGGTGGCTCCTTCGATGACGCCCAGGAACTCGCGCTGCGCTTCATCAACGGCATGGGGCCCAGCGACATCGTCAACGTGATGTTCGTCAACGACCGGATGGTGGCTGCCGACTCCAAGTGGCTGAGCTCGGCCAATCGAAGCAAGGCCGCATCCTTCGTGCAGGCATTCCCAGGCACCGTTCGCTCCCAGGGTCGCAATCGAAGCCTGTTCAGCATCCTCAAGAGTGCCGCCACCGATGGCTTCAAATCGCTGGGCAACGTCAGCCAGCAAGACGTGCGAGTTCCGCTGCACCAGGCCATGGTGGTACTGTCCAGCGGATTCGGTGGGGCCGACGCTCTGACCACTGGCCCCGGCGCCCTGCAGCTGCAGGCATTCATGACTGGAGGCCGGTTCCCGGAGAACAACACGGCTCTGCCCAAGACCCCGGTTCCGGTCATCAGCGTGTACTTTCCTCCCAAAGGGACGATCGAGGAATACAAGAACAGCGCCTTCGAATTCATGCAGGGGCTAGCCAACTCCGAGATTGGCGGTTACTTCACCATCATGCAGGAGGGGCAGCGGGATCGGTCACAAGCCATCGTCAACGCGGTTCGGACTCGGTTCTCCAAGATGTACATCGTCAAGTGGCGAGCCGCGTGTCTGAGTCGCTCCGTCACTCAGAGCTTTCAGCTCAACTTCAACAACGTCAAGCCGGCCATCGTCGGGGACAACTCCTTCCAGGACGTGCCGGTCGGGATCGATCCGACGAGCTGGCCATTGGACATCGATCTTCAGGCCACACAGGACAGCGTCAAGCGCGCTGGAGGTGTGTATCCCGGAGGGCGTCTGAAGGTCTACGGCAGCTTCTGTTGGGGCGGTGAGGCGCAACGGGCCGAGGTGTATTTCCTGCCGGCTGGGCAGCAGGTCCCCACGTCCTTTGCCGGAGCCGACATCGAGAAGGCCCGTAGCGCTCAGCAACAGCTGATCGAGATGGGGATGAGGGGCAAGGCCATCGAAGCGACCGACTCCTTCGTGGAGTTCGAGGCACCCGACAAGGACAAGATCCTGCAGGGCGCTGGGAGCCAAGCGGTGGTACGCTTGGTGGTTTACGATAATCAAGCCAAGCGTGCTAGCGGAGCCACCGCGGACAGCATCGTGCAGCTGAAGGGGACCAAGCGTCCGTTCCCCTTGATCCCCGTCTTGGGTGGTGCTCTGGGTCTGGTGGTGATCGCCCTTTTGCTGGTGCTGGTCTTGCGGGGAGGCAACAAGCGCGGGCCGGCGCAGCAACCGCGCGCGCCAATCGTTGCGCCCGGCCCGGTGGCGCCGTCGCCCGTCGTGGTTCACGCGCCCGTCGCGGCGTCCGCGGCGGCGGCTCCCGTGATCAATCCGGAGTTCATGTATGGCTCTGCCGCACCGGGTGCCGTCCCTGGTGCCGCGGGGGCGCAGCGGGCGGTTCTGCAGGGCGCGGCAGGGGTGTTCACCGTCATCGCAGGAACCGAGATGCACGCCGGTCGCGATGGGGCAAGGTGCGAGATCCTCCTTGCGGAAACCAGGGTCAGCAGCGTGCATGCCTCGTTCAAGATCGAGGGCGGGTCCTTGATGGTGCGTGACGAGAACAGCAATAATGGAACCTTCGTCAACGGTGCCCGGGTGGCACCAGCCGTGTGGACGCCGGTTCTCAATGGGTCCCTGGTCAGCCTGGGCCCGGTGGAGCTCAGCGTTCGACTCGAGTAGCCTGCCCTGACCCGGCGCGGGTTGCCTCGGTTCGCCAGCCCCGGTCGAGGTTCGCCCACCGTGAGCATCCCGGTCGGCGGACCGCGCCTTGGGAGTGAGGCCGGTCTGCTCGGAGACCGCCGCTTTCCCGCCCCGACAAGCTCGGCCTTTTCGTCGCGTCGCTGCTCTGTTAAGAGCAAGAAATCATGATTGAGGGATTCGCGAAGCGCTCCATCTCGATTGGCTCCTCCCCACAGTGCGACATCCGACTCGGTGGTGCTTCGGTTGCACCCGAGCATGCTCGGATCATCTCCGACGGACAGGGAGGCCTGACCTTCGTCGATCTGGGGGCTGGCCCCTGTTTCGCCGAAGGAGCCGGTCTCGCGCCCCACTCCCAGGCCGCTTTCGATTTCCGGACCCAGTTCCTGGTTGGGCAGGCCCCGGTCCCCAACACCCACCCCGCCATCCTGGCCATGCTCCTTCAGCGCGGTCATCTGGCGCCAACCCCGGGGGCCCTGATCCTCGGAAGAGATCCGGAGCGATGCCACCTGGTGCTGACCCAGCCGCAGGTCTCCGGCGTCCACGCGCAGTTCGTGCTGTCACCTCCCGCCATCCAGGACATGGGCTCGAAGTCGGGGGTCTGGGTGGGGGGCGCGCGCCTGGTGCCCCAGCAGCTGACCGCCCTTGATCCGCACGGACAGGTGGCGTTGGGTCCAGTTCCGGTACTGGTTGCCAGCTTGATCCAAGTAGCCCATGAGTTGTCCTCCAACGCACCAATGGAACCGGTGGTCCCACTGGCCGCGGTCCAGGGTGGTGCCCCGGAACCCAGCCGCAAACGGCACAAGACCGTGGTGGGACAGGTGAGCTTTCAAGGGGCGGGGCCGACCGTCGTCAAGTCGATCGGTCGAACCCCCGACAACGACATCCTGATATCCCACCCCCAGGTCTCCAGTCGTCACGCCCTGCTGCATCGCGTGAACGACCAGCTCTTCTTGGAGGATCGCGGCAGCGCCAACGGGACCTACGTCCGCGGGCAGCGCATCCCGGCCGGGCAACGTGTCCCCATCCAGAATGGCGAGAAGGTCTTCATCGGGCCGATGCCCTTGGTTCTGCAGATCGATGCAGGCGAAGTGGCGGTGGTGGTGGAGGACGCGGAGAAATGGGAGGGGCGGCCGCTCTACGAGATCGAGGCATGGGATCTGGTCGTGCAGGTTCCAGATCGCGATAACCCCAGTGAGATGAAGACGCTCCTGGACCACGTAAGTTTCAAGGCGTTGCCAGGGGATCTGATCGCCCTGATGGGGCCAAGCGGTGCCGGAAAGACGACCCTCCTTTTGACACTGAACGGCTACATGCCTCCCTCCGCCGGCCAGGTACGGATCAACGGGGAGGACCTCTACACCATCTATGATGCCTTGCGCGGAAGCATTGGGTACGTTCCCCAGGATGACATCGTGCACCCGGAGCTGACGGTCTGGGAGGCGGTCCGTTACAGCGCTCGGATGCGCCTACCCCCTGACTATTCCGACGAGGAGATCGAGCGCCGGGTGGGGACCACCCTTGCTCAGCTGGGTCTGGAGAGCGTGGCCCATCTCCAAATCGGCCGTCCCGAAAAGAAGATCCTCTCCGGTGGTCAGCGCAAGCGCGTGAACATCGCCATGGAACTGGTGACCGATCCGGTCATTCTGTTCTTGGACGAACCCACCAGCGGTTTGGCGGCCGATGACACCACGGCACTGGTCCAGCTGCTCGCTGATCTCGCCCGGCAGACTGGCAAGACCATCATCACCACCATTCACCAGCCGGCCAAGGACGAGTACGAGAAGTTCAACATGGCCCTCATCATGGGGGCTGGCGGGATACCGATCTACTATGGCCCCACCCGTGACGCCTATCGGTTCTTCGGAGCCTTGTTGGAGCGCCAAGGTAAGCCCAATACCATCGACAATCCCCGGGACATGTTCGACATGCTCAACCAGCGCGAACGTCCCTTGTGGGACGCGCTTCGCGCCAGCAATCCGGGGGCTTCTCGGTTCGTGGCCCGACAGCAGGCGGCCCGTGAATGGAACGCCGAGTTCTTCAGTCCCAACAACCCAATCTTCCAGGCCATGTACTCAGGCCGTCGCGCGGTGGGAACGGGCTCTGAGCAGCAGCAAGTCCCCCGAGGCCGTCCCCCAGCGCGGGGGCAACTCTCCCTTCTGCTCGGCCGGTATTCCAAGGTCAAGCTGCGCGACACTGGTGGTACGGTCATCATGCTCCTGCAGGCCCCGGTCATCGGCATCCTGCTAGCACTGGTCTTCGGGGGACAGCGGGAGGCCATCCCCTACTGGTGCTTGGGTGCGCTTCAGGAACTCTCCAAGCGGGCTGGTGGACAGCTGGGAGAGACGGGCAACACGCTGAACAACATGGCGGTCACGGCCGACAACTCCGCGGCACTGTTCTTCCTGGTGGTCGCCGCGGTCTGGTTCGGGACCAGCAACGCTGCCCGCGAGATCGTCAGCGAGCGGGCCATTTACGTGCGGGAACGCATGGTGAACCTCAAGCTCACCAACTACGTTCTGTCCAAGTTCGCGTTGCTCACCTTGGTGTGCATAATCCAGTGCAGCATCCTATTGTCCATCGCCTTCTTCGCCCTGGGCTTCCACGGCGGGATGATGGCGTTCGGCATCCAGCTCGCAACGTTGGTCGTCACTTCCATGACCTCCGTGGCCACCGGTCTTCTGCTCAGTACGATGGTGTCGTCCAGTGAAGCCGCGATGGCGTTGACCCCCATCGCCCTGCTGCCCCAGGTCGTTTTGGGCGGAATGATGGTCCCCATGACCACCAACAGCTGGCTGGAATGGCCGATGATGGTGATGCCAGCCCGCTGGGGCTTCCAGGGGATCGTGTCCCAGGAACGGATCGCCGTGGCCAGCGACCCTGCCTGGTTGATCCAGCTCGGCAAACCGGACCTACAGAACGCTCAAAGCTTCATCACCAACGGTCGATTCGAGTGCTCGCTGGCCCAGGTTGCCGCCACCGATCTCAACGGTGCATGGGGCTTCACAGGCTACGCCACGCTGTGGTTGCCCTTCGCGGTCCTGGGCGCCATGCTGTTCGTACAGATCATCTCCATCCTGATCATGCTCAAGCGGCGGGACTCCGTCTGACACGAAGGGCAGGGACCGTCAGACGTCCCTGCCCATTGGTATTCGGCATCGCGGTCCATCGGACCGGCGCCGGGGTTGCAGCGCTACCGCCAGCTACACGCCGTCGGCCACGAACTGGGCCACCATGTCACCAACTTCGGTGGTGCCCATGCCCATGGCACCGGCCGCCATGCTATTGAGCTTCTCGGAGGTGGCCTTGATGATAGCGCGCTCGATGGCGGCGGCAGCAGCGGTCTCCTTGAGGCTGTGCTCGAGCAAAAGGGCCCCGGCACCAATAGCCGCCAGGGGATTGATCACGTTCTTCCCGGTGTACTTGGGGGCTGAGCCGCCGATGGGCTCGTACATGCTGACCCCCTCGGGGTTGAGGTTGCCTCCGGCGGCGATCCCCATCCCACCCTGAATCATGGCCCCCAGATCGGTGATGATGTCACCGAAGAGGTTGTTGGTCACGATGACGTTGTACCATTCGGGGTTCTTGACGAACCACATGCAGCAGGCATCAACGTGGTTGTAGTCGCGCTTGACGTCGGGATAATTCTGGCCCATCTCGTGAAAGGCGCGCTCCCAGAGGTCGAACTCGTAGGTCAAGACATTGGTCTTGCCCACCAGCGTCAGGGTCTTGGAGCGACCGCGACGACGCGCCAACTCGAAGGCGAACCGCAGGCAGCGGTCACAGCCCGCCCGGGACTGGATCGCGGTCTGAACCGCGACCTCCTCGGGCGTTCCCTTCTTCAGGAACCCGCCCGAACCGGTGTAGAGCCCCTCGTTGTTTTCCCGAACCACGACGAAATCGATGTGCTCGGGACCCTTGTCCTTGAGCGGGGTCCACACCCCTGGGTACAGCTTGACCGGGCGGAGGTTGATGTATTGCTGCAGCTCGAACCGGAGCCGGAGTAGGATCCCCTTCTCAAGAATACCGGGTTTGACGCCGGGATGACCGATCGCACCCAGCAGAATGGCGTCGAACTGGCGCAGGGTGTCGGCGGCAGAATCCGGCAGCACCTCCTGGGTCCGGAGGTAACGCTCCCCGCCCCAGTCAAAGGTCTCCCAGTCCAGCTTGAACCCGAACTTCATGGCCGCCGCGTCCAGTACCTTGCGCGACTCGCGCACCACCTCGGGTCCCGTTCCGTCACCGCCCAATAGCGCCAGTTTGTACGTCTTGGCCATTTTCACGTCTCTCTTCCTTGCAGGGTGTATCGCCGGCCGATTGGGCCGACGGACCGCGGAGCTTCCGCGAGCTCGGCTCCGGCGTCGCGGCCACGGTAAGAGCCGGCCGCGAAGAATCCTTCAAACCCGAGGCCGGCGCAAGCGTTTCTCGGCCGGAACCGGTAACTGGTCGAGGCCCTCGACTCCCGGACCCGGGGATCCGGGAGTCGTCAGTCGGCGGGACTCCCCAATGCTCCCACTCGTACTCCCCAGATGTCCCGGGCGTAGCCTTGGATGGTGGCGTCACTGGAGAATCGACCCATGTGCGCCACGTTGAGAATGGAGCGTTGGTGCCACTGTTGGGCCTCCCGGTACGCCTCCTCCACCGACCGTTGAGTGGCGGCGTAGCTGCGGAAATCAGCCAGTACCAAGAAGGGGTCCTCGTGGAGCAACCGATCCACCAGGGGTCGGAACTGGGCCGGATCGTCAACACTGAAAAGGGTTCCGGAGATCGCATCCAGAGCGCGGCGCAGCTCGTGGTCGGCGTAGTACTGGTCCTGGGGAGAGTAGCCATCGCGACGGAGATGATCGACATCCTCCGCGGTCAGACCGAAGATGAACATGTTCTCGCGGCCGATGGCCTCCATCATTTCGATGTTGGCGCCATCCAGGGTCCCCACGGTCAGGGCACCGTTCAGCGCGAACTTCATGTTGCCGGTACCGGAGGCTTCCATACCCGCCGTGGAAATCTGTTCGGACACGTCGGTGGCTGGAATGATGCGCTCCGCCCAGGTCACCCCGTAATTGGGAATGAAATGTACCTGCAGCAGCTCGCGGGTCCTCGGATCGGTGTTCACCACCCGCGCCACGGCGTTGATCAGTTGAACGATGCGTTTGGCAACGTCGTAGCCAGGAGCCGCCTTGCCCGCGAACAGGAAGGTGCGGGGCACCGCCTTAGCAGGGGGGCGATCTCGGTAGTTCAAGTACAACGACACCACGTGCAGGATGTTGAGCAGCTGGCGCTTGTACTCGTGGATCCGTTTGGCCTGAGTATCAACCAGATGTGTCGGATCCAAATCGACATCGAGTGCCCGTTTGAGGGCCCTGGCCAGACGCTGTTTGTTCTTCTGCTTGACGTCCTGCCATTCGGCGACGAACTCGGCATCTTGAATGGCAGGAACCAGCTCCTCCAGCCGAGAAAGGTCCCGCTGCCAGGCCTTGCCGATACGTCGGGTGATCAAGGCAGAAAGGTCTGGATTGCACTTCTGCAGCCAGCGACGGGGAGTGACCCCGTTGGTCTGATTCTGGATCTTGCCGGGGGTAATCTGCTCAAAGTCCCAGAACAGTCGCTCTTTGAGGATCCGACTGTGCAGAGCGGAAACCCCGTTGACGTGGCTGCTGCCCACGATGGCCAAGTTCGCCATCCGTACCCGCTTGCTGCCCCCCTCCTCGATGAGACTGACCCGGCGGATCCGATCCAGATCGCCTGGAAACTTCCGACCGACCATCTCCAAGAACTCCTGGTTGATTCGGTAGATGATCTCCAGATGGCGCGGCAACATTCGTTCCATCAGCGGCACCGGCCAGCACTCCAGAGCTTCGGGCAGGATGGTGTGGTTGGTGTAGTTCATGCAACGACGGGTGATGTCGAAAGCCCGGTCCCATTCGAGCCTGTGGACATCCACCAACAACCGCATCATTTCCGCGACGGCCAGGGCCGGATGGGTGTCGTTGAGCTGGAAAACGGCCTGATCGGGCAGATTGGTCAGATCGGGGTGACTGACCAGATGGCGTCGCAGAGCATCCTGAAGGGTCGCCGAGACCAGGAAGTACTCTTGCTTGAGGCGGAGCTCTTGCCCCGCCTCGTTGGCGTCGTTGGGGTAAAGGACCCTGGAGATGTTTTCCGAGTAGCTGCGCTCCTCCACGGAGCGCAGGTAGTCGCCGCGATTGAAGATGTGCAGCTCGAAATCGCGGGTGGCCTTGGCCGACCAAAGGCGAAGCGTGTTGACCACGCCGTTGCGGTAGCCGACGACCGGCAGGTCGTAGGCCATGGCTCGCACCTCGGCGGTGTCGATCCATTCGCTAACCGGATGGCCCTGCGGACCCGGATAATGGATGACTCGCCCCCCGAAATGGACGTTGAAAATCCGTTCCGGACGAACCATCTCCCAGGGATTACCCCGACGTAACCAGTTGTCCGGCGTCTCCACCTGCTCGCAGCGCAGGATGTCCTGCCGGAAGATCCCGAACTCGTAGCGGATTCCATAGCCCATTCCGGCAATGCCCAGGGTCGCCATCGAGTCGAGGAAGCACGCCGCCAGCCGCCCCAAGCCCCCGTTGCCCAGGCCAGGATCCAGCTCTTCCTCGGCCACGTCCTCCAGATCCAAGCCCACGTCCTGCAGGGCCGCGCGCATGGGTGTGTGGATCCCCAGATTGCGCAGCCCGTCTTCCATCAATCGGCCCAGCAGGAACTCCAGGGACAGGTAATAGACATGCTTGGGCTGCGACACCACGGCATCGTGCCAGGTCCGGATCCAGCGATCGGCCATCCTGTCGCGAGCCGTGCGCGCGACGCTCATGTACTGATCGAAGAGCGTAGCCGCGCTCGGGTGTTTGCCCTGGGTGTGCAGGATGTGATCAACGAAACTCCGCTTGAGCGAGTCCGCGTCTGCCGGCAGTTGCTGGTTGGGGATGGCTCGGAATTTCTCGGGATTGGACATGGGCATCGTCCTGTTGGTGGGGAAGGCGCCCGGCACCAATCCGGGCTCCAGCCTGTCCCTAACACCCTGAGCTCCCCGCTGAACAGACCAGTCACGATGGCCGACGGTCCGGGACACACGAGAGCTCTGGCACCGCGGCCGTTACGACCTGGGGCAAAGGGGGTTCCGCTCCATCCCTTTGGGGGTGGTTCGGCGCAGTGACGCTCAGCCCATGGGGCCCGTCGCCCACTCGTCGGGTTCGTCGGGTCCCGTCTATATTTTCCCGTCCTTGGCCTTCTGGATCCACTTCTTGATCTCGGCCTCGATGACCGACATGGCCTTGCCTTTGAAGGGGCGCAGCAACAGAGGCACGTCGAGATCCAAGCTGATATTGCGAGCGTCGACCTCGACCGATCCCCTAAGCTCGATGCCTTTGACGTTGAAGGCAATCCGGGCACGATTCTGACCCTCCCAGGCAATGGTCGGGTTGTATTCGGCAAAACGCTTCTTGTAGGCATCCAATGCCTTCTCGGTGACCTCTTTGGCTTTCGCCGTTTCGAGTCCGTGCGCTACGTCGTGCTTCATGCGCGGCCTTTTCTGGCTTCGGGAGTTGGCTCGCGCCATAGCCCATCGGGGCAAATCCGGCAATCCCCGGCGGTGCAAAGGGCCGGTCAGGCCCGGATTGGCCAACAAGCAGGACGCTTCCGGGATGCGCGGGCGGACTTGACGCCGCAGGGCACAACGGGGCATGACCCAGGGGTCTCGGGGCCTTTTTCGCCTCGGGCAGCATCAGGAGGCACCGAATGATTGGCGTGGATTTCGGGGGGACCAGGATCAAGGTCGGCGTCGTCGAGGCGGGCGTTATCGTGAAACGGGTCTCTGTCGACACGCCTTCGGCCAGTGGCCCAGACCAGATCTTCGATCTGATTGCGTCCACGGTCGGTTCCCTTCAGCCCCAGCCCGATTCGGTGGGCCTTGCCGTGCCGGGCGGTGTGAATCCGGAAGGGATCTGCTGGCGACTGCCCAACGTGCCTGGATTCGAGGGCGTCAACATCGCCGGACCTTTGCGGGACCGCCTCGGTTGCCGCGTCGTGGTCGAGAACGATGCGACGGCAGCCGCCTTGGGGGAGCTCCGCTATGGCCATGGCCGAACTCACTCGAGCTTCTTGATGCTGACCTTGGGCACCGGGATCGGCGGCGGCCTGGTGCTGAACGGCAGACTGCAGCGCGGTCGAAACGGCTTCGCTGGTGAAGTCGGGCACACACCCCTTCTGCGCAGCGAAGATGGCTGGCCCTGCGGTTGCGGCTTGAAAGGGTGTCTGGAGTCCTACGCGGGGACCAAGGGTCTGCTCCGCAAATACACCGAGCTGAGCGGGAGGACCGTCACCGAGATTCAACCCATCGCCGACGCGGCCCGGCAGGGCGAACCGGCAGCTCGAGGGACGATGGCGTCACTAGGGCGCGCGCTGGGCACCGCCATCGCGGGGTTCCAGAATCTGTTGGATCTCGACGCCATCGTATTCACGGGCGGCATCTCCGGCGCTTTCGATCTGTTCGCCCCCGAGTTGCGGCTGGCCCTGCGCGCCCATGCGTTCGCTCCTCCCCTGGCCGAGGTGCCCCTGCTCGTCAGCGAACTGGCGGATCGGGCGGGTCTTCTGGGGGCCGCCTGTCTGCCGGAGCTGGCCTAGGCTTTGGAATGTGCTCACGCTCGGCCTGAGCCTAACGACCCAGGCGGCCCCAGCAACGCGGACGCCAGTCCGCGGTGATTGCACAGTTCACTGTGTTGGATGAGTCGATGAATCGATAGACTCCTTGGGGGGGCACCAGCAGCTCGAAATCATCGTCGCCCCAGCACGCGATGGACCCCTCGGGTCGAAGGCCGCAGGTGTGTCCATTGCCCAGGGCCAGGAGCGTGAAGGACTCCTCGGGAGCCGTGGACTGACCATCAAGGTTATTGCCCCAGCAGACGGTGGCACCATCCACGCGCACGGCACAGGAGTGATAGTCCCCAGCCCAAACCCGGGTGAAGGCTCCGGAAGGTGCACCCAACTGACCGCGTGAATCGTCCCCGAAGCATCGAAGAGAACCGTCCATCAGCAGCGCGCAACTGTGACTCGCTCCGAGCGCCACATCGCGGAAGCTACCTTCGGGGGCCTGGCACTGTCCCAAGGAATCGTCTCCCCAGCACACCAGTTGTCCGTCTTGGGCGATGGCACAGCTGTGGAATCCCTCCGCCGCCAGCCGGGTGTATCGGCCCAGGGGTGCGTCGGTTTGCCCATAGTAGTCGTCGCCCCAGCAGACGATCCGCCCCAGTCCGTCCAGGGCGCAGCTGTGGTTATTGCCCGCTGCGACCCGTTGGTAACGTCCCGAGGGAGGCGAGATCTGACCGTAGTAGTCGCTCCCCCAACAGACCAACGATCCGTCCAAAGCCAGGCCACAGCTGTGGTCTCCACCCACGGCGAGCTCACGCAGGCTCCGGCCCGAGGGCGAGGCCTGCCCGTACGTGTCATGGCCCCAGCATTCCACCGAGCCCTCCTCGGTGACCCCACAACCATGGAGGGAACCCAGAGCAAAGTCCACGTAGCGAGCCCCCGAGCTGGGTCCGGAACCCTCAATTCCGCTGCCCCAGCAGCTCAAGGTACCGTCGCGCCTTTCGGCGCACCCGGCATTGGAGCCAAGCGCCAGCCGGGTGAAGGAACCGCCCGGAAGCGGCCGAACGGACTCGTCCTGGCCCCAGCAAAACAGCTCCCCGTCGGCGGAAAGGGCACAGCTGAAGTAGTCGGAGGCGACCACATCGGCGAAGGGTCCGGCGGGAGCATCACACTGATGAACGTAGTTGCTACCCCAACAGACCACCTCGCCATCACCACGCAAGCCACAGCTGTGGGTCGCTCCGGCGGTCACCTTGACCAGGGATTCGCTGGGAGGGGAAGCCTGACCGTAGGTGTCGTCTCCCCAGCAGACGGCTTCGCCACGTTGGCCCAGGGCACACCCGTGGTCCTTCCCCAGACCGAGCTGGACGAAGGTCCCCGGGGGCGCAGAGGCCTGCCCCCGGTGGTCTTCGCCCCAACACCGTATGGCCGAGTTCTCGTCCAGGGCACAGATCTGACTGCCACCACCCGCGATCAGACGGTAGCTTCCGGCTGGCAGCACGGAACGCGCCACCGGGTAGGCGCCCCAACAGCCGATGGTGCCATCTTGCCGCAGGATGCAGGTGTACCGATCGCCCGCGGTGATTCGAGCACTGGTCAGTTCACAGCGGCTCCCCGAGATCCCCGCCGGGCAGTCGCAGATGGTGGTGCCCCGCAGCTGATAACAGTGGCCTCCGTTTTGGCATGGATTGTCCGAACAGACCGCGAACTGTCCCGCGTACCCGATAGGCTCGGTCGCACCAGCCTGTCCCGAGCTACCCGCGCCACCCACCCACGAATCACCACCATTCGACACGAGACCAGCATTGTCGCCGCCGCCAGTGCTGCTGGCCCGGGCCTGACCCAAGGTCAGGGGCGAACGCGAACCGCAGGCGGGTTCGAGCATTAGGCCTATCCCGAAGAGTAGGAGTGCCCGTGGCATCGGATTGGTTCGAGGACTATCTCTGGGTGTCGAGCAGAATCGTCACTGGGCCGTCGTTGGTCAATTCGACCTGCATGTGTGCACGGAACCGACCGGTCTGGGTGGGGATCCCGAGCTCTCCGGCCGCTCGAACCAAGATCTTCAGCAGGTTCTCGGCACCCTCGGGTTCCATGGCAGAAGTGAAACTCGGACGTCTGCCGCGACTGGCATCACCGAACAGCGTGAACTGCGAGACGACCAGGAGCTCACCCCCGGTGTCCGCCAGGCTCAGGTTCATCTTGCCAGCAGCGTCCGAGAAGACCCGTAAGGTCGCCAGCTTCTCGGCAAGGGCACGAGCGTCCCGCTCCTCGTCCTGCTTGCCGGCCCCAATCAAGACGCACAGACCGCTGCGGATGGCCGCCACCTCGGTGCCATCTACCAGAACTCGGGCAGAAGTGACGCGCTGTACCACCGCTCGCATGGGCTACGTGGCTGAAGGGTATCATAACGGCCAACGACCGAACAGACAGTCCGACCCCGATTTCCGGGACGTACCCCGACACCGTCCCGACCCCAGTCGCACCCCAAGGTCGATCGGGATAGACTGCCACCCCGGACGACCCCATGAGCCAAACGCCGGTTCCTCTTGGAGCAAAGGACGTGTTTCTGGGAGCGACCTTGAGCTCTGAGGTCCATGCGGGCGTCACCTATCGCATGGAGCGGCTGCTGGGCGAGGGTGGAACGGCACGCGCCTATCACGCCATGCGCATCGCCCCCGAGGGCCAGTCACCGGTGGTGGTCAAGATCATCCTTCCCCGCATCGTCCGGGAGAGCGGTGCGACGGCGCGACTGGTCATCCAGAAGGAAGCCGTTGCCCTGGGACGTTTGAACGAACGGATTCCTCCCAGCCCCTACGTGGTGCGCCTGGTGGACACGGGTGTGGTTCCGTTCTCGCTGGGCCACCAGGTTCTGGAGTTGCCCTGGTTGGCCATCGAATACGTCAACGGTGGGATCGAGGGAACGGCACTCGATGAGCGAATCAGTTGGACCGTCAAGGCCACTGGGTATGCATTCGATCCTGACAGGGCGGCTCGAGCCGTGGACGCCTTATCCCGGGGCCTCGTGGAGATACACGCCGAAGGAATCGTGCATCGAGACATCACACCGGGCAACGTGTTGGTGTGTGGCAGCGGTGACACCGAGATGTTCAAGATCTCGGATTTCGGTATCGCGCGACCGATTGGTCTGCAGGCGACCTTCGGCAACGTGGCCATCGGGACCCCGGGCTACGTGGCCCCCGAGCAAACGTTAGCCAAGAACCTCCCGGTCGGGCCCGCTTCGGATGTGTTCGCGTTCGCCGCCGTGGTCTATTGCATGCTGACTGGCGAGCACTACTTCCGCTCGCGCAGTACGCTGGATGCGTACCAAGAGGTCATGAAGCCCGAACGGCGCAGCCTGATGGAGGCGCCCGCTCTCTGCCCAGAGCTGCGCCAGCGCCCCGCCGCAGTCCAGGCCATCGACGCGGCCCTGGCCCGCTCTACTCAGCCCAATCCAAGCCAGCGGATGGCGTCTGCCCGGGAGTTCGCGGAGAGCTTCTTGCCGTGGCTCACCGATCAACCCAAGAGCGTGCGGATCAGTCAGCGCTGGCTGCAGAGCGTGGCCAACCTGCGTCCGCTGGCCTCGGGGATCGAACGGACCTGGTTGGTCCGTCACCCCCCCGGCGACGATCGGCTGGTCCTGGGTGCGGCCTGGAATGGGGCCGGCCATTGCCTGGCCGCCACGACCAGCGGGCTCGAGTATTTCGATGGCAGTCGTTGGCTCGCGGTGGAGACGCCCGAACCGCTCCTGGGCCATCGCGTCTGTGCGGTCAAGAGGTTGCATTCGACGACGTGGTTCGTGAGTGCCAGCGGGGCTCGTCTGGTCGAGCTGGCTCGCGAGGGCGCCCAACTGATCGCCGAAGGCCCCGATCCGAGCCTCGAATTCGTCGAGCTCAGCGGGGAACTCGAGGAGCTGGCCGTGCTGATTGGCTCCGCCGCGGGGCGACCACCCCTTCTGTGCACCAGGGTGGGTCGCTACTGGTTACGTTCCATTCCCATCCCGGAGGCTGCCAGCCTGGCTGGGTTGGCTCGGATCGGGCAGGAGCAGTGGCTGGTGACCGGGCGCAGCCACCAGGGCCGTGCCTGGGCGGCTGTGTTCCGCCCCCTCGATTTGGAGCTCCAGCCCCTCGCTGTACCAAGCACCCGAGCCCTTCTCTGCTGCGCAAGCCGAAAGGGCAGCCCAACCGCCATCGCGGTGGGCAGCGAGGGCACGGTGCTGCACGTCGGTGAAGGACCGACCAGGGCCGAGATGGTGCCCGGCGGACCGGACCTCTCGGCCGTGACCGTTGACACCACGGGACGGCCGTGGATGGCAAGCGCGGGTTGTCTGTGGACGCAGCACACCGATGGGCGTTTCGACTGTGTGTGGCGCGATCCGAGCTGGGTGAGCCCTTTTGTGTCCCTGCACGCCGAGACCGGTCAACTGCTCGCCCTCACCGTGGACGGGGCCGTTCTGGAATGCAGGGTGGCCGGTGCGGGGCCGCCCCCGATTGCCTGAGGAGGGTTGGAACCGACCTGGTCGGCCATTTTTGGCCCCGCGGACGACCCCGATCCGGCCCGCACCCTCGGCCGACACCATGGTAGGCCTCGAAGGTCCGATGGCCATCCCGTCCGCCGTCTTCGGTATCGTCAAGGAGATCGCGCGACACCTGTTGCGGCGGCCGGTGGTTGGCGTGGCGGTCGTGGCCCGAGATCCGTCCGGGCGCTGGCTGCTGGTACGGCGGGGGGACACCGGAGACTGGGCGCTTCCCGGCGGCACCCTGGAGTGGGGCGAGACCCTACGAGCCTCCGTGCTGCGGGAAACCTACGAGGAGACTGGGGCAACGGTGCTCTCGCTGGGTGGGATCCTCGGAGTCTACTCCTCTCCCGAACGGGACGCGCGTTTCCACGCCGTGACGGTGGTCGTAGAGGCCGAGGTCAGCGACCCCGCGGTACCCCCCGCGAACAACCTGGAGATCCGTGAAGTCCGGGCGTTTGCCGAGAACGAGCTACCGCTGCGCCTCGCCCATGGCATGACCGACATGCTGACCAACGCCCGGGCCGGCAGACAACACTGGGAATAGCCGCCGATTGAGCCAAGGCAGCAGCCGTGCCATAGCTTTGGTATGAAGAAGGGGTCAATTTCCTGCTGGGCTGCCTTGCTGCTGTCGATGGGCTGCCATTGGTTCGGTGGCACGCGGATCAAGGAGGTGGCAACCGCTTCCGGTCCCCCCAGCAACGTGGCCACGCTCTTGTCGGTGACCCGCAGTGACGAACCGGTGGCGGGACTGTCGACTCTGTCATTCCGACTCACCGAAAATGGCGTCGCCGTCGATCCAGAGGCGGCTGACTTGAGACTCCTCGATCCGGCGCGGATCGCGGCGTTCCACACCGTGCTGCTCGTGGATCTGAGCGACAGTGCCAGTGAGGGGCGTCGACATCAGTTAGCCAAAGCGGTGTCCGTCTTCGTGGAGAAAGTGCGTCGCAGCCAGTCGGTCAGCGTAATGGGTTTCGACGGCTCTCCCCGTGCCCGCCCGCTCGGCGATTTCGCGATGGATCCCAAGGCGACCGGTCCCTTGACCCTCGATGCCGTGCAGCGCGCCCTACCTTCCGATCCTTCCCGGAACCTGCGCGGTGCGCTGGTGGACGCCCAACGGGCCCTGCAACGAAGGCTGCGTCAGCCCAACAAGGTGGTGCCCCTGGGAACCTTGGTCGTCTTCGCTCGCGGGCCCGATCTGGCGGGACGGGTCGATCCGGACAGGCTCGAAGAGCTCGAGGACGACGAGACCATCTCCACGCTGCTCATCACGGTCAACGGCGATCCGGGCGATGAAACCACCGAACAGCTCGCTGGCGGTCGTCCCATCCTGGCCCAGAACCAGGACACCCTGGGGATCGCCTTCCAGGAGGCTGCCCGCCAGGTTCTGTCCCATACTGGTCAGTATTATCTCCTTTCTTACTGCTCGCCCTCGCGAGCCGGTGAACGGCAGCTGCGTGTCGAGGTGTCCGTCCCCGAGCCTGAAGGCAAGGACAGTACGGACTCCTTCGAGGTCTCCTTCGACTCGGCTGGGTTCCGCGCGGGCTGCGACTCCAATCGTCTGCCGCGGTTCACCTTGGTCAAGCGGAACCAAACCACCAAACCCCTGCCCGCCAGTCCTGCGGAGCCATCGAGCGCGGCGGAATCAGCTTCCGAATCGCCGCCCACCGAGACTGAAACATCCGATTCGGAAGGCACCGAGGGGGGCATCGTACCTCCGCCCAACAAGCCAGGCTACGCTCAGTAGTCACCGGTATCGTGGTGTCATCCGCATCCAACCGTCCCGAACCAGCCCTCGTGGGGCTGGTTGTCTTCGAGCATGAGCGCGTCACGGAGCGCGGCACCGCGACGGTGACCTATCGCGTGCGCAAGCAGGACGGTTGGTTGGCAATCGGACGATGGCCGAACGCCGAGGTCTCCCCGATCGAGTCCGGCCCCGGCACAGTGTGGGAACGGCGTGTCGCGCTCACGGTCCCGGTGGGGACGTTGATCGAAAGAGTCGAGTCGAAACCCGAGGTACCTCGCAAAAAGGACGCGCTCCAATATCTTTGCGCCGGGAAGCCCATGCCGCCGCGTAGCGTTCTGACCACCGTCTTTCGTGCGGGGAGCCGCGGCGAATTGGAGCGAGTCCCGAGTTAGCCGCTGGGTGCCACAGGTTGGCCATTCGGACGGTGCATTTCGGGAGCCAACACCCCCCGAGGGATCGGGCAGGGACTTCACGGTCGCCTGGGGTGGCCGTTGCCTACGACATGAGCTCCCGTCCCTGCGAACCGGTCGCGAAACTGCGAACGTCGGACGGGCGTAAAGAGCCGAGCAGCGCGACGAATCGGATCCCCGACCCGTCGCGTCGTCCCCTGCCTTCTCGTGAAGATCCGGGTTCGCTATCGTCAATGGAGGCCCATCGTGCTCGTCACGTCCTTCTGGTCGACGACGATCCGACGCTGTTGCGGTCATTGACGCGTGCCCTGACCGCTCGCGGCTATCTGGTCTGCACGGCTGGCAACGGAACCGAAGCGGTGAGTCTGGTTACCCAGCAGGACTTCGACGCCATCTTGACCGATATCACCATGCCGGGAATGGATGGGATCACACTGCTTCGCGAGATACGAACCCACGACTTGCACGTGCCGGTGATCCTGTTGACCGGCAGACCGACGGTGGACACTGCCGTGCAGGCTCTGGAATACGGCGCGATGCACTACCTGACCAAGCCGGTGGCCATCAAGGCGCTGGAGGCGGTCCTGGACAAGGCCATCCACCTTCACCGGATGGCTCGGCTGCGGCAGAGGGCAGCGCAGCTCCTGGGCCAGACCACCGCCCTATCGACTGACCGAGCCGGTCTGGAAACGAGCTTCCTGCGATGCCTGGACACGCTCTGGATGGCCTATCACCCCATCCTCGACACCCGCACCCACAAGGTGGTTGGCTTCGAGGCCCTGCTCCGGAGCCGGGAATCCAGCCTGGCCAACCCCGGAGCGGTCATCGATGCGGCAGAGCGGCTGGGCCAGGTGGACCAGCTCGGCCGAGTGGTTCGTGACCGTGCCGCCGTTCCCATCCTGGAATCGGGGCGGCAGGAGCTGCTTTTCGTCAATCTCCACGTGACCGATCTGCTGGATCCTCAGCTATTATCGCCTTCGTCCCTCCTTTCCCAGATTGCCAAGCAAGTCGTGCTGGAAATCACCGAACGTTCCTCGCTCGATCACGTACCGGACGTGTCGAGTCGCGTGGCGGCCCTGCGAGAGCTTGGTTTCCGGATAGCGGTGGACGATCTGGGGGCTGGCTATGCCGGCCTGACCAGTTTTGCCTCCCTGGAGCCCGAATTCGTGAAGCTCGACATGTCCCTGATTCGGGGCATCGATCGCAACCAGACCCAGCAGAAGGTGGTCCGTTCCATGGCCGCCCTGTGCCGTGAAATGGGCATCTGCGTGGTCGCTGAAGGGGTAGAAACTCCCGAGGAATGTCAGACGCTCGTCGAGCTGAACTGTGACATGCTCCAGGGGTTCTTGTTCGCGATGCCAGGTAAACCCTTCCCCGAGGCGCAATGGCGAGTCGGCTAGTCCCATCGCAGGTCGGGAAGGCCGACGGTCTGCTGCGCAACGAAGTCGCCAATCCGTTCTCGCCACCAGTCGGCGATGCCGGTTCTGGCCCCCAACCCGTGTCGGAGGGCTCGGACACCGGCGAGACGGCCATCCCGCAATCCGCACGGCTCCGTGAGATCGGCGCTGATCTCGCCCTGACTGCCGAGCAAGCTCGGGCCATCAGCGAAGCCTTTCAGGAGAACGAGGCGACCACCGCCATCACTGATCCTCCCAGCCGCGCCTCCCCCTCGACCAGCGCGTTCGCCATCATGCCCGCCGATCGCCCCATCCTGCTCAGGATGGACGGGATCCACGCCGGAGAGGTGGTCTCATTGCAGCAGTTCCCTTGCCTGGTGGGGCGTCATCCCGACTGCACCGTTGCGCTGGACGAGGTGAGCGTGAGCCGGCATCACGCCCGCATCGTCCGAGAAGAGGCAGGGTTACTGGTCGAGGACTGCCAGTCGCGCAACGGTACGTTCCTTGACGGAATTCCGATCCAGCGTGGTGAGCTCCAGGACGGCTGTTTGTTGCAGATTGGGCTGCGCGTCAGTTTCCGCTTCGCGTTGGTCGACGCCCACCGAGAGAGCGTTCTGCAGAAGCTGTACAAGTCCAGCACTCGAGATGCCCTGACGGGCCTTTACAACCGTCGTCACTTCGATGATCGACTGGTCATGGAGCTGGCGTTTGCGCGGCGGCACGGTACCGACGTCTCGCTCATCATGGTCGACATCGATTTCTTCAAGGCCATCAACGACACCCACGGCCATTCCGCCGGGGACGGCGTGCTACGACAGGTATCGTCGATGCTGGCTCAGCAGCTGCGGGTCGAGGACGTGGTTGCCCGGGTCGGCGGGGAGGAATTCGCCATCCTGCTCCGGGGCATCGGGGTGGCGGGAGCCACCCTGTTGGCCGAACGTCTGAGAGCCACCATCGGGGCCCTGCCCGTGATGCACGGCACGGTCCCCATCCCGGTCACGGTGAGCCTGGGCTGTGCGGCGCTCTCCGAGCTCGCCGAGCCGAATCCAGCACAGTTCCTGGCCACGGCCGACCAGCGCCTCTACGTTGCCAAGCGCTCCGGCCGCAATCGAGTGGTCGCCAGCTGACCGTCGATCTGGTATCCGCCTGGGGGAGGTGACTACCGTGGCATTCAACGTAGAAGCGCTCAAAACGGAACGGGACCGGGTTCGCGAAGGCCTCCGCGAACTGGAAGCAGAATCCCGACAGATGGAGGCCAAGGTCAAAGGTCTGCGCCAGCGCGAGGTACAGGCCAAACGGGCCATCGAGGCTCTCAACGCTCTGATCGAGATCGCCGAAGGGGAGCCTGTTCCGGTCGCCGCCGAGAACGCTCCGAGCTAGTCTTCATCCCGATCCAGGATCGACAGCACGATGGGACAATGGTCGCTGAGCCGGCGCTCGGCCAGGCCGGGGCGACGGGGGCCCTCCGCACAACGACGATCCCGGCAGGTTCCCTCGACCTCGACCAGCGTCTTGCGGGGAACCTCTGCCATGTTGGAGGTCACCACGAACTGATCGAGCTGAGCAGCTTCTCCCCGGTAGTAATGGGAGCAGCCCAGATCGGAGGGGACGCGGCGCAGGGGCGGCTGGTAGTTCGACAGCCGCCCGTCCATCCAGTGGCCCTCCGCGGCGCTGCCGGTCCAGGGTGGACAGGAGCCACAACCCATGCTGTTGAAATCCCCCGCCACGATGAGATCGGCGTCCCCGGTGCGTTCGATAGTCGAACGGACGATCCCCTCCAAAGCCACCAGCGAGGCCTGCCGCAGCCCCAGATCTCGCGGCGTGGTGCCGCTCTTGAGGTGCACGGAGACGGCATGGAAGTCGAGCCCCTGGCGGGAGCGGAGCGATACACCGAGCCCCGGGCGAAGCTGCTGAGCACAGGCTTCACCCTGGGGGTTGAGCTCACCATGTTCGACCCATTCGGTGATGGCCAAGACGCGCCGATTGACCAGCCATCCCACGTGTTGACCGCTGGAGGCGGGGCAGCCATCGAGCTGGACGGTATAGTCACCTCCGGTCCGCCGATTGACCTCTTGAATCAGCGCTTGCAGAGCGGGAGCGGAACGCTTCTCGTGCTTGATCTCCGAGAGCGCAACGGCGTCGACGTCCAGCCAGGCCAGCACGCAGCCCAGCCAGGTCAGATCGGTGGTACGCGCCGACGGCGAACCGGCTCCCGGAATGCCATCCGGAAACCAGCGAAGATTCCAGGTACCCAGACGGACCGTGTTCGGGACCCGATTGGCTCGTTGCCCAGCATCGAGCAGACTATTGCAGTCCTCGAGCGACGCGAAGGCGGAACGTACCGTGGTCTTGGGCCTGGCCGCCTTGCGACGCCGGGCGGTGCTGTTGGTTTGCGCGGGAACGGTACGGGAAGCCGACCGAATGCTTGATGGGGCTGCAACCGCCGCGTCAGGCTCCCCAAAAGGAGAGGGCCGAGCAGACTGCCGGCAACCACCGATCAGCAATCCTAAGACCGAGCAGCAGGAGACGACAGCTGCCGGCAGGCCATTGTTGCGCATGAACCGAGCCAGCATGGGCAGTTATCGGTCATCGCGCAACCGGGGTGCTTATTATGCGACAGGGCGGGGTCGGCTCGGAGCTCAACGCTCAGGATCCGCCGGGATCCTGAGCAGGTAGCCACGCAACAGCCTTCCCCCCGCTTCGCGGATCCAGGCGCGACCTCGGGGCGCCTCGTCCGAATTGAGCTGGTAGAGGCTCCCTGGCTCGGCGTCGCGATCCACGGCCTCGGTCTGCTGCAGCACCAGCCGAATCTCGAAACCTTCGATTCCGGGCTGTTCCGGCGACCCAACCCAGGCGAATCTGCCCATCTTCAACAGACCCACCATGCGCGTCACCAGTCTTTCCACGAAACGGCTGGGCTGAGGCTTGCGCAGCCGAAAATCGGTGATCCGCCCATTGGAATCGAGCCAAACGTCGAAGCGTGGTCGACCGAGCTCGCCGACCGGGCGCTCCCACCACTTGGCTTCTCCCAGGGTGGCAATCGGCATGGCTCGTGACAGTGCCCGCGCCAAATCCCGCTCGTTGGGGTCGACTCCCAGCGACCCAAATACTCCCGACGAGGTGGAGGGGTGGGCCACGGCGTCCGCCATGGCCCGCCGAAGATCGACCGAGACCGGCGGTACGGGAGAAGCGGCAGCGGCCTTCGGTTCCGAACGCTGCTCGGCGGGGCTTCGCTTCTCCACGCGACGAGTTGCTGCGGGCTCGAGCTCTGACGCCACTTGGACTGGCGTGGGCGCCTCGACCCGCTGCGTCTTGACGGGGAGCACCGTGGGTTCGGACTCTGACGCCGCCTTCGCCGGCGGGGGCGCATCGACCCGCTGCGTCTTGATGGGGAGCGCCGCGGGTTCGGGCTCTGACGCCGCCTTCGCCGGCGGGGCGGACTCCATCCGCTCCACCTCGACGGGCAGCTCGGCTGGATCGGGTGAGGGTGCAACCAGAACCGTGGTGCCGGCCCAGACATCCGGCGCCAGCGCCCGGCTGACGAACGCCCTCGGTTCTTCCAGTCTCGTCTGAAGCCCGAGACCAATCCCCGCGTGCATCGCAAGGGACGAGACCAACGTGGTTGCCCAAAGGCTAGGCATTCGCATGGGCTTCTCTGGCGTCTGACACCCGGGGAGGGGAGGAGTTCCGCCACCCCTAGCAATCACATTTCAAGGACTTGCGTGGAAACGTGAAATATCCGTTACATTCCCGCGCCGTGACCGTCTGGTGGGCCAACTCCGGAGCCGAGCCGAGGGGGAAGCTCACACCGCATTGCCAGGGGGATGCCGCAGCGTCATGATTGTCAGACCGGAGACCGGTGGCCGGGGGTTCGCCACGACACCCAGGACCGGAGCGGGCGTCCCGATTCCTCTGTGCGCAACGGATGGGCGGGGCCTCCGTACACTCCCGCACCCGTGGTTCATCCGAGTATGTCGGTCCGTCCTCCCATCATGACGCCTCAAGCGACAATCGGTGTGCCGGACGTCGAAACGGATGGACGAAGGGATTCGCGCCCGACAGAAAAGCCGCCGGCGGGCGTCTTGGCCGGTCAGGTCCTCGGCAACACGTATCGGATCGTTCATGTGCTGGACGAGGGCGGAATGGGGCGCCTGTATCGCGCCGAGCATGTTCGGTTGCGTCGGCCGGTCGCGGTCAAGCTCCTGGCCAACCACTTGACCACCCATTCCGGAGCACTGGTTCGGTTCCGTCGCGAAGCGGAGATCGTCAGTCAGCTCCATCATCCGCACATCGTTCATATCCTCGATTTTGACACCACCCCGGAGGGGGCTCCTTACATCGTCATGGAGCTTCTGAGCGGCGAGGTTCTGTCGCGCCGCATGGATCGAGAGCGCGTGCTTCCCCTGCAGGACGTAGTGGCCATCGTCTCGCAGATCGCCGGAGCACTAACCCTCGCCCATGGGTCGGGGATCGTTCACCGGGATCTCAAGCCGGACAACGTCTTCTTGCTGGCCATGGAGGACGGGAGCATCTTCGTGAAGCTCCTCGATTTCGGCATCAGCAAGAGCACCGCGGCCGCAACCAAGGTCACCGGGGAATTCGACGTGCTCGGCACCCCCGACTACATGGCGCCGGAGCAGGCGGTCAGCACGCGCCAGGCCGATCACCGCTCCGATCAGTACGCGTTGGCCTCCATGACCTTCGAGATGCTCTCGGGGCGGGTACCATTTCTCGCCGATTCGATCACGGAGCTCTTGCGCAAGGTGATCAGCGAGTCACCGCCCCCGCTGAGCTCGCTCGTTGCCGAACTACCCCTGGGTGTCGATGGGGTGATACGCCGAGCCATGGCCAAGTCTCCTGACGCTCGCTATGCGTCGGTGCAGGACTTTGCCCTGGCCTTGACGGAAGCAGCCAAACCCCGGATTGACTCGGAGCGGGTCGGTCTGCCAACCCCGGTCGTCAACCGAGCGTTGCCAGCCCCCCAGAGCATTCCCCCCGAATCGACCACCCAGGTACGGCGAAGCTCCCCGGTACCCAGGCGCGCCGGAGATTCCCTCCCCGTACCCACCGTCCCTCTTCCCCCTTCGGCCTCGAAAGGGAATGGCTCGGATCGGTCGACCCGGGGACCCCATCATGCCCCCCTTCGTTCCGGTTCCCCTTCCCGGACCTCCGGCGCACCAGCGCCGGGCTCGGGTCGTCCCCTCGCCGAACGCGTCTCCGGTTCA
>CAZYKT010000005.1:16045-25763 GCA_964648165.1 uncultured Polyangiaceae bacterium | reverse complement strand
CGGCGCACCAGCGCCGGGCTCGGGTCGTCCCCTCGCCGAACGCGTCTCCGGTTCACCACCCCTTGGCCCGGGTCGTCCCCTCGCCGAACGCGTCTCCGGTTCACCACCCCTTGGCTCGGGTCGTCCCCTCACCAAGCGCCTGGCTCCTGGCAATAGCCAGATGGCGGGAGCAATCTCCGCTTCCCTGCCGACGGGGATGGATCAGGCGGTGGCCCGGCCCTCGGGGCATGCCAAGGCAACCCCTCCTGCTTCCGCCTTCTCGCCCAAGCCGGGGCCCCTCTCGGCGGGCGGCTCCCCCTGCGATGGTGAGGAGGTCACGCCAACCGCCGCCGATGTCGCCGCTCTGATCGACGAGGCAGCCCGTGCCGTTGCCTTCGGTGAGCAGCATCGAGCCGCCACCTACGCGCGACGCGTGATGCGCTTGATTCGAGCCTGCCCGGATCCCAAAGCCCGACAACTGGTGGTGGATGCCGTGGAGCTGCTGGAGCCCCTGCTATTGGGGCTGGTGGGGGGCGAGTCCCGCAAGGTGACGCTGATCCAGACACCCTCCGCCGCCGACAGCTTCTTGACTCCCGAGCAATTCTACGTGGCATCGCAGACCGAGGGCTCGGTGACGGTCGAAGAGCTTCTGGATCTGTCGCCCTTGCACCACACCGAGACGCTGGACTTGGTACTGGAGCTCCAGGCCCACCGGATTGTGCGACTCGACTGAGCCGGGGCCCAAAGCCAGGTTGCTTGGGAGTTTCGAGTTGGTTGGCCCGTCGCAATCACGTCGTGGGTCCGTGTGGCGTCGCTCGTTGATCACCACCACGTCGTGGGGCCGTGTGGCGTCGCTGTGCGACAAATCACGTCGTGGGCCGTGCGGCGTCTCTCATGGGCCCAATCACGACCCGAGAGCCGCGAGGCTCAGTGCCGCCGCCCGCCGCGGTGCATCCGCCCTTCGCGCAAGAACAGACGCTCCTCCTGGCGCGCCGAGAGCTCGTCGAAGCGCCGCTGCTGCTCCGGATCGAGCAGCTTCTTGATCTCCGCGTCCAGCTGGGCTTTGTGTTGGCGCAAGGGGCCGCCACAATCCTGCATGATCCGTTGCATGGTCTGGCGCCGAGTTGGCTCCTGTCTCTCCAGAATGGCGGAGATCTTCTGGCGCTGCTCCGAAGAGAGATTGAGGGCGCGGGTCATAGCCGCCATGCGCATCTCACCGCGCCGCGCGAAGTCCGCGTCCTCGTCCACTAGACGTCCGCGCTCGGCCACCGCGTAGGCGATGCCGGCACCCGTCGCTCCGCCCAGCACGAAGACACCCAATACGACGCCCAGGGTCAATAGCTTCGATCGCGTCATGGCAAGAGCTCCACCGCCCCATAAGCGGCCGCCAAGGCCTGATCCGATTGATAGGAACCGTAAACGGCCGTGGCTACGGAGGCCACAGCCAAAACAAAACCCGCGGCCAACCCGAACCGACCCCACCGATACAGCTCGGCCCAGCCATCCTGGCGCGGGCGGGATAGCGCCCCCACCACGCGCGCGTGGAAACCTGGCCGCACCACGAGACCCTCCGTGGCCTCGGTCAGGCGCGAGAAGCGTTCCTCCAAGGACTCGTCAAGCTCGGTCATGGTCGCTTCTGCCTTTCTTGCGCAGGGTGGCCCGAGCACGAACCAACCGTTGCTCGATAGCACCCTCGCTGGTGCCGAGGATTCGTGCGATCTCGGCGTTGGACTGGCCCTCCATCGCAGACAAGACCAACGCCGCTCGCTGCTCGTGGGGAAGCTCGGCCAACCAAGAGTCCAGCTCCCGCAGCGCCAGTCGCGCCTGCAATGCAGCCTCCCCACCGAAGTCCGAAGGCTCGCCCACATCTGCGGGCTGCTCTCGGCGCTTCCTCTTGCGCAGCGTGTCCACGGCCAGGTTGGCGACGATCCGATACAGCCAGGTCGACAGACTGGCGCGGCCATCGAAGCGCCCCTCGGCCAGGGACTCTTGGGCGCGCAGATAGGCGTCCTGGACCACGTCCTCCGCCTCGGCCAGATCCCCCAGGATCCGGGCCGCCAACCGGACGAGTCTCGGGCTGGTCCGCACCACCGCGTCGGTGAGCGCTTCGGGGCCGCCCTGGAGCGCGGCCGCCGCCGTTTCCTCGTGATCCGGGCATGGTTTGTTCTCCAGTACAGTCAATCGACAACACCGATTGGACGAGCGGAACCGCCCTGACCCTACTCCAACCCGCTCCACCCGCCGGCTGGAAACCACCGGCACGTCTGCCTCCCACCGATTGGAAGCTCGACCGGCCCGGGATCTCGAAGCTCGACCCGCCCGCGATTTCAGTCGAACTGCTGCGTCGACTCGATGAGTTCCCCCGGCTCGAACGAGGGGAACGTGTCCGTTATCACCTGACCGTCCATGCCGGTGAGCCGCAGCGTGAACTCCCCCTCGCCGAAACCACCATCGTCATTGAGCGTCCCGTCCATCTCCCGGCGGAGCTCGAAGAACTCGTCATGGTTGGTGCTCTGCACCTCCACCTTCACCAGCGGAACCTTCTGATTTCTCACCCAGAAACTGGTCCACCAAACGTTGGCTCCGGTCTGGAATTCGTAAGCGAGATTCCCGGTGTCTGGACACGACGCGAACTCCCAGCTCATAGAGCGCGGGTATTCCTCCTGATTGAGCGTCTCGTACACCGACGGACTGACGTCGATGTCCCCGGGTTCGTTGGTGGCGCCATAGGTCACGACCCGCGCCACGATGGTTTTACCCATCCCGGTCGTCACCTGGATGCAGGCATCGCAGACCCCACCGTTGTCCGCGAATTCCCCGCTGACTCCCGCCAGATACTCGCCGCCCAGCCCCGTATCCGAGCGCAACGCGCTGCGATAGCCGCCCTCCGGAGCGCAAGCGTTGTGCCACTCGGTCTCCGCGAAGTCCACCGGACCCAGGTGATACTGCCCCTCGTGCACGTCACCATACTGGTTGGGTGAATCGGTTGTGGGCGGCCCATCCTCTGGAGGGTTCTCGTCCTCCACCTGCTGTCCATCACCGCCACTGCCCCCTGTCCCATCGTCGTCCGAATCGTCACTCGAACAACCGAACATCAACGTCACCATGACGAGCGCGCATCCCAGCATCCGTCGGGTCATCCCCAGATATTGCCAGAACTCGAAGGGCAACGGACGAACAAGCGAACCGCGGTAACGACGAGACAGCCGGACAAGGCGAGTTGCCGCGGAAGTACGGCGTGGGGAGGGGTCATGAGAGGTGGGAGGGATGGGGAGCCGGTTGGGAATAGGGGGTGTATGATTCAGACGATGGTACGATCCAGGTCGACTTCAGCCACTCCGACCGTTCCGGAACAGCTTCAACCTCTCGTACAGCAGCTCGCCGCGTTGACTGAAGGTGATCGCGACCTGGTGATACGAGCACTGGAGTCACGACTGCACGCGCGCAGGCTTCGAACGATGTCCTGGCAGACTGTCGAACGCGCAACGGGAATTGTGTCCCTGGGCGGGAACGCGGACGATGACTGTAAGGCCCTCTACGATGGCTGACGTTGCCCTGGACGCCGCGCCACCGAACGCAGGCGCAACAGCCCTGACTTGGGGGCGGTCCTGGCCGAGGTGGGCAGAGGATGGTTCACGGCTTGACGCGGCCCCGGGCTCGGCGCTCTACTGTGGCACGCGATGTCCGACACACCGCTCTCGGGCAATGCTTGCGGTTCGGCACAGGCGCCACCAGTGAACGGGAAGAAGAACCATCGGTGGTACACTCACCCAGCGTTGTGGCTCATGGGGGTGGCCGTGGGGGTTCCGCTCTCCGGGTCCTACCCAGCAGGCACGGCCAAAGGAGAGATACGTTCCACGGGGCAGCCCCATGGTGATTTCGTCGTGCGCACGGCAGAGTGCTACTCGTGGGGCGAGATGTGGTCATCGGAGGTGGCAGTCATCAAGGAGCTAGAGCGCACCCTGTTTGGGGACACCGGCTTCCAAGGAGGCCTCGAGATCCTGGAAGACGGCGCGGGGCGTTGGCGCGTCGTGACCGAAAGCCCCAAGGGCTGCTCGGGTTTCAATTGCCCCCAGCACGCGGTGGATGCACGACACTGTAAGGTGTTCGACGTTGTCTCCGAGACTGGGGGTTGGCTGTGGCGCAGGCACGGCCACGCTCGCCTCGACTGCACCTTCCCCGAGGGTGGCACACTCAAAGCGGATCTGACGTTTCGCGGCTGCGCTCAGGTCATGACCTCCGACTCTGATTGAGCCCCTGAGAGTCATCGAACAAGCGTTGGCGTTGCAGGCAACCCGCCGGTCCGTCCACCGCAACAAGGCTGGAGCCACCCGCGCCCATCGAAGAGGTCCGGCTACGATTCGGCCTGCACCGTCGGGCACCCCATCATAATCCGCAATTGGCTGGCCTGCTCCTGCACCTGGGCGCAGGTCTCTGGGCAGAGCTCGATCAACGTCGGTGAGGCTTCGTTGTCGTAACGCCAGCCAGCACCGGCACAGCTCGTGGATTTCGGGATGCGCTGGAGCAGCCCCTCGTCCAGAGAAACCTCGAGGTTCACCTGGTCTGGCTCAAGGTCGTAACCCTCGGGGGGAGAGGGTAGCGCGACATCGCAATTGGAGGTCAAAAGCCGGATCTGCTCCAGCGTGTCCTTGATGGTCTCACGCGTCACGGAGGGTTCGGTGCCATCGGCCAAGTAGACGAAGTCCGTTCCGCCGGCGGTGGCAATCGGAGAGAGAGCCCCCGTCTCGGTCCCGATGCCGATCACGTAGGTCGAGACCGGATAGTCTGCACGCTCAGCCGCGGCACTGGCTACCGAAGCGATGTCGTCGATGGTGTTGAGCAGGGTCGTGCCCGAGGGGCGGCACTCCAGGTAGTTGTGTTCCGGGATCGTCTGGCAGGGAGTCTCGGGACCCACCGGTCCACCCACCGAGCTGTCGGCACAGATGAAGGGTTGCCCGTCCGTCACCATGATGACGACGGACCGGGAGTTGGGCTCGGCGATCCCCCGCTGCTCGGCGTATTCGTGGGCACCGTAGAGGGCGGGCAGGGTTGGAGTGCCGCCGGCGGGCACGGCTAGATCCAGCGCAGTCAGCAGGGGTTCCGGATTCGCCAGAGAGGTCAGGTACACGTTGGGCGTTTGGTAGTTGGCGGAGCAGGTCCCGGCAGCGGTCCCCGAAGCAGGGAAGAAGATGATAGCCGCGTTGAGCCCATTGGCAGCGACCTGTCCCTCGACCCCGCCGAAGAAGTCCCGGAACGCATCCGTGACCGGAACCCAGCGATTGGACCAGTTGTCCAGGCGCCACTGGGTCGTGCAATGGTTGGGCGAGGACTCGTCCGTGTCGCAGCCCATGCTGGCCGAGGTGTCGAAGACGACGACGAGGTTGGTGGGGGTCAGCTCGGCCACGGAGGGTGATTCCGCGCACGCAAAAATGCCCCCTGTTCCAGCCGTGCCGCCCGGTCCGAGCACGTTCAAGCCGCCCTGGCCGGACCCACCGTTCGTGTCGCCGCCGGCTCCACCTCGGGACTCTTCTGCCCCACCCGCGCTCGCTCCCGCATCGCTTTGGGCTCCGCCAACACCAACCGCGCCTGCACTGGTGCCCGCCGTTCCAGCTTCTCCACCCATGGACGGCGCACCCCCTTCGCCGCGTCCCCCAGCAGACAACCCTGCGTCTCCACCCGCGGATTGGGTGCCCCCTTCGCCGCGTCCCCCAGCAGACAACCCTGCGTCTCCACCCGCGGATTGGGTGCCCCCTTCGCCGCGTCCCCCAGCAGACATACCAGCCTGGTTACCACTGCCAGCACCTGCCTCATTCGACTCTCCACTCTTGCCAGCGTTTCCCGCATCCGAGAAGTCTTGGTAGTCGTTGTTGTTGTCCGACTGCTCGCAAGCCATCCCAACAAGGGCCACCGCCGCTAGGATCCCTACCGCCTGCCTTTGCATCACGACCTCCCAAGAGATTCCGGGGCTTAGCCTCGAGCCCGGCCGACGCACTCGCCCGTTAGGCCATGAGCATCCACCGTCGCCACGCTCGGGTCAATCCGCCGCCACACTGAGGAGGCTTTGGCGCCTCGAACGGGAGCTCGCCCGGCGACCATTGGCCATGTGGCGTCTGCTGAGCCACAGGCCGAGAGCTCCGAGCGTGACCAGTGCCGATGGATCTGCGCGCTGAGCGCCGCCGGATAACCGGCAACCGCACCCGGAGTCGCTTTGCTCTTCGTCTGCCTCACCCGAAGGGCTGTCCACAGCACCGCTGGTTCCCCCACTGGCCGGCCCGGCCCCGCCCACGCCCGGAGCACTGGCGCCGCCGGTGCCACCGGTGCCACCGGTGACGGCCACCGGTACACAGGCAAGACAGGTCGCTGGTGCGTTGGGAGCGTCGCAGCCTTCACCGCTGTCGACGACGCCATCGCCACACCTGGCCGGCGTACAATCGAGGCGACATGCGTCAGCCGCGGTGCTGCTGTTGGCGGCGCCGTCGTCGCAGCCCTCGCCACTGTCCAGGATGCCGTCGCCGCAGGCAGGTCGTCGGCATGTTGGCCGGCAGATGGGCGTGCCCGCACTTGCGTCGCATTCTTCACCGGTGTCGACAACGCCGTCACCACACTTGGCTCGGGTGCAATCCAGGCGGCAGGCGTCGGGTGTGGTGTCACTGTTGGCGGCGCCATCGTCGCACTCCTCGCCCGCGTCTGGTGTGCCGTTGCCACACGGCACACTCCAGCCGATGTCGTGCAGCATGGCGATCTCGAGCGTCAAGTCCTGGTGGATGTTGACAGTCTGCGACGGCTCGAGCACCGCGTCCGGGCGCACGATCGGGTCGATGTGCGAGGCGCTACTGGTGGTGACCGGGTTCGACGCGTAGATGTAGATACGGCCCTGGGCATCTGTGCCAATGCGGCGTGTTGGATCGGCGTCGAGTTCGACCGTGACTCCCGTCGCAGCGAGCAGCAACAGGGCATCCGCCTCCGGCAACCCCACCGTCGTCAGCGTCGGCGTCAGGACGGCGAGAGCCTCCGCCGACTGATCGATGCTGGGTGGCGGGTTCCTCGAGGTGACGAGGATGGCGGCTCGCGCCCCGGCCGCCTCTGCGTAGAAAACCTGGTTCAATGGGTGGCAGTCCGCGTCCGGAAGCAGGACAATCTGCCCGGCAAGACTGGCGAGCTCCGAGCACGCGTCGGCCGGCGTCGGAGCAGTGACCGTGCCCGTGATGCTGCCCTGTGCCAGTGGGCGTCCGTAGTTCGCGTCGATGATCACGTCGCGCAGGCCGGGCACCTCCGGTGTGGCGCGGATGCGCGGGGCTCCCAGGTTCAGCCAGCGGGCGGCCGCCGCGTTGCCGTTGCGGCCATCCCACACTAGCCCGCGGACGGAGCCGTGTGAAGCGACCCTCTCGGCGGGTGTGAGCTCGTCCCAATGCTTGCCAGTGGCTACGTCCAGGAGGTTCTTCGAGAATGGGTCCGGGGTTTCCGGGAGGAGAAACTCACCGTTGGTGTCGTCGGCGGTACTCTGGAAGCCAAGGCCATGACCGATCTCGTGCAGGACGACCATCACCAGGTTGGCGCGATTGTCCCAGTCCACCGAATCGAGCCCGTAGTACCAGTCGTAGTCGGGGAAACATTCAGGCAGGGCGCCGTTGAACTCCGCCTCGATGTCGGGAACGCCCGGCGCGAGATCATAGCCGGCGAGCTGGTCGGCGAGGGCCTCTGGGTAGATGACCGCGGGATCCTGTCCGGGAACCTCGAATTCCATGCCGCCCGGGCCGGCCATACCGAGCACGGCACTGCCCTCGGAGCAGTCGAGTGGCGCGAAACTCGCCGAGACGTGAATCGGCACGGAGCCGTCAATGGCCTTGCCCCAGATGTCGAGCGCGTGCTGAAACGCGATACGGCGCTGCTCACCCACGGTGGTACCCGTATTGCCGCCGATCGGCGTCGCTGGCGCCGCATCGTTGAAGCCGACACCCGCCAGATCCGCCACGTCGAGCACGAACGTCGCCGCATGGGCGGGGACACCACCCGCCGCCACGGCGAGGACTGACCAGAGGGCGGTGCGTCGGATACGACCCACGGCGCTCATCTGCGACCTCCGCGAGCGAGCACCTGCTCCAGCTCGCCCTTGGTCGTGACGCATTCGACGTGCTGGTTACCGGCCTCATCGATGGTCAGCACGTGAGCCGAGCGGAAGCGCCCCTTTAAGTCGATGCGCTGACTCCCGGCTGCCGTCCGCTCGATGGTGAGCCCGTGGCGCGAGCGATCGAGTCTCGGGCCGAGTGCATCACGGATGCGACCAGCCGACACGCTACGCGCTGCCGGATCCGCGACTGAGCGCACCCGCTCCAGCTGCGGGAGCTCCGACGCACCAGCCTGGTCCGGCACGGCGTCGCTCGGACGATCCGAGCAGGCAACCCCCAATAGCTCGAGAACCGCGCAGCAAACGACGCAGCCGGACGAACCACACTTCATCATCACCCAAGGCCTCCCGTGACACCCCAGTGTATACTGGATGCCTTTCGAGTCTCTTCCGCCTCGCGGGGATTTTTTCGCACAACGCCTCGCCGAGGACCACCCGAGGAAGGCGGCCGGACGGCCAGGAACAGCCACGGCGCCCCATATCCCCACCGCCGGAAATCCCTTTGTACACGAAGGGACGACCACGAACCGCCACGGCAACCCATGTCCCACTGTCAGAAATCCCTTTGTAAACAAAGGGATTTTGGTGGCCGGTGCCCCCCTTCCGCGCCCCCTCCGGTGGCTGCCATCCAGCCACCGTCGTCCGATCGCTGCCTTCCCGCGCCCCCTCCGCTGCCGCCGGGCACGCATCCCGACCTACACCCCCGGGCCGTGGTTACGCCGAACCAACCATCCGAGATCCCCGTCGCTCACAGGTCGCCCGCAACCTGAACCATTACGCTGGAGCGGGGACCGCTGGCTCCGGAAAGGCCGATGCGCGCGGAATCCTCGGGTGCCAAAAACCACAGGGCAGCTCCCGCACCGACCCAGGCCAAACCAACAGCGCCGAAGACGGTTGCCCGGCGAGCGTCGGTGGCCGCATCAGCACGCAGACCCAACCCCTCGGCGTCGCAGATGTCGCGCGAGTTGCAGTGGGGGTTCGAGTCGTGCTGCTGCTGCCGAGCGTGATAGGCGAAGTACCCGCCGAATCCCAGACCGACCAGGCCTGTGCCCGCGGCCACCAACCCCGCAGTGCGCATCCAGCTCCCGGCCCTCTGCCGAGTCACCGGGGCCCGCGGCGCGGGGGCGAGGGGCGCCACGTCGAGTACGGGAACCACGATGGTGGCGCGTGCGCCGTCGTACAAGGCGACGCCGGAGCTGAATCCCTTCTTCTGTTGGGCGGTCGCCGAGACGACACGCCATCCCGCGTCCACGTACAGCGGGACATGCAGCTCAGCGCGCGAAAGGGTGCGCCCATCCAGCGTCACCACGGTGTCGGCACCGTTCCGCGGATGGAGCTCGATGCGCAACGTCGCCAACCGGGGACGAAGTTCGGCGGCCTCCGCGTGCGCCAACAGGGCTCGCTCCGAATCGGCCCCGTCCAGGGCGAGTTGCTCGGCACGTCGGTAAGCGTGCCAGGCAGTCGCCAGGCGCCCCAGTTGCCGATTGCACAGCCCCAGGTTCAGGAGGGTACCCACGGCGGGGAGCAATCGCTGGCTCTCCTGCAAACGTTGGCAAGCCTGGGCGGGGCGTCCCTGATCGAGCAGCTGGCGGGCCTCACGGAACAGCTCCTCGG
>CAZYKT010000005.1:7466-15945 GCA_964648165.1 uncultured Polyangiaceae bacterium | reverse complement strand
CGCGACTCGACTCGGCGCGACTCGACTCGGCGCGACTCGACTCGGCGCGACTCGACTCGGCGCGACTCGAGCGCGACTGGGCACCACACGGCCAAACGAAAAGCCCGCTGGCTAGAAGGATAACCGCCGACGCCAACCTCGTTCGTCGATTCATGGCCAAGTATCGTAGGATGAAGGGCGCCGCGCACTCGGCGAGCCACTCGGAGGCGGGGGTGGGGGCGCCGTGGCGGACGAGCTCGGCGAAACGGTGCCCGGCAAGGGAGCCACAGCCTTCATCCGCGTCGCGCCGTTGCCAGGGGCTCGAGGCAGAGGTTGGGCCACCGCGGTCATCGCGACGGCAGGTTCGGCAGGCCCCGGCTCGGGTGCTCGAAGCGGCACGACCGGTCCAACCGCGGTCGGCATAGCCACCAGACGGCCGGAGCGCGAGGCATCCCCCTGGGACAGCGGCTTGGCCGCTGGCTTGGGCCACAAGAGAACCGCAACCGCTGCGACCACCAGCCCAAACAATCCCAGGGCAGCCAACCACGCAGTGTGGTGTCGTCGCGTCGATTCACTGGAGGAAAGCGTGCGTTCATGGGGCGCCCTGACCACGACCGGCGCGACCAGGGGGACCGCGCTGTGCGGGCTCGCCGGGAGCTTTTCCGGTTTCAGAGCGCGGATCCGCCCCACCTGCTGGCGCCCCGCGTCGGAGGCGAACGGGGCTAACGCCTCTGCCAGCTCCCCGACGTCCTGGTAGCGTCGCTCCGGCAGCCTCTGCAGGCACCGAGTGACCACCGCCGCCAGCCCGTTGGGCAGATCGGGGCGCAGCCGAGTCAGATCGGACACCGCTCCCTCGGCGATCGCGGCGTACAGCTGGGGGACGTTGCTGCCCTGAAAGGCGGGTTCCCCGGTGAGGATTTCGAAAAGAGTGGCACCCAGGGACCAGACATCGGAACGGACATCGGCGGATTCGGGTTTCTGGTACTGCTCGGGAGACATGTAGCGGGGCGAGCCCATCAAGGCGCCCGGATCGCTCGACAGGGTATCGATCGTGACCTCACCCCCCAAGCGAACCTTGGAGATGCCAAAGTCGAGGACCTTGACCACCGAGCTCCCCTGGGGGCTCTCCGAGACGAACAGATTGGCGGGCTTCACGTCCCGGTGCACGATCCCCAAGTGATGGGCGGCCGCGATCCCTTCCATCGCCTGCAGAAGGTAGTCGACCGCCTCGGGCAGTTGTAGCGGGCCGTCGTCCTTGACTTGCCGGGACAGATCCCGTCCCGTCAGGTATTCCATGACCAGGTAGGGCTCGCCGGAGGGGAGCGCGCCCGCGTCCGTGACCCGCGCTACGTGAGGATTGTCGATCTTGGAAGCGGCGCGAGCCTCGCGCAGGAACCGTGCCACCTGGATGGGCGGGGCATCGGCGGCCGCCATCAGCTTGAGCGCGAAAAGTCCGTTGAGGAAGCGGTGGCGAGCGAGCAGGACCACCCCCATCCCACCCTGGCCGATCACACGAATGACCTCGTATTTGCCATCCAGCAGGTCGCCGCTCTCGACGTTGATCGCCAACGGTTGAGTCGTCATCCCAGAGCTCGCAAAAGGCCCGTCAAAGACAGGCAGACCATGAGTAACACAGACTGCCGGATCCCAGTGCGCCCTCCTCACCCGCCCCGAGGAAGGGTTGAAAATCGCACCGCGGCCCATTGGCCAAAGCGGCGCAGCTTACACCCCGCCGATCGCGAAATGCGCACGAACCAGCTCTGCGGTGAAACGAGCCCGAAGGTAGAATCCGCGCGGCATCTGCTCGACACGCGCGCCGTCCTCGTCGAAACCCATGCGGCGTGCATCTCGATTCTTGGCCTTGGGACGCACCTGCAGGGCAACTCCCAGATGGCCCGTTATCGCTTCGATGTCCCCTCGACCAACCAACCCTGCCAAGGTGTCCCAATCGAAACGCAGGATCCTTTCCTGTTCCGGATTGGGGCTCCACAGCCAAGGGGCGCCAATCCGCCTCGTTCCAAGGGGCAAGTGCCTTTCACCCTCGACGGGGATCCACAGCACCCGCTGCAGTTTGCATCGAACCCTCGAGCGCTCCCACTCCACCGACGCCACCTGGTGCAGCGGAACCGTGCAGACGAACGTCGATTCCAGACTGCGCCCCTCGGCGTCCACGGGCAATGTCTTGAGCTCGATGCCCAGGGCCTCGAAATCCGGAACGTCGCGGCTGCCCGCGGTGGCGCCCAGAGCCCGCTCCACTAGGTGCCCTACCCAGCCCTTGTGCCCGCTGAGATCCCTGGGCAGCTTGGCGCCCAGCGTGCTCGACAGCTCGGCGAGGGTGCAACCGGCCAGAGCCCGGGCACGCTCCAAGAGCTCTGGTTCGTTGGCTGGGGGCTCCACGGGTCCGATCTAGCGCATCACGGGCAGGCGCACTCGGCCGTCTCCACCGCCGCGTCGTGGGGCGACATCCCGCCCCCGATCGTGTTGACCCCGCAGATCCCATCGTTGCTCATGGTGCAGGAATCGGGGGGAAGGCAGTCGTTCTCGGCAAAGCAGCTCAGATACTCCTGACATTTGGCCACTTCGTTCTCGTTGGGCGTCTCGCAGAAGGGACACTCGGCGGGCGGATTATCCAGACAGGCCAACCCTGGCCCCGCTCCACCGGCCCCGGGCGCCCCACCCTGCTCCGGTGCCGCGCCGCCCTCGCCCTGTGCCCCACCGTCCCCGGGAGCGCCGCTGGTCACGGCTCCACCCAGCCCCGGCTCACTCCCGCCATCTTCGGCCGCACCGCCTTGATCAACTCGACCCCCATCCGACGGCGCGCCACCCGAGCTCGGCTCGCCTCCATTCCCGGGACGCCCACCAAGCTCGTCCATGGTCCCACCATCCTCGGTTACACCTCCTTCGGGGTTCGCCGCTCCGCCCTCGACTTGACCCGAGCCCGCGCCGGAAACGGCCGAGCCTCCCTGTTCGGGGGGCTCGCCGCCAACCGGTGGATGACCCCCGGCCATCGCTCCGCCAGCCCCAGCTCCGCCCAGCAGAGCCGCGCCACCCGTTCCAACACGCCCCCCTTGGCCAGGCCGACCGGCGTCGCTGTTGGCTCCTCCCTGCCCAGGAGCTCCGCCCTGCGTTGCTGCGCCCCCTGGTCCCGGCGCACCGCCAGCCCCTTGGCTGCGCCCTGCGTTCCCCGGCGCACTACCGCCTCGAGCCGCAGCACCGCCCCGCGCCGTCGCCCCCCCCGTGCTGGCTTCGTCCCCCGCCATGCCTGCGGTGCTGGTCTGTCCACCCATCCCCGTGTCCTGCAAAGGAACGACCTCCGAGCAGCCCACAGCGAACCCGCTGCCGAGAGCCAAGAAACACGCCCGCTGTCGGAAGAGCAGCCATCGGGCCATTCTTTCAGCATACAGGGATCTGCCCTTGGTCGCGACAACAAAGATTTGCGCTAGGGTCATCGCGTCGTGCGCTGGTCATCGATCGTTTTCTTTTCGTGTTTCAACCTCGCGGCTTACAGTCACGTTGTTTCTTGCAGCAATCGCTCCCAGCATTCCGAAGGGGATTTGGGTCGGTCCGGCGCAACCACGGCAGCTCCCGCTTCCAAACGACAAACGCCCACCACGGACGCCGCGGCACCTACCCCTGCGACAGCATCGCTCCCCAGCCCACCTCACTGGGACACTCAGGCGGTCATGCTGCGCACGCCGCCCCTGGGGGAGCCGCGGATCTACGCCAAGACTCGCCATGTTTGGATCTATCCGGAACCCGACGTCACCCGGCAGTGGATCGGTTTTCTGTGGACGGGGGGGAGCGTCAAGCGCGTCGACGCCGAGCCGCGCGCAGGCAATGGCTGTGCGCGTTTCTACGCCATCGAGCCCGAGGGCTACGTCTGCGTCGATGAGCGGCGGGCCACCATCGATGCCACGGATCCGCTCCTGGTCGCGCTGACCCGGTACGCGCCGCGCACCGACTCTCCGTGGCTGCATCGCTACGGAGAGTCGAAGGGTGTCTTTCTTTATCCGAAGCTGCCCTCCGAGGAGGAACAGCGTTGGCGGGAACCGGGGTTCAAGGGCAAAGGGCTCGCCCTCGACGCGGGAACGAGCTTCGGCTTCCCCTTACCCGATCTGAGCCAGCCCCCGGTCGGTCTGTTCGAACCTCGCGATCGGCTGCTGGAGCGTTCGACGGTCGCCTACTCGGTGGAGGGGGAGCACCTGGGCAGACGATTCCTTCTGACCTCCGACTACCGCTTCATTCCCAAGGATCGGGTGGTCGAGTACCCCATGAGCCGATTCGCTGGCGTGTGGCTGGGAAAGGACGCAGAGCTGCCGCTCGCCTTCTTCCGAGACGACGGCGTACCGCGTCTGCGCCGAGATCCCACGGGGAAGCTGGTGGACAGCCAGCGCCCCTTCGAACGACTGAGCTTCGTGCAGCTGACCGGCAAGGAGATGGAACGAGACCAGGTGCCGTATCTTGAGACCCGCGCGGGAGACTGGGTGGAAAGGGCCAAGGCGGTGGTGCCCGAAATCCGAAGCGAGAACCCCTTCGCGGTCGCGGCGGATGCGGGACCTCCCCGGGGTCGCGAGACCTGGCTGGAGGTGAGCATCACCGGGGGATGGCTGGTCGCCTACCAGGGGGTTCGCCCCGTGTTCGTCACGCTGATATCCCCGGGGCGGGGGGGGCCGCCGGTCAAGGGAAGAAAGCCGATCGAGACGGGTTCCACCCCGACCGGTCGCTTCGTCATCACCGGGAAATTCATGAGCGCCAGCATGGTGGCCCCCACCGAGCTGACCCACTCCGAGGTCCCTTACGCCCAGAACTTCTCCGGACCCTATGCCCTGCATAGCGCCTACTGGCATGATCGTTTCGGTCACCCCATGAGCGGAGGCTGCATCAACCTGTCACCCATCGACGGCCAACGGCTCTTTGCCTGGACCGAACCCGATTTCCACCCCGGCTGGTACGGGCAGCGCTGGTTGCCCAAGAAACAGCCGGCCACCCACCTGCTGATCCGCCCCTAGGCTCGGTACTTGATCGGACAGCCCCAACCGTGAATGATCGATCCGTGTCGAGATTGCGTGGCTCGGTTCTTTGCGTCCTGGTGTTGGTGGGCTGCGTCCGCAACGAGCCTTCGCCCTTGCCCCTGGGACGCGGCGAGAGGGCCCTGGCCGAGCTCAAGCTGCAAGGGAACAACCGAGCCGGTGCCCTGACCCTCGCGGATTCTTCGACCGCCGAATCCGCGGACGTGAGCGCGGAATCCGCGAGGGATGCGCAGGCGCCCGTGGCTGCGAAGCAACAGACAGACAGCGCCGACGCGGGCAGCTGGTTGGCCGCACTGCACGGCGCCGACGCGGGGGATGGGGGACCGCCGCCGCAGGCCAGCGACCCCTCGGAGTGGCTGGGCACCTGGAGCGGCAAGGACACCACCCGCTTCGTGATGGATGATTCCCCCGAACGAAGCTTCGACGACGACCAGGCCAAGATCCGGGTAGCTCGCGTCGGAGAACAGCGGATATCCCTGGTTCTCGTGGACAGCTCGGACGGCAGCGATCTGTGCGCCCTGGACGCCGACTTGGTGGGCAAGATGGCCAAGCTCAAGAGCGGTCAGTCTTGCTTTACCAGCGACGATGGCTCGATGGAGGCCGAAATCGAGCAGGGGGGAGCCAAGCTGGACAAAGACCGGCTGATCATGGACGCCACCCTGAAGGCTCGCGCCTATCGGGAGGGAACCCGAAACTCGGGGAAGATCCTTTATCACTTCGAGGGCTCGCGCTAGAGCATCCGCCGAGCCCCCGGATGAACGTCACCAGTCAGTCTCGCAAATGGTGGGTCATGGCCCCGGTTGCCATGGGAACCTTCCTTTCGACCATCGATGGCAGCATCGTCAACGTGGCGTTACCCACCCTGGCCCGGGAGCTTCACGCTCCCTTCGCTGCCGTGCAGTGGGTGGTGCTCTCGTATCTTCTGACCCTGGTCACGCTGATGCTGGGTGCGGGAAGGTTGGCCGACATGTTCGGCAAGAAGCCGCTGTACCTGGCGGGCTTCGTGATCTTCACGCTGGGCTCGGTGGCTTGCGGCATGAGCCCGGGCATCGGGTGGCTCATCGGAGCACGCGTGCTGCAAGCGCTGGGGGCGGTGTTGCTGATGGCCCTGGGGGCGGCGCTGGTGACCGAGGCCTTCCCGCCCGCGGAGCGGGGCAAGGCGATGGGCCTCATCGGGTTGATGGTGTCGATAGGCCTGGTGTCGGGCCCCACCCTGGGGGGCCTGGTGCTGGGGTTCGCGCCCTGGCGCGGGATCTTCTTCGTCAACCTGCCCCTTGGCATCCTGGGGATCGCCATGGTTGCTCGTTTCGTGCCGAATACGCCGGCGCCGGCCCGGCAGCGCTTCGACTTCCGGGGTGCGCTGTGCCTCTTCTCGATGCTGCTAGGTTTTCTTCTCGCCATCACGCTGGGTCCCAAGCTCTCCTTCGGCTCGCCTCTGGTTCTGGGTGGCTTCGGGTTTTCGGCAGTCGCCCTTTGGTTGTTCCTTCGCACCGAGCAACGGGTGGCCGAGCCAATGCTCGATTTGAGCATCTTCTCTGATCCACGCTTGGCCACCAACGTGGTGACGGGGTTCATGACGTTCGTGGCAAGCTCCGGATTGATCTTCCTATTGCCGTTCTTCCTGCAGGATCTCCAGGGGCGGTCGCCGAAAGAGGCGGGGCTGCTCTTGGTTGTCTCGCCCGTAGCCATGGGGCTGGCCGCCCCGGTGTCGGGGTGGTTGTCGGATCGGGTGGGCACTCGCCCCGTCGCGCTCTTCGGCCTTGTCACGCTGGTCGTCGGCTATCTGTTGGCCGGCACCCTTCAGCTATCCACCAGCGCCTTCGGGTACGTGGCCCGGGTCTTCTGGTTGGGCCTGGGGATGGGGATCTTCCAGGCTCCCAACAACAGCGCCATCATGGGTTCGGTTCCCAAGGAGCGGCTCGGCGTGGCTTCGGGCCTCATCTCATTTACCCGCACGCTGGGGCAAGTCACTGGGATCGGGCTGATGGGAGCCTTCTTCGCCCATCGCGTGCATGGTTTGGCCCACGGCACGCTCCGCGATGTGATGGATGCCAACGCAGCCGACCAGCTCCAGGGGATGCGCGGGACGGTACACGCCGCGGCGGCATGGCTCCTGGTAGCAAGCCTCATCGCCGCGTTCGCCTACCGACGGGAGCGGCGCACCGATTAGAGGCTGTTCTTCCGCTCACAGCCGCGCCGACTCCCGCCGTCACAGGATTTCTGGAAGAGCTCCTTGGCGCGCCCCAGATCGCGCGGCACGCCCTCACCCCGCTGGTACAGCTCTCCCAGGTTCGTGCAGCCTCGCTCGCCGCCGGCCTGACATGCCTTCTGGTACAGTTGCACGGCGCGTTGGATGTCCTTGGGCCCCCCTTCACCCCGTTCGAAGAGCTCGCCCAAGCGCGCGCAGCCTCGCGCGCTTCCCCCGTTACAGGCCTTCTGATACAGGGCTCGGGCCCCGGTCGGATCCGCCGAAGCGACCGCCCCCGACGCCAACAGCTCGCCGAGGGCCGTACAACCCCGTTCGCCTCCCAACTTGCAGGCCTTGTCGTACAGACGCTGTGCCTTCACCGGATCCGGCTCGACTCCCTCACCCTTGGCGTACCGGTCGCCCAGATCGGAACAGGCTCGCGCTCTACCCTGGTCACAGGAGCGAACCAACAGGGCGATCGCTCGTGCGGAATCCTGCGGGGCAACCTCACTGGTCGAGGTCGAGGTCGAAGCGACCGCTGGCGCGCAGTCTGCGCCCTGGCAAGCCGATTCGGATGGCTGCTCCTGCGCCGCTATCGCCGGCTTGGCCTTTTCACCTTCGGTCAAGAGCTGCGCCAGCTTGGTGCAGCCACGGGTGCTGCCCTGGTCACAGGCCCGTTCCAGCAGCCGGCGGGCGCTGGCCGGGTCCTTCTGGACGCCTTCGCCTTTCTGGTACATCTCGGCCAGGCCGACACAACCCCGGGTACTGTTGCCTTCGCAGGCGAACCGCAACAGCGCCACGGCCTTGGCCGGATCGCGTGGCATCACCCGACCCTCCGCATACATCAGCCCAAGCCCGGCGCACCCACGTTCGCTGTCCCCGTTGCATGCCTTCTGGTAAAGTTCCGCCGCGCGACGTCCGTCCTGAGGCACACCGTCGCCCTGCTCATACAGTTCAGCCAGCTGGGCGCAATCCCTGGCCTGCCCTTCTTCACAGTCCTTGGCGTGCCAGGCGGCACGGGACTCCGGGGTAACCGTACAAGCGCTCACAACGAAGAGGCCGAAAAAGACGCTCAGTGCCGATGGACCGCGGTTGGGTTGGGACATAGGCAATCCCGTACGTCGAACGGCGGCGCTGCGCCATGAGGCACGAGCATCCGTTTGGTAACGGTTTGGCTAAATGGCCATCTCGGAGACCGGCTCAAGACGCTTGCTCCGACGGGCGGACTCGGGACCCAGCCCAAGACCGGCTCAAGACGCTTGCTCCGACGGGCGGACTCGGG
>CAZYKT010000005.1:0-7366 GCA_964648165.1 uncultured Polyangiaceae bacterium | reverse complement strand
TCGGGACCCAGCCCAAGACCGGCTCAAGACGCTTGCTCCGACGGGCGGACTCGGGACCCAGCCCAAGACCGGCTCAAGACGCTTGCTCCGACGGGCGGACTCGGGGAGCCACTCCCAGTCCCCAGAAATCGTTGTTCATACAAAGGAGTTCTGGCGATCCGTACCCCCCGTTCCGATCGCCCTTTCGACAACGGCTGCCATTGACTAGCTGGGTGCCCACGCCGGAATCGCAACGCGCAAACAGGCGCCCTTGGGACAGTCGACGAACTCGGCCTTTCCACCGTGGACGCGAGCAATGTGTCCGATCAGCGCCAGCCCCAAGCCATAGCCCTTGGCCAAGCGGGGCTGGGCGCGGAAATGGGGAACAAATACCTTGTCTCGGAGCTCGGGGGAGATGCCAGGACCCTGGTCTTGTACCTGAAGGACGACCTGGGCGGCATCGGCAGGCTCCGCAAGGCTGAGCACGACCGGACCCTCCGGGCCGAACTTGAGCGCGTTGGTCAGTGCGTTGTGCACCAAGGATCGGAGCAGCTGCGCATCACCCCGCATCAGACCTTCGGTCTTGCTCTCCACGGTCACCCGGGCGCGCTCCGGCAAGGTCAACTCGCGGGTCGTCTCCTCGAGGATGTCAGCCAAGGACAGGGTCTCGAATCCCTCGCTGAGGCGTTCCTCGGGCATGGTCAAGACCAGGAGGCGTTCCACCAACTCACTCAGACGGCGGGCACGAGCGCAGGTGCGGTCCAGCGTCACGCGTTCTTCCGCCGACTGGGTCTCGGCGAGCAGCTCCAGCTCCGCGACCAGAGCGGTCAGGGGAGTCCGCAGCTCGTGAGCCGCATCGGCCGCGAAACGACGGGCTTGAGCCACCAGATCCTGGATTTCCTGGCTCAACCCGGACAGAACGACTCGAACCTGCTCCACTTCCTCGCAGTCGCTCGGCGAGCCCAGCTCCAGAGGGATCGAGCCTTTGGGACTGGAGCGGCGGAGAGCATCGCCCAGTCGCTGCAGGGGATGGACGGCCCAGCGAGTGAGCCGGCGGCTCGTCACCGCCCCACCTCCCGCACCCAACAGCATGGCGCCCAGGGCCGCGAACAGATACGCCCAGCGTAGCCCCGCGGTATCGGAGGGTTGTGCAGCCACCAATACCCAAGAATGGTAGTCGAACCCGCAAGCCCGGGTGCGCTCACCCAGGACCCCCTTGGTTCTGCACGCACCTGCCCTGACCCGCGGCACCGCCGGATCCCCCGCAATCCTCTGACCCTGCTCGAAAACGGCCAGACGGATCCCGGCCGCCGCGAGCTCTCCGTTCTCGTCTGCCAGCTCCTCTGGCAGCGTGGCCTTTCTCACCGTCGGCGGTTCCTCGTCGAGCTCCTCGGCGAGTTCGATGGCCATGCCCTTCAGGGTGCGATCGGCATGACCCTGTAGCAGGCGGTCCACGGTCAGGGTGACGACCAGCGCGGCGGTCAGTCCTCCCAGCGCGGCGCTCAGGATCGCCACCCACGCAACGCGGGTGGCCATGCGGTGTTGCCCGGCAGGTCTAGTCATCGCCCAGAGCGTAGCCCTCGCCACGAACCGTTCGCACCCAATTGGAGCCCAACTTCTTCCTGATCCGACCGACTAGCACCTCCAGACTCGCGGCACTCGCCTCGTCCTTTTGATTCCAGATCCGTTCCAAGAGCTCGGCGCGTTGCACGACCCGACCCCGCTCGGAAGCTAAAAGCTCGAGAATCGACCACTCGCGAGAGGTGATGGGAGCCTCCGTCCCGGCCACCAGGGCTCGGCGAGACGTGAAGTCGAGGTGCACTGGCCCCCGTTCCAAGACGTCAGGACGAGCCATCGGGGTCCGCCGCGCCAGGGCCCGGACGCGGGCGCGCAGCTCCGCCACGGCGAAGGGCTTGGTGAGGTAATCGTCGGCACCAGCGTCCAGACAGCGCACCCGCGACGCCACCGCGCTCTGCGCGGTCAAGACGAGGATGGCGGGCGACGGCCCCTTTGCCCGGACGAGGCGGCAGAGCTCCTCACCGGACCCGTCAGGCAAGCCCAGATCCAACACCAGGATCTCGGGGCGGTGGGCGTGTAGCTGCGCGGTGGCCTGGGCCGCGGTCTCGGCCAAAAACACCTGGTGTCGATCCCGCACCAGGGCTCGCTCCACCAGCTCTAGCACGTCTTTCTCGTCGTCGACTATCAGGACCCGCATGCCTCGCTCAGGGTAACAGAACCGTGATTCTCGGGCAAACGACGCTGACCTCGAAAACTCGTTTGGCAGCGGTTTGGTCGCGCGTTTGCTCGTGAGCAGAGAATGGCCCAGGCTGCCCTGTTGCCACTCCGGAGCACGCCATGTCGTTTCGTTCTTGGTTGTTGATGCTCGTGATCGCCTGCACCGGTGGCCTATGTGGCGCGGCGCTGGTTCGTTGGTTCGACGAGCCCGCCACCGGTTCCGTGTCGCCCGAGTCGACCAGCAAACAGCAGGCCATGGCCAACCGCCTGGCTCGTCTGGAACAGCGGGTCCAGGCCCTGCAGCTGGGGCTCTTGGCACTACGCAGCGTGCCCGGCTTGGCCGAGCAAGCGAAATCAGACACCGATCCCGCGGCCTTGGATACCGCCGTCCGCACCGTGCTCCAGCGCATGCAACAGGAGAAGGCGGAACAGCGCGAGGAACGACGCGCGGAGAAGGATCGGCGTCGAGCCGAGGAGCTGGCAGCCTCCCTGGCACCGAGCCTGCTCTTCACCGATTTGCAGCGAGAGGAGACGATCCGAATCCTGATCGAGGACCTGGACCGGCGCCGCGAGCTCAGGGAGGCTCTGAATCGCAGCGACCAGGCGACCCCCATGACCGATCGCGAAAAGAAGGAACGTCGCGACGCCATCACCAAGCAGGTGGACGAGCGAACCGAGGCCGAGCTCGGTCGCGTGCTCGACCCTGCCCAGCTGGCCCGTTTCGTGGAGCACCGGAACCAACAACGCAACGCCCCCGACGATGAATGAGGAGAAGACATGAGCAACCCCAGGCTCCCACCGACGCGGCCCCGGCGATTCAGTACCCACCGACCCCTAGTCGTCGCTGTCTGGCTGCTCGTTCTGGTCACGACCCTGGCCTGTGCCTGCCTGGGTAAGAAAAGGGACAAGAGCCCGTCCCCCACCCCAGCCGGTGCGACGCCCGGTGCCGTGACGCAATCGCGATCGGCTGGGCCGAGCGGCATATCCGGCTATCAGCTGGATCAGCCGGATGCCCGCCTCACCCTGCCCCCCGAGCTGGCGGAGGTGTCCGGCCTGACCAACCTGTCCGATCGTGAGGTCGCCTGCGTGCAGGACGAGGAGGGCACCATCTTCGTCTATGATCTTTCGCGCCAGCAGGTCACCCGCAAGTTCCGCTTCGGGGAGCCAGGAGACTACGAGGGGCTAACCTTCGTCGAGCCCAGATTCTTCGTTCTGCGCAGCGACGGGTTGCTCTTCGAGGTTTCGGGACCACCCGAGGCACCGACAGTCAAGACCCATGCCCTGACCCTGCCCATCACCAACAACGAGGGCCTGGGGTTCGACGAGCAAGCCAATCGTCTGCTCATTGCACCCAAGGGTCGCGCGGGCAAAGGCAGTGAGCTCAAGAACCAGCGTTGGGTTTTCGCCTTCGATCTGGCGAGCATGCAATTTCTGCCCGAGCCGGTGTACACGGTGGAGCTGGAAGCGATCGAGGCCTTTGCCGCCGCCCATGGCCTCTCGACTCCAAAGCGAACCAACAAGCATGGGACCAAGACGCGCTCCGCGCTCCGGCTCTTGCCTTCCTCCATCGCCGTTCATCCCAAGACCCAAGACACGTTCGTTCTGTCGGCCGTCGATCACGTGCTCATCAGCCTGCGACGAGATGGCACCATCAACGGCTACGCGAGGCTCGATCCGATTCTCTTCCCCCAACCGGAGGGGATGACCTTCCTGTCCTCGGGCGAGCTGCTGATCGGCAACGAAGCAGCCGGCGGCCGACCCACGCTGCTTCGGTTTGGCTGGAAAGGGCTGCGCTAAGTCCCGGACATCCGACCAGCGTCGTCGGATAGCCGGCGAGCGGCGTCGAATGCTCGATTTCCGTCGTTGCGGCAACAGACTGATCGCAGAATGGACGCGAGACTTGCCCCAGGACGGAAGTTGATACCGATGGCGGATCCCAACAAGATTGCCGGCTGCGCGTTGATTCTCTGGGCTCTGCTTGGCTGCGGGAGCAGCGACGATTCGACCCAGGAGAGCAGCGCGGGCGACACCGCCACGGGCTCGGGCGGAGCCGACGCTGGTTCCGCAGCCACCCTTCGAGGCGGTGCGACCGCGTCCGGGGGCAGCGTCGCTCCACTGGGCGGAGCTGCCGCCGGGGGTCGTCCTTCAACGGGTGGCGCTCCACCCGTTGAAGGGGGTCGCGTCGGCCTCGGCGGCCAGAATCCCGGCGTGGGGGGGGCACCGTCAACCGGCGGACTGGGCTCCGGCGGCTCGCCGAGTTCGGGGGGTGCCCCGGCGTTCGGCGGTGAGTCTGGCTCCGGCGGTGCGGCGGCAGGTGCTGGGGGCAGTCTTTCGGGCGGCGCTCCGCCCGCCGACGGAGGCACCCCTTCCGAGGGAGGCGTGCAGCAACAGGGGGGCAGCCAACCCCTGGCGGGCGAGATGTCCCAGGGTGGAGAACCCTCCAACGGCGGCCAGCCTCAGGCTGGTTCCGATCCTGGCCTGGGCGGCGCAGCGACGGACGGGGGCGCGGGCACGAGCGGCGCCCCCCAGGAATTCCCCTTCATCTTGGGGGCAGACATCTCCGGCACTCAGGAATCGAACGCGACGTATCGCGACACGGACGGCCAAACCAAGAGCCTCTTCGAACTCCTCAAGAACCACGGCTTCAACTACATCCGCCTGCGCACCTTCGTCGAGCCGGGGGCACCCTACGGCTACGCCTCCGACGCCAACGGCTGCACGGGACTGAGCGAGACCTTCGGCGATCGAGACCACGTCGTCGCCTACGGCAAGCTCGCCAAGGATGCCGGAATGGGGTTCCTGTTGGATTTCCACTACAGCGACACCTGGGCGGATCCGGGCAATCAGATCATCCCCGACTCCTGGCGGGATGCGTCCTCCATCGCCGAGCTCGCCTCCCTGGTGAAAGACTACACCATCGACGTGCTACAAACCGCCGTGGCTGCGGGAGCCCGACCCGACATGGTCCAGGTGGGCAACGAGATCACCCCCGGCATGCTGGTCCATGTCCCAAACTCCCAGACGGATTGTTGGGGCAACAACGCGTCGATGGCTCCGGTCAACGGCGGCACCTCCAATTTCGACAACCTGGCGACCCTGCTCAAAGCCGGGATCGAGGGGGTGCGCGAGGTGGATCCCAGCATCCTTATCATGCTGCACATCGAGAACACCGACGATCTACAGGGCGTGCACTGGTGGATGGATGGCGTGACCAGCCGGGATGTGGATTTCGACGTCATGGGGCTGTCCTGTTACACGGCTTTCCAGGGAGGCCCGGCGGTGTGGGAGAACACCTTCAACGACCTTGCCACCCGCTATCCCCAGCTCAAGTTTGCCATCGCCGAATACAATCCGGACCGGACCCAGGCCAACCTCGTCATCAAGAACCTGCCCGAGGGGCGCGGCCTGGGCACGTTCTTCTGGGAGCCCACTCGCAGCGGGGAATGGGGCGAGTCGATGTTCAGCTGGGAGGGCAATACCGCCGTGGCCAACACCCAGGATTTCGCCGAGTACGACGCGCTCATTTCCCAGCTCGGGTTGTGAAGGAGCCGAACCCCGGGGCCGGTGCCACCCTCGCCCGCAGACGGCCTGACCCGAGCACAGGCCCCGGGCACCATCTCGCTTTCCCTGGTCCGTCCTGTTGCCGTATACTAGAGACGTGAGTCTGAAGGACGCCGCCACGGCCCTGTGGGCGCTGATGGCACAGATCGACACGAACGACGTCGCTGCCACCGAGACCGAGGTCGCAGGGTTCATCGATGCGCTCGACGCGCTGCTGGTCCGAACCTCGAAGGTTCTGCCGCGCTCGGGCTCCCCCAGCCAGGGCCCCGAGTCGGGGCGCCGCTCCGTCCAGGACCAAATCTTCGAGCGCTCCCTGCGCATCACCCGGGAGAGCATGGACGGCGCGCCCGTCGCAATCTTCCGCGTCGACCCGGAGGGCCACATCCTGGCCGCCAATCAGGCCGCCCAGGAGTCGCTCGGCTACTCGCTCCAGGAGCTGCTGGGGCTCATGATCTTCGACATCGACGCGAACGTCACACCCGAGCGCTGGAAGGCGTACCAGGACCAGGCCCGGTCCAGCGGTCCACGCACGCTGACCACCGAACACCGTCGCAAGGATGGTTCGACGTTCCCCGTCGAGATCTACGTCAAGCGGTTCGTCTTCGAGGGTCAACACTATTCGGTTTCCTTTGCCAAGGACGTCAGTGAACGGGTCCAGGCCGAAAAGGAGCGCCGCCAGCTGGAATCCCGCATGCTACAGGCGCAGAAACTGGAGAGCCTGGGGGTGCTGGCGGGGGGCATCGCCCATGACTTCAACAACCTGCTCATGGTGATCATCGGGAACCTGGATCTGGCGCTCACCGAACCGTCACCGGCCACTGGTCAACGTTCCCTCTTGTTGGACGCCGACCAGGCGGCGCGTCAAGCATCCGATCTGTGCCGCCAGCTCCTGGTCTACGCGGGCAAAGGGGCCAGCCAGGCGGAGGCCGTCGATCTGGGGACGCTCTTGAGGGAGCAGGCCAAGATGCTCGAGGTATCGGCGTCCAAGTCGGCACGCCTGATCACGTCGCTCCCCGAGCAACTGCCCCTGATCCAGGCCGACGTCAGCCAGCTGCGTCAGGTCATGATGAACCTGATCATCAACGCCTCCGATGCCATCGGTGACTCGCCGGGCGTCATCACGCTGACCGCCAACGCCATGGACTGCGACGAGGAGTATCTCGACGGCGCCGGGGTCGCCGATCCACTGAAACCCGGCCGCTATGTCTGCGTCGAGGTCTCCGACACGGGCTGTGGCATGACCCCGGAAGTCCGCCAGAGGATCTTCGACCCCTTCTTCAGCACCAAGACAGCGAGCCGTGGCCTGGGGCTGGCCGCGGTACGTGGCATCGTCCACAACCACGGGGGAGGAATTCGCGTCTACAGCGAGTTGGGCAAGGGCACGACGTTCAAGCTGCTCTTCCCGGTTCCCGCTCGGATCGAGCCGGCACAGCAGGTCAATCCCGCTCCCACGGCGTGGCAAGGTCACGGTTTGGTGTTGCTGGTCGACGACGAGGAGGCGCTACGAACCCTGGGTGGCCGGATGCTGGCTCGGCTCGGCTTCGAGACGCTCGAAGCTGCCAACGGTGCCGAAGCGCTCCAGCTCTTCAGC
>CAZYKT010000004.1:167994-187801 GCA_964648165.1 uncultured Polyangiaceae bacterium | reverse complement strand
CTCAGAGCGTGGGATTCGATCGCGTTTGAATGTATTGAGAACTCCTGTCCCCAGAACGGACTGCGCACGCCGCAATGCGCTGGGCTGGGTACTGTCCTACCTGTAGTTTGCCGCCCTGGGCATCCATCGAGGATGGAGCCACGCTTCAGGTATGCCCGTTGCCGAGAATGCGCGGCCTTCACGCCCGTCTACAGAGCCCGGTCGCCAGAGAGGCCAGCGGTGGTCATGCCGTCCCGGACCAATCCAAATCCCCAGCCCCCTCGGCTCAGCACCGGTAAGGATAAGGAGGTCAAGGCGACGGGCCATTCCCGTCACCAGGTCGGATTCGGACGGTACGCGCCATTGGCCCTGCAAGGTCGAGAGCTGCCGCCTTCGGGGAAAGGCGAACCGTTCCGTTCAGGCCTCATTTGCGGCTGTCTGCGAGTCCTGTGACTGTGAGACGTGGGGCTTGGCAGCGACCCGTCTTGTGCCATGAAGGGCTAGGTGTCTGGTAAGACGAACTTCGAGGCAGCGTGATGACGACGCCAGTCAAGGCGATCTTTGAACACGGTGTCTTCCGGCCTGTGACACCAGTGAGCCTGAAGGAGGCGACGGAGGTCGAGGTGCTCGTGCCTGCCGAAGCAGCGGACAGCAACGGCAATGCGAGCAACTGGGAGGCCGCTGAGAGATTCATTGGTTTCATCAAGACGACTCCTTCTGGCGAGTCCATCGCCGAAGGGCATGACAAATATCTGTACAAGTGATCCTCGTCGATACGGGATTCTTCTTTGCGCTGGCCTCAGCCCGTGATCCGCATCATGAGCGGGCGCGAGAGGTCTTTGCGCGCCTTAGGGGACAGGATCTTCCGAACGTCGTGCTCACGACGAACCACATCATTGCTGAGACCATCACGCTCACTCAGGCAAAAGCTGACCACGCCGCGGCGGTCCTGATGGGAGAACAGCTCTATAGCGAGAGGCTCGCGCGTGTTCACTGGGCCACGCCATCCGAAGAGAAGGCCGCATTCGCCTACCTCTCGCGCTATCGCGACAAGGGCTACAGTTTCGTCGCCTGTCTGCGCTTCGTCGTCATGGACAGCCTAGGCATCACAGAGGCTCTTGTTGTCGACAGGCACTTCACCCACCGCTTCACAGCTCATCCGGGGCCGCGCGAGGATTGAATCTCCTCGCAAGGTACAATGCCCGAAAGCCATCACGAGACCCATGGCGTCAAATTGCTACCGGAGCAACTCACGTCGCCTCGCAATGGCGGAGGCTGAGCAATCCGCCCAGGCGCGACCTGTCCCTTTCCCATCGCTCAGGTGAGGTCACAACTGAGGTTCATCCCTCCTTGGGCAGATTCCCGCGAAGCGCCTCGAGATCATTGGCGGCAGCCATCGCCTGCTCCACCGTGATAAGGCCCTGTTTGACGTACTCGGCAAGACTATGCTCGAGCGTCATCATTCCCTCACGGCGTCCAGCCTGGATGGCGGTGGCTAGTTGCGCCGTCTTACCTTCTCGAATCACGTTCGCGACCGCGTAGGTATTGCGCAGCACCTCCAAAGCACAGATTCGCCCGTCGCCATGGCGTTTGGGGAGCAGCCGCTGGACCACCACGGCCCGAAGACAGCTGGCCAATTGCACGCGGATCTGCGCCCGCTGATCCGAGGGGTAGGCATCCACGACCCGCTCGACGCAACCGACGGCGGAGCCGCTGTGCAGGGATGCCAAGACCAGGTGCCCGGTCTCCGCGGCGGTGAGCGCCAGGCGGATTGTCTCCGCGTCGCGCAGCTCTCCCACGACGATCACGTCCGGATCGGCGCGAAGCGCCTCACGAAGACCAGAGCCGAAGTCCGTGACGTCCCGGCCGATCTGACGCTGTCGCACCAGGGAGCCAGTCGAGGAAGAGAGGAGATACTCGATCGGATCCTCCAGCGTTGAAAGGAGAACGGAACGGTTCTCCAGGGCGTGGCGACACAGGGCAGCCAGCGTTGTCGACTTGCCGGAGCCCGTCGCGCCGCACAAAAGGACCAGGCCGTGCGGCAGCTCCGCCAGATCCCGCAAGGGCATTGGCAGATGCAGTTCGCCCAGGGTGGGCGCGCGGGGTGGCAGGAGCCTCAGGGCCGCCGCCAAGCCCTGGTCGGTTCGATAGATGCTAACGCGAAGGCGCTGACCACGGTCCAGCGTGACTGCGGCTTCGAGCGCCGTGCCCTGACAGATCCAGAGCCGACGCTGGTCGTCGAGGGCGAACCAACCGGTGATGTCAACAGAGGGCGCGCCAGTGATGGGCTCGAGCCGGCCCGCGACGCGCAGGTAGGGAACCTGGTCATCGGCGAGGTGGATGTCACTGGCCGAAGCGAGGCTGGCGCGTTCCACAAGCTCCAGCAATTCAGGCGAACAGTGGATCTCCACGTCACGGTTGGCTCGGGGAGCTTCCGAACTGATGGCAGCAGCATTCGCGATTGCCGCTGGTGACGGTTCCCCACCCACGGCGGGCTCTGAACCGACGGGCCCAGGCTCCGGGGTCTGGGTCGGCCGCCGCGGCGCCTTGTTGCGCGCCGCAACGTGGATGAATCGGGCTTCCAGCTTGGCGTCGGGGTGTATGACAAGGATGACCTGGAACTGCCCGATCCCGGGGGCGTCGTGATCGAAGCCGACCCGCCTCTGCTCGGCCAGTTCCGCCTCGCGTTCCGCGGTGAGAAGATCGCCGAGGAGCTGGCGCAGCGTCGACTCGGGCGTGGGCGACATCGCGAAACGTCGCCGCACACCGGCCGCGAAGGCCTGAGGCTCCTGGTCGCTGCCCAAGCGCAGCTCGTTGGCACCCTGTTGAACGATGAAAGAGAGAATCTGGTCGATGCCTGCCATGGACCCTCCGGCCAACGCCCAAGGACACTACGCTATTCCGCGGTACCGGTCTGCCGCCAGAATCCGGGAATCCCGCGGGATGCGCTCAGTGGCCAGGTTTCTTGTCGTCCGACGCGCAGCTCCGCCGAACCACCGCCTGCTGCCGCTCGTCGAGTTTGAGTGGCTGTGAGGTCAGATTGTCGCTGATGCTGAGCTGCCCCTTCTCGACGGACAGGAACCAACGGCTCTCGAAGCGCTCGGGATGGGAATAGCCGACGCTGGCGTGAACCAGGCCGGGTTCATTTTCCAGGATGAGGGAACCGGGACGGAGCTCGGGGAACTCCCTGGCCGCCCTGGCTCGATCCTCACGGATGGCTGGGTGCTCCTCGACAACCCGAAGGGCCGCGTCCGCACAGTCCATTGGGTCCTGTCGCTTGAGCAGGGCCTCGGCCGCACTGTCCGTCTCCTCGGTGATGACCCACCGGTCCCCCATCGGCTCGACCGTGACCCGGGCGTTGACCGAGGATGCGAGCGTTGGACCGCTGTGCTTGGTGAACGTGATGGCGAAGCCCTGCCCGGCGGTCCCGACCCGCACACCGTCCACGGTTTGGCGATAATCGGGCACGTTTGCCAGCGCCGCGCGTTTGGAATCGAGGATCTCTTGGGCTGATTTCGAGACGCCGTAATAGGCCACGCGAGGGGCGTACAGAGCCTGCAGCTGATCCGCCCTGCGCGCGTTTAAAGCGGCGTTCCAGCGCATGAACACCTCGACGGCCACGTCGAGCCTGGGTCTGACACCAGAACCCGCGTCAGTCGGCCCAGCCTTTGCCGAAGCTGCAGGCTCCACGGGCTCGGCGCCTTTGCGCGTCGGCGCGGCCTTGCTGCAGCCCACCAGAGTCATCAACAATACGAAGGCGAAGCCTGCTTGGTTCAATTTCCGCATGAGGCTGTCCTATGTCCCCGGGTTGGCCCTGGAGATGATCCCCGGCGGCCGTCGCACGACAGTGCGAGTCAGACGCACCGCAAGCTCCACGGCCTCTTCGGCCGTCACCGCGGCCCAGATGGTTGCCCCCGCCGGATCATCCACGGGCCGTCGATCGTCAAGGGCCAGTCCCGCGAGTCTCTGGCTCCAGCCTTTCACCGCTAGCGCGATGATGGGACGGTGCAGGACCCAGGCCAGTGCCAGCTCGGACAGCGTGCCGGCCTTGCCAGCGATAGCGACCACGACGTCTCCGTTGGCAACCAGTCCGTTTCGGTAATGATCGAGCCCGGTCCCAAGCGGGATGTCCACCCAGGGGTTGGCGTCCAAGGGTTCGAACCCCGGCAGGATCCCGATCGTGTCGCCCTCTCGGTACGCGCTCGACTCGTGGGCGCCGCGGCACACCGCCTCCATGATCCCAGTCAGGCCCCCGCAGGCGATCCGGAAACCGGCGTCCACGGCGAGCCGCCCCAGCTCACGCGCCAGCTCGTACTCGGGACTCCCTGGCTCCGGCTCGGACCCTCCGATGACGCTCAGAATCAATCGACGTGCCAAGGCATTCTCCTTCTATGGTTCGGTACGGATTGGAACATCGAATCGACCCGTTGCCACAGCATACTGCGAGAAGGACCAGGCAAGATCCAGCCGGTGGCAGTCCTTGACAGGCCTGGCTCCGGGAGCGTACGCTCGCCGCTGTCTTTGTCTCGAGTCATTCTTGTATGATCTGCCAGAGAGCGTCGTGGACATGAGTACGGGCCGGCATTCGACCCAGGAGTCCCGAAGCCCCGTTGGCTGCTCGCCGCGGCCTGCCGGGGTGCGGTGCCGGGTTGCTTGGCTGGGGGCGTTGCTGGGATTTGCTTCCTGGTCGGCGTTTGCCAGAACCACCTCGGCCCAACCGGGGCCGGAGGGCTCCTCTGCCACCCCCGCCCCCGTGGGTTCGAACGCTGCCGCGGAGCAGAACCCCGAGCCCACGGTCGCGTCCGACCCTTCCGTGGCAGTCTTTCCCTCCCAAGAATCCCCCGAGAAGAAGCCGCGTTCGTCCGGCGTCGAACCGCCGAAGGTTGACCTCGCCGCCCCGAGCCCAGCAACCCCGCCCCCATCCGACGATGGTGACGAGGGTTCGTCACCATCCGCTTCGTCCTACAGTACCTTCGCCGCAGCGTCATTGTCCCACTGGTCGGAAACCATCGTTTCGTCCGCCCCCGTCCACCATGCACTGATCGGCGACTTGCCGCTCGAGGTTGCGGGCGGCTCCATGCTGAGCCTCGGATTTGGGCTGGGGATCCGCCTGATGCTCTTCGATGATTGGGAGCTCCACCCTCGATTCCAGATGGCCTGGCGTCGAGTCCCGACCAGGATGGTGGACGAAGGGGGGAACGAGCATACCGATGAGGACGCCGACCAGGATCTCCTGCTGCCCGAGTCCGAGATGCTCTTCGCCATTCCCATCTTCTCCTCGGGCCGCGTCGCGGAGGGGACAACCTGGGATGGGTGGGGCACGAGCTACCAGGCCCCGGTGCCCACCCGCCGCCGTCTTCAACTCCTGGTCGGCGGACGCGTCGCCTTCGCCCAGGAAGGCAGACTCGACGTCGCTATTCCCCTAGGGTTGCGATACGGCGGGCAGTCAACGGGTCAGGTGAAAACCACCAGCGACGAGGTCGATTTCCTCAAGGGATGGTGGCTCCAGGCTCGGGTCATCGGCGTTCCCAAGGGCTACAAGTTCGGCTTCGATGCGGAGGCGCGGTACCACGACATCGCCCTGTACGTGGAGCACCTTCCGGCTTCGGACACTCGTGCCTGGTCCGATGAGCGATGTGATACCCCCCCCTGCCAGCTGCCCAACTACCCCTATTCCAGCCTTCATGGTCTTCCCAGTTCGAGCCAGACACTCGCCGGTCTTCGCTTGGTCTATGCCCCGGGTTGGGGCCTGTGACCCGAAAGGATCCTACCGTGCAGCCATTCCGCGATTGCGCCATGCTTCTTGCCACCCTCGTCCTTGGATGTTCCTCCAGCCTCGTCAACAAGCCGGTCGAGGACATGACAGATGTCCCGGCCAATTCGAGTTACCTATGCCTGTCTGGGATCTCCGATTCCAAGCTCCTCGGGGGTGATGCGTCCTTCAGTCTCATGCTCACGCGGATGGACGCCGACGAAGACGAGCCCAGGGAACTCTTGCTGTTGATGGACGAGACCAATCAGACTTTCGACGGGGTCTTCGCCATCCCGGCCGGCAGGTATCACATCAGCGAGGCCATCGCCGGCCCCTATGACCCCTTGTTTGGACGTTCGGGAGCCAAGGAGGCTTCGCTGACCGGAAGGCTGCAACTGTCCCAGTCCCTCGAGGTCAAGGCAGGCCAGGCGCGCTTCCTCGGGCTGATGAACCTGTTGCACGAGGAATACAAGGCAATGGGCTTCAAGGTGGGGTGCCCCAACCCCCAACTCGAAGCGCGCTTCCGCCAGAAGCTCGGAAAATCCGTCACGTTGACGACTGAGTGTCTCAAGGCCGGTCTAGCACCCCAGACCGTCGAATGAACCGTCTGGAGGTTGGCAGCGCTCAGCCGCGGAATCGAGTCCTCCGGGTAATCGCCATGACAAGATGCGCCACCCTGACGTTCCTTGTGTCGTTTCTCCTCGGCTGCAGCCACAGCACGACTCCAGCCGAAGCCACGGACCAAATTGACATCTGCCGCAGCGGCGCTGCGGTCGCGGAGCGCAGCGATCTGGACCGGCAGGCAATCCTGGAGCGCGCCGACATGCGGCTTCAGATGGCCGCCACTAAAGCTGCCTCCGACCCCAACGCCAAGGAATTCATCCGGGCGTGTGCCATCATGATACGAGCGGCCGAGCAACTCCGAATCGTCCTCGAGATGGCGGGACAAGGTAAGAACGTCAATAGGAGCTTGTTGGCCCGGATCCGTTGTGGAGTCGATGGGCTGGCGGAGGCCGACGACCTTGCCGAGACGGCCGTATGGCTCGGAGCGACTTACAACGACGAGGTCGGGCGGGTTGCCCAAACCAGCCAGGCCAAACCCGAAGCACCGTAGTCACTCGGTAGGGCCCCGATCACGCGCAAGATTCACGCGCACTCTGGAGAAGAGTGTCGCGAACTCGCGGAACAAATGGCCTGACCCGCTGGGTCTGCGGTTATGGCAGGACCGAACGGGTGTTGGCGCGACGGGCATCTCCAACTTCCCCAACATTGTTCAGCATACAAAGCGAAAATGGCGACCGGTGACCCCCTTCTGGTCACCACCCTGGCCCACCGGTGACGCCGCTCGGCAGGGTGGCTGCAACCAAAATACCATTGGTCACGACTTGGAAAATACCACCGGTTACGACTTGCACGTGCAGGCTGGCAATTGAGAAAGGAATGGACAACACTGCCGGCCTCGGTTCTCAGGCGTACCGAGGGATCGTGTCATGACCACATCGAACAATCGGGCTCGCGTTGGATTCCTGAGTCTCCTGACCGTTCTGAGCGGAATGATGGGGCTTCAGTGCAACAGCCTCGGGGACAGCGGGGATTCCGACCCCGCCTCCAACAACCAAGGCGGAGCTTGGGGGGGAGCTGGTGTGGGCGGTGCCAGCGGAGGCGGTGCCAGCGCCGGAGGCACGCCCGCGGCGGGCGGAGCCTGGACCGCTACCTGCGCCGACGAGCCCCCCGAAGAGGGCTTCGTGGACGTGCCACCGAACGATCCTGCCATCCGCTACGTGGGCCGGGTCAACCGCACCGATACCGCGGTGACCTTCGCCTTCCCCGCCGTGCACATCCAGACCCGATTCCAGGGCGATGCCATCGACATGCGCCTGCGTGATTTCGGCAAGAGTACTCTGACCGCCACCAACTTCTACGAGGTGTTGGTGGACGACCAGGAGCCGGTCACCATCGAGACCTGCGCGGAGCGCGAGGTGTATCCTTTGGCCCGCGATCTCTCGAATGGCGAACACACGCTGACCATCGTCAAACGCACCGAGAGCGGGCCCGGCGGAAGCCCCAACAGCGGCAAAGGGGAGTTCTTGGGCTTTCGGATCCGTCCCGACACCGAGCTCTTGGCGGTGACCCCGCCGCAACGCCGGCTGGAGTTCGTGGGGGATTCCATCACCTGTGGCTATGGAAACGAGCTATCGACCACCGATCCGGACAGCTACAAGTTCACCGCCGTCAACGAGAACGCGTGGCTGGCCTTTAGCGCTGTCACGGCGCGCGCTCTCTCGGCCGACTACGTGGCAATTGCCGCATCAGGGCGGGGCGTCATCCGCAACTACGGCGGCTTCGCCGGCACACTGGTGCCCGCGATGTACGATCTGACGCTACCCGAAGACCCCGAGTTCCCCGCCTGGGATCACAGCCAGTACGAACCGGACGTGGTGGTGATAAACCTGGGCACCAACGACTATTCCCCGGGGATCGAGCTCGAGGAGCTGCCCGCTCATCGGGAGGCGTTCCGCGCCGGCTACTCGGAGTTCCTGACCCATATTCGTGCGGTGCATCCCGAGGCAACCATCGTGGCCACCCTCGGTCCAATGATGGGCGACAGCTGGCCGGCGGGCTACCAAGCCTGGACGTCGATCCAGGAGGATCTTGCCCTGGTGCTCGCAGAACGGGCGGCAGCTGGGGATACGAATGTCCACCTGCATGTCTTTGCTCCGCAAAGCTCGCCCTATGGCGAGGACTGGCATCCAACCATCGCCACGCATCAGAAGATGGCGGATACGCTGGCACCGTTCATCGCCGAACTTTCGGGATGGTGACGTCGCGGACCGCCCGAGTCCACCTCAGGTACCGCGCGCCAGCCGTCGGTAGGCGCTGGGGGTCATGGACTTGAGGCTCCGGAAGCGACGGTTGAAGTTGGCCAGGTTGTTGAAGCCCGCTGCCAGCGCGACCTGGCCGATGGGGCGCTGATCCTCGAGCAAGAGCTGGCAGGCCTGCCCAACCCTGACTTCGATCACGTAATCCATGAAGGGTTTCCCCACCTCGCGCACGAAGTAGCGCGAGAAGCTGGCCGGAGACAGGCCGACCCGCTCCGCCATCTCCCGCTGACTGATGTGTCGAGTCGCGTTCTCGTGGATGTGATCCAGCATCCGTTGCACCGAAGGGGCACGTCGACTGCTGGGAGCGCGACCCCGGGGAACCAAGGACAGCAGCTCGAGCTCAGTGCTGTCCACGACCAAGGCCAGAATCGACAGGAGCCGGGCCATCTGCACCAGGGGACTGGCTGCCTCCCCAGCCAGCTCCTGCAAGGCACGACCGGCAGCCTCCCGGGCCTTTCCCCGCACGTTGATCCCCTGCTTTGCCCGTTCCAACAGCTCCAGCAACGACTGGCTGGTACCGAGCTCCCAGAAACCTGGTCCGAACAGGTCGGGACGGAAGAGCACCACCAGGGCCTGCGCTGGCTCGCCAGGGAAGCTCTCCACGAGCCAGCGGTGCGGCGTGTCTGCGCCGATCAAGACCAAATCCCCTTCCGCGAAGGCCCCCACCGAATCACCCACCAAGCGAGAGCCTCGCCCGGACAGGATCAGGACCAGCTCCAGCTCGCGATGCAAATGCCAGCGATCATCGAGGGCTTCGCTGTTCAGGGCGCGCAGCACCATTCCGGTGCTGACCTCCTGCGGCGTATGTTCCACTCGAGTCGGATTCGGGGCAGAGCAGAGTTTCACGGTGTCTCCGGAAATGGCAGGGGGAGCCGCGGTGTGGAGCGCTAGATCTCGACGCTGCCCAGATGGGAGGAACCGTCGGGTCCGATCACCAAATGGTCAAGGTGCGATTCGGCCCATCGTCCGGCGCGCCCGCTTCCATTCCAAAAGCTGAGCTGATCGCGGGAGCCCAGGGCATTGATGCACAGGACTTCGGTGTTGCAAAAGATTGAACCTGCAGCGGCGCTCGCGCCCTGGCCGGGCGGGTCGAGTGTGGCCACGGTCGACGCTGCGCGTTGTGCACGTCTGCAGGACTTGGAAAAGAGCAGCTGGGAGGATTTCTACGTTGCGCAGCGGCGTCTGGTGGCTGTGGTCCTGGCAGGCTCGCTCGGCTACGGGCAAGGATTGGATGATCTGGTGCAGGAGGTGTTCGTGACCGCTGTTGGCCTGGTGAAATCGAACCGTTGCCGGCTGCACGGCGATGGTTCGGGACTGAAGGCCTGGCTGGTGGCCATCGCCATCCGGGTGGCCAAGACGGAGCTGCGCCGACGCCAGCGGGCGCGAAGCCGTCTCGTGGATCAGGACAGCTCCCAACTCCCCTCGCCACTTCGAGATCCGGAGCGCGTCCAGCTCCTGAGAGCAGCTCAGCGGCTCCTGATGAGTTTCCCCGAGAAGCTGCAGGTTCCGTGGATTCTCCGACATCTCGAGCGCATGACCGTGGACGAGATAGCCTCGGCCCTTGCCGTGTCGCCGGCCACCGTCAAACGTCGGCTGGGCAAGGCCGAGGATCGGTTCCAGCGCGGGGCCCGGCGCGACCCGGTTCTTTGCGATTATCTGGAAAGCGGGGTGCTGCCGTGAGCGAGAAGGAGCGGATGAATTCCCTGCTCGCGGAGCTGTCCTCGCTGCACGATGAGGCACTCACGCGTGAACCGTCGCAACTCCAACGCGACAAAGAGCGATTTTTGGCCGTCGTCGAACGGACACGCCGCGGGACTGGCGACGGACGGACTCTTTCGGATTGGCTGTTCAACCCCTGGGGACGCGCGCTGCTCGCGGCCGCGGCGCTGGGAGCGACGTTCCTTGTTGGGCTGCGGCTCGGGGAACCGCCGGTGGCCCCCATCGCTCCGGAGCGCCCCGTCGTGGCGACGCCAGCGACACCGGTGGCAGCGTCGGTGGCAGCACCGGTCGCGGCTTGCACGGAGCCGTTGAGGCTCACGGGGGGCTCACCACGCCTCGACGATTTCGAGGACGGCGACAGCATGATCCTTTCCCACCAGCAGCGCAACGGGGCCTGGATGCTGTTCAAGGACTCCGATCCGCCAGGAATCATGCCCCTTTTGACACCGACCCGGCGCCCCCAAGCTACGGTGAAGAACCAAAAAGCGTTGCACCTGGTATCAGGAGAGCTCCGCGATTGGGGCGCCGTGGCGCAGGTCGATTTCAAACCCACCTGCTACGATGTGAGCGTTTACGCGGGGATTGAATTCGCCGCCAAGGGCCCAGGCCGGCTCTACGTCGGAGCCCGCCAACCCTCCGTGGTCCCTGCAAAATGGGGTGGGACCTGCACTGAGGACTGCTACGACACCCACCAGAAGAAGGTCGAGCTCTCCACGGGCTGGCATCGCTACCGGGTCCAGTGGGAAGAGATGCGCCAACGTGGCTACGATACGCCACCGCTGGATACCTCGCGCGTCCACGGGATCGCCTTCACCGTTCAGGCGGGCGACACACCCTTTGATCTCTGGCTCGACGATGTGACCTTCGCGAGTCGAGCTGCGACAGCGGTTGGGAGCACACCCGAAAGGAATGGACCATGAATCACAAGATGGACAAGAAAGGGGGCATCCTCGCCCTGACCACCATCGCCCTCGCGACGGCTTTTCTGAGCGCCGCACCCTCCGCGCGGCAAACGGTCATCGGCAACGACGGCAGGCTGAGCGGTGCGGTCAACGGCTACGCCTGGGTGGCGGCCGCCGAGGGCGTGGTGGTCAAGACGCCGAGCCCCTGCAATTCCAGCGGATGCTTCCGGAACACCGGGGGTAAGCTCTGCACCTCGGGAACCATCCCGGCCCTGGTCTGCAGCGGTCAGGGCACCCCCCAGTACCGCTGCAACTGGGACAAGAATTGGGGCGTGGTGCTGGGCATGAACGCCACCCAGCCGCCCGGGCCATTTGGAAACAGCGCACCAGACAGCGTGGCGGTCACCTACCAGTCGACGGCCCATGGCGGCAGCGCCGGCCATTTCCGGCTCAACGCTCATGTGGTCGGCGATCCCTACAGCCGTCAGTACTGCGTGGACAACTACACGCCCGGGGCCCCGGTGCGCCCCAGTGACATGAAGACGGAGTGCTGGTTCGGCTCCGGCCAGACCCTTTCGAGTTTCTCCGCCGTCGATACCATCGGACTTCTGCGCGTCCCCGAGAACACGCAGAAGAGCTTCGATTTCTGTATCACGGCCGTCACGGCCGAATGAGTTAGTTCACGCACCGAGGCGAGGTCAAGATTGGCCACGCAGCGCCGGGTGATCCTTCCACGCCGGCATGGTGGCCATGTAGGCGCGCGTGCGTCGCTCCGCCTCGGCGCGATCCAAGCTGGGATCTTGCCCCATGAAGAAGGCCGTCATCCCCTGGAGGCGGCTCTCGAAGCTACCCAGCTTGCCATCACTGTCCACGCAGTACTGGCAATAGGGACCGGTTTCTATGGGCATTCCGCAGCTTTCACATCGGTGTTGACTCATCGGGTCTTCCTTTCTTTCTTGGGCGGTGAGGCCTTGTGGCCCCGAGAGAATCCTGGGTGAGGCCGAACCACCTCCCGGCGCTGAACCTCGGCGACCGCGACGAACTGCTCGATCGCGCTGAAGAGTTCCTCCCGAGCACCTGGTTCCATTCGCGAAAGGACGCCGTTGACCCGTTCGCGATCCAGGGGCTCCCGTTCTCGCGCCAAGAACTCTCGGGCCTCCTCGGTCAGCCAGATCAGCGTCCGTCTCTTGTCCCGCGGGTCCCGAACCCGGGCGAGCAAGCCATGAGAGGCCAAGACCTCCACCGTCTCGCTCGTCACCGACTGGGCGCGCCCCACGTGTCGCGCCAACTCGCCGACGGTCATGGGCCCAGAATAGGCCAGATGCATCAGCAGGCCTCGACCTTGAGGGGTGAGCCTCGGATCATCGGCGGAGCAATGCCGATGCAGCAAGGCATAGATGTCCGAAAAGAGTCGGATCAGGTGGGCTGCGTCTCGCACTGGTTCGGGCACACTCGGGGGCTACGCCCCGCCCAATCCATCGTCAATCCCGATGGATTATTTGGCTATGGGAGGGAGGGTTCCCCGGGCACACCGTTCCCTGGTATGGTGGCGCCATGATTTCGACACGTTCCCTGTGCGTCCTGGTTCCCTGTCTGTCGCTACTGGCCTGCGGAGGCTCCGCCAAACAGCCGGCCCCCCCACCCACATCCACCGAGTCAGCGACCGCCGACACGGAGAACTCCCCAGCACAAAAGTCCGGTGACGACGCCAGCTCCTCGACTGAACAGGCCGAGCCCGCCGAGGCCGCTTCGACCACCCCGGAGTGCCAGACCGCCAAGGACTGCACCATCTTCTCGGACTGCTGCACCTGCAAGGCCATTCCCTCGGCCCAGGCGTTGCCCAATCCCTGCGAATATGTCTGCGGGGAGTCGAAATGTGAGCTCAAGGGAAAGACCATCGATGACGTGGACTGTGTGGCGGGCCGCTGCACGCTCAAGAAGTGAGCGCGCTTGCCCCATTTCGCACCCCGCGCTAGGGCCTCGCAATGACGGACGTGATCCCCAACGTTCTCGCCCAACGCTACGCTGGCGACGCCATGCGCAGGCTCTGGTCACCAACCCACAAGGTGGTGTTGGAGCGGCGGCTGTGGATCGCCGTCATGCAGGCGCAGAAGGACCTCGGCGTCGACATCCCCGAACAGGCCATCAAGGCCTACCAACGGGTCCTGGAGGACGTCGATCTGGCCCGCATCGACGAGCGGGAGCGTCGGACCCGTCACGACGTCAAGGCCCGCATCGACGAGTTCTGTGAGCTGGCCGGGTACCAGACCGTGCACCGCGGCATGACCTCCCGGGATCTGACCGAGAACGTGGAGCAGATGCAGATCCGCGAGGCCCTGCTCATCCTCCGGGACAAGGCGGTAGCGGCACTGGTTCGAATGGCCCGACGCGTCGAGGAATTCCGGGTGACGGCGCTGACCGCGCGCACCCACAACGTGGCAGCTCAGGTGACCACTCTGGGGAAGCGAATCGCCAATTTCGGCGACGAGCTGTGGCTAGCCTACCAGCGTCTCGCTGAGCTCATCGAGCGTTACCCGTTGCGGGGCATCAAGGGTCCGGTGGGGACCCAGCAGGACATGCTGGATCTCTTGGAGGGCAAGGCCGAAAAGCTCACGGAGCTGGAGCGCCGTGTGGCAAACTACCTTGGTTTCGAGGTGGTGCAGGTCAACGTAGGCCAGATCTACCCGCGTTCCCTGGACTTGGACGTGATATCCGCGCTGGTGCAGCTGGTTTCGGGCCCCTGTAGCTTCGCGACGACGCTCCGGTTGATGGCCGGGCAGGAACTGGCCACCGAGGGATTCCAACCCGGTCAGGTGGGTTCTTCGGCCATGCCCCACAAGATGAACGCGCGCACCTGTGAGCGGATCAATGGCCTGTCGCACGTCCTGGCTGGCTATCTGACCATGGTGACGGCCCTTGCTGGCCACCAGTGGAACGAGGGCGACGTGAGCTGTTCGGTGGTGCGTCGGGTGGCCTTGCCGGACGCGTTTCTGGCTGCCGACGGCCTGTTCGAGGCGTTCTTGCACGTTCTGGACGAGTTCGGGGTCTATCCCGCACTCATCGAGCGGGAGCTATTGCGCTATCTGCCCTTCTTGGCCACCACCAAGATCCTGATGGCACTGGTCAAGCGAGGGGTGGGGCGGGAGACGGCCCACGAGGCCATCAAGGAGCATGCGGTGAGTGTCGCCCTGTCGCTCCGCGAAAAGGCCCAGGCGCACAATGATCTGCTGCAACGCCTGGCCCGGGATCCCAGGATCCCGATGAGTCACCAGGAGCTACAGGAGCTGGTCAAAGAACCGTTGGCTTTCGTCGGCTTCGCCCCGGTTCAGGCCGATTCTTTCCTGGTTCACGCAGGCACGCTGGCTGACGCTTTCCCCGAAGCGGCTGGGTACCAGCCCGGGGCCCTCTTGTAGCCGTCACAGCGACCGGCCTTACACTCCCGTCAAATGGCAAAGGACCCCGTCCAGTAGCGGCCGGGTGGCGTCACAGCGTTCACCCAGCGCCGTGCGGAGCTGCGCCGGCGTCTGCTGCGACGGGCCAGCAACGATCTCATCCCCGGCATGCTCGATCAGGGCCTCGACACTGTCCGGTGACGCCTCCAGGTGGAACTGCAGACCCACAACCCTGTCCTCCATCTGGAAGGCCTGGTGCCTGCATCCTTGGCTGGACGCTAGCAGCCGAGCCCCCGAGGGTAGGTCGAAGGTCTCACCGTGCCAGTGCAGAGGGGTGAAGCGGTCTGGAAACGAGCCGAGGGCATTGGGCGTCATCAGGTCAACGATGCGCTGGACCTCGAACCATCCGATCTCCTTGTGGCCGGGGTAGACCCTTGCTCCCAGCGCCGACGCGATCAGCTGGGCCCCCAGGCAGATCCCGAGGATGGGCCGCTGCGCGCACATCGCCGCCACGACCAAGCGTTTCTCGTCGACCAGCCAGGGGTGCTTCGACTCGTCGTTCACACTCATCGGCCCCCCCATGATGACCAAGAGGTCGAAATCTGCCACGGCGGGCAAGGGTTGGCCCCGATCCAACCGGGTACCCGAGATGACGTGGCCATGGGCCTTGGCCCACTCGAGGATGCGGGCGGGCCCTTCGAAATGAACGTGCTGGAGAACGGCAATACGCATGGGTGTGGGACCTCTCCCGGTGGAGCGAGTCACTCCCGAAAGACGGCAAGGAACGGGCGCCCGTATCGAGCCAGACGCTTGGGCCCGACCCCCGAGATCTCGAGCATCTCGGCCTCGGTCTGGGGCCGCACCGAAGCCATCTCGGCGAGCGTCGCATCGCTGAAGATGACATAGGCCGGGATACCTCGTTCCTTGGCCAGTTCCTTGCGGAGGGCCTTGAGGCGACCAAGGATGTCCTCGGGTTCGTCACCGCTGGAGCGACCCCTCGCATCCCGCCGGGATCGGACCGGTTGGGGGAAACCGAGGTCAGACAAGCTCGGGTTACACTGGTCGCAGCTGGTCCGACAGGGGGGCAGCGACTCGCCGAAGTGCCTCACTAGCCATTGGTGGCGACACCCCTTGCCCTCGGCAAATCGGTACATCTGACGGATCTGTTGCCTGGACCTTTCGCCGATCTGTTCGGACGTGTCGTCCAACAAACGATCGTAGGCTACGACGTCCGCCCACGAATAGAACAGGATGCAATCACTGGGCAGGCCATCGCGCCCCGCCCGCCCGATCTCCTGGTAATAGCCTTCGATGGAGCGAGGCAGGTCGCGATGGATCACGTAGCGGACATTGGATTTGTCGATCCCCATGCCAAAGGCGATGGTGGCCACCACCACGTCAATCTCGTCCGAACGGAAGGCATCCTGCACCCGGTTGCGTTGTTCGGGTGTCATCCCAGCGTGATAGGCCTGGGCCCGGCATCCCCCGCCACGCAAGAACTCCGCCAACGACTCGGTGGAGCGCCGCGACAAGCAGTAGACGATCCCGCTCTGACCGTCCCGCTCCAGGACCAGGCGTCGGATCGAATCGCGCACCGACTTCTTGCCACGTCGGTCGGACGAAGAGGCTCCCTTGGTTCGCACCTGAACGTGCAGGTTGCTCCGAAAGAAGGAGCCAAGGTAGACGAAGGGGTCGCGCAGGTTCAGTTGCTCGATGATGTCCTTCGCCACCTCGGGGCTCGCAGTGGCGGTCAGTCCCAGCACCGGAACGTCGGGGAACGAGCGCCGCAGGCGGGAGAGCTGGCGATAGGCGGGTCGGAAGTCATGCCCCCATTGACTGATGCAGTGGGCCTCGTCGACGGCGATCAAGCTGACCCGAAGCCCACCGAGCTGACGCCCCAACGAGGCCTTTAGCCCCTCGGGGGCTACGTAGATCAACCGGTATTCCCCGGCGCGAGCCCGACGCAGCCTCTCATCGCGCTCCGCGGGGCCCAGGCTCGAGTTGAGAAAGCACGCCGAGGTCCCCAGCTGTTCCAGGGCGTCGACCTGGTCTTTCATCAGGGCGATGAGAGGACTGGTCACCAGAACCGTACCCGGCAAGACATGGGCGGGGATCTGATAGGCCAGTGATTTGCCCGAACCGGTGGGCATGATGCCGAGCGCGTCTCGCCCCGAGAGCACCGCGTCGACGAGTTCCCGCTGCCCGGGACGAAAGGCATGGTACCCGAACACCGAGGAGAGGATCCGCTCGGCGGCGAGAATCCCGTCGGGTACCCCGGGTCGGCGGGGGCGGGCCGAACGCGCCCCAAGCTCCCGCAGGCGCTGGAGTGTCCCTTCGCTGAACAGCTCGGGCGAGCTCTGCCAAAGCCTTCGCAGGCGTACCAGCTCCTGCTCCAAGAACGGCTGGTTGGGACCGTCGTTCGCCTCGACTTCGACCCTGGCACATAACGCCTGCGCCGCCTGGTCGACCATGGCCTCGGTCATGACATCGTGAGCCGAATCTGACCGGACCATGGGGCAGCCTTCATAGTCGCCAAGACCAGCCCAGGCAACGCCCCAGCCCGGTCAAGCGCCGGAGCAACCCTGTGGGCCAGCCCCTCGGGGCCGTCCCACCCGAAAGCGCCCCGCCGAGCGGTCGAACACAGACTTTGGTGATAGGCTGGTGGCTGGGCATTCTTGGCACCTTCAGGAGACACGGGATGATCAAGCTTCACAAAAAGTTCGGCTACCGTCCGCGGATCGCGGTCTGGGAGCTCACTTTGCGCTGCAATCTCAACTGCCGCCATTGTGGCTCCAAGGCGGGCCGGGCCCGAGACGACGAGTTGGCGCTGCACGAGGCGTTGCACCTCGCCGACGAGCTGGCCGAGCTCGGGTGCCGCTTCTTGACCCTGAGTGGTGGCGAGCCCTTGCTGCGCAAGGACTGGCCCATCATCGCCGAGCGTTTGATCGAGAAGGGGGTCACCGTGGGCATGATATCGAACGGGATCCTGTTCGACGATGCCCAGGCCAGTACCGCCAAGGCGGTGGGGTTGGAGACGGTCGCCTTCAGCCTGGATGGACTGCAGGAGAGCCACGAATACCAGCGACGAGTGCCGGGCCAATGGCAGGTGGTGCTGGATGCCATCGAAACCTGCAAGCGGCACAAGATCCGCCCCAGCGTCGTGACCACCATCAACCGGCGCAATCTGCCCGAGCTAGAGCAGGTTCGAACCCTGCTTCGCGAACGAGGGGTTTTGCGGTGGCAGGTTCAGTTCGCGACGCCAACCGGGAACATGGCCGACAATCGCAGTCTGTTGATGGAACCCAAGGACGTCCTGGTGGCCATCCCGCTCATCGCCAAGATGTGCAAGGACGACCAGCTGCCCAAGGTCTACCCGGGACACGACGTGGGGTACTATGGGGAACCCGAAGAGGCGCTGCGCCACCACAGCGAGCAGCTCCCGGTCTGGACGGGGTGCACGGCGGGTATGTCGGTCATCGGTATCGAGAGCAACGGCAACATCAAGGGCTGTCTCTCCCTCCCCTCCGCGATGAACAACGAGAATCGTTTCATCGAGGGCAACGTGCGGGAGCGCTCGCTGACCGAGATCTGGAAGAACAAAGAGGGTTTCGCCTACAACCGCCAGTTCACGACCGAGCTCTTGGGTGGGTTCTGCCGAACCTGCGACTACGCTGAGATTTGCCGTGGGGGGTGCACGTGGACGACCTTCGCGGAGCACGGAACGGTCCGGGACAACCCCTACTGCTACTGGCGCCAACTCCAACAGGCCGAGGAGCAAAACGGCGAGCCGCGACGCCACCTACCCCTGGCCTGAGCGCAGAATGGCGGCAAATCCCCTCTCCCATCCGCCCCATTGACACTCCCTGCATCCTTTGGTGTTCTCCGAGCCCTCGCCACCAGGGGTCTGCTCTTCGGAACGCGGGCCGGATCGTGGCGTTCGTTTAAGGAGGCGTCGAATGTCGGGATCGCAACGATGGGTGAATGGATGGCGGGACAGCACGTTGGTCGGATGCGCCGTGGGGCTGATGCTGGCCTGTGGCCCCTCGGAGACGACCACCCAGACTCAACCGGTCGCCCCCGCACCACCGCCAGCAACGGTCGAGGCTCCCCCGCCGGCGCCGCCGCCCCCGGCCGAGCCGCCCAAGCCCCAGCTGCCAGCGCCCATCGTCGTCAACAAGGACGCGGGACTCAAGACGCCGGAGAGCGTTCTGTACGATGCGGTGGCCGATGTCTATCTGGTCAGCAGCATCGAGGGTGGTCCCACGGACGCCGACAAGAAATCCTTCATCTCGAAGATCGATCCGGAGGGCAAGGTCGTCGAGCTCAAGTGGATCGATGGCTCCGCCAAGAACGTGGCCATGAGCGCCCCCAAGGGCATGGCCATCGTGGGCGACATGCTGTACGTGGCCGATCTGACCATGGTGCGCCTGTTCGATCGCAAGACGGGCAAGCCCAAGGCCAAGCTGTTCGCGCCACAGTCCAAGTTCCTCAACGACGTCTCGACTTGTGCTGACGGCTGGGTCTTCGTCTCGGATACTGGCCTGAAGATGGGCAAGGCGGGCCTTGAGGCCGCCAGTGGCGGGATGGTCTTCGGGATCAACCCCAAGACGGTCGCCGTCAAGCCGCTCACCAAGCTGAAGGATCTGGCCGGCCCCAATGGGTTGCTGGCCGATGCCGAGGGCGTGTGGGTCGTCACCTACGGCTCGAATCAGCTCTACTATCTCGACCGCAAGGGTGAGAAGAAGCAGGAAGTGAAGCTCCCCAAGGGCGGCCTGGACGGCATCGTCAAGGCCAACGATGGCAGCATCCTGGTCTCCAGTTGGGAAGCCGGCACGGTGTATCGCGGTGCCCCCAACGCGGAGTTCGAGCCGCTGATTCAGAACGTGACGTCACCAGCCGGTATCGGATACGACTCGAAGCGCAATCGGGTCCTCATCCCCTCCTTCCAAACCGATACCGTGATCATCCAGGGTCTGCCCGATCTCCCGCCGCCCAAGGTGATCGCGGCACCGCCAGCCCCACCGCCCGCTGCCACTCCAGCTCCGGCCGGTTCAACGACGCCCGCTGCAGCGACGGCTCCGGCACCCAAGCCCGCCACGCCAGCTCCAGCTCCGGCACCAGCCGCCGCTCCGGCACCCAAGCCCGCCACGCCAGCTCCAGCTCCGGCACCAGCCGCCGCTC
>CAZYKT010000004.1:142992-167894 GCA_964648165.1 uncultured Polyangiaceae bacterium | reverse complement strand
GCTCCGGCACCCAAGCCCGCCACGCCAGCTCCAGCTCCGGCACCAGCCGCCGCTCCGGCACCCAAGCCCGCCACGCCGGCTCCAGCTCCGGCACCAGCCGCCGCTCCGGCGCCCAAGCCCGCCACGCCGGCTCCAGCTCCGGCACCAGCCGCCGCTCCGGCGCCCAAGGCCGCCGCTCCGGCTCCAGCTCCGGCACCAGCCCCGGCAGCCGCACCAAAGGCCGCGGCCCCGGCTGCTCCGGCAGCTTCGGCAGCCGCGCCCAAGAAGTAAGGCTCCCGCTCCTGTCGGTGGGCAAAGTGAAGCCAGCGTGGCCTCTGCTACGCTGGCTTCGTCATGTTGGTTCGCCCCCGTAGAAACCGGTCTTCGGCCAGCCTGCGACAGATGGTGCGCGAGACGTCGCTCGCCCCCTGCCACCTGGTGTGGCCTCTGTTCGTCGAGACTGGCCAGGGTGACCCCTCGGCGATCCCCAGCATGCCAGGCGTCTACCGACATGGCCTGCGGAGCCTGGTCGAGCAGGCAAGAAGGGCCTTCGAGCTCGGGATCCGCGCCGTGGCGCTCTTTCCCGCCCTACCCGCCGCGCTCAAGGATCCCACCGGGCGAGAATCGCAGAACCCCGACGGCCTGTTGCAGCGAGCCATCCGGGAGCTGAAATCGGCACTGCCCGACTTGCTGGTGATCACCGACGTGGCGCTGGATCCCTACTCCTCGGATGGGCACGATGGCCTCTTGGTAGAGGGAAGGATCGACAACGACAAGACCCTGCCCCTGTTGGCCCAAATGGCCGTGGTCCAGGCCCGCGCCGGGGCCGACGTCGTGGCCCCCTCCGACATGATGGACGGTCGAGTGCGAGCCATCCGCACGGCTTTGGACGCCGCGGGGTTCACCGAGGTGGGGATCTGCAGCTATGCCGTAAAATACGCGTCTGCGTTCTACGGCCCCTTCCGCGACGCGTTGGACTCCGCCCCTCGCCAGGGCGACAAGGCCAGCTACCAGATGGACCCCGGCAACGTCCGGGAGGCCCTGCGCGAGGTAACTCTGGACGAAGCCGAAGGGGCGGATTGGCTCCTGGTTAAACCTGGCTCGGCTTATCTGGATGTGCTGCGCGTCGTGCGCGACAAGACCACCCTGCCCGTGGCCGTCTATCAGGTGAGCGGCGAATACGCGATGTTGAAAGCAGCCGCCCAACGGGGATGGCTCGACTACGACCGGTGCCTCATGGAAAGCATGCTCTGCTTCCGCCGCGCCGGGGCCGACCTCATTTTTACCTACGCTGCCCTGGACGTGGCAGAACGGCTCGCCCTCCGCTAGGCCCATCACCATGCGTTTTCTCTGCCTCTCCGACATCCACGGCCACGCCGAAGCGCTGAACCGCGTGCTCACCAGTGCCGACGACTGGGGCTACGATCAGCTGATCGTGTGTGGGGATCTGTGCTTCCCCGGCCCGGAGCCTTTGAAGGTGTGGAGGACACTGGTCGACCGACACGCGCTGTGCGTGCAGGGGCTCTCCGATCGGGCCCTGTCCGAGCTCGATCCCAGCAACCTCAGAGCCATCTCACCCAAGGAAAAGGAGCGCCTGGCGCGGCTCTCCGCCCAGGTCCGGGAACTGGGCGAGCTCACCCTGGCCCGTCTGGCCCGGCTTCCCACCGTGGCGCATCTGTCCCTCGAGTGCGGTCTGCAGATGACCATCGTCCATGGTTCACCGGCGGATCCCACCGAGGCTATCACCTTTGACATGACGGACGAGGAGGTTGCACGCCTGGTGGGCGACGATCCCTGCGACGTCCTCTTGTGCGGGGCCAGCCACGTGCCCTTCCAGCGGCAGTTGGAGGGTTTGCGCGTCATAAGTACCGGCTCGGTGGGGGAGTCACCGACCCCCGGTGTCGCCCACGCCACCATCATCACTTCGACGCCGCTGGACGTCGCCGTGGCTCAATACGAAGTGCCACTCGACTGAGCTTGGTTCGACTCGTCGGTCAGCGCTCCGGGATTCGGTGGCCCCCGCGAAGGGACGAAAGCTCGCAGGACATCACTTCCCGGGTGATCGGTCGCGGAAACTCCTCGTCGGTGGAGTCGAACCAACCAATCGCCGCGCGCATTCGCCCCGGCAGATTGCCATGTTTCATGATTCGGTACTCGAACAGGTAATCGCGAAGGGGCCCCCTCACCTCGGTCTGAAAGACCCAGGCATCGGGCAAATCGAAGGGGTTGCTCAGAAGGAGGCTGGGGTAGCCGGGATGCTCTTCCAGCAGCGCAGGTCTCGGGATCCGGTCGAAGACAAGGATTCTTCTACTTGGAGCTTGCACCGGTTGACCGCAAGCGTCCGCACAGTGGCTGGGGACCAGCACGAAGCTTACCCGGTCGGCTAGCAGCTCGCCCTCCTCGACGACGGTTCCTTGGCGCAGCGAATCGGTGTGACATCCTCCCAAGCAGAACGCCGAGAGGAGCAGGAACCCGGCGGGTGGGTTCATCCTGCCTCCCGCGCCGACTGGATGAACCGGGCCACGAGCTTGGGATCCTTCCGTCTCGGTTGGCCTGGGATCTCCACACCACTTGCCACGTCCACGCCGAAGGGACCCACCCGTCGTATCGCCAGCGCGACGTTCTCCGGTCGCAATCCCCCAGCCAGGATCAGGCGCCTCCTTTTGGCCAGATCACCGAGGAGGCTCCAATCGAAGGCTTGGCCGGTACCCCCGCTTTGCCCCTGATGCTGTGCGTCCACCAGCAACAGCTCCCCCGGCCAGATCTTGGCTCGTGCCACGTCGGAGGCATCGCCAATGCCGAGGGCCTGGAATCCCAGCGAGCCCAGCGACTCGACGAGCTCGGGGGGCTCGCTGCCGTGGAGCTGCACCCGATCCACCGGGATCATCGCGGCCAGCTCTCGCAATTGTTCGGCGGAACGGTCCGCCACCACCGCAACGCATTCAGCGCGCCCCCGAACGGCGGCAGCAATGGATTGGGCAGTGACCAGATCGATCCGCCGCTTGGAGCGGGCAATGAAGTTGAGCCCCAGAGCGCTGGCCCCGTGCTCGACCGCAAGCACCGCGTCCTCGGTGTTGGTGACGCCGCAGATCTTGATCCAGAGGCCGGACACGCCTCGCCTCTCGTCTGCTACGGGATGCGCAGCAATTCCTTGACCGTAGCAATTACCTGAGGAGCCTGAATCGGCTTGGTGATGTAGGCGTTGGCCCCGAGCTGCAGAGCCCGCTGCCGGTCTTCCTGCGACCCCTCGGTCGTGATGATGATGATGGGGGTGTCCTTGTGCAGCGGATCACTTCTAACTCGTTTGACCAGCTTCAACCCATCCATGATCGGCATATTGATGTCGGTCACGATGATGTCATAGCGAGCCGATGCGAGCTTGCGGAGCCCATCCACTCCGTCATCCGCCTCGGTGACACGGAGGTTCTTGACACGAGCCAGTGCGAAGATGAGCAACTGGCGCATCATGGGCGAGTCTTCGACGATCAGGCAGGAGTATTCGGCCATGGGACTACACACTGAGATCGATGAAACTTTCCAAACCGGGCAGTCTCTGCCCGGCTGCGCTAAAAAGGCTGGCACTCACCAGTGCCCAAGCCGCCTGGCGCCCCAATAGATTGAAGAGTTCGTAGTCGATGGTATCGAAGCGAGTCTTTTGGGCGAGCGTGGAGTGGATGGCAATCACCCCAACCACCCGCTCATCCACACTCAGTGGGATGACCGCTGCGGGTCGGTCGGCGTTGCCCTGGCTGGGGTCCATCTCTTCGTTGACCACAGCGCGGCCACTGCGCAGCACCTCGGCCAGGAGTCCATCCGTTGCTGGCCTGGGCACCAGTGATTCTCCCTGGATCCCCTCGGAGGCGACCGGCACCAGTTCCTGGCTATCTCCCGTGGCAAGGTAGATGGCGTAGCTCTCCGCCCCCACCAGCTGCGCGAGCACTTCCTTGATTCGTCGCATCACACCGCGGGGAGAGAGGCTGGCGTGCAGTTGGTTGCTGGCCACGAACAGATTGGCGAGGCTGGAGAACTCCTTCTCGACCTCCATGAACCGTTCGCTGATGTGGCTGCTGCTGGTCTCGACCTCGTGGAAACGGGTAGCCAGGTCCTGCTTCTCTTTTTCCAGTCGCTCGATCTGACGCACCAGCTCTCGAAGCGCCCCGTCCGCTTCGACCGCAGCCCGCAACTTGGCGTTCTCCTGCTCCAGCTCGCGGAGACGGGCGAGGAGCGACTGGTGCGCAGCCGCGAGTTCCTCACCCAAATGCGACCCGAACCCTCGGGAGCTCAGAAATTGATCGCGCTCCTTCCTGAGATCAGGGGGCGGTCGATCGCTGTCAGAGTCAGCAGGGTCGCGCGAAGAATCGCTCATGGGAAGCAGCCGTGGTCACGCCCATCGCAACCAGCGGCCCTCACCGTACCACGGTCAGCTGGACACCGAGAACTGCGAGCCGCACGGACCGTCCTTCCGAATGTGCCTATCGGCCGGCCTGTAGACACCCACCCGCCGGACTGGCGCGAAGCCGGCTGTCTGCGCTCGGAATCTGATAGGATGCTTTCCCATGGCCGCGGTGGAAAAGCCGAGCGACTTCGACGCCATCGACCGCCTGCTGGACGCGCGAGATCTGGAACAGGCTCGTGAGATTCTGGCCGGGGTCGAGGCAGACGAGGCCTATGCGGTCCTGCGCATCAAGCTCGCCATGCTCGCCGATGGCCTGCCCCCCGAAGCGGCGATGCAGCGGCTCATCCAACTGATGCGGCGGCAGCGGGATTGGCCGGGGGCTAAGGATCTCTACCAGATGGCCTCACAGAAGGCCTACGAGAACCGCCAATCCTCTGTGGCCCTGTCCCATCTGCCCCCGCCGGTCAAGGAACGTCCCTGAGCCAGTCCAGCAGCTCTCCGCTGAGGCGTCGCGGGGTTTGCCGCAGGGCGGCCAGATCGCGCGCTCCAACCAGGAGCATGACGGCCCGGAGTTCGAGCTCCAGCATCTTCAACAGCCGGCGTGCCCCCTGTGCGCCTTCGCGCTGCTGAGCCACCAATACCGGTCGAGCCAGGCCGGCAATGGTGGCACCCAGGGCCAACGACTTCGCCACGTCCAGTCCCCTCTGGATGCCCCCCGTGGCCATGACCGTCTGGAAGCCCCGAGTCACGCAGGCCAACAGGCTGGCGGCGGTTGGAACACCCCACTCACGCAACAGGTTCCCCAGATGGCGGCGTTCTGGCGCGGTCCGTTCCGTCTCGATGGCGACCCAAGAGGTCCCACCGGCACCCGACACATCCACGTGACGGACACCGACCTCGGCCAACCGCGCTGCCACGCGCGAGGATATGCCACAACCCGTCTCCTTGACCACCAGGGGTACATCCAGCGATTTCACCAGGCGAGCCAGGGCTTGAAGGACTCCACGAAAATCGCGGTCACCTTCGGGTTGCACCAGCTCCATCGCAGGATTGAGATGGACACACAGCGCGTCGGCACCGACCCGGTCGACCAGCCACCGCAGCCTGTCGGTCGGGTACTCCACCGCCTGAACGCCCCCGATGTTGGCCAGGATCAGGGTGGTCGGCGCAATGGAACGGACCTCGAAATGATCGATTGCGTCCGCATCCATCAACAGGGGACGCTGACTGCCCAGCCCGAAAGCATAGCCCCCTTCTTCGGCGATACCGGCCAGTTCCCGATTGATCATCCCCGCGCGCTGATTGCCCCCCGTCATTCCGGCGATGAGCAGTGGCGCCCGCAAGGACTTGCCCAGCACGGTTACCTCGGTGGATATCTCATCCAGGGAGAGCTCGGGGAGGGCATCGTGAACGAGCTCGACGCACTCGAGCAGCGTTGTCCTGCGAAAGGCAATGTCCGCCCCCACGGCCAGATCCAGGTGGCTCTCCTTGCGCTCTCCAATTGAAGCCATGTTCCGGGGAAAGAGACCCTGCCGTCCTGGCAAAATCAAGGAGCAACGGCAAGCGCGCCGAGCTCCGGCTGGGCTCGGTTGACGGCCCACGGGCCGCTGCCTAGTCTGCGCCCACCATGCGCGCTGCTGCCAAACGGCACCCCAAACCGCGATCGCGGGTCGAACCTCGAGCCAATAACCAGTTTGTCTCGCTGTTGGCAGTGCATCGCGACAGGACCGACCGACTGCTTCGACAACGCCTGCAGATGGAGCTCTCGGGCGTGAATCGATCCGCCGGCTCGGCCTGCACCGACACCATGGCAGCCCTGGTCGATCTGTGCCTGCGCGGAGGTAAGCGAATGCGGGCTGCCTTGGTGGTGGCAGGGGCCCGCTCGGTCAGTGCCCGTCCCCCGACCCAAGCCCTGCTGAAAGTCGGAGCTGCGTTGGAGCTGTTGCACGTCTACTTCCTGGTTCACGACGACTGGATGGACCAGGACCTTTTGCGCCGCGGCGGCCCCAGCGTCCACGCCATGCTGCGTCGTCGCTTCGCCGATCCTCATCGGGGCGACGCGACCGCCATTCTGGCCGGTGACTGGGCCATGGCGGTTGCTACCGAATGGTTCGTCGAGGCCGCGCCACCAACGCTTCTGACCCCCATGCTTGCCCGTTTCACCGCGCTACAACGAACCGCGGTCCTGGGGCAGGTGCGTGACTTGACGGCCGAGGATGACGATGCAGAGCTCACCTATTGCCTCAAGACCGCGAGCTACTCGGTGGTCGGCCCGTTGCTCTTGGGGGGCATCCTGGCTGGCGCCAGTGCGGCGCAGCTCGCCACCCTTCAGGCCTACGGCATGCCGCTGGGGGTTGCATTCCAGCTGCGGGACGATCTGATCGGTGTATTCGGCAACGTTCGCGAGACGGGCAAACCCGTGGGCAATGACCTCAAGGTGGGCAAGGCCACGGCCCTGTCGCATGCCGGGTTCGAACTGGCGAAAGGGGCGGATGCCCGAACACTGACTCGGGCGTTCGGCAATCCCAAGGCGTCCACGCGTGAGGTGCGGGCCGCCACCCAGGTGCTCAAGAGGATCGGGGCGTCTACGCGGATCGAAGCGCGGATACTGCAGTTGTACGAGCAGAGCCTCAGTACCCTGTCGGACTGTCCACTGCTCGACTCGGGGTGCCGCTTGCTGACGGACGCAGCGGTGACGCTGCTGGAGCGCACGGGATGACGGACCGGGTTGGTCAGGGAACGGCCCAGGGCAAGGTCATCCTGCTCGGAGAGCACGCGGTGGTCTACGGATTGACCGCCGTGGCGGCCGCCATCAATCGAGGGGCCCTGGCATGGGCTCGTCCCTCGTCCCGACGGAGCTTGCGCGGACACGATGGTGCCATTCTGTCCGATCCACAACAGCAAGAGGCCCTGGCTGCCCTTCTGGACACCTTGGGGGTTGGCTGCCTGGAGTTGACCGTTAGCAGCGATCTTCCCTTGGGTTGCGGCCTGGGTGGCTCGGCCGCCCTGGGAGTCGCCATCGCTCGCGCTGCCCTCGATCTCACGGGACCGATGGCACATGGCGACAGGACCGAGCTCTCGACTGTGCTCAACGCCGCGTTGGCCTGGGAACGCATCTTCCACAAGAACCCCTCGGGCCTGGACACGACCATCGCCGCCCTGGGAGGCTGCCTTGGCTTCCGCAAGGGGCAAGAACCCGAACCGTTGGCGGTCGGTCGAACCATGACGTTGGTGGTCGCCGTCGCCGGCCCTCCCTGTCCCACCAGAACCATGGTGGAAAGAGTAGCGGTCCGCCGCCAAACGGCTCGGGAACACGTGGACCAGCTCTTGATGCAGATTGGGGAGCTGGCGGAACGGGGCAAGCGGTGCATCGGCAACGCTGACCTGAAGCAACTGGGTGAGCTGATGGACCAGAACCACGAACTCCTCTGCGAGCTCGATCTTTCCACCTTGGCTTTGGACAAGGCGTGTACCGAGGCCCGTCGCGCAGGGGCCCTGGGAGCCAAATTGACGGGAGCCGGCGGCGGCGGCTCGATCGTGGCCCTGGCACCGGACGATGGGGCCAGCATTGGAGCCCGATTCGAAGCCCTGGGCCTGCGCTGGCTGGCCCGAACCATACCGGCGACCGCGGCGCTGGAGGGCACCGGCTGATGCCACCCCTCGGTCGTGCCATTGCCGTGGCCCCCGCCAACATTGCCCTGGCCAAGTACTGGGGCAAGGTCCCGGATTCCGACAACCACCCGGCCGTGCCCAGTCTCTCGCTGACGCTCGACGCCCTGACGACCAGGACCGAGGTCGCGTTCGACCAAGCCCTCACCGAGGATCAGGTGCTCCTGAACGAGCTGCCCTTGTCCGGGCCCGGTCGGGAACGGGTAACGGCGGTGTTGGATCGCTTGCGCGCCGAGGCCCGCGTGACGACCAGGGCCCGCGTGGTCTCCCGCAACAGTTTCCCGACCGCCGCGGGACTGGCCTCCAGCGCCTCGGGGTTCGCTGCCCTGGTAATGGCGTCGGCTGCCGCACTGGACCTGGGCCTCGATCGACCGGCCTTGAGCGCCCGAGCTCGGCAGGCCTCCGCCTCGGCGGCACGCTCTGTGTTCGACGGCTGGGTCACGCTGCCACTCGGTGCGGACGCAGCCCAACCGCTGGCGCCCCCGGATCATTGGGACGTGGCGCTCCTGGTCGTGATTGCGGAAAACCAACCCAAGAGCATCGGTTCCTCTTCTGCCATGAACCTGACGCGCGCCACCAGTCCCTATTATCCGGCCTGGGTCGAGACGGCTCCCCGGCTCTACCAGCGCGCCTGCACGGCGGTGAAGGGGCGCGATCTGGATGCCCTGGGTCCGGTTCTGGAGCAGAGCGCGTTGATGATGCACGCCACCATGCTGGCAGCGGATCCGTCCATCGTCTATTTCACACCGGCCACCCTCTCGCTCCTGGCGACGGTTCGTGAGCTCAGAAGATGCGGGGTGCGCGCCTACGCCACCATGGATGCGGGGCCTCAGGTCAAGGTGCTGTGCGAGTCTCCCGATGCACCAAGGGTCGAGCAAGCACTGGCCGATACGCCAGGCGCCCAGCGCATCATTCGGTGCCGTCCGGGTAAGGGAGCCTATCTGCTCGAGCCAGCCCCGGGAGCGCCGTGAAGGCCCAAGCGCCTGGCAAGTTGGTCCTCTCCGGAGCCTACGCTGTCTTGCGAGGCGCTCCCGCCCTGGTCACGGCGGTGAATCGGTATGTCCTGGCAGACACCGACCGATCCCCTACCTTGGTGACCGAAGAGGTGGCGGCCAGCGGCCTTGCTCACCCTCCCTATTTCGACGCCACCCCCCTGCGGCATCAAGGCCAGAAACTCGGCTTGGGCTCCAGCGCAGCCATCCTGGTCGCCAGCCTGGCCGCGGATCGACTGCGAACCGAGCCGGATCGGTCGGAGGTGGAGTTGGCTGCCCTGTCCTTCGAACCCGCGCTCCTCGCCCACCGCAAGGCCCAAGGGGGCGGCAGTGGTATCGACGTCGCGGCCAGCTGCTTCGGGGGAACCCTGTGCTGTCGAAGGGACGGGGAGCAGTTGCGGGTGCAACCGACGAGATTGCCCTCGGGGTTGGCCGTCGAGGTGTTGCACGGCTCGACCGCGGCCCGCACCTCTGAGATGCTGGCCCGATTGGGCGAGTTCGAACGTCGCGAGCCGTCGCTGTTTTTGGACCTTCTGGGGCCCCTGGGTGTAGCGGCCCGAAAGGCCGCACAGGCGTGCGAAAAGGACGATGCAAGGGGTTTTCTCAGGGCGCTGGCCGACCAAGCTTGGGGATTGGACGGCTTGGGACGGGCCGCGCAGGTTCCCATCTTCACCGATGAACTGCGAGCTCTGGGCGAGCTGGCGGCCGCATCGGGCTCGGTGGTGCTGCCTTCCGGGGCCGGTGGAGGCGACGTTTCACTGTGCGTCAGCCTGGCTTCGACCCCAGTGCCGTTGCTGGAACGGTTCTCACGGTTCGATCAGCACCGGCTGCAATTGGGTCTGGGGGCTCGCGGCGTTCACCCGGTCCGGCAAGGCATGCTAGGGGAACCACTTGAAGGTGCTGGCCATGGATAGTCGCATCTCCGGATTTCATCGCTGGCCGATGCACGAGCGGCGTCGGCGCTTGGCGCAGGACCTCCAGGAGCCCTTGGAGTCGCTGGACGGCCTCTTGGACACGGGTGGGCTGACCCCAGCCCTCGCCGACCAGATGGTGGAAAACGCCCTGGGGACCTATGCCCTGCCCCTGGGGGTGGCGCTCAACTTTCGCATCAACGACGTGGACCGCTTGGTGCCCATGGTGGTGGAAGAACCCAGCGTGATCGCGGCGGCCTCTGGGGCTGCCCTGCGCGTGCGAACGAGCGGCGGGTTTCGCGCCGAGATGCTCTCGGATCGGATGATCGCCCAGATCGAGATCCATGATGTGCCCGATCCCGACCGCGCCATCCTGGCGCTGCGCTCTGGGACCGAACGGCTGTTGGCCCTGGCAGCCCAGGCCGTGCCGAGTCTCGTCGCCCGTGGTGGCGGACCCCGGGACCTCACGATTCGCGATCTGGGTGAGGGCTTCGTGGTCGTTCACGTCGAGGTTGACTGTCTGGATGCGATGGGCGCCAACCTGGTCAACACCATCGCCGAGGCGCTGGGACCCGAGGTCGCAGCCCTGACCCAAGGCCAACTCGGGCTAAGGATCCTGACCAATCTGTGCGATCTGAGACGAGTGAGGGTCACGGCGCGAGTCGCCGAATCGGAGCTGCTCGATCCCCCCGGGGCAACCGCCAGCCCCCAGAGCGCTGGTGCGGCGAGGTCCGGCGCCGAGGTGGCGCGGGCTATCGAACGTGCCAGTCGCTTTGCCGAGCTGGATCCCTACCGCGCCGCCACCCACAACAAGGGGATCCTCAACGGAATCGACTCGGTGGCCATCGCCACCGGCAACGACTACCGCGCCATCGAAGCGGGGGCCCATGCCTTCGCCGCCCGCACCGGGCGCTATGGACCGCTCGCCATCTGGCGCCACCATGAGTCGGTTCTGTCCGGTGAGATGGAGCTGCCCTTGGCGGTCGGGATCGTCGGGGGAACGCTGAAGGTTCACCCCACGGCTCGTCTGGCCTTACGCTGCCTGGGTGTCAGCTCCGCCCGTGAGTTGGCCTGCACCATGGCGGCGGTGGGATTGGCGTCCAACCTGGCTGCCCTGCGTGCCCTGGCTACGGAAGGCATTCAGCGCGGACACATGGCCTTGCACGCCCGCAGTCTGGCGGTCGTGGCCGGGGCCGAGCCCCACGAGATTGCGCAACTGGTCGAGATCCTGGTCGACAATGGCCAGATCCACCTGCAGGCAGCCCAAGCCACATTGGCCCAACTCCGAGCCAACCGCGAGGATTCCGAATGACGACACCTGAGATCCCATTCGGACACTGGTTGCGCCGTGAGCTCTTGGAGATGACCGCCTACACCCCCAAGATGGGCGACTATCCAATTCGCCTGGACGCCAACGAGGCACCCAGCCTGCTCCCCGCCGAGGTGAAGGAAGCGATGGTCGCGGAAGTCAGCCGCCTCGCCTGGGAGCGCTACCCGGATCCCACCGCCCGCCGGTTGCGTCAGGCGCTAGCCAAACGGATGGGGGCAGCCCCCGAGGAGGTCCTGGTGGGAGTCGGGAGTGACGAGCTGATCGCCCTGCTGCTCACGGCCTTCGATGCATCCCCAGTGCGCGCCGAGCCCCCCACCGTGCTGGTGATGACGCCCACGTTCGTGATGTACAAGATGTCGGCGAAACTGCGGGGGTGGCAGGTGGGGGAGGTCCCCCTGGATCGAGATTGGGATTTGAGCGAACGGGCCGTCACCATCGCCCTTGATACGCTCAAGCCCCGCTTGGTGTTCGTGGCGAGTCCCAACAACCCAACCGGGAACCTTATGGACGAGGGACGCCTGTGCAACCTCGTCGAATCGGCCCCGGATACCCTGTGGGTCATCGACGAAGCGTACGTCGACTACGCTCCCCGCCATCAGCTGGCCCTGCGACAGCGGTTCCCCAACCTTTTGTTCTTGCGCACCCTTAGCAAGATCGGCTTCGCATCCCTGCGAGTGGGTTGGCTGACAGGGCCCGCCCGGTTGATCCGCGAACTCGACAAAGTGCGCCAACCCTACAACCTGAACTCAGTGGGTCAGTGCCTGGCCGCGCTGGTTCTGGAGCGGTTCGAGCCCGAGCTCGCCGCCATCGTGGAATTGGTTCGGAGCGAGCGAAGCCGTATCACCAAGGCCCTTGCGGATTGGCCAGGGATCGAGGTGACGCCCAGTGACGCCAACTTCTTGTGGATTCGCAGCCAAACCCCCGGCGGTGAGGTCTTCGAGCAGCTGGGTCGGCGGGGGATCCTGGTGCGCGGCTTCCACGAGCGGGGGGGACGATTGGCCAACCAGCTCCGTGTCACGCTGGGAACTCCCGAACAGAACGATCGATTCCTGCAGGTGCTCGGCGAGTGCCTATGAAGCGCTGGTGTCGGTTGGCGTTTTGGCTCGGTCTGACCGGGGCTTGTGGATGCCACCCCTCGGTGCAACGTGTGGTGGATGGACGAGTGGAATCCGGCCGGGCCATTTCCGAGGCCGCCTATGCGGCGTACTTTCGGGCACGAGCCCTGGAACTCGACGGACAGAACGACGCCGCGGTCATCGAGTACAATCGGGCGATCGAGCTGGATGCCGAAGCCGCCGAGCCCTGGGTGCGGCTGGGCCGGTTGCATTGTCAGCATCGAACCGGCGACTGGGTGGGAGCCTTCGCCCACGCCCAAAGCCTGGATCCCAAGCACCCCGTTCTGTGGTTGGCCAAGGCAGAATGCGCCCTTCTCCGGGGCGAGAGAGAGCGCGGCCTGACCTTTGCGGAACAGGCTTTTCGGCTCGACTCGCTGAGTGAGGAAACCAATCGGCTGTTAATCGAGGCGGCCGTCACTTCCCGCCACCAACGGCGCGCGGCAGAGGTGGCGTGGGGCTACGCCGCTCTTCGGCCTGGAGCCCACCTCGGTTGGCAGCAGCTCTCGGACCTCCCCGGGATCTCACCGAGCGAACGCGCGCACGCCCTTCGGCGACTGGCGGCAGTCGTTCCAAACCGCAAGGCACTGCCCCCCTTGACCCAGACCGGTTCGGTCCGAATCCCACCGTCAACCCGTCGCGCCTTGTCCCTGGTTCTCGTCGAACGGCTCGAGCGGGCCCTGTTGGACGGCGACGAGGCGATGGCAATCCGCACCGCCAAGGAGCTGGGCTGGTCCTGGCTGACGCTGGTCAGCAGAGCCCTGGACATGGGGGCCGTCGAACTGGCCCTGCCGCTCGCCCAACGAGCCCATGCTCTGACTCCAACGCGCTACGACGCCTGGGCGTTGACTCTGATCGCCGCCGATCTGGCCGGAGAGGACGGGCTCTTCACCCGGCTGTTGGCCGAGAGCCCGCAGCCGACGACACCACTCGATGCCAGGACCACGCAGGAACTGCAGGCGTTGAGCCAGCGTCGTTCGGTCCAATGGGCCCCCCTCCCTGTTTCCAAGACCGAAAAGGAGCCGTGAGCAGGGCCACCCTCGCCGTGCCCCTCGCTGTGTCGGATCAGGGCGTCTGTGCCGACGCGGGGGCTGGGGCAACGGAGCCTGCCGTCTTGGGCGTGGCGGGCGCTGGCGTCGCGGAGGCGTCGGGCGGGACTTTGCGCGCATATTCGGCCGCGTCGAACTGGATCGTGAGATCGCATCGGACCACTGTATCGGCCACCACGTCCACCTGCTGCTGAGCCGTCTTGTTGATGGCCGGCAGGAGTGCACTAACCGTGATTCGCCCCACCGGGATCCCGGAGATCCGGTAGCGCCCGTCCAGGCGCGTCACGTCATGGGTCGGATACTGGAGCACGAACACGTCGGCCTTGGAGTAGATGCGCATGCTGTCGATCAGCACGAAATGACCCATGCTCTTGGGAGCCAGTGGAACCGCATCCCCCCCGGGGACTGCGACCAACGTCGCTCCGGTGGAAGAACCCAACAGATCGGGAACGTAGGCCTCCTTGTCGGCGCTCTTCACGGTCAGCCATTGTCCGAACGTCAGAGCGATGGTCCTGGTTTGCCAGGCGCAGCCCTGACCTTGCACTAAAATCGGCTGAGTGGGCGTCTTGAGATGTCCGCGATATCCGGTCACGGCCACCAAGGCGTCGGCCAAGGTCCGACCCGATCCCTCTCGAAAGAGATGGGAGTACATGGTCCGAGCCCCTTCGCACTGCGGGGGGATCTTCTGCGACAGCTCCGAAAGCGCGGGGGGGAGATCCCCTGCGACGGTCACCACACCCTCCACGGCACCCAGCGGCCCATCGTAGTCATCGAGATGCTTGGGGTTGTTGACGGCCTCAATCTGTTTTTTCGAATAGGGCGAGCCCGGCGCGGCGCTCTTTCTGCCCTCCGCCTTCTCCCGACATCCACCCAGAGCGCACAGGGTGGCGAACACCCCCAGGGTCAACCTCCAACCAGCCCGACCGACCAGCTTGCTACCAGACATCGGGAATCATCCTAGCCTTGGGGCCTGGCATCGTCGACTTGCTTCCGCGGCCCGATCTGGTCCAATACCTCGATCATCCCCATGCGCTGCTGGTTCTCGCCCCATGGCCTTTGGCTCTGCCTGCTCTTCGGCTGCAAGGATCCCTCCGCCGTCCCCGGTGCAGCTGCCAACCGAGTTGGCACCACCAGTCCCCTGCCCTCCGGCCCCTCTGCTCCACTCGCCGTCGGTCAGACCGCCACCCTACCGCATTATTCGCTGACCCTGATCTCCCAGCGCCCCTGTGCAGGGACTGATGCCGGGATCCCGAGCTCCAGGAATCGACTCGTGGCCGTCGAGCTGAAGATCGTCAACCGGGGCACGGGGCCCTTGCTCTTCAATCCATTCAACCTGCGACTGGTGGATACCGAACGGTTCGAATACGTAAGCTCCTTGGTTGGCTGCGAACCAGCCCTGCGTGCCGGTGTGATCGCACCCGCACAAGCGATGGCCGGTTTCGTCTCCTTCGAGCTCCCCAGCCATCTATCGGTGTTGACGCTTCACTATCAACCCGCCGCCGCCGACCAGAAGAAGGAAACGGCGACGTTCCGCGTCGTCCTGTAGCCACCCACCACTGCACCGAGCCCGGCAACGCCGGGCGTGAGCTCATCCGGACAACCCGGCCAACGCCAGCGCGTCCAGCACGCGACCCGGGAGAATTCCCAGCAACAGCACCAGGACTGCCGATATGACCAGGGCGCTTACGACCATTGGGGACCTCATCGGCGTCGCGACAGGAACGTCCGGCTCCGGTTCCCGCATGTACATGGCCACCATGACCCGCAGGTAGTAATAGGCGCCGATCAGGCTGTTGACCAAGCCGATCACCACCAGCCAGGGCAGATCGGCCTCCATGGCCGCACGAAAGACGTAGAACTTGCCGAAGAACCCAGCGGTCGGCGGGACCCCGGCCAGGGACAATAGGAATACGGAGAAGCCCAGGGCGATCGCGGGATGCCGGCGTCCCAGGCCCGTCATGTCCTCGTAGCTGACCGCTTCCTTGCCGTACGACCCCACCAAAAGGAGCGTCCCGAAGGCCCCGACGGTCGAGATCGAGTAGGTCAGAAGGTACATCATGACGCTGGCCTGACCCTCGGGCGAGCGCACCATGGCCACCACGCCAACCATCGCGTAGCCCGCGTGAGCGATCGAGGAATAGGCCAACATCCGTTTGACGGAACTCTGACGCCCCGCCACGACGTTCGCGTAGGTCATGGTGACGACTGCCACCAGGGCCAGCACGGGAGGCCAGCCGGAGCCCCAACTGCGCAGTCCCTCTTCGCCGAAGGCCACCACCAGGACCCGCAGAACCACGGCGAAGGCGGCCATCTTGACCACCGCCGCCATGAAGCTGGTCGCGGGAGTCGGCGCTCCCTCGTAGGCATCCGGAGTCCAGGCATGGAAGGGGACGACCGCCACCTTGAAGGCCAGCCCGGATAGAACCAGGACCACACCGACCAGAACACGGACGGCTGCTCCACCCGTGGACAGCCCAGCCAGGGCTTGCCCGATACCGGCAAGCGAGGTCTGCCCGGTCGCCCCGTACAGAAGGGCCGACCCGAACAGCAACCAGGCAGCGGCGAAACTCCCCAGCAGGAAGTACTTCAGCGAGGCCTCCAGGGACCGTGTGTTTCGCCGCAGCCCCACCAGGCAATAGACACCGAGGCTCATGGTCTCCAGCCCGATGAACAGGCTCAGCAGATCGCCCGCAGCGACCAGGGCCAAGGCTCCCACCGTGGACCAGAGCAGAAGGACGAAAAACTCGGTGCGGTCGATGCGGTGCTCGGGCAGGTAGCCCCCGGCGAACAGAGCGGAGAGCCCCGCCAGCAAGCATATGGCGCAGCTGGACAGGACCGTGAACTGGTCCGCTATGAGGTAGGGTGCCAACGCCTCGGTGGACCAGAACTTGGGCCCCGCCAGGACCATGCCGAGACTGACCAAGGCCCCGGCGAACAAGACGACCGTGCTGAGCAGGGCCATCTCACCGGCCCGACCGGATCCCGAGTCCTCGGGATTGACACCAGCCTGAGCCGGTGCCTTGCGTCCCAATGCCTCCACCAACATGACCAATAGCGCCCCAAGCGCCACGGTCATCAACGGCAGTGCCCCGATTAGCCCACTCATGGTGCGTCTCCCTTCGGATCCGCCGATCCTTCCGGGACGGCCAGGGCTTGCGGCGCGGCTGGTTTGGGTACCTGAGCCTTGGGCCCCTCGGGATAGCCAGTCTCCAGGGCGCCCCCCTGCCGTGGCAAGAGCTCAGTCTGAGTTCGCTCCGCGGGAGCAGAAAGGTAGGTCATCCGGCCCTGCCGATACTGGTCGGCCACCGCCGCCACACCGTCACTCATCCGGTCCAAGAACAGCGACGGGAAGAAGCCAATCACGAACACCAAGACGAGGATGGGCGCCAGCGCCACCGTCTCCCGCACGTTGAGATCCGGGAGCTTCTCGTTGGCGGGATTGCTCAGGGGGCCGAAAAACATCTTCTGGACCACCGTCAACATGTACACCGCCGCCAGAATGACGCCGAAGGCCGCCACCCCACCATCCAGGTGCGCAAAGGAGCCAAGCGCTTCGGAGCTGAAGGAGCCCATGATCACCAGGAATTCCCCGACGAAACCATTGGTTCCCGGGACCCCGATGCTGGAAAGGGTAACCACGACGAACACGGCCGCGTAGATGGGCATGACCTTGGCCAGGCCGCCGAACTCACCGATCTGGCGGGTGTGGCGCCGGTCGTAGATGACGCCCACCAACAAGAAGAGTGCCCCCGTGGAGAGCCCGTGGTTGAGCATCTGCAGGATGGCGCCGCTGATGCTGGATCGGGTCGCTGCAAAGAGCCCCAGCATGACGAAACCCATGTGCGCCACTGACGAATAGGCCACCAGCCGTTTGATGTCATCCTGACGCCAGGCCACCAGGGCGCCGTACACGATTCCACCCAACACCGCGACACCAGCCAGATTGACACCCGCCGTCCAGGCTGGGCCCGGGAACATCCCCATGCAGAATCGGATGTAGCCGTAAGTCCCGAGCTTCAGCAACACCGCGGCCAAGATGATCGAGCCACCGGTGGGCGCCTGGACGTGCGCATCCGGCAACCAGGTGTGCAGCGGAAACATGGGAACCTTGACGGCAAACGCCAGAGCGAAGGCTCCAAAACAGAGCCAGGCCGCCGACACGGGCAGATTGAGCTTGGACAGGGCCAGGTAGTCGAAAGTCAAATAGCCTGCCACCTGACGATGCGTCCACACCATGTACAGGATTGCCGCCAGCATCGCGACACTGCCCGCCATCGTGTAAAGGAAGAACTTGTACGCCGCCTTGATCCGCTCAACCCCTCCCCACACACCGATCAGGATGATCATGGGAACCAGCATGAGCTCCCAGAACACGTAGAACAGGAACAGATCCAAGGCGACGAAGGCGCCCAGCATGCCCCCGTGCAGGAGCAACAAGGCAAAACAGAGATCCTTGACCCGTTCCTTGATGGAGCCAAAGGCCACGTAGGCCGCAATGGGCGTGGTCAGCGTGGTCAGGATGATCAGCCAGAAGCTTACTCCGTCCACCGCCACGTGATAGCGGATGCCGAAGGAAGGCAGCCAGTCGGCAATGTACTGGTGGTGCCAACCGCGGGTCATGGGAGTCTGCAGCAGGAACAGGGACGCCACGAAATCCACGAGCAGGATGCCCATGGTGCTCTTGCGCAGCAGACCCTCCGCACGCCGCGGCAGCAGCAGCAGCAGTGCTCCCCCCACCAGCGGCAAGAACACGATGACGTTCAGCAGGTGGGGCCATTCCTTGACCGCCACGTCGGTGGGTGCCGCCTCGCCGCTGGGCCAGAGACCCCGCAGCAGAACCACCGCCAGCACGCCCGTCAAGCCCAACGCGATGCGCTCGTACTTGACCGACCGCGAAGGGATGAGAACCCCCAGCACGAAGGCCAAGACGTAAGGGACCAGGTCAACCAAGGCTCGCGCAAGGGGGGTCATGGCTGCTCCTGCCCGGGCTGAACGTCGGGACGACCGAGCCGAAGCGGCCGGGGCCTGCCCAGTGGACGCCCCTTGCCGTCGTCATCGACCTCGATCCTTTGGATTTTCTGCCCCGGCATTCCGGCTGGTCCCTGTGCGTCCTCGGGGGGACGCTCCAATACCAATCGTGTGGTGGCCCGACGCCCGAACGCGTTGCGGACCTGCAATGTGATGGCGCGGCTCTCCCGGCGTTTGAGCTCGACCTGCAGACGCTGCTCGTCACCGAAGGCCTTGCTCTCGAAATGACCGTCCCCGTCCTTGTCCCACCGGTAGCCATACCCGAACCCGGGGGCCGCCGAGAGCACGTACTGTCCACTCGCAGCATCCCCGTCGACGGCAGCCGAGGCATGGGGCGACAGGGTGAACCATCCCACACCCGCCAAGCCCAAAACCATCAGGGTCGCATAGGTGGGGGCTCTTCCGTTCTGCAAGAGCCGCAGCAGAGCGCCAGCGGCTTGCACCAAGAAGCTAGTCAGACGGGCCAGAATGCCGTCGACGATCCACTTGTCCACCCACACCGCGACGTCAGCCAACACCTCCAACGCCCCGATGACGGTCTCCTTGTAGAGCTCGTCGACCCGCCATTTCTCGAACACCAGGGCATGGAACCCGGGGAACCGCTGGACGAAAATCCGTGCCGGCTCCCCGCGCTGCCGCACGTATACCCACCAAGCCATCGCAACGCCCACCACGAAGGCCAGGATCCCGGGCAGCAATAGGATGGATACCAGCTCCTCGGCATCCGGGCGGTTGGTCACGTTGGGCAGGTTGGCAAAGACCGGGTGAAGGACGTGCTCGAGCGGTGCGATGTGCAAAAGCGGTGCGTTGAAAAAGCCGCCGACCAGAGCCAGGGCCGCCAAGATGATCAACGGCACCGTCATCTCCCACGGTGACTCGTGGGGCGGAGGTCCCTCGCGCGGGCCATCTTCGGCATGCTCCGAGTGCTCGGCGTGCTGCCCGTGGCCAGCCGCCACGGTCTGAACGACCTTCCAGCCCCGGAACTCACCCAGGAAGATCCCGACCACCAGTCGGCTCATGTAGAAGGCGGTCATCACGGCCCCCGCCACACCCAGGGAAACCAACAGCGTCCCTCCCCACTCGGGCCATTGCAGAAACTCGACCGGATTGCCCCCGCTCATGGCCATGAGCTTGTCCTTGGGCAGCGCAACCGACGAGGTGTAAGCCTTGAACAGGATCTCGTCCTTGGAGAAGAAGCCGCTGGTCCCCGGCAGCCCGACGATGGCTGCCCAGGAGGCCACGAAGGTCCAGAAGGTGATGGGTAGATAGCGCCGCAACCCGCCCATGTTCTGCATGTCTTGAGCGGCGTCCGAATCGTGGATTCGGGCGTGCATGGCGTGGATCACGCTCCCGGCCCCCAGGAACAGACAAGCCTTGAAAAAGGCGTGGGTGATCACGTGAAAGAACCCTGCGGCGAAGGCGCCCGTCCCCGCGCCCAGGAACATGAAGCCGAGCTGGCTCACCGTGGAGTAGGCGAGGACCTTCTTGATATCCCGCTGAGCAAACGCGATGGTAGCCGCGAAGACCGCGGTCAGTGCCCCAACCAGCGCCACCGTGAACATGGCCATCGGGCTCATCACGAACACCGGGCTCATGCGGCAGACCAGATAGACACCGGCGGTCACCATCGTGGCGGCGTGGATCAGCGCGCTGACCGGGGTTGGGCCGGCCATGGCATCCGGCAGCCACACGTACAGGGGTAGCTGGGCGCTCTTGCCCGCACATCCGAGGAAGAGGAAAAGGCCGATCAGGGTGGCGGCGCTCGCATAGCGGGGGGCGTTCCACCACTCGGCCAGACTGACCAAGCCCCAATCCTGCAGCTTGGCCGCCCCGGGGGCTTCTGCGACGATCGGCCAGAGCTGAACCGGTGTCAGCAAGCCGCTGGCCCCAGTCTGCATGCTCTTCCAGTCCAATCCCCCGCCGTACACGACCAGAAGGCCCATTGCCACCAACAGCCCAAAGTCCCCCACCCGGTTGGTGATGAAAGCCTTCTTGCCGGCAGCCGCGTTTTTCTCGTCGCTGAACCAGAACCCGATCAACAGGTAGCTGCAGAGCCCGACCCCCTCCCATCCCACGAACAGGACCGGGAGGTTGTCGCCTAGGATCAGAACCAGCATGGAGAAGATGAACAGGTTCAGGTAGCAGAAGAAGCGAGCATACCCCGGGTCGTCCTTCATGTACTGGGTCGAGTACAGGTGGATCAGGAAGCCCACGCCGGTGACCACCAAGCTCATCGTCCCGCTGAGGGCGTCCACCGAGAAGGCAACCTCGATGGGCACCAGCTGAAGATCCTTGTTGCCCGAGATCTCCAACCATTTCCAGCCATGCCACAGGAAGCGAGCCGGCTCTTCACCCGAGTGTTGGGACAGCAGCATCCCGTAGGTGGCGACACAGGCGATGAAGGACACCCCGACCGCAGAAAGCGCCATCAGGGTCACTGCCGGCTTGCCGAGCCGTCGCCCGAAGAGGCCGTTCACGATGGCCCCCAACAGCGGCATCACCAGGATGACGAGCAAGAGCCCGAAGTCGTCGGCCGGAAAGATGGTGGGTTGGTCGTGCATGGTCAGTGCCGCAGGGTGTCGGCATCGTCACTGTGAACGCTGCCGCGAATCCGGAAGAACCCGAGGATGATGGCCAAGCCCACCGCCACCTCCGCCGCCGCTACGGCGATTACGAAGAAGGCGAAGGCCTGTCCGTTCATCGAGCCGACATGAACTCGGTTGAAGGCAACCAGTGCCAGGTTGGCTGCGTTGAGCATCAACTCGATGCTCATCAGCTGCGTCAGCAGGTTTCGGCGCAGAAGGAAGCCCAGCGCCCCCAGGGTGAATAGGAGATAGGCAAGGATCTCCAGGTGTTCGACGTGTTGGCCCAGGGTGCTCATGGCTCGGACTCCTTGACCGTCAAGGACCCGTCCTTGGCGGCTTGGATCGGTCCACCGAACAGGCGCTTGGTGGGGTGAGTGTCAGTGGACGGGGGCTTGGGTTGCCTGAGGTTGCGGGCCACCGCGATGGCCCCCACCACAGCCACAATCAAAAGGGCGGTCGCCAGCTCGAAGGGCAACAGAGCGTGCTCGAAGATCTGAGAACCCACCGCCGCGACCGAGCCGTGGTCGGGGGCCGCCTCTGGGAATGGCACCAGGGCCTTGGTCTGCGCCGTCAAGACCAACCAAAGCGTGCCCAGAGCTGCCCCCGTCATGGCCAGCGCGCCGAGCCAACGACTCAGCGTGGCCTTGGGTGGTCCCCCTCGGTCGACCGAATCACTGCCCAACAGCAGGATGACGAAGACGAACAGAACCACCACGGCTCCGGCGTAGACGATGATCTGGATCGCGGCCAGAAACTCGGCGTGCAGTAAGAGGTACAGGCTCGCCACCCCGACCAGGCTCAGCAGCAGCCCCATGGCTCCACGGATCGGGTTCTTGGCCAGGACGGTGGCAAATGCCCCGACCAGCACCAGGAGCGCGGCGACCACAAAGAACAGCGAATCGAAGGTCATGGCCCCAGGTGACGGGTTTGTTGCTGCCCGCCGGTCAGGATGTAGTCCTCGAAGGATTTCCGGAATTTCTTGACGAAGGCCAGCATCGGTCCAGCGGCGCCATCGCCGAAGGCGCAGATGGTGTTGCCCACGATGTTGGAGGCGACTTCCGAGACCAGGTCGAGATCGTCCATGGTGGCTCGCCCGCTCACGATCTGATCCATCAGGCGATCCAGCCAACCACAACCCTCTCGACAGGGGGTGCACTGACCGCAGGATTCGTGCTTGTAGAACTGCATCAGATTGCGGCAGGCCAGGACCGGATCGGCTCGGTCGCTCAGAACGATGGCACAGCAGGTCCCCAGCATGGTTCCGGCGGCACGGAAGGTGTCGACGCCCATGGGGAGGTCCAACACGCTCTGGCCGTGATAGGGGGCAAGGCGCGGATCGCCAGGAGCGTCCAATACCTCGCTGGGCAACAGGATGGGGCAGGACGAACCGCCCGGGATGACCCCCAGCAACCCATGGTCGTCGAGGATCCCCCCACCCAGATCGTAGATCAGCTCGCGCAGGGTCAATCCGACCGCTGCCTCGTAGATGCCGGGCTTTTTGACGTGCCCGCTGACCCCGAAAAGCCTGACCCCGCCGTCGTTGAACTCGTGAAGCAGGCTGAGGCGACTGAAGGCATCCCCTCCGATATCCAGGGCAATCGCCACCGCAGAGATGGTTTCGACGTTGTTGACCGAGGTCGGGCTGCCAAAGGCGCCCACCAGAGCTGGGAACGGAGGCTTGAGTCGGGGCTCACCTCGCCGACCCTCCAGGGCTTCCAGCAGCGCCGTCTCTTCCCCGCAGATGTACGCGCCAGCCCCGGTGTGTACGTAGATCTCCACGGGGGACGGGAAGCCGAAAGGCCGTTTGCCCAGATAGCCACGCTCCCGCGCCTCCTCGATAGCTCCCCAGAGCCGCGCCTTGGCATGGTGCAGCTCGTCGCGAACGAAGATGTAACAGGCCTCCGCTCCGATGGCCCAACAGGCGATCAGGCACCCCTCCAGGAGCAGGTGGGGGTTCTGCTCCATGATGGTTCGATCCTTGAACGTTCCCGGCTCACCCTCGTCCGCATTGACCACCAGGTAGTGGGGCTTTTTGAAATCCTTGGGCAGAAATCCCCACTTGGTGCCGCAGTCGAAGCCGGCACCGCCCCGTCCGCGGATATGGGCCCGTTTGACCTCGTCGATGACGGCCTCCCGAGACATCCCCAGGGCCTTGCGCGCGGCCTGATAGCCCCCGGAGGCCTCGTAGGTCGAAAGCTTGTGGGAGTCGGGGCGCCCGTAGTTCTTGGTGAGGTAGTTGGTCTGCTTGAGCATCGAGTCGCTCCGTCGGCCTCAACGGCGAACTGCCTTGAGCTAGGTGGGCTCCGAAAGCAGCCGGTCGAGGACGCGATCCACATCGGCTGGCGTCAGGTTCTCGAAATAATCCCCGTCGACCTGCATCGCCGGAGCCGAACCGCAGGCTGCCAAGCATTCGGCAGTCCTCAGGGTTATTCTGCCGTCCTCGGTGGTCTGGCCTGCCCGGATCCCCAGACGTTTCTCGCACTGTGCCAGCACACTTTCCCCGCCGCGGAGCGCGCAGGACAAGGTCCGACAAACCCAGATCTGGTGCTTGCCGACCGGCTCGGTGTTGAACAGCGAGTAGAAGGTCACGACACCCTTGACCTGGGCGGCATTCAACGCCAGACGACGAGCAACGAACCGGATGACCTCTTCAGAGACGTGGCCCTGGTTAGCTGCCTGGCAGTAATGAAGAACCGGAATGCAAGCAGCTTGCGGGTTCGGATACCGTGAAAGGATCCGTTCGAGCTCTTGCTCCTGGTCCGGATCGAGGCAAAACGCCATATTCGTACCGTTCTCGAGAGTTGGGAGCCCGGCAAAGCCGCTCACCCCGGATTGGGGCGAATCGGCGTCGAGAAGGCTCCGAGGCGAGCGAACGGTAGTGACCGGGAATCGGGGCTGTCAAGCCTGCTCGACTGCGTATCAAGTGCCGGTGTCGTATCGGTCATTTGTTCGTTATTTCAGGGATTTGAACACCAGTGACCCCATGTTCGGCCGGTAGCGAACCGCCAGCCGATTTGGCTCAACCGGCGACCGGCGCGTCACCCGATGGTCCGCATCCATTGGCAACCTGGGCACTTGAGAATCTGCCCCAAGGCCGTGTAGGCTCCGGGCGGCTCCGAACTCCACCGCGGAACCACGACCGGAGGTATGAAAAGTGTTTTGCCCGAACTGCGGGACGCAGAACGACGAGAGCGCGGCAACGTGCCAAAAATGCGGTTTTAACGTGAAAGGTGCGGCTGCGCCCAAGTTCAAGGGCACCATGCTGATGGTCAACGCGCCTCCCAATATCCCTCGAGTGGCTGGCGCCCCGGCACCAGCGGCCAGTGCGAGACCGGGAGCGCCCCCAGCCCCGGCCCCCGGAGCCAAGCCCGTGATGAAGGGCACGATGATCGGCGTGGCGCCCCCTTCTGCGGGCGCCGTCGCACCCCCTGCGGGCATGCCAGCACCGGCCGGTTATGGACCACCGCCGGGTCCGGCCGCTCCCGAACCAATGGCCCCGATGGCGCCCCCGCCGGGTGGGGGGTTTGCCCCTCAGCCGGCCTTCCCCAACGCACCGAGGGCAGCCGAGCCGGTTAACCCCTTGGGTGGAACGATGGTCGCCGATCCGAGCGCGATGGTTCCTCCTCCTGGAGCGCTTGGCGGCGCTGCACCGGCGGGGCCTCCGATGAACCAGCCAGCGACGAGTCCCTATGCGCCCACCGGAACACCTCCTGGTATGGGAGCACCTCCCGGTATGGGAGCGCCTCCTGGCATGGGAGCGCCTCCTGGCATGGGAGCACCTCCTGGCATGGGAGCGCCTCCTGGCATGGGAGCGCCTCCTGGCATGGGAGCGCCTCCTGGCATGGGAGCGC
>CAZYKT010000004.1:57021-142892 GCA_964648165.1 uncultured Polyangiaceae bacterium | reverse complement strand
CACCTCCTGGCATGGGAGCACCTCCTGGCATGGGAGCACCTCCTGGCATGGGAGCACCTCCTGGCATGGGAGCGCCTCCTGGCGCGGCACCCGGCTGGGGGCCAGCTCCTGGAGCCCCGGCACCAGGTCCCGGTTTCGGTCCAGCCCCGGGAGGAATGGTTCCTGCACAACCAGGGTTCGCCGCACCCACTGGCCCGCACGGCCCGGTGGGCAAGGTGAGAAACCCCATCATGGTCGCCGTCTTCTCCTGCCTTTGCTTCGTCTACGCCCTCATCGCCATCTGGTCGATGATCAACGAGCTCAAAGCGTTCCGGCAGAAGAACGATTTGAACCCCATCATGTTCTTCGTGCCGATCCTCCGGCTGCTCGAGCTGTGGAACTTGGCTCCCAAGCTCTTGGACGCCAAGCGCATGGCGGGCGTGCCCAACGCTCAGGTGCAACATCCCGTCCTGTACCTACTCCTCGGGATCTACTTCATCCCGCTGGATCTGAACGAGATGTGGCAGGCCGTCCAGGCGCGCCAGGGTGGTGCGCCAGGAGCCATGGGACCCATGCCGATGGGGCCCGCGCCGATGGGACCTGGACCGATGGTGTAGAACCAATCGGTTCGCTTCCCTTCGTCCGAAACAGCCGGACCTCGAAGATTCGGGGTCCGGTTTTTTTTGTTGGGGGCCGTCGCAGTGACGCTGGCTACCCCTTGCGAGGCTCCCAGGCACCGCTCGGCATTCCCGATACCAGGACCCGCACCGGCTCTTTGACATGCCCCGCCGGGTAGTTGCGAATGCGTTCCAGGAACGCCGCTGTGACGGTGAAGCCACGCGACACCAGAAGAACGCCGGTCTTGGTGCGCATCTCCTGATCCAGCACCATGCCCTCCCGCAGCGCGCTCAACGGAACCGGACGAAGCTCCTGGCGAGCCGCCGATTGTGAGCGGTGGGAAGCGAAAACCTCCAAGGCTTCGGCGTCATAGAGCTCCCCACGACCTCGCATGGTGTCGATGGCGGCCTTCAGCTGAAGGCCACGGGACTCCAGCTCCTCGAAGTCGATGGCAATCCGGAGCAGGCGGGCCTCTCGAAACAGGTTGCCAGCCAAGCTCGTGCCAGCGGAGGCATCCCCGGATCCGAGGGCCATGGTCAACAGCTCTCGCACCACCTCCAGACGGGGGATGTTGGCCAACAGAGCGTAGGTGGTCGCGGTGGCGCGAGCCAGGGATGCCTTCTCGGTTGCATCGAGCTCGCTCCCCGCCTGAATCTTGGCGACCAGCTCGTCGGGGAGTGCCAGATGGCCCAGCTGCGAAAGCATGGCTGCCGCTTCAAGCGCCCAGGAGGCCTCCGCACCGAGCTGCTTGGCCAGCGCGGTCACCCCTTGTCGAATCCGCATGGCCCGACCGAACACCAGGGGACTTGCCATCGACAAGAGCTCGCTCAGGGTCTTGATGCAACCGAGCACGGTCTGTTCCAACAGGTCACGCTCCGCGGTGACCAGCCGGTACTGCTGGTACGCCGCATCGAAGGCCTGGCGCAGCTCCTCGGGGGAGCAAGGCTTGGTCAGGAAGCGGAAGATCTGTCCCTGGTTGATGGCCTGGATCGCCGCCTGCAGCTCGGTGTGGCCGGTCAAGAGCATCCGAATGCTGTCTGGGTATGTCTCGCGCACCCGACTGAGGAACTCAGCACCGTTCATCCCGGGCATGCGCATGTCCGACATGACGACCACGAAGGGGCCGTCTTCCTTCAGCCGAGCAAGGCCCTCCTCGCCCGACACGGCCGTGAGGGTCTCGTAGCGCCGACGGAGCTGCAGCTTGATGCCCTCCAAGACGTGGGGCTCGTCGTCGACACACAGGACCCTGGGCAAAGCGGCTTGACCAAGGGCCCTGGTGGGATCCGTAGCGACCGGTATGCGGGTCTGCGATGCCTTCATGGGGTCCTAGCCTGATTTTTGGCTTGCTCGCGCCAACCAGTCAACCGGTCGCCGAAGCCCAACGCCGAGATGTAGTCAGGGTCGAGGACGCTCGAACCAGCCATTTGGGCCGGTCCCTGGGCCCTTTCCACTTCCTCGACCAGCACGTTGGCAACGTACGTGGCGGCCAGAATTCCAGCCTGGGCGGGTCCGGCCCGGAGCGGCTGATGGTGATTGGCCACCGCCTCCACGATTGGATAGGGTAGTCCCCAGATCCCCAACAGATACGCCCCGACCTCGGCGTGACTGATCCCCCAGGTCTGGAGCTCCTGCTCATGCAGGGTGCGGCGCCCCTTCTGAGCGTCCAGGGCCACCTTGGTGTACTCACCGGTCAGCTCCGCCATCAGGATCAGGCGACCGATGTCGTGCAACAGTCCAGCCACGAACGCGTCCTCCTGGGTCTTCTTGTCGGGCGCGAGCCGCGACGCAAGGGTGGCAACCCGCAGGGCGTGGTCCTGAATCCCTGACAACGTCAGTGGACCACAGCGCACCGGCCTCAGGCTGCTGAACACCTCCGCGGCCAGCACCACGCGCTTGACCGCGTCGAATCCCAGGTAGGTGACCGCCTCCTCCACCTGCGACAGGGTGCGCGACAGGCGGAAGAAGGCGGAGTTTACGATCTGCAAGACCTTGGCGGACAGCGCCATGTCCTTTTTAAGGATTTGGGCTACCTCCTTGGCCCCGACGTCATCCCGGGAAAGAGCCAGGGAGAGTTCGCGATACACTTGAGGCGAGGCGGGTAGCTTGTCGATCCGACCCACGAGTCGCTGCACCGCGTCGTCACTCACCAGTCGCTGCAGCTCGCACGCCCGCTCCACCACCTCCTCCAGCACCCCCGGATCACAGGGTTTGCTAAGGAACTGGTGTGCAACCGGCACGGCCCGCAGCGCCGTCTCCACTTCGGCATGAGCGCTCAGCACGATCCGGACCACCTGCGGAAAACGCTCCAACACGAGGCGCAGCAGCGTGGCGCCGTCCATGTCCGGCATGCGCATATCGGACACAATCACGTCGATGGGCTGGTTCCCGAGCAGGGTGAGCGCCTCCCGAGCACTGCCTGCCAGGTGGATGTCCCAGCGTTCTCGCTGGCGCCGCAGACGCGATCGGAGCCCCAGAAGGATGTTGGGTTCGTCGTCCACGAACAGCACCTGGCGCTTCATCCCACGCCTGACCCGGCCTCGTCAGCCGTCCGGCTCACCCCGTTTCCACCGGAGTTCACCGGCAAACGAATGATGAATGTGGTTCCGTGCCCTACCTCGCTCTGGCAAGACAGGGTTCCACCGTGCTTGTCCACGATGACGGAGCGCGCGATGGCCAGCCCCTGTCCGCTGCCCTTGCCGACCGGCTTGGTGGTGAAGAACGGATCATAGATCTGGTGCAGGATCCGCTCCGGAATGCCCACCCCGGTGTCGCCGATTTCGATCCGAACCGTGTCCCCCTCGGTGCGGGTCACGATCCGAATCGTCCCTCGGGAACCGTCCTTTCCAACCACCTCTTCGATGGCATGCGCTGCGTTCACAATCAGGTTCAAGAACACCTGGTTGAGGGCACTGACATGGCAGACAACTGGTGGCAGGTCGCCCAGATCGGTGTCGACGTCAGCAACGTACTTGTACTCGTTGCGAGCAATGGTGAGCGTACTGGTCAACGCCTGATTGAGATCGGCCGGGCTCTTTTCGCGCTGGTCCGGATGTGCGAACTCCTTCATGGCACGGACGATACTGGTGATCCGCCCGATGCCGTCGAAGCAGCGGTCGAAGCAGCTCCCCAGGTTTTTCTCGACGTAGTCGACGTCCGCCTCCTCTTCGGATTCGCGTAGCCGCGTCACGAGATCCATTCGGGTCCCGCTGGCTTCGAGCACTGAAGCGATGTCGCGATACTGGGGCAACAACGCCAGCATCCCGTCGAAGGCCTCGCGAACGAAATTGATGCTGTCGCTGACGTACTGAACGGGGGTGTTGATTTCGTGAGCAATTCCGGCAGCCAGTCGGCCCACCGCCTCCAGCTTGCGGGCGTGCGCCACCTCGGCTTCCAGCTGTTTGTGACTACTCATGTCCACGAAGGTTTCGAGCAGCATCGTCTCCTCACCCTGCTTGACGTCATGGACAGTCTTGAGCACCGGGAGCTGGGAACCGTCCCGACGAGACAGCAGGCACTCGACCCGCTCCACCGGCTGGGCCCGGTCGAGCACCGGGCACTCCGGACCGGGACAGGCGCACAGCACGCTGTGACAAGGCACTTCCGAGAGCTCCTTGACCGAGCTCACCTGGATCATGGCCAACGCCGTGTGGTTGGCCCATCGGATGCGCCGATCCGGACCAACGAGGGCGATCCCCACCGGAACCCGTTCCAGCACCGTCTGTAGCTGGGTGCGGCTCTCGCGCAGCTCGATCTCGTTCTTTCGCCGCTCAGTGACGTCCCTGACAATCCCCAGCGCGAACCACTGGCCACCGACCTCGGTGGCTGACAGGGAGAGCTCGACAGCGATTTCTTCGCTGGACTTGCGCAGCGCCGTCAGCTCGACACTCTTTCCGGTCGGGCTGGCTTCAGCAGTGTCTCGAAATCGTCGAAACTCCTGGTACCAGCTCTCCCGTTCCCTCGGCGCCACCAGCAGCTCCCCGAGGTCGTGCCCCAGGGCTTCATTGGCTGGGTAACCAAAGAGCAACGTGGCAGCAGCGTTCCAATGGGCAACGGCTCCCTGGCTGTCCAAGAAAAGGATCCCATCCTTGGCGGCATCGCTGATCAAGGCGAGGCGGTTCTGGGTCCGAACCTTCTGCACCAGCGTCTCATGCAGACGAAGCTGAGCGCGGATGCGCAGACGGATCTCGTCGCGGTCGAAGGGCTTCTTGATGTAGTCCGCGGCGCCCAGCGACAGGCCCTTGTCGATGTGTTCCCGATCCGTTTCTCCGGAAATCAGAACGACGGGGGTGTCGGCGGTCTTCGGGTTGGTCTTGAGCTGCCGGCACAGCTCGAAGCCGTCGAGATCCGGCATCCCTACGTCGGCCAGCACCAGACAGACGGCTTCGGCCTCGGCGCGAGCCAGTGCCTGACGGCTGCTGCTGGCCAGCGCCAGGTCGATGTTCTCGGTCGCCAGGATCTCCTCGAGCAGACACAAGTACAGATCGTCATCGTCGACGGCCAGTACCCGATGACGCGCATGAACACAGGCGAGGGAGTGCATGGTAGCGGTGCAGAGCCTGGATGGTGCCGAAGAGCCAGCGCGCAACCCAACCTTCGGGGACTGGGCAAGCACGTGTGCTCTCGGTCAGTTACGTCCGCGATCGACGGCACGATTAGCCTCCGGCCAGGATTTGGGGCCAGGCGCAGAAGACGCCTCTTGGCCATCTGGACCGCTGAGACCAGGCACCACGGCGCCATCCCCGTCTTTAGCCTCGCGGGAGGGCGAGCGGCACCGCGTCCCAATGGGCCTCGACCCACCCCAATAACCAAACCAGGTTTCAAAGGGCCGCGAGAGTCCGGTCGGCCGATTCTCTCGGTATGCTGTTGCATCGTGCCGGAAACCCCCGCCGCACCGACCCTCATCGTTACGCCTTTCACAGCACGACCCAAGCGGTCCCAATTCGCGGGTGAAGCGCCCTGTCTGCAAAAGAAACCCCCACCGGACCTGGCGCGGTTGTCGATCTTGGTGTTATGAGGGGGCGTCTGCGACCGCAGACTGCGGACGCCCACCAGCCGCACTGATAGCCGAAGCGATCTTTGGCTGTTAAGAGGGGCACCAAGATTGGATCTGGATCCTCCGTGATATTCGATTTTGCCGTTGTACTTGTATTCCTGTTGCTGGGAGCCGCTTTCGTGGGAGCGGCGCTTTTCGTGGGTCGTTTCGTGCGACCCAACCTGCCAGATCCCTTAAAATCCACGGTCTACGAGTGTGGGGAGCGACCCATCGGACGGGGTTGGTTCAATTTCAATCCACGCTTCTATCTGTTCGCGTTGGTCTTCATCGTGTTCGATGTCGAGATCGCGCTGACCTTCCCGGTGGCCGTGGTGGTCCGAAGCTTCGTGCAGTCGGGTCGCGCGACGATGGCTGTCCTGGAATTCGGCCTGTTTGCCGCGATACTGGTGGCGGCTTTGGCCTACGTGTGGGGGCGCGGACACCTCGATTGGGAGCGTGATCTGGAGCAACTGGAGGAGGATCCGTGAGCCACCCTCTCGAAGGCAACCACGACCCCTTGGTCGTGGAGGCCGACGTCTACCCGGGCGCCATCGCCACCCGGCTCGATCATGCGGTCAATTGGTTCCGCATGTCGTCGGTGTGGTATTTGCTGTTCGCGACGGCCTGTTGCGGCATCGAGTTGATGCAGGCTGGGGGACCCCGCACCGATCTGGACCGATTCGGCGCCGTGTTCCGGGCCAGTCCGCGGCAGAGTGATCTGCTGATTGTCGCGGGAACCATCACCTACAAGATGGCGGACCGGGTCCGCCTGATCTGGGCACAGATGGCGGATCCGAAATACGTCATCGCCATGGGCAGTTGCGCCAATTGCGGCGGGCTGTTCCAGCGTTCCTATTCGGTGGTGTGCGGAGCCGACCAGATCGTTCCCGTGGATCTGTATCTACCGGGCTGCCCGCCCCGCCCCGAGGCTCTGTGCGACGCCCTGGTGAAGCTCCAGCAGAAGATGAGAGGCGAGCATTGGCTCGACAAGATGAGCAGTGTTTGACGCCCCCTGTTCTTCCGGCCTGATGTTCTTGTTGTCCGCCCGTTTCGGCGAGACGCGGGTGGGGTCCTCACCTTCGGATATGCCGGACACGCTGCAGGTGGCACCCGGTTCGGTGCACGAGGTATCCGAGTTCCTTCGCGACGACCCGCATTGTCAGTTCGACTTCCTGCGCTGCGTGACCGGTGTGGACCGAGGCGAGAGCATCGAGGTCGTCTATCATCTCTTCTCCTATCCCCTTCGACACGCATTCGTCATGAAGACCCGGTTGGGGCGCGAACGACCCGCGGTCGATTCGGTCAGCGACGTGTGGCCGACGGCGAACTGGCATGAGCGAGAAACGTTCGACCTCTTGGGCGTCGATTTCCTGGGGCATCCCGATCTCCGGCGCCTCCTGCTGCCCCGGGATTGGGAGGGGCACCCCTTGCGCAAGGACTACGTTCGTCCCGCCCAGTACCACGGCATCGCGACCACGCGTGGCCCAGTCGTCACGCTGAACCGTTCCGCGCAGGCCAGCGGAGAGGCTCCGGTCCCTGCCCTGCACCAACAACAGGCGGACGAGGCACCGGACGTGATGCGTCTGAACATGGGCCCGCACCACCCCTCGACGCACGGCGCCATCAATTTCCTGCTCGAGACGGATGGGGAAATCCTGCGTCGAGCCATCCCAGACGTCGGGTACCTGCACCGCGGCATCGAGAAGCTGGCCGAGGGGTTGCCCTACCTTGGCACCATGCCCTACTCGGACCGGGTCGATTACCTGGGCTCCATGTTCGGCAACCACGCCTGGGCCCTGTCGGTGGAGCGCCTGCTGGGGATCACGGTCCCTCCGCGCGGCGAGTACTGTCGGGTGATCGCGTCGGAGCTCAACCGAATTGCCAGCCACCTCATCGCCACCGGCTCGTTAGCCATGGACCTTGGGGCCTTCACCCCCTTCGTCCACTGGCTCAGGGAACGCGAGAGCCTCAACGATATCCTGGAGCGGATCTGCGGGGCTCGCCTGACCTACAACTATTTCCGCTTTGGCGGGGTGTCCCAGGACATCGATCGGCAGACCGCCACCGCTATCCTGGGCTGGGCCGACCATTTCGAGCCCATCCTGGCCGAGTTCAACCGCCTGATCACGCACAACGAGATCTTCGTGCAGCGATTGGCGAACATGACGGTCATCTCACCCGAGGAGGCCATCGCCTACGGCCTGTGCGGACCCAATCTGCGCGCCTCGGGCGTCGACTTCGATTGTCGACGCGACCTGCCCTACTCGGCCTACCCCGATTTCGATTTCCAGGTAGTGGTGGGACAGGGTTGGCGCGGTGTGGTGGGTGACGCCTACGATCGATTCTACTGTCGCATCGTGGAGATGGAGCAGAGCGTATCAATCCTGCGACAGGCCCTGCGCAAGCTTCCGGACGGTGACTACTGGAACAAGCCCAAGGCAGTCAAACCCGCCCCCAGCGACATCTACGCGAGCGTGGAGAGCGCCCGAGGGGAAATGGGTGTCTATGTGGTGGCCGATGGAACCGACAAGCCGTATCGAGTCCGCTTCCGGACTGGATCGTTCACCGCCATGTCGATCATCGAACACCTGAGTCCCGGGCTGTTGGTGGCGGATCTGGTCGCACTGATCGGCTCGCTGGATGTCGTGGCGCCAGAGGTGGACCGATGAGCTCTGTCGAACGTCTTGCACACTGGTTGGTCCGCTCGGTGCTGGGTCAGGATCCCGGCACCTGGCCCTACTGGGAGTGGACCCAGGTCGGGTTGGTGGTCACCGTAGCCACCGTGGTCCTCGTGTTCGCGACGCTGTTTGCTGGACCCATCAGCTGGGTGGAACGGCGGGTAGCGGGGCGAATCATGTCACGCATCGGCCCCAATCGGGTCGGACCCAACGGGGCATTGCAGTGGTTGGCCGACGGCATCAAATGCTTCCTGAAGGAGGACCTGATCCCGAATGGTGCCGACCGACCCCTGTTTCGGCTAGCACCCTACTTGGTCTTCGTCGGGATGTTCGGCACCTTCGTGATCCTGCCCTTTGGCGCCCACCTGATTGCAGCCGACCTGAACGTGGGCTTGCTGTACTTGCTGGGGATCACCTCGCTGGTCGTGGTGGGCCTGATGATGGCTGGTTGGGCGTCCAACTCGAAGTGGGCGCTCTTCGGGGGGGTGCGCAGCGCCGCCCAGTTGGTCTCCTACGAAGTCCCCTCGGCATTCTCGCTAATGGCGGTGGTCCTACAGGCGGGCACGCTGTCCACGCAGGAAATCGTCAAGGCCCAGGGCGGTAGCCCCTGGGACTGGTTCCTGTTCCGCAATCCCTTCCTGGCCATCGCGTTCTTCACGTATTTCACCTCGGCCATCGCCGAGGGGAATCGCACTCCGTTCGACCTTCCGGAGGCGGAGAGCGAACTGGTGGCTGGCTACAACATCGAGTACTCGGGGATGCGCTTTTTGTTCTTCTTCTTCACCGAGTGGGCCAACCTGTGGGTGATGAGTGTGGTGGCAGTGGTCTGCTTCTTGGGCGGCTGGCAGATCCCCTTCGTATCCCTGGAGGTCATCGAGGCCAGTCGGGGGTGGAGCTTCGTGGGCTGGCAGGCACTCAGCTTTCTGGTGTTGGCCACCAAGACCATGATTCTGGTGTTGTGGGTCATTCAGCTGCGCTGGACGCTGCCTCGACTGCGGGTCGATCAGTTGATGCTGACCTGTTGGAAGTACCTGTTGCCACTGTCCATGGCGGCGGCCCTCGGGACCCTGTTCCTGTTGCCCTTCCTGGTACCAAACAGCGCCTGGGATTGGGGGCTCCGCGTGGTGTTGATGACGGCCGCCACCTGGGCGGTCTGGCTGTACTTCGGACGGATCCGACGCACCTACCTGGCGGATCGGGATACCTACCGTCGCATGCAGGGCCAGGACCTCTGGTATCCACCCTATCGGCTGCCCTGACTGGATCGAGGACCTCGGGTATGCCTCCACGTTTCTACCATCGAAACAAGCAGCGCCCCGCCCCCGTCGGCGAGACGCTCTCGGATTACTTCGCCAATCTGCGCCGCGCTATCACCACGACCTTTGAGGGGCTGACCGTCACCTCGAGTTGGCTCTTCCGTCGACCGGTGACCATTCAGTACCCGGATCGAATCGAAAAGCCGGTTCAGGAAACCCTCCCCGCCAACTATCGGGGTCTGTTGGAGGTGGACATTCGGCGATGCGCAGGCTGTCTGCTCTGCGCCAAGGCCTGCCCGGTCGATGCCGTCGAAATCACGGTGGAGAAGAACGGCTCCACAGGGGTGCGAGAAATCCTGAAGTTCGACATCGATATCGGTCGGTGTATGTTCTGCGGACTCTGCACGGAAGTCTGCAAGTTCGACGCCCTGTGCCACACCACGCAGTTCGAGGCCGCCACGGAAACCGCGGAGGGTCTGGTTCTGCATTTCGTAAACGAGCCGGTCCCGGTCAGTCGATACAAGGTGGGGGAGGGACCGGTTCGGGAGCCCAGGGGCTCCATCCTGGCCAGTCTCCCTGCCATTCGTGCGGGTAGCTCCCATCTTCTGGGGGTGCGGGCTGGCGCGTCTCCGGTCCCACCAACCAGCCCCGATTCGACCACGGAGTCGCCCGCGGAACCCGGCGAGTCGGACCAATCGACCCACGCAGTTGCCCCATCCACGGAGTCGAAGTGACGGCCTCTCTGCGCGAAACCCTGGTCTTCTACGTTTTGGCGGGACTCATCCTGGGGGGTGCCCTGTCCGTCGCTTGGTCACGAAACATCGTTCGGGCAGCCTTCGCGCTCCTGGCGTCCTTCTTGGGTGTGGCGGGTCTGTACGTGCTGCTGGCAGCAGATTTCCTGGCCGTCGTGCAGCTCTTGGTCTACGTGGGCGGGATCCTGGTCGTGATTCTTTTTGCGGTGATGCTCACGGCTCGCATCAGCGCGGCCGAGGTGTCCAATCCCTCCGTGTTCGCGCGCCGCGCCTTGTTGGTTGCGCTGGTCATCTGTGGGCCGCTGTTGTGGGCCGTTCCCCATATCCCGCCGATGTGGTCGTCTCCGGCCGCGGTCCCCACCACCGCCCGGATCGGCGAGGCCCTGCTCTCCGCCTATGTCCTACCCTTCGAGGTGGTCAGTGTGCTTCTCCTGGCGGCCCTGGTGGGCGGCGTCACCCTGGCCCGAGGACCCATCACGGCACGTCACGACGGCTCCCCTCCCCCTTCTTCGCGCCGCCAATCGTCCCGCCCCCCGGTTGCTGCACCCACCCAAAGCGTCGCGGACGGTTCCACAGGCCACGACGTGTCTGGATCTTCGGTCGCCGACCGGGCGATCCCCCAAGAAGAAAGCCCAGACCGATGATGCACATAGGCCTAACTCACTATCTGGTGGTGTCGGTCCTGCTGCTCGGCTGCGGGCTGTACACGGTCATGACTCGACGTAACGCGGTGGCCATCCTGATGGGAGTTGAACTCATCCTCAATGCTGCCATTGTCAACCTGGTCGCCTTCGCTCGTTACGCGACGGGTGACGTTTCCGGCCATGTCTTCGGCGTCTTCGGGATCGTGCTGGCGGCAGCCGAAGCCGTCGTTGCCCTCGCCATCGTGCTCCATCTCTACCGTACGCTGCGTTCGACCGACACCACCTCGGCCTCCGAGCTCCGCCAATAACCCCAAGGATCCTGGACCAAAACCCGATCGTCCCTTCCCCGTCGAGCTGCTACCGGCGGTACTGTTGCATGACTCTCGTCCCATTCCCCCTGCTTTTCCTGATCCCGGTGCTGCCGCTCTTGGGAGCCCTGTACGCGGGGCTCTTCGGTTCCCGGATTGAACGTCGTTGGGGCCACCCAGCCGTGTACGTCCCTACGGTCGTGCTTCCTTTCGGCTCGTTCGCCGTGGTGCTAGTGGGCCTCGCTCAGCTCCTGGCCGGGAGCCCGGAGGCGTCGCTCTATCAACGGTTGTGGACCTGGTTTCGGGTCGGTTCGCTGCAGGTCGACATGGCCTTCTGCTTCGACCACCTCTCAGCCGTGATGTGCGTGGTCGTGACGTTCGTGGGGAGCCTCATCCACCTTTACTCGATCGGATACATGCGAGGCGATCCCGGCATCTCGCGCTTCTTCTCCTACCTGAACCTGTTCCTTTTCTTCATGCTCGTCCTGGTCCTGGGGGACAACCTGGTGTTGACCTTCGTGGGGTGGGAAGGGGTTGGGCTCTGTTCTTATCTCTTGATTGGCTTCTGGTATGCGGACCTCGAGAAGGCCAAGGCCGGCATGAAGGCCTTCGTGGTCAACCGGATCGGCGACGCTGGGTTCATCCTGGGCATGGGACTGCTGCTTTCGACCCTGGCCCTGGTCACCGAGAACCCGTCTCTCCGCTATGGGGAGCTCGAGTCCCTGTTTTCCCGACCTGAGGTCCGCGAGGGACTGGCGGCCGAGCCGTGGCTGGGTGTGGGCACGACCACGGCCGTCGGCCTGCTGCTGTTCTTGGGGGCCATGGGCAAGTCCGCCCAGCTGCCGCTGCATGTTTGGCTCCCGGACGCCATGGCAGGTCCCACCCCGGTCTCAGCCCTCATTCACGCCGCCACCATGGTGACCGCTGGCGTGTACCTCTTGGCCCGAATGCATTTTGTGTACGCGCTGAGTCCCTTGGCCATGACGGTGGTGGCCGTGGTCGGCTCGCTCACCGCGCTGTTCGCCGCCACCATCGGCCTGTTCCAACACGACATCAAGAAGGTCCTGGCCTATTCCACGGTGAGCCAGCTGGGCTTCATGTTCGTGGCATTGGGGGCCGGTGCCTACTGGGTGGCCATCTTCCACTTGGTGACCCACGCCTTGTTCAAGGCCTGTCTGTTCCTTGGTTCCGGAAGCGTGATCCTCGGATGTCACCACGAGCAAGACATGCGGGCCATGGGTGGGCTCAGGCGGCTGATGCCCATTACGGCGCTGACCTACCTCGCTTCCTGTCTGGCCATCGCCGGGTTTCCCCTCTTCTCCGGGTTCTTCTCCAAGGACGAGATCCTCTGGCAGATTTTCGACACCGGCAATCTCCTGCTGCCGGGTGGGGGTCTGTTGCCCTGGGCCCTGACCACGCTCGCCGCAGGATGTACCTCCTACTATGTGTTTCGCTCCTATTACATGACGTTCAGTGGAGCCTACCGTGGCCACACCCATGCCGAGGAGGGCGGAGGTTCCCACGAGTCGGGGCATGGTGCCCATGTCCCCACCGAGTCACCACGGACCATGACCGTGCCCCTGGTGATTCTGGGTGGCCTGGCGACGGTGGGGGGGCTCCTCGGGCTGCCCGAGCTCTGGCATCTCCCCAACTTCTTCGAGAACTGGCTGGAGCCCGTCTTCGCCTCTTCACACCATGACTTGCAGCGAGCCGGCCATGGTCACACAGCAGAGTGGGGTCTGATGGGGCTCTCGGTCCTGCTGGCCATCACGGGCCTGTTGGTGGCACGTTGGTTGTACCGGGACGGCAAAAACCCGCTGCCCGCGCAGCTGGCCGAGAGCTCGCGCCCGTTGCTGCGCCGGGCACACCAGCTGGTCTATCGCAAGTATTACATCGACGAGCTGTACGACCACGCGATCCGGCGTCGGGCCATCGATCTGGCACGGCTATTGGCCTGGCTCGACTCCCGGCTGGTGGATGGAGTGGTCAACGCGGTGGGCTGGCTGGGACGTCTGTGCGGCACGCTGCAAGGTTTTCTGGATCGATGGTTGGTGGATGGCCTGGTGAATCGCGTTGGTGACACCGTCATCACGTTGGGTCGCGGGCTTCGGCTCCTGCAGACCGGACGAATCCAGACTTATCTCATGGGATTGGTGGCCGGTTCGGTGCTGCTGGTGCTCCTGGCTGCGGTGATTCCCTGGTGACCTCGGAGACTGATTGATGCCCTACTTCACCACGAGCTCGCTGTTGAGCTTCATGATTTTCCTGCCGATGTTCGGCATCGGTCTGGTGCTGCTTCTGCTCGCCCTTCGACCCTTCGCTCGTTGGTCGCAGCACAGCGTCGATCAATGCTGCCGATGGGTGGGTTTGGCGGTGACCACGGCCGTCAGCGGGTTGGCCATCGTGTTGTGGCGCGGATTCGACGGTCATCGTTCCGGGCTGCAGTTCGTGCACCGTCGCATCTGGATCCGGGACTTCAACGTCGAATACTTCGTGGGTACCGACGGCATCTCGGTCGCTCTGATCATCCTGACCGCGATCGTCTTCTCGGCAGCCATGGTGGCTTCCCTGCCCTGGTGGGGCAAGCTGGACGACGAACACCATCCCCATTTCTCCAAGCGACGCGTACCGGGCTACGTGATCCTGCTGCTGTTGTTGGAGACCGGTGTACTCGGCACCTTCGCGGCCCAGGATTTCTTCCTGTTCTACGTGTTCTGGGAGGTGATGCTGTTGCCGATGTACTTCTTGATCGGCATCTGGGGCGCCCCACCCCGCACCGACGAAGCCGGGCGAGTTCGAGGGGGGCCGTACGCCGCGATCAAGTTCTTCCTCTACACGCTGGCCGGCTCGGTACTGATGCTGCTGGCGCTGATTGCCATCTACTACCAGTCCGGACCGGGTCAGCTGGTGGATGGCACCGTCACGTCGCATACCTTCAACCTGCCGCAGCTGACGCGAATGGCCCAACAGGGGGTCTTCTCCCATGCCGAGCCGATACTCGGGTTGAGCTTCAGCAAGCTGGTCTTCTGGGCTTTGTTCGTGGGCTTCGCCATCAAGATCCCGGTGTTCCCGTTCCACACCTGGCTGCCGGATGCCCACGTCGATGCCCCCACACCCATCTCGGTGATCCTGGCGGGGATCCTGCTCAAGACAGGGATGTACGGCATCCTACGCTTCAACCTCCAGCTCTTCGCCGATGCCTTGGTGACGGCCGCGTCGATCCTGGCGGTGTTGGGGGTCATCAACATCGTCTATGCGGCGTTCGTTTGCCTCGCCCAGCGCGACCTCAAGAAGCTCATCGCCTATTCCTCGGTCAGCCACATGGGATATTGCCTGCTGGGACTGGCTGCCCTCACACCCCAGGGTCTATCGGGTTCCATGTTCCAGATGGTGTCCCACGGCATCGTCTCGCCCATGCTGTTCCTCTTGGCCGGGGTCATCTACGATCGCGCCCACACCCGAGAGATTCAGGTCTTTGGTGGCCTAGCCCATCGCCTCCCCGAGTACACGGGCCTGGTCGGGCTCGCTTTCATGGCCTCGCTGGGGTTGCCGGGTCTGGCGGGTTTCGTGGGGGAGGTACTGGTCTTTCTGGGCGGGTTCGGGGCGTCCGACCCGACCTTCCGCTGGTATGTGGTGGCAGCGGTGCCCACGATCGTCATCACCGCCGGCTACTATCTATGGACGCTGCAAAGGATGTTCCTGGGCCCGCTCAATAGCCGCTGGGGTGAGCTATCCGACGTCAACTGGCGCGAACGCCTGACCCTGTATCCCCTGGCTGCGGTCACGGTGTTTCTGGGCGTGTACCCGATGCCGGTGTTTGACCTGATGGACACCTCGGTGCGCAAGCTCCTGCAGTTCGCCCTGAGCGGAGGCCTCGGATGAAGAGCGACCTGTTGGCGCTCCTGCCCGAGGCCTGCGTCAGCATCACTCTCTTGGTGGTGCTGCTGCTCGGAGCTCGCAGAGCCCCCTGGGCGACGCGACGGTTCTGGTTGGTGGGCTTGAGCAGCGTCGGCCTGATCCTGGGCCTGGTTGCGCTATGTCTGGCAGCTCCCGAACACCGCGCTCTGTTCTCCGGGATGCTGGCCGTGGACGGGCCTTCTCACTTCTTCCGAGGCCTGTTCCTCGCGGTCGGACTCTCGGGGGTGGCCCTGTGCGGTCTTTCCGCTGAACTCGATATCGAGCGACTTGGCGAGTATCTGGTGCTCCTGCTCAGTATCGTCTTGGGCCTGATGTTCCTGGGGGCCGCGCAGAACCTGCTGATGATCTATCTGGCCCTGGAGTTGGTCTCGGTACCCTCCTACGTGCTGGCCGGATTCCGACGCAATGATCGGCAGTCCAGCGAGGCCGCCCTGAAATACGTGGTCTACGGCGGGGTGGCATCAGGGTTGATGCTGTACGGCATGTCACTCCTTTACGGATTGACCCACAGCCTGGCGCTCTCGGACGTGGCCGGGTTCCTGCTCTCGGGCCCCGCCCAACTGCCCGCCGCACGCCTGGTCACGGTCATGGCCTTTGGCATGACCCTGATTGGGTACGGCTACAAGATCGCAGCCGTGCCCTTTCACATGTGGTGCCCGGACGTGTATCAGGGCGCACCCACGCCGTTCGTCGCGTTCCTCTCCGTGGCGCCTAAGGCCGGGGGAATGGCGGCGCTGCTGCGGTTCCTGGTGGTGGGCTTCGCCCTGGACGGCAGCACGCCGGGCGCTGGTTCCTGGCCCTGGGCAAGCCTGTTGGCCATCGTGTCCGTGGCGACCATGACGTTGGGAAACCTGGTGGCCATCCCCCAGAACAACGTCAAGCGTCTGCTCGCTTACTCCAGTATCGCGCACGCTGGCTACCTGTTGATGGGAGTTGCCGTCGGTTCCGGGCAGGCGGTTCGCGCCGTCATGTTCTATCTCGCGGTCTACTTTTTGATGAATTTTGGGGCCTTTGCCGTGGTCAGCATCTTGAAGGACCAGGCGGGCGCCGAATCCGTCGACGATTACCGGGGCCTGGGCAGCAAGAGTCCGGTTCTGGCCGTGGCGCTGTCCATCTTCTTGTTTTCCCTCACCGGGCTGCCGCCGTTCGCGGGGTTCGTGGGGAAATTCTACCTGTTCGCCGCCCTGCTCGAGGCGCGCTCACCCCTGTTCTACGGGCTGGCCCTGGCCGGCGTGTTGAACTCGGCTGTTTCCCTCTATTTCTACGCGCGGATCGTCAAGGCGATGTACCTGGAGAAGCCGGGGGACGCGACGGTGCGGTTGCAGGTGGGGGCGGCCTCGACTGCCTTGGTGACCGCCTTCGCCGTTCCGACGCTGCTCTTGGGGGTTTGGTGGGGGCCACTGGCCACCACGGTGCGCCGCCTTGCCACACTGCTGCATTGAGACCAGGCGCAAGCGAACCTTAGCGTTCGGCCGCTCTTCATGCCGCGCCCGGGTGACGCGAGCCCAACGGAACCGTTCCGACTTGACGTAACGCACACAAGATGCTCGCTTACGCTCCATGAGCACGAGACACCTCGGAGCAATCGGCCGTGTCCCGGCGTGGCTCGGGTCGCTTGGCTGCTGCTGGGTGTGGCTGTTCGGCTGTGGATCGACGAAACCGAATCCAGCGCCCGCGCCGTGTCTGAACACAGAAGCGGCAGCACCGGGCTCGACCGTTCTGCCCCCTTTCGTCCTTGCGCCGAACCAACCCACCGGCAGTCAGTCGGCCATGCCGGGTGGACAGGTCCTGGCCGCAGACGGGGCCTCGACCCCCAGATCCGTCGAGCCTGATGGGGCGTCGGGCGCGGCCGACCCCCAACTGGTGCCCGGGGATTGGCCCAGCTTCCACGCCAACCCGGCGCGTACCGGAACCAACGGCGTTCGAAGCATCAGTCGGCCCGTGGTGAAATGGAAGACGCGGGTGGGGATCCAGTCCTGGCTCAACTCGCCCGTCGTGATGCAGGATCGGATTTATGTCCCGAGCTCGGGTCGGGTGCACAACAAATCCGACCCCGAGGATGGCGTGTACGCGCTCGCTCTTGGGACTGGCAACGAGCTATGGCATCACCGATTGCCCAAGGACGCCAACGGGGCGGCCGTCACCGAACGATTCGTGTTCGTGACCAGTGATGACGGGCATCTGCACGCGTTGGATCGCCAAACGGGCCGGGAGATGTGGAAGCGGCGCGGCACCGGCAAGATGTACTCTCATCCCCTGCTCCTGGGAAAGACGGTGGTGGTGGTGGACGCGGCGGGGACAGTCCGCTGCTACGATGCGGACACGGGCAAACCCCAGTGGCAGCGCGCGCTGCGGGGTCCTGTCCGCGGCGGTGCCGCGGCCGATGAACATGCCCTGTACGTGGCGACTGAGACGGGGAAGGCGACGGCCCTCGATCCCTCCACTGGCAAGTTGCTGTGGCAGGCGGCTCTCACGCGAATATCCTTCGATGGGAGGGAGTTCGAGCCAGCGCCGGTGTATTCGGTGCCAGTGCTCTTCGAGGATCTGGTGATCTTCCCCTTCATTCGCGACACCTATTATCGGTCGGTGCCCGCCCTGATGGCCCTTGAAAAACGCGACGGTTCACTGCGTTGGCGCGCCCAGGCGGAGGGTGACTGGTCCTTCGGGAATATTCGGTCTACGCCCGCTCTGCTCAAGGGGATCCTGGTCTACGCCGAGCCCTACTCGGGCGATGTGGTGGGCATCGACGCTCGCACGGGAAGGATGACCTTCCGGCAGACCGTCGAGTTCTGCAGCTTTCCCCAGTGGGCCTCGCCCGCCACCAGCGCGGAGCTGGTGTACGTTCCCCGTTACGGAGGGACACTGTTCGCCGTCGAACCAACCTGGGGGCGTTCGCTGTGGCAGCTCTATCTTGGTGATTCGACACGAATCGGCCAATCTCTACCCCTCGGGTCCGAGGACAATTGCTCCTGGGAGGCACCGGTCCATGCCCTCTCTTCACCGACCGCGGTGGCTGGCGACGGCACCCTGCTTCAGGGGTCCGAGGAGGGGTATCTGTATGCGATTGGTGATTCCTAGGCCCTCTTCCCGGAACCTTTGGGCCGTTCTTGCCTGGTTGGCGCTCGGGGGATGGAGCTGCGACAGGCTGTCGTCGGATCCCTTCGAGCTGTCCGCGCCGGTTCCACAACCGGCCGCTCCCCCTTCCGCGGCGAAGATCGCCCCCAACCCGCGTCGCGACCTGGCGCGAAGACTGCAAACCAAGTTCCAGCCCCCACCAGAACCGACTGCGCTGCCCAGCTGTCAGACCCTCGGGACCCTACCCGCCGACAGCGCGGATGCCCGACGGCTGGCCCTGGTCAGCGTGGATGTCCGAATCAGGCCCAAACAGCTGATCCCCAGTCGGGTTTCGGAGCGGCTGGAAACCGGGGAAACGGCAGCCACCGCCGATCTGGCGGAAATGACCGAAGCCCCTGGGCAGCGGGGGTCGGAACGCTGGAACCAGAGCCGAGCCGACTCCCTGCCCCAGCCGGGCGCACTTGAGTGGGAGCGCCTGCGCGACCAACGTTACCTGGGGATCTTCTATGTCTCTTCCTACCAGGGCCCCTCCCTCATCCAGCGGGTGGGTAAGCTCCGTCGCGAGTGGCTCAAGGGGAAGCTCCAGGCCCGTTTCGTGCTCTTGGACACCGAAACTCGACAGGCCCTCTGCGCCGTCGATGTGTCCGCCCAGAATGACGTGACCGAAGCCCCCATTCGTTCCCGCCTTCAGGCCGAGACCCGGGGTCGCCTGGAACGCGAGCTGGGTGACACCCTGCGCACGCAAGCACAGCGCCTAACCACGCCCGCCACCCGGACGCTGGATTGGCCAATCGTCGCCTCGACCAAGCGACGGTAAGCCCGCTGGCTGGGGCGCCCGGGCGCGTCCGGGGGCGCACGGACGCGCCCGGGGCGCGGCACGGGGGGTCCAGGGCGCACGGGCGCGTCCGGGGGCACGGCACGGGGGGTCCAGGGCGCACGGGCGCGTCCGGGGCGCGGCGGTGGGGTTCCGGGTCGCAGGTATTCCCTATGTATGCTAATTGATTCTCGTGACTCGCAACGACTCCTCCGCCGTGGTGCGCGGTTTTGCCCTCTGGCACGCCGCGATGCACTGGCAACGCGCCATCGATGCCGCCCTGCGCCCCTTGGGGCTAACCCACACCCAGTACCTGGTCCTGGCCTCGACTGCCCGTGCCATTCGCGAAGAGGGTGACGCCGTCGCACAATTCGCCATCGCGGAATGCGCCGGCCTCGATCAGGCCACCACCTCCACACTGATCCGCAAACTCGACTCCCGCGGCCTGCTGGACCGGGGAGTTGACGGAGTCGACGGCCGCCGTTGGCGGGTCATCCTCACTCAACGCGGCCAGCGCACGCTCGAGAAAGCCACCGCACTCGTCGAGGCCGCCGCCAGCCAAGCCCTCCCGCGCTGAGCCGAAGACCCGCCGCCCAAGGACGACCGTCAGGGTAGCCCTGGAAAAACCAAGCCGCCTTGCGCCCCGTTGATTCGCCGCCCGGAGCTGGAGTAAGATCCCTCGGTCCTGCGCAAGGTGCGCAAGGTGCGCAAGGTGCGCAAGGTGCGCAAGGTGCGCAAGCAATGCGAACGAGCCCATCGATGCATACCAATACCCGTCGCTGTTCGATCTGGTTGGCAGCTGCTCTCTTGGCCTTCGTCTCCGGTTGCGAAGAAGAGAAGAAGCCCGAAGCCGAATCTAAGCCCAAGCCCTCCGCTGCGGCCCCTGCACCCACACCGACCCCAACACCGACTCCCACACCCAAGCCGCCCCCGGTGGAGTGCCCGGAGGGCTCGACCGGTGAGGGCTCGTTCAGCAGTCCCTGTCAGGCCACTGGACCCTCCAGAATGATGGAGGTCACCTGGACCGGGAAGACCAGCGATGAAGGCCCCTCCTTCCGCGTCAAGAACGTCTCCCCCAAGACCATCCTGTACGGAAAGATTGGCGTCTACTTCTACGACAAGAAGGGCAAGCAGCTGGAGGTCCCCGTCACCAGCAAGGATCCGGAAGCCAAGCCGAAGCCGTTTCACAGCTGTTCCGGCAACATGTTCGCCGGTGTGATGAAGCCTGACGAGACTGCAAACATCACCTTCTCCTGTGTCAAGGCCAAGCACGTGCCGGAGGGCACTGCCGCCATCGAGGCGGAGATGCAGGTCGTGGGCTTCGCCGATGCCAGCGAGAAGACGACCGATGTCTACTGGCAGAACAAGGATCTGACGCCTGACGAGCGCCCCAAGGGTGGAACCAAGGCCACCAAGCCCATCAAGGCCAAGAAGAAGTAGCGTCGCTCCACCGTAAGGGACGCTGCACGGGAGCTCGCGCCGGGCTACCGGACGCACCGCACGTTGGCGGTGGGGAAGTAATTCCAGTCGCCGTCGGCCCCCGCGTTCCAGCCGGTGAAGCCATCGCAGTAGCTCAGACCCCAACCCTCGCCTCCCACCAGGGAGGCCTCGGCTGCCCAGAACCAGAACTCAGGCTTCTTGCAGCCGTTGGGGTTGTCGGGGAAGGCTTCCTCGACGATGGCCCCGCCCACCTTCGCCTCGTTCACGGTGGTAGCCAGCTCGTTGAGCGTCGGTACCCGCCATCCATCCAGGCCATCGAGACTCAGGCCCGCGCAGTATCCAGGCGCTTCATCGAAGGCCATCATACTCGGCGAGCGCCCCCGTTGCCAGGTCAGCCCGGTGGTGTTGTCGGTGACGGTGTCGGTACCGAGGCTGTAATGCTCCGGCGGTTCGACGGCGTAGTCGTTGGCACCCTCGCCGGTACCATTGCCCCGCACGCAGCGCGCCACCAGACCGTCGTCGCTGCGCACGATGGCGTTGCTGGTGAAGCCATTGGTGCCGTATCCCCACACCCGGTCTTCCTCCCCATCGGTCAGGATGGTCTTGTACCAGAAGGAACCGGTAACATAGTAGCCGGTCGTGGTATCAAAGACGCTCGGGTACCCGGTACTGCCCAGAGTCACGTCGCTGATGCTGGCCATCTCGATGCGCGTGGGTAACCGCCAGTCGCTGTAACCAGCGAATCCCAGGGCGGCGAGCTCCGCACAGCGCTCGAAGTTGGCCTGCCAGTTACCCACGTTGCCGGGATTGGTCTTCTCCCACACCAGGCAGGTAATCTCGTCCTTGACGGTTCCATCTCCTCGATCGGTGTAGCGAGCGTGATGGGGGACCGTGTCGGAGCTGCTCGCGGGATTGGGCATGGGCCAGCAAGCCCATTTGTGCGTGCCGCAGTTGGTCTCGACGCATTCCCCAGCGCCGCCCTGATCCAGGCTGCCGCCGGAACCCACGACACCACCTTGGCCTGGGCTACCACCTGGTTGAGCGATACCACCTTCGCCGAAATCGCCACCCAGCTCGATGGTACCACCGTCACCGGGGCTGCCTGCCAGGGCGACTGCTCCACCGTCACCGGGACTGCCACCGGATGGACTGCCGCCCCAACTCGTGTTCCCACCGTTGCCGGGACGTCCGCCCGCGGTGCTCCCGCCGACGCCGGGGCTGCCACCCCGAGTCGCGGCGCCGCCGCTCGTGTTGGGTGAACCGCCGCTGCTCGAGTTGCCGCCCAGTCCGGGCACACCTCCCGCGGGACTGGTTCCGCCCCCAGCTGCCCCGCCGCGCTCCGCACCCCCCGTGGCTGCGCCGGATCGACCACCAACCCAAGCCGAATCGCCACCGGAAACGTCGTTCGTTCCACCACCCAACAGGCTGCCCCCGTCCTCGGAGCCCTCGGGTTTCTCCTGGCTCGTGGAGCACGCGACGACCAGGGCCAAGACCGCGATAAGGGCTGGACGGCGGCGGAATGGATCGTTCATCGGAGCCTCATGGCAACATCGGGGACCGCTCAGACGAGCCCTCGGTCCAACCTGATGCTCTGCTAGATGCCAAAGGCCCCGCCTTTCAATCACTCGTCCATTTGGATTGTATTGTTCCCGCAAGAACGGACCTGGGCGAGCGTCACGATCCCAGATCGCACGCCTCGAACTCCCGATCCACCAGGCCGTCGCCGCAGAAGGGCGCGAGCGTACACAGGGGACCGCACCCGCCATAGAGGCCGTCGTTCACTCCATCGTCGCATTCCTCGTATTCCTCTTGGCGAACACCATCACCGCAGCGGGGGCCAAAGCGACAGCCGGGGGCGCACTCGCCATAGCCGCCATCGTTCGTGCCGTCGTCGCATCGTTCGTCGCCCAGGACCATTGCGTCACCACAGATGCTTTCATCGCCGCACCGGACGCTGCATCCGTCCCCCGACTCGGTGTTGCCGTCATCGCAGGTCTCGCCGAACTGGTCGTCTGTTACGCCGTCGCCGCAACGGGGCCCGTACTGGCAATCCTCGTCACAATGCCCGTACGTACCGTCGTTGATGCTGTCGTCGCAGGTTTCTCCGTCCTCCGCTTGAACCTGGTCGTCCCCGCAGAAGCCGGCGCGCTGGCAGGTCTCGGTGCAACCGTTGTAACGCCCGTCATTGATGAAGCCATCATCGCCGGTGCCGTTGGTTCCGTCACCGTCGTCGCAGCGTTCACCGTAGTCGGTATCGACAATCCCGTCGCCGCAACGGCCCGGAGGACGGCAGTTGGGGCCACAGGCGTCAGCCTCCGTCGCGCCGTAGCTGCTGTTGTTCAGTCCATTGTCGCACGTTTCGTAGTCGGGTTGCAGGACATGGTCCCCGCAGTTCGGGCCCTCCGAGCAATCGTGCAGGCACCAGACACCATAGTCGAACCCGTTTGCATCCCCGTCGTCGCAAAGCTCCCCCATCTCGATGATCCCATTGCCGCAGGTGGCCTCGCCGGGAAGATCTAGCTGGCAGCCGGCGCCGCAACCGTCCCCATCCTCTCGATTACCGTCGTCGCAGGCCTCCGTCCCTACCATCTGGTTGTCTCCACAGCGCGGCCGGCAAGGGGCCCCCGGGAATCGGCAATCCCACCCCTCCTGGAGCCGGCATTCGTCGCAACCGTCCTCGGGATCGCTGTCGTTGCCGTCGTCACATTCCTCGCCACCGCGCAGGATTCCGTCACCACAATTATTGACGCGTTGGCAAGGTTCGCCGGGCAACGGGCAGACGTAGTTTGCCTCAATGACCCGACAGTCGGCGGAACAGCCGTCGCCGTCATCGGCGTTCAGATCATCGCAGACCTCGCCACGGGCGACGCTGATCCTCCCGTCACCGCAGTACTCGGCGGGTTCGCAGGACTCGCCCGGGATCTTGCAGGCCCAGCCGGGTTGGACGCGACAGCCAATGCACCCCCCGGTGGACGAGGCCGAACCTTCGTCACACTCCTCCGAGCCATTGACGCGGCCGTCCCCGCACGGATACAACTCCACGCAGGGTTCCCCGGCGGTGACACAGGTGAAGCTGGCGTTCTGAACGGTGCAGTCCGAACTGCAGCCATCCACCCCCTCCACGCCACCATCGACGTTGCCATCGTCACAAACCTCGCCTGGCTCCAGTACCCCATTGCCGCACGCGAAGACGGATTGGCAGATGCTGGGCGCTGCTGATGTGTCGCAAGTCCAGTTAGGCTCGACGTAGCATCGCCCGTTGCACCCATCTCCAGCCAGCGTGTTGCCGTCGTCACAGGCCTCGCTACCGGCGACCACGCCGTCGCCGCACCCAGGTTGCATACCGCTGGTGGTAACCTCTGTGCAGATCGCGCTGCAACCCGGATCCCCGCCACCCCAGGACAGGGCGCCCGCGGTGGGGCTACCGCCAAACTCAGCACCACCGGACTGCATGCCGCCCGTTGGCATGCCGCCAGTGCCCGCGCCCGCCGCCCCTCCCGCAGCGCCACCCAGACCGGCGTTGCCGCTCCCCCCCCGTTCGATGTCGCGTCCGCCGGTTCCAGTTCCCCCACGCTCGACGACAGGCTCGCCAGCGGTCCCACCTTCCGGTTCGCCCGCCTCACCGCTGCCACCCGGCTCTGATTCGCCGGCTACGCCGCCGGTCCCCAGATCGACACAGCGCGAGCTGCGGCAATCGAGCCCATTGTCGCAGACGTTCTGCTCCTGACACGGGCAGCCCTCGGTGCCCGGCGTGCAGTTCTCGCCGTTGGACTCACCGCCACAACCCGCGAACACCAATAGCAGCCAAGACAGCCGAAGCAGCGAACCACCCGTGAATCTGCCCATGCGCCATGATCCCACGCCTGGGGGCCGGGAACAAGCCTGCACAACGGGGCTTGCGATTGGCTAAGGCGGCTCAGGGCATCAGCGCGAAGCAGTAGAAGCCTCCGTAGCCACCAGAATCCCCGATCCCGTCGCCGCCGAACGTGCCTTGGCCGGTTGCCACGCTGGGTGTGCAACCTGGAACGTTGTGCGCCGCGATCCAGTGTTGACCACTGAAGGCCGGCCAGGAGTGGCCTGCCATCGGTCCCGAGCCGCCACCGAAACCGGGCCCCGGCTCCGTCGTCCCACTGCTCTGTGTCGAGGTCCAGTCGCTACACGTGTCCCCACCGTCATAGTTCCCGTTTTCGTCGGAGGCAGTGATGGTGTCGTGGTTGTCGACCTCGACTCCGCCAGGGCTATGGTTTGGCTCGCCGTTCTCGTTGGGGAGATCATCGACGATCGCCGCATCTCCATCGGGTCGCTCACCGCGCAGACCATCGAGGCCGGTGGCGACCGTCCTTCCCAGGCGATCGTACCAGGGACCCTGGCCGATGCGCTCGATGGCATTCACGGGCTGTCCGTTGGGACCAGTCGACGTACTCAGGAACGCCACCCATCCCTTGGCCCCCGCACCTTCCATGGATCGCTCCGCCAGCTCGGCGCAGATCTTGTCTGCACCAGCAAGACCGTCTGCCTCGCCGTAACGCAGATCGCCCCCAAACCCAGTGTCGCTACCGGACAGATCCTGTAGCCCTTCGAGGCTGGTCACGAAGAAGCTGAAGAGCGGGAGATCGAGGGCACCCCCCGAACCACCGGTGCCCGCGCCGCCTTCACCCGGGGCACCACCCTCACCAGGGGTCCCACCCTGTCCGAACGAGAAGCCACCCTCACCCGGGGCGCCTCCCTCGCCAGGAGTCCCACCCCGTCCGAACGAGAAACCACCCTCACCAGGGACGCCTGCCTCGCCAGAGCTTCCACCCTGCCATAACGAGAAGCCACCTTCACCGGGAGCCCCCCCCTCACCGGGGGCACCGCCCTGGCCGGGCTGCCCACCTTGACCGATGGCACCGCCCTGGCCGGGCTGGCCACCTTGACCGATGGCACCGCCTTGGCCCATCGCTCCACCCTGACCGACGGCGCCGCCCTGGCCCGTCGCTCCACCACTCTCCGTAGCCCCACCCTGCCCGTTCGCGCCTCCGGAGCCAGTGGCGCCGCCGCGCTCGATTGCTCCCCCAGATCCCGGGGGCGCCACTCCCGCGATCCCGGCTACTCCCGCGGTGGTCTGTGCCGCACCCCCCAGTGCAGCAGCTCCTCCCCCAACGGACGTCCCAGCCGTTGTATCGCCCGCTTCCCCGCCCGAATCGCCGGAACAACCCGAAAGGATACTGGCCAGCAGCACTGAGGCGCCGAGCCCAAGTGTTGATTTACACCGCAATGGGAAAGCAATGAGCGACACGGTTGTCTCCAACGCACAAGAACCAAGGGCCAAGGCCCCCGTTCCCAGGGGCCGGCTCCAGGATGGAGCCCGGACTCAGTGTGGGTGTTCCGAGGCAGCCCGGAAAGCTCAAAGAAACGTCGCCGGACCGACGCCGTAAGCTCGGGGTTCGTTCGAACTCGAGCAACGGAGCTTCCGAGCTCTGGCCCCTGCAGCACCCGTGAACGCGACGCCTTGGCGGAACGTCACGGGGCGTGCATGGTGGTCTGGTTCGTGCGCCCCGACGTTGGCTGCGGGGAACACACCGCCACCTGCGCCTGCGCAATGACGAGGCGGGGGCCTTGGCTCGCCGCCTACCGATTCGATTGATCCTTTCGCCAGCGTTCGTGGCACCGTCACTGAAAGGCACCGGCGGTTCGCCCGGCCATTCCCTGCCGTGAACCGCGCCTGCTGTACGACGCGCCAGAGTGACTTTTGCTGGACGAGGGCGTGCGAAACTGGCGCGGGATGTCTCGAACGACTTTCTACCTTGCGGTGGTTGCCGCTCTGTGCGGAGCGTGCGGCGGAGAATCGAACTCAAACCAGGCCGGTGGCGCGGGCTTGCTCGACCAAGCCGGTGGGGGGGCGGTCGAGCCGAGTGGCGGAGCCACGGATGAGCCGGCAGGCACCGCGGGAGATGCGCAGGGCGGCGCGTCGGGCGCGGCGGGTGCTGAAGCGGGCGGCACATCGGGCTCGGCGGGCAGCGGCACGGCTGGCGGGGGTGGTGTCCAGTGTCCTGACCTCGACTGTGAGGATTGTCCGTTGGGATACCTCGAAGACGCGCAGGGCTGCGGAACCTGCGTGTGCGTGGTGCCTCCGGTCATCATGGAGACCGACGGCGTGCAGCGAGATCCAGCCAACGTCGAGTTTGGCACCGGATCGAGCTGGGCCCCGAGCTCCGGCCGAGTCGTCTTCAGCTTCCACTGGGATTTTGACGATCCAGCCATTGAGGACGAAGAGCATTTCGTCAACCTGAGCATCGAGACACAGGACTACGTGCTGCTCGGCATGGAAGAGGTGCAAACCTTCCACCTGCCCTCCAGCGATCCTCCCTTCAGTATCGAGGCCTATCGGGCTTCCTACATATCGGCCCAGGCGTTCCCGTTGACGCTGATCGACGGCTACCTCACCATCTACCCCAGTACCTCCACGGAATACTCGGGTGGCGTGTATCTCGTGCTGGAGACAGCAGCGGGCGTGCAGGTCATTGTGGCCGGTCCGTTCGACGGGAACGAGGCGTAGGGTCGGGGCGTCGCCCCCTACCGCGCGCAGGTGCATTCGGCTGTGATTGTGTAGGAGCCCTGGGCTTGGTCGTAGCCGTCGATGATGACGGTCGTGGACTCTCCTGCCACGGCGTCGAAGGTGACGATCTCGCTGTCCTGGGCCGGGATGGGAGAGAACGAACACCTGGTTGTCATCACCATGCGAGAGTCATCGGGGATGCACTCGGAACAAGCGGAGGGATCACACCCCGGCGCGATGAACAGGTTGAGATCCACCGCCATGTCCTCGATCCGCACCTCGACTTGGCAATGGTCGAGCGTAGAAAAGGCATAGACGCTCTCTCGTCCGTCGTAGCCGCGTGCCGAACAGGCGTAGGCGCCGTACTGGTCGGGATGCCCCTGGTCGATCGTGCTGTGCGCGAAGCGGTCGCCGCACGTAAGGGGGAGCGGCGAAACCGGGCACTGGGTTCCCCCCAAGCCCCCCGTACCCCCGTCCCCTGAACCTGCTGCCGAAGGCTCGCCCGCGCCGCCCGTCGCTGCGCCGCCCAGACCACCCACCGTACCCCCCGCGTCGGAGCCGGCCTCGCCATCACCGACGGACTGGGCTCCATCGCTGCATGCCGCCAATCCAAGCCATGCGCAGGCCAGGCTCGAAAGCATAAAAAGTCGCGGGCTCTTGCCCAATTCGGTGTGGTTCATCGTCGGAGCTTCCTTCGTCTCTGGTGTGCGCGGATGTTATCCGGAGGGGTATCGAGGGTATGTCGACGATGATGATTGAAGCCCAGCCGGGTGACCTGCCACACACGGGCCGAGCGGGCAACCGAAACGACCGCCTTTGCAGTCGATTGGACGCGACCCGCTGACATCAAGCTGATCCCTACCGGACGCAGGTGCATTCGGCTGTGATTGTGTAGGAGCCCTGGGCTTGGTCGTAGCCGTCGATGATGACGGTCGTGGACTCTCCTGCCGCGGCGTCGAAGGTGACGATCTCGCTGTCCTGGACCGAGATGGGAGAGAACGAACACTCGCTTGTCATCACCATGCGAGAGTCATCGGGGATGCACTCGTCGCAAGCGGAGGGATCACACCCCGGCGCGATGAACAGGTTGAGATCCACCGTCATGTCCTCGATCCGCACCTCGACTTCGCAATTGTCGATCGTAGAAAAGGCATAGACGCTCTCTCGTCCATCGTAGCCGCGTGCCGAACAGGCGTAGGCGCCGTACTGGTCGGGATGCCCCTGGTCGACCGTGCTGTGCGCGAAGCTGTCGCCGCACGTAAGGGGGAGCGGCGAAACCGGGCACTGGTATCCCACCAAGCCCCCCGTACCCCCGTCTCCGCCAGTCGCCCCTGCCATGGCGCCTGAGCCTGCTGCCGAAGGCTCGCCCGCGGTACCACCGGATGGCGGCTCAACCGTCCCGCCCAGACTGCCGCCCTGGCTCGGCTCGACCGCGCCCGCACTGCTACCACCCTGGCTCGGCTCGACCGCGCCCGCGCTGCTGCCACCCTGACTCGGCTCGACCGCACCGCCCGTCGCTGCGCCGCCCTGGGTCGGTTCGACCGCGCCCGCGCTGCTGCCACCCTGGCTCGGCTCGACCGCGCCCGCGCTGCTACCACCCTGGCTCGGCTCGACCGCACCACCCGTCGCTGCGCCGCCCTGACCACTCCCTCCACCCAATGCCGTCCCACCACCACGACTCGGCTCGACCGCACCGCCCGTCGCTGCGCCGCCCAGACCACCCACGGTACCCCCCGCGTCGGAGCCGGCCGAGGCACCGCCACTGCCCCCATTGCTCTGGACCTCGCCTGCCTGACCTGCTTCGGCAACCCCGCCGACGGGCGCGCCGGCCTCGCCATCACCGATGGACTGGGCTCCATCGCTGCATGCCGCCAATCCGAGCCATGCGCAGGCCAAGCTCGAAAGCATAAAAAGTCGCGGGTTCTTGCCCAATTCGGTGTGGTTCATCGTCGGAGCTTCCTTCGTCTCTGGTGTATGTGGCCAGGCCCTCTCGATTCCGTCTGCCCAACCCCATGGTCAGCGGCTCGGCCCCTGGGCCCCCGCCTTGCCTTCGCAGGCTTGCTCGACTCGTGCCAGAAGCGGCGACTGGGGGAACTGCTTGATGAAGGCCGTCGCTTCCCGACGACCTTGTTCGAGCTGCCCGAGCGCACACAGCGCAAACACTCGTCCCGCTCGACGCTCCTGGAGCAGCGAGCTGTTCGGGAACCGACTCTCGTGTTCGCGAAGCTTGGTCAAGGCCCGGTCAGGCCGACCCTGGAGCAGCGCCTGCTGACTCTGGCGCAGAAGCTCCACCTGGACCGCGATGTCGTCGGGGGCGTCGGGACGCGCAGCGGTGCGTGCGGCGCTCGGTGGAACTGGAGGCGGGCTCGACGGGCCGCTCGTTCCCTCGGCACGCCCCACCGGGGCCAGATCGCCTGGGGCAAGGGGAGCCACGCGCCCCGACGAGGAGCTGCTCCGCGAGTCAGCGCTCTTGGCCGTCACCGCCAGGGGAGCCGACGGTTCCGAATCGCCCCACCCCAGGGATGCCCCGGTGATCGCCCCTCCTGCCAAGGTGCCAGCCCCCACCATCGCCACGATCCACAACGTCGATTTGGCCCCCACGGTGGCGACCGTCGCCGTTGACGCAGCCGCGCTCAGGCTGGCCGAACCCACGACGAAAGCGCCCAAGCCCAGACGCCGAGCGACCCCCCGTCGCAGTCGCTCGGCCTGTTTCGGGCTGGGGCGATCCGCGCTCCGTTCCGCGGCAAAGAGCGAACGTGCTTCGGGACTGAGGTCAGTCATAACGTCCCATTCCTTTCGCGCGCGCGACGGCGTGTCAGTGCCACCTCGAAGGCCTGGCGTGCCGCACGCAACCGAGAGTACACGGTGTTGAGTGGGATCCCGAGAGCATCCGCCATCTCGGGGGCCGTCATTTCCTCGAGCTCGGCCAACACCAGAAGCGAGCGCTTGGCTTCGTCGAGTTCTTCCAAGATCTCGAAGAGCAGATTGACCCGCTCGGTGAGCTCGGCACGCTCCGCAGGGTTCTTCGCCGGATCAGCCGCCACCGCCTCGGCATCCACGGTACCCGGTGCGCCGGCAACCAAGGCACCCTTGCGTCGATGACTGCGCCGATAGTCCTTCGACACCCGCGCCACGATGGCGAAGAGCCAACTATTGAGCGACGAACGCCCCTCGAACTCGGCGAGCTTTCTGTGCACCACGACGAACACGTCCTGAAACGCGTCATCGAGCCGATCCGAGGGAACCCCGAGCCTGCGCAGGTTCCGCCAAACGAACGCGAAGCCCTGTTCATAGGCCTCGTCGAAACTGGGCCGATGGCCCGCCGGGGCCAGCTCGGCCAGGCTCGCGGACGGGGTCTGCATCGGCGCCACAAGCCTAGGCGTGGCCGGCGGTCTCGGATTCCGTCAAGGAAAAGCCAGCTCGGCCGCCAGAGAGAGTCTCCCGCCCAGTCGAGCCGGCCGATAGACCGCGCCCATTCCAGTGAACTCGAACTCAGGCTGACGGGTGGGCAGAAGCAGTTCGGCGAGGACCGGAAAGGCAAGATGCCGGTTGGCTCGCAGCGCGAACAGACCCCCACCGCTCGCTGTCCAGAACCAGGCGGTCCGCGAGTGGTTTCGAAGCGGCGGCCCTGCATCACCTTCCGCGTGGAGGCGGTGGGTGGAGATTGCAGCGCACCCGCCCCAAACCACGGTCCGTTCACCCCAGGTCTGGCAGAAACCGACACCCAGAGAAAAAAGGGAGAAGCGCCCGCGCAGCGCCGGATCCTCGTCCGAGCTTGCCACCGTCTGAAGGGAGCGAAGCCCCTGCAGGACGACCGCCGAGCCCTGGTTGCGCAACCCCAATCGGGCCCCGAATTCGAGAGGCCAGCTCGGTGAGAGCCCCGTGCTCACGGCAAACACCGGCGCAACGAACCCCTGCCATCGTCGGGTGGGCTGGGACTCCGGTGGCCGGACCCTGACCGGTTCGGATCTCGGCCGCTCGCTGGCTGCCGCTGGTGCCGGCTTCGGCGGGCTCGGTGCGTCGAGCCGCATCCCGACGTCAGGATCGATCATCATCCCCACGATCAACGCCGTGGCCCGAGCCACCGCCACGCAGGACTCTCCACTGAGCCCACGGGTGCCGCCTCGGCTGCCTGTCGGCGTCGAGATCACGACCCGCCAACGCCCGTCTGCATCCTGGGCAACGTCCGCCCTCACCGCCAACGGCTCCAGCCCGGCACGCCCCACAGCCCTCTCGCCCAGCAGGCGGACAACGTCAGCTTCAATCTCGGTACGATCCGGGCAACCCGAGGGGGCTCGCCAGTCGATGGAAACCAACCCGTGGTCGGCCTCCTGGGCACGAGCGGGTGCGCCGAGCGCGCTCAGCGCGACGAATCCAAGAACACAGCGATATGCCACCCGGAAGGCCAAGGATAAGCAAAGCATCCACCAGGACCCCTCGGGGTGCAAGGCCGCCGGGGACGGGTGTTTTCCCGACTTTTACCGAACAATCCCCTGCCCTGGTCCCGATTCGGTTAGCGTATCGGGCATGCACCGGACAGCGTCGTCGGTCCTGGGTCGTTCGTGGTTGATTCGTTGGCTGTGTTGCTTCGCGGCGCTATGGGGGGCGCGGCTGGCTCATGCGGAACCGGTGGAATCGTTGGTGCCCGGGGGGCCCACCGTCGAGGTTCCCAAGGAGCTCATCCCCTGGGTGCCTTGGGTGAAGGATTCGGTGACCGAAGGCCTGTGCCCCAAGCTCGGTGAACAGGAGCAGTGCTCTTGGCCGGGGCTGTTCTCGATCGCGGTCGGAAGGGAGGGAGCTGATTTCTCGTTCGAGGTGTTCCTGGAGATCGACGGATGGGTCACGCTGCCCGGCTCGGAGGTGCACTGGCCAGAGGCGGTAGAGGCCGCTGGCAAGTCGGTGGCGGTGCTGTCCAAGGACGGGTTGCCGGTGGTGCGTTTGCCTGCTGGAGGCCATCGCCTGGTGGGTCGTTACGTGTGGGAGAAGGCACCGGAGACCTTGGCCGTGCCCAACAACGTGGGGCTGTTGCGCCTGGAGGTGGAGGGACGCAGCATCGATTTCCCGCGGCGTGAAGAGAACGGAGCCCTGTGGCTGCAGGCGGGTTCCACCAGCGGGCAGGACGCCTCGGATCGGGTGGAGCTCGAGGTGTTTCGTCGCGTCGACGACGGGATCCCGCTGGGGGTCAAGACGCAGCTCGTGTTGCATGTCTCGGGCAAGACGCGCGAGGTTCGATTGCTGGGGGCGGCGCTAACCGAGAGCCGCGCGGTTTCCATCGAATCGCCCATCCCGACCCGATTCGAGCCCGACGGGACGCTGGTCCTGCATGCCCACGCGGGGGAGCACCGGGTAATTCTCGGTAGCCTCTTCCCCACCCCGCCGGAACGACTGGTCCTGCCGGCTCAGGCTGCACCCTGGCCCGAGCACGAGACCTGGATCTTCGTTCCCAACAACTCGATTCGCCAGGTCGAGGTTTCCGGAGCACCGGGGATCGACGCCGCTCAGACCAACCTTCCCGAGGAGTGGAAGTCGCACCAGGCCTTCCTCGTCTCCAAGGACAAGGGTCTAGTCTTCCAGACCAAGCGCCGCGGCCAGCCCGAGCCGCCCCCCAATCAGCTCTCCGTGGCCCGTCAATACTGGCTCGATCTGGACGGGAAGGGGTTCACGGCCAAGGACAGGGTAACCGGCACGCTGAACCGCGATTTCCGCTTGGATCTGGCGGGGGCAGCCCTCGGGCATGTCGCCATGGGCAATCAGGATCTTCTGGTCACCCGGGGTCCCAGCGGCAACTTTGGGGTCGAGCTGCGCCAACCCAAGATTGATCTGATGGCCGAGTGGCGCACACCTCGCAAGACGAGCGCGGTTCCCGCGGTGGGATACAAGGCCGATCTTGGCTCCCTTTCCGCGACCCTTCACCTGCCTCCCGGATGGGACGTGTTGCACGTCTCGGGTGTGGATACGGTGAGTGACACCTGGTGGTCGGAGTGGACGCTGTGGGGGTTCTTTTACGTGCTCTTGGTGGCCATCGCCGTCGGGCGCTTGTTCGGGCCGAAGCTCGGCGGATTGGCGCTAGCCACCTTGGTTGTCACGCACGGGCGGGACGATTCGCCCATGGCCTTCTGGGCCATTCTCCTGGTGTTTCTGGCCCTGCTGCGCCTGGTGCCGGGCGGCTGGTTCCGCCGCATCCTGCGCCTCTGTTGGCTGGGGGTGGCAATCGGCTTCGCCGCGGTCAGCGTCGATTTCGCGGTGGGTGAGGTGCGCGGTGCCTTCTTCCCCAGCACACATCCACCCGCAGGCGCAGGTTACGGTTTGACGTTGATGCGTTCGGCGGAACCGGAGCCGATGGAGATGGACAAGATGGCCGCCATGGGAGCTCCAGCTCAAGCGGTCGCGCGTTCCGCAAAGTTGCCGGATGTGGCCGAGATGAGTCTGGATCTACGGAGCTCCGGCAAGGCCAGGCAGGGCTGGAAAGGCAAGCGCCTCGCGCAGCAGGGCGACATCACCGTCGATCCGAATGCCGTGGTCCAGACCGGACCGGGGCTTCCCACCTGGCAGTGGAAACGGATCAATCTCGGTTGGTCGGGCCCGGTTCGTCAGGATCAGGAGCTCAACGTCTATCTGACGGGACCGGTCAGCAACGGCATCTTGGGCGTATTGCGGGTGCTTGGCGTCGCCCTGCTCGGGTTCTTCCTGGTCCGCAGAACCCCCTTCGGACCCACCCCCGAGGCCAGCTCGTCGATCGCCGAGCGCAAGCCACGATCGGCCGCCCCCCTGGTGGCTGGTCTTCTCCTGGCTTGCCTGTTCCTGGTGACGAAGACCGTTCACGCTCAACCCTCCACCGAGCTCCTGGGGGAGCTCAAGACGCGCCTGACCCGAGCCCCCGACTGCACCGGTTGTTTGGAGGTGGAGAGCCTGGAGCTTTCCCTGGTTGGACATAGCCTGGATTCGAAAGCTCTGGTGCATGTCGGACGGCTCACCGACTATCGCCTGCCGGGACCAGCGCGCAGTTGGTCACCTTCCAAGGTCACGGTGGATGGCAAACCCACCTCGGCATTGCTGCTGGGGTCGGATGGGTTCCTTCACGTGCGCCTCGAGAATGGGCGCCACCAGGTACAAGCTTCGGGGCCCGTGTCGGGAAACGAGCTGGTGATCTCCCCGGGGTCACCACCCCACCGGGTCACGGTCAAATCCGAGGGTTGGTCGGTGGACGGTCTGCGCGAAGGTCGCGTCGAGAACACCCTACACCTTACTCTGGATGAAAGACCCAAGAAGGGCGATGGCACCGCACAAGCCCCGGCCACCAACCGACTCCCTGCCTGGCTATTGGTCACGCGCACCCTCGAGCTCGGTGTCACCTGGCGGCTCACGACTGACGTCGAACGCCAAAGCCCCACCGGAGAACCGGTGAGCCTGCGCTATTCGCTTCTTCCCGGCGAGGAGATAACGACCAGCAATGCCCTCGTCGAGCAGGGACAGCTGGTGGTGGCCCTGGGGCGCGACGATCAACGGGTCAGTTACCAGAGCGTGCTTCGACCCAGTGACACGCTGAGCCTGACGGCTGCCACCCAGCGCCCCTTCATCGAGGAATGGCGGGTGCGCTGCAGCGCGCTTTACCATTGTGAGTACTCGGGGCTTGCTCCCTACCAACGCACCGAAAAGGACGAGGTCGTCGAGAAGTTCCGCCCCTTACCCGGGGAAACCCTGGGATTGAAGGTCAATCGCCCGCCAGCCGCCCCCGGTGCATCGCACACCATCGAGCGGGCGGCGGCGGTGTTCACGCCGGGTAAGCGATTGTTGTCGGGCAATCTGCAGATGACGATCAAGGTGAGCAAGGCCTACACCCAGACCGTCAAGCTCCAGCCGGGCTCGGTCGTGCAACAGCTGAGCGTCAACGGCCAGCCCGAACCGATTCGGATGCGCGGCAACCTGGTGGAGCTATCGCTGCAGCCGGGCCAATGGGAGGTGCAGTTGGTCTGGCACGAGCCGCGCCCCCAGGCTCTGCTCTTCTTCTCTCCCGAGCTCGATCTGGGCAGCCCGGCCGTCAATGCCACCGTCGAGGTGAAACTGCAGAGCGATCGCTGGCTCCTGTTCACGCTGGGTCCGAGCTGGGGGCCCAAGGTCCTGCTCTGGTCCTACGTGCTGTTGCTCCTCGCATCAGCCTGGATCCTGGTCAGAATCCCGGGCAATCCCCTCAAGCTCTGGCAGTGGATGGTGTTGGGTTTGGGCCTGACCCAGGTGCCGGTACCGATCGCGTTGATGATCGCCGCCTGGTTCTTCCTGTTGGCGCTACGCGGAAACAAGCTCGTCGAGCGAGTGTGGCTCAAGCGTCTGACCCAGCTCGCGCTCGGTTTCTATTCCTTGGTCTTTTTGGGTTGTCTGTGCGGCGCAGTCTACGACGGCCTGGTGAGCAACCCGGACATGCGCATATCCGGCGCGATCCAGGGCGGGCAGATGGATCTGACCTGGTACCAGGATCGGGTCACCGGCAAGCTCCCGGTGGGCACGGTGCTGTCCGTGCCGGTCGTCGTGTTCCGTCTGCTCAACCTGGGCTGGGCGCTGTGGCTGGCCTTCAGCCTGCTCGGCTGGTTGCGCTGGGGTTGGTCGCAGTATGCCAAGGGCGGGCTCTGGGCGTTCCAGCAAAAGCCGCTCTTCGCCCCCATGGTGACACCACCAATCCCTGAAGCGCCTCCCCCGCCCGCACCGGCGGGGGATCCATCGAGTTGATCGGGGCCGCCCGCCCTGCTCATCGCCTCTTGGTCACCAACCCCAGAAGGTAGAACACCCCCGCCAGACCAACCATGCACGCCCCCGTGGGCAGCTCGAACCGAAACGATAGGTAATATCCGAACACGGCGGAGACGGTCCCAAGACCCATGGCCATCACGTGCGCGCCGCGCATGGTCGACGCGAAACCGAGCGCGGTCATGGCGGGCAGCACCATCAGACCGAACGTGGGCAGGGCCCCCATGGCACGGGTGGCCGAGGCGATCATGAGGGCAAAGGACACGTACAAGAGCGCGTCGAGCCGGAATCGTGGAAGACCAGCGGCTCCCGCTGCCTCCGGATCGAAGGAGACGAACAGGAATCGACCGTGGAGCGGCACATGCAGTAGAAGGACCACCAGGGCCGCCCCTGCCACCTGGTAGACCTGGGTGAGCTCCAATAGGACCGCGTTGCCGAACAGCACCGCCGTCACGTCGTGCATCTGTTGCCTCACGAAGCCCCCGAGGATCAACACCGCGGCCCCCGAGACGAGGTACGTGGACACGACCAGAAGGGAGCTATCCTCGCGGGGGCGCGCCAGCCACACCGCGGCGATTACCGCCGCAAGGACGGCTAGCCCGAAGGGCTCCAGCAGCAAGCCTGCGCCGTGGGCGTGCTCCGGCTCCGTCCCCAGCCAGGAACCGACCAGATAGGCGAACACGACACCCAGGCTAGACACCTGAGCCAGCGCCAACGGCACGAACACGACCCGCCTGAGCACGACCCATACACCTAGGTAACCAAGGGCCATCGCGCAGATGACCGCGGCGAGCAGGGGATCCTTCCACACGAACCAGCTCGACCAGAACTCGGGCTGGCTCATGCTCTCACCTGGACGGACAAGCCGCGTGCCTGAGCCTGAACGGTCAGCTCCCTTCCGTAGAGCCTGGATAGCTTTTCTTGTGTTGCCATCTCGTCGAGGCGACCGGCCTCGAAAAAGTCAGTGGTCTGATTGATGAGGCACAGGTGGTCGACACAAGCCAACAGATCGTTCACGCGGTGGCTGATGGTCAGGACACACATCCGGCAACTGGCTCCCAGATCCTTCAAGAAATCCAGGATCTCCAGGGTCCCGAGCAGGTCCATCCCTTCAGCGGGCTCGTCGAGCACCAAGAGCTCGGGATCGGCCGCTAGGGCCCGCGCCAGGAGCACGCGCTGCTGCTGCCCTCCCGACAGGGAGCGAAACGGCTGCTCCGCGAGCGCGGCAACGCCGAGCCGGTCGAGTTCCTCCTGGGCGCGGCGGTTGTCGTCGGTTTCCAGCCTGCGCCCCAGGGGCCGATGAGCAACCCTTCCCATCCGCACGACCTCCAAGGCCGAAAGGGGATAGTCGGGATTGAGCCGATGCCGCTGCGGGGAATAGCTGGAACGAAACGAACCGCTCGGCCTCTGTACCTGACCCGAAACAGCTGGAAGCAGACCCAGAATGGTCCGGGCCAGGGTGGTCTTGCCCGCCCCGTTCGGGCCGACCACACCCCAGGACTGCTCGCGAAAGAGCTCCAGATCGACGGGATGGAGCAGCGGCCTCTTGTAGCCGATGGCCACACCCCGCAGCCGGATCAAAGGATTGTCCATACAGGTCCCTGGGTCGCCCTACTTGGCGGTGAGCATCTGGACCATCCGGTCCCACTTGTCCCAGATGGTCTTGATGTCGGAGGTTGCCCCGACCATGGTCGGCAGATCGAGGAGCTTCGCCCCAGTCTTGCGAGCGAACACCTCAGACAGGCTGTCCGAGTGGTAGATTTCGCGAAAGACGAAGCGCACCTGTCGATCCTTGACCTGGTTCAAGAGTGACGTCACATGGCTTGCGGAGGGCGGGATCCCCGGTTTGGGTTCCAACGCGCCAACCGAGTTGAACCCCAGCCAGTCGAGCAGGTAGATCCAGCTCTTGTGGTACTCGACCACGTTGCTGCCCTTCAGGGCGCTCAGCGCCGCTTTCCAGCTGGCCATCTTGTCGCGGAACTTCTTGGCGTAGGCCTGCCAGCGCCGTTCGTAATCGGCGCGACCCTCTGGATCGAGCTCGACCAGCTTTTTGTAGATGGCCTCGGATACCCGGAGCATCTCGGCGGGTGACACGTAGTAATGGGGGTTCCCTCCGCCATGGACGTCCCCCATGGCCCGATCCGCCTTGACCGGCACCTCCTTGGTCTGGACGTACTGGGATGCGTCGAGGTACCCGACGGCACCCACCTGAACGTTGCCATTGCGGGCCTGGGTCAATAGGACCGGCAGCCACCCCGATTCCAGCCCCAGGCCGATACAGATCAACAGATCGGCACGGTTGACCCGCAGGACGTGGGACGGTTTGGCGTCGACGAAATGTGGATCCTCGGTGCCTTGGACGAGCGCCTCGGCCTCCACGCGGTCACCCCCGAGCTCTCTGGCAATCGCCGCGAAGTCCGGCAGGGTCCCCACCACGCGGAGCTTGGCCTGCGCCGGCCCCGACCAGAGAAGCTGTGCCAGGCCGATCCAGAACACGAGACAGAACATCCAGAAACGGTATCTTGTCATGGTCGCCTCCTAAAACTTGTGAGCCCCGTGCTCGCCAGCACTGACCTCCAACTGCAAAAAGAGCGCGTATTGCCGCCCGCTGCGATCACGCTCCTTGCCCAAGTCACCCTGGATCCGCAGCTTCGAGAAATGGGTGGGTAGATAGGTCAGTGATGCGGAGCCACGTCGCTGCCAGCCAGGAACGAGCGAAAGGTCCGGTGACGGACCCTGCCAAAGACTCGTCGTGTCGAAGCGAAGCCCGGTCATCCAGCGTTTGGTCAGCAGCGTGTCGAGTTCGACATAGCCACCCCCATCGTGCAGCCGCCCTTCCTCGATTGCTGTGTTGCGGAGGATCGCCTCGGCGGTCAGGGCCATGGCAAACTCACCCTGCCCCTTCGAGATGGGCCGCCACTTCAAGTAGACATCGGCTCCATGCAGATAGCTGCGACCATCCGCCCGGAACGGGCTCTGCCCCAGTCCTTCGTTGAGCCCGAGCATCAGCGACCAATCGGTAGAGAGCTCGAAGAAATGCTCCATGCGCAGGACGTAGGCCAGATCCTCGGGCCCGTCGATCCTGCCCGTCCCGTTGTTCTCACTGGCTCCGAAGCTGGCGGAGTTGAAGCCAAGCTCTTCGGTCGTTCCGAACACTTGCCCCATGAGGTTCAGGTACCAGGGGAGCGGCATGAGGGCCGAAAGCTCCACGGCGGGTCCGCGAAAATGCTCCGCACTCATGAAGCGGGTGTGGGAAAGCGGCGGGTTCGTGAAATTCCAGGAGTGAAGATGCAGGGCGTTCTGCCGTCCGAACGCCGCATTCATCAGACCGGCGCGGGCCTGCAGGCTCCAGGGCAAAGCCAAGGTGGTCACGAAGGCCTCCTCCACCTCCGCCTCGGTGAGCTGAAAATACGTGTCGAAGCGGAAATAGGGATCGACCGAGGCCGAAGCGGCCAACTCCAGGCCCTGCAGCATCAGTCCATTGTCCCCCATGGCGTGCCCACCCTGCTGCAGGTGGTTGGCCTTGCCGAACCAGGCCCCGCCCACGTCGAGGATGAAGCTGATATCGGGGTTCATCTTGCCCGCTGGCACGATGGGCTGCACGGTGTCGATAGGGCGGGTAACTTCGGCCTTTTCGCGCCGAGCCGCGTCGCTTTTGGCAGCCTGTATAAGCTCGGGATCCACCGGTTCTGCTCCCGTCGAGGCGGGGACGTCCCTTTTTGCCTCTTGAGCCGACAGCTGCTGGACCTGAGCCTCCAAGGCCTCGAGCCGCGCCTGTAGCTCCTGCTGGCGATTCGCCTCGGCTGAAGGGGCCTGTTCGGATTGGTTTGCTTGAACGGCTCCCGGTTGTACGGGCTCTTCTGCCAACGAAGAGCCGCTCCAACCAAGGAGCAATAGTGGCGTAACGACTCTGACCGTGCGCACGATGGCACCTCACTTCCCACGCTAACCAGCCAGCCCGCAGTCCCGCGGACCCAATCAACGATGTCGGTTGTTGGCTAGCCCTGGCTCGGAGGTGAGCGAGATGGAGAGAGTCGGTACCGATTGGAAAGGTTCGGTCGGAATAGGTCGACGCCCGACACGGCCATCGGCTCGAACGCCTTGATGGCCGTGACTGCGGCTGAGAAACCCTGGACCGGACAGGTCTGCATCAGCGCGGTCAACACCGAGCAGGCGTCTTCGTGCCCGCTGTGGCACGGATCGGTCGAGCCGAGTGCGGAATGGCCATCACGCGAATCAGACCGCAAAGGCTCGCTCTGGCAGCGATGTCGCGTGGAATGGGTCACCAAACCCGTGGCCGCCGAGATCGCGTGCGGACAGACTGCCAGGTGTAGAACCGAAAGGACCTGTGCCAGAAGCAACATCGCCACCACGGCGGCGGAGACACGGCTCGCCATCGTCTTGGCTGACCTGGCACACGATGGTCTCATGGCTTCCCCATCAGTCCGGTCCTCGACTGGCACACGCATCACAGATGCCGCTCAGTGTGAGCTCGTGGCCGGTAACGCGAAAGCCCTTTGGTGCCAGGGCACCCAAGTCCCCAACGCATCCATCGATGTCGAACGCCCGGTCGCAGGTCTGGCAGTGAAAATGGTGGTGGTGTCCGCGATCGGCGCGCTCGTATCGCGTCCCACCGGCCACGCTGACCGGGACGATCCAACCCTGGTCACAGAGTTCGCGAAGAGCGCGATACACGGTGGCAATCCCCAGGGCGGGTACGCTCCGCTGCGCCAGAACGGCTATCTCCGAAGGGCCCAATGGCCGCTCCGACCGCGCGAAGACCTCGCGAATGGCGTCTTTCTGGCGGGTATTTCGCATCCTGGAGCTCGTCGAGGGTTGAACCGTGGCTATTGATATCGCCTTATCGTTATCATGTCAAACCCCCGAGCAGCGGCGGCCCTGCTCCTTGGTCGTCGGGCCACGTCCACGTTCCTGTTTGGGACCACCGGATGGTTATGGTCGGTTCGGCGTGACCACGGCGAGTGGCGCAGGACCGACGCGGGGCCGGCGCGCGACGGGACGGCAGGGTACTGGGCCTTTCCGGCAACAGGGCGCGCAACATCCGCCCCGCTGCCCGAATGAATGCCTCCGCATCGATTTCGGGCGGCTTGCTGTGGATGAGCCAGCGTGAGAGCTGTGACACGCATAGGACCGTGAGCTGGCTGACGACGCTTGCCTCTGGTTCTTGCAGGTCGTAGCGACGGCCAAGGACGTCATGCACCAGTTGCAGGATGTCCGTCTCGAGCTCCGTTTCATGCTCTAGCCAACCGAGCTCACGCTCGATGGCGATCACGTCGGTTTTCGAAGCTTCATCGATCCCGACCCAGCCAGAACAGCGGAGCCTACGCGGCTATTCCCCAGCCAACTCGATTGGCGGATTTCGACAAGATTGTTGGCCTCGGGGACTTCCCAAACCAGAATCGCGACCCAGACTCTCTGGGCCCGACCGAAACTGGACAGTCCCCATGGCCAAGGCAGTTTCCCCATCTTCCAATTCGACAGCAAACTCACCGGCGGGTTGTGTCGTGGTCTTGGAACCAGGTGCCAGCTGGCCCGACCAGGCATTCGCTTCGGTGCACGATCGCGCCGGGGTGGCCGTACTCAGCCAGTCCGCCGACGAAGCACCTGAACAATTCTACAAGCGGCTCGCCCGCCAGTTCTCCCATGTGGCAGCCAACGGTGTGCTGATCGGAACCGTGCTCGTCGCTTGCGCAACGTCGAGGGCATGGCCTTCGATTAACCGCGGTCAATTGGCTTCACGCGTCGAGCAGCACGAGCTTTTTGCGCCCGGTGGGGCGGTCATCTTCGTTGACACCGAGGAGCGCGCTGAGCCCTGAGCAGGGGTCCCGGTTCCTCCAAGCCACCCGGGTCGGCCCAAACGCGCAGACCGCACTCCCTGTCCTGCCTCCAGGGTCACCGATCCCAGTGACCCTGGCTCTCTGGTTGATAGGGCATCGCACTGATGCGCAGCTCTCGCGCCACCGGTGCCCTTCCCACCGGTACGGCCTCACCAACGCGAGCCCCCAGCAGGGCCGCACCCATGGGTGAGAACACAGAGATGGTCCGTCCCTCCTCCCCAGGTTCTGGCGCGCCGTAGACCAGCCGCAGCCGGCGTGGAGCTCCACCCGTTGCGTCTTCGACCACCACCTCGGAGTTCATCGTCACAAGATCGGGCGGGATCTTTTCGGGTGGCACCAGGGTGGCCTCGGCGAGCATCTCGTCCAGTGCATCCAGCACGGGGCTGTTCTGCTTGCTCAGCGCATCCGCGACGAGGGGTGCCAAACGAGAATGATCGAGGTGGGACATGAACATCATGGGCTATCCTCCGAATAGCGAGCGTCGGTTCGTGTCCCAGCCACAACGCGAGCAGGGACACGCCCGTCGCGTTCAGGCAATGCAATCGGACGAGGAAATGCACCGCCCGCCGAGCCTCGACGGCGAGCGTCTTAACAGAGCGGTGCGCCTGCGTCCCTTCACAACAACCACAGTATAGCCATATTCCCAGTCCCGTCAAAAGCTGGAGCCCGCTGTCGCAGGGGGAATGGTGGTCATCGGGCCGAAACGCGCTGTTTTGGGGCGAGCCCCCCGAAGGCTGGTCGGTTCGGCGCAACTACGGAGTTACTCGCAAACGGCGAGGCATTCGGATTCGGCGCCCAAGATCGTCACGCAGCCGCCCGAAAACTTGCCACACTGTCCAGTCCTGAAGATGACGCAGATTTCTTCGTCACTGTGCCTGGCTTGGCAAATCCCCATGCAGTCGCTGCTCGAGATGCAGAGACAGCTTTCATCGCCGGTTGGGCAGTCACATTCGTACTCGCCGGGAACGGGCTGTCCTTCGATGACCCTCGGCTGCCAGGTCCCCCCGAGTTCGGTGCATTCCACCTCCGAGCTGCTAGCCGAGCATTCCGCGTATCTCTCCATCACCTCGACGTCCCCACAGTCACCGACTGGGGGAATGCACCGCCCGGTAATCGGGTGGTGCACGGTGCCCTCGATGCAGGTGCAGGTCCCATCCTCTTCGCACTGTCCGTAAATCGCCGAGCTGAGCGGATCGCCGTTGCACCCGGGTCCCGGGATGTCTGGATCGCAGGCGGTGTAGCCTTGGCGCCCTGCGGCGCCCGCCTCACCCGCGGAACCGCCACCTGCCACCATTGTCCCAGCCTCGCCACCCGATTGGGTGCCGCCCAATCCGACACCGGCCACGGCCCCTTCGCCGGCACCTGCACCGCCCTGCGCCACCGCGCCGGCGCCGCCGTCACTCATTCCACCCGCTGCCGGGCCTCCTGACAAGCTACTGCCAACTCCGGTGCCAGCCGTACCGCCCAGTGGGTTCGATGCGCCGCCCAGTGGGTTCGACGCGCCGCCCAGTGGGTTCGACGCGCCGCCCAGTGGGTTCGACGCACCGCCACTGGTCGGTGGTCGCCCTCCTGTCCCGGCGTCGGTTGAACCGCCTGCACCGCCCACCCGTCCCGCGGTCGGCTGGTAACGACCTCCTCCTCCTCCGTCAGAACGCCCCCCCTGCTCGACGTCGCTGCCCCCCTGCTCTGCCGAGCCCGAGCGGCTCGTGTCACCCGCCTGGAGGTTCGATTCTCCCGCCATCCCCGAGTTCGTCCCGTCGTCGGCGTCACCGCCGCAGGCAGAAAGACCCAGCACCATCGGCCAGCCCCACCAGCAGACCTTCCATTGATTCACGCTTCCGCTCCCTTCGCATTACCGGGATTGTAGGCTCGGAGCCTTCCACCAGCCCCCGTATTGTCCCTCAAGATCCGCCCCGGGTCGAGCCGCTGTCACGACATCGGCGATCCTCTGGAGGTTTCTGGCCAGCCATCCCCGCGTCTTGTCGGGGGTGACCGGGGTGGTCACGGACCCCGGCTACCGTGGAATGCGCACCAGTACAGGCCCAAACGGCCACGATGGAGAAGCACCGTGGAGGGGTGATATTTGCTCCACGTTCCGTTGTGAGTGATGAACTCAACTCCCGCATGCCTATCCGAGACAACGCGAAACCTCACGGTCTGGTGAACGAACCCAACCTCCTTGACGGTCACCACCTCGCCCGGTGAGGGATCCAATGCGCAGTTGAGCACCACGATCAGCAGTCTGCCTCCATTCAGGCCGGCACCGATGGCCAGAGCGAACAGCCCGGCGGGCGTCACCCATTTCTTGTCGGTGAGCCACAAGAGCTGACTGAGGGACAGTAGCTGTTTGTACAACGCTGCGCCCCTCACCATGAACGGAGCTGCCCACGCGATCCCGGTGGCCACCATCCAACCAAGGATGGAGGGACCTTTTTCCAGGATCCACCGGTTCTCGGCGACCCACGCCAGAAACAATGCGGCCCACAGGGGGAATAGCAGCCACACCATCCAAGCGACGAGTCGCATCCAGTGGCTCATGACGCGTCCGCGCCTATCGCCAGGTTCAGTTGCCTTGCCCAAACCCTCCAGCGCCTCCTTACTCCACGATCACCCGATCGCTCGCCCCGCGTCCAAACGTCTCCGGATCGTACATCTCCTCGGCCTTGGGGGGTGGGACCACGAAGTTGCCGGGCGTGGTGGCGCGAACGACGTACTTGTACTCGTAGACGCCGTCCCAGAGCAGCGAAGCGAAGGCCTCCGCCCGCTCGTCGCGAAGGTTCTGGTGCTCGTACCAGGCGCGCGACCACCACCAGGGCACCCCGCCTTGGGTGGCGGTCGTTTCGGGGTGGATAGAGGCCGTGGTGGCAAAGGCTGGGTTGACCGGCTCGAAGCCGGCGGGGAGCGGATCCACGAGCGCGACATGGTAGCGGCGCGCTCGCGCCACCATGCTGACCCGCACCCGAACGCTCGCGCCTCGCCGGACGCGCCAGGTCCCGTCGGGATCGCGGCGAACGTCGCTGGGTCGGTCGAGTCCTTCGTAGCTACGGCTCACCGCAAAACCCTGATCGGCCGGCGCCAGCCACAGGCTCTTCGGAGCATACTGCATGCCCAGACGGTAGTAGAGCCGCCCCGGTCCCTCCTTGGCGAGAGTCAGGGTTGAGGGCTGGGGAAGCTGGGCAAGGTAATCCATCGGCACATCCACCTCTTGCCGGTCGGTGCTGCGACCACGGAACCGGTGCTCCGCCACGAAGCCCTCACCCAGCCAGGCTCGTGCCACGAAGTCCGGTGTCACATTCTCGTACTTGGCAAAATAGCGATCCAGGGCGAGGAGCACGAAGGCATTCTCTTGCGTGTTGTACCAGCGCCCCTGTTTGCGATGAGCGAGCAGCCCCTTGACCAGCTTGGGAATGAGCGAACTATCCGGCTGATCCCCAATCATTGCCTCGAGCAGGATGCCATCCGCGCGCCGGTCCGAATGCAGCAGCAACCAGGCGCCGTCGCCATAGTCAGTGACGAAGTGGGCGTTGCCCGCGGTCTCGGTCACGCGGTTGTTGACGAGCCGGCGGATCTCGGTGATTTCGGCCGCATACTCCGGCTTACCGCTCAGCACCGGCCAGATGAATCCCACCGCCTCCAGCGGCAGCTTCTCCAGGCCACCCGCCTCGGCGATCAGACGCCGGGCCCTCGCCGGATCGGGTGTCCCGGCGAGATTGCGCACGTACAGGCCATAGGCGATGAGCACCTGTCGTGCCGCCGGCGGATAATAGCCGGGGATCCAGGACTCGAGGTGATTCAGGAACGAGAGTCCACGCTGGAACATGTCCTGTGGCACCGGGAACCCCTTCTGCTTGGCGCGGACCGCGGAGTGAATCACGTTGAGGCTGACGTAGGGGACCGGGTTGCGGTCGCGCCGCCACCAGTCCCACCCGCCCGAGTAATGCTGGCGCTCAGCGAGCTTTTTGAGATCCTCCTTGACCCTGGCAAGGAGCACCTGCTTGGGGGGTAGTCCTTCGGCCTGGAACGCATCCAACACGTCGCGCAGCGCCGCGATGGTGATGACGCGCGAGGAGAGCTGCTCGTTGCACTCGTAGGGGTACTTCACCAGATAGAGCACGGCATCCGTCAGGCCCTGCAATGCCGTACTGGACGTGCTGAGCTCCAGCCCGCCCCACTCTTTGACCGAGTCGCGTGGCTTGCGGATCGGCTGCGCGATGGCACCTTGGTCGAGGGTGCCGTAGGTGGCAAAGGCTTCGGTTGTCGCCGGAGTCCAAACCGGGAGCTCCTGCTCGCTCGCATCGCTGCCCACGCCGCTCTGTGCTCCCACTTGCAGCCGCGCCGTCCCGGGTTTCGCAGCGGCCGCCGGGAAACGAATCTCCACGCGGTCGTTGGCCGGCACCTTGACCCGCAGCCCCGGCGAACCCAAAAGCTCGAGGTTGGCGGCACGGGTCACCACGTCAGCAACGATGGGTTGACTGGTCTGGTTCTGCACGACGACGGGCAGCTCGAAGCGATCACCGAAGTTCAGAAACCGCGGCGGTGAAGGCCGCACCATGAGGGGCAAGCGAGCCGTAATGGCATCGTCTGCTCTGCCAAAGCGGTTGCGACCGGAGGCGGCCACCGCCATGACCCGGTAGCGGGTGAGATTGTCGGGCAGCTTCACCTGGGCCGAGGCACGGCCCCTCGCGTTGGTGCGAAGAGCCGGGACGAAGGCGGCCAGCGCGCTCCAGTCGAGACGCACGGTGAGTGATTCCTGCTGCTTTTCGCCCGAGGAACGCCCATCCCCCTTCTTGTCCGCCCGGACGTCGTCCGGCGCCTGGATCGGCTTGGGCGCCTGCGGGGCGGCGTCGGGAAGGACCGCCGCATAGGCCGCTTCAAGGATCGGTGCGGACGACGGCGGCATCGATTTCTGCGAGGAGAGCCGGTGGCCGTTTCGCTGCCCCCCCCCCATGGCTCCTTCAACGGCTCTCTGCTTGGCCTGCACTGTCATGCGGGCAAGGTCTGGCCGCATCAGGGCGATCCTGAAGCGCAGCTCCAGATCCGCCGTACCCTCGCCCCGCGCCGAATAGAACGCCTCGAGGGGATCGGGTGTCTGGTATCCGGTGAGTGCCAGTACGGATTCATCGACCACCACGAGAGCCACCTCGGCGTTGGCTACGGGCTGTCCGGCAGCGTCACTCACCTCAAGATCGATCTCGGTCTTCTGGCCGGGCTTCGCGGTTCGCTCGCGCGGTTCGATGCCGATGGCCAGCGAGCGATCCACGGGGGGAACGCGTAGAACCTTGCTGCCACGGGCGAAGGCGGGGCGCTTGGGGAGCGACGAATCGGGCGTACCACTCTCCCCCTCACGCAGCTCGGCCCCCACCAGATCGAGCCGCACCGTGACGTTGGGCACGTAGCGGGCCAACAGATCGACCTCTAGCACCGAGGTCGTCTCCCGCAGCGTGACCCGACGGATCTCCTCGATGCCATCACGCCGCACCGTGAGCACGCCCTCTGCGGGGGCGAACGGCGCCATCACCAACAGACGCGCCCGGTCGCCACCTCGATATTCCTCGCGATCCGGCACGAGTTCCACGGTCCCCGCGGGCACCTCGGGGCCCCGGGGAACGTCGTCGCTCAGCACCCAGACTCGCACTTCGCTCCGACTCTTGCGCCCGTGCACGTCAGTAACCGTCGCAGAAACCAGGTATTCCCCCCCGGCCCCGGTGGGGAAGGTGCAGCTCTCCGGGGAGGGTGCCGAGGTGACGGTGCGTTGGCTCGCATCGGATTGGCTGAGCACGTAGTCCCCCGCTACCTGATCCCAATCCAGTCGCGCCGCCTCGAGCTGTACCGCACGCCCGGATATGGGCTTTCCATCGAGGTCGGTGACGATGACGTCGAAGAAGAGCTGCTCGCCGGCGCGCACGATGCGCTCCTTCGGCTTGAGACCCACGGTCACCTTGGCAGGATGCACGAGGGTACTGGCTCGGGCGGTCCACTGTTGACCGTTCACGTCGGTCACCGTGGCCTCCAATCCGAGATTTCGCGCATAGTGGGGCGGCAGCGCATCGAAATCGATCCGCAGACGGTGGGAGCCGTCCGGACGGGTGCGCGCCGTCCAGGTTTCGGGCTCGATCCGCTGCTCGGGGGCCCACCAGCAGAATGGCCGCGGGGCCTCGCCAAAGTGATACGTGCTCCAATTGGGAGGCTGGTAGGTGGCATTGCTCGCCACCACGTTCCACTTGACCGGCGCACTGGGCAGGCCGCCCCCTGCATAATAGGCTGCCGTGACCGTGGCGATCGCGTGCCCGCCAACCAAGTGCGGCCCCTCGCTGATGGCCGCACTGACCTCGAATTCGGGCCGCCGGAACTCGTCGATCCTAAAGGACTGGCTCAGTACCGAATAGCTGCGGTGCGTCGACAGGATGATCGAGCCCTCGCCCAGGTTCGCGTTCTTCGGGATACCGAAGGAAAGGTGATATCCCCCCGTCTCGTCGAGCGTGAGGTTTCCCTGGGCGAGTTCGGCGCCGCGAGCATCGCGGACCAGGTAGTGGGCGAACCGGTCCGCGCTGGGCGGGAGCACATCCACGTCTCCCCCACGACCGCCGGCGATGATCCTTGCCCAACCCTTGGCATGCACCTGCTCCCCCGGCTTGTAGAGCCCACGGTCGGTGAACAGGAACCACCGTTCGTTGTTCCCCGGTGACGGGACCGCAAACGGGGCATCCGACCAGGGCTGCTTGGTGGTGAGGAACACCAAGTCGGTCCCCTGTCGCGCGACGAGCAGGTTGCTGCTCGGGGTCGTCACGAGGTTGGCAAGCCCCGTCCCGTCGGTCACACCCTGGGTGGCGGTACCGGCCAACGCCAGGTTCACGCCACCGATTGGGCTGCCGTCAGTCAACGAGCTGGTCCAACCGTAGATCTTGTCCTGGTCCCAGAAGGCCTGCAATCCGATGCGGGTTACCTGCACCCAACACCGCACCCATTCGCGCTTGATCCCGCCCCAGCGATCCCGCGTGGGCGGCGTGGTGGGCTCCACCCATGCGAGCAACTGCCCATGCCCATCCTGAAGGGCGGGACGGAGATCGATCAGGGTCTGAACCAGCTCATCGGGCGAATTCTGGGTCTTCACCTGACGGTCGAAGACTAGCCTTCCCGGCGGCTGGGTGACCTTTTGGTCATTATCCCATGCCCGGCGGAACGCCAGGTATTTCGGCCAGTCCTCGGGAACCACCCGATACAGGCGGACCCGCAGTGCCGGGCGATTCACGCTATACACCGCGAGGCGATCGGGGAAAGCCGGATCGGCCACCACCATGTCGTCCTGCTCCGGGAAGAGCACGGGTTCCGCTGCGGACACCGTCACGTGGTCCGTGACCGCGGCCTTTAGGACCTGCCCGAAGCGGTCGCGCAACCCAGGCAGGACCGTCACCTGGTACTTGGTGCGCCCCTTGGAACGGCCGTGAATGATGATGGTGTCCGATGCCACCTCCAGCTTCATCCCCAAAAGGGGTGGCTCCACCCGGACCAGGCCTCGGTCGAACGCCTTTGCATCCAGAGCATTGTTGAACTGAACCCGCCAGGGCGCGAGCGGGGCGCACTCGTCGTTCCAGGAGCAGGTGACACCGCTCAGGGCAAGCGGAAAATAGGTACTGAACCGATAGGACCGGCTCGACTCGGTGGTGACGGGTCCCTCGGCAGAGGGAAGCCCCTTTTCGAAAATGACGTCAAACGTCGTGGCTTTGGGCAGGGGCTCCACAGCCCGGAACGCCAGCCAGCGCCCCGGCTCGGTGCGCTGCCGAAGAGCCCGGAGCTCACGGTCTTTGGCGACTTCGTCCTCCGTGGCCAAACGGAGCCGAAGGGGCGGCGCCTGGGGCTCGCCCCCCAGCGCGTGCAGCCCGGTCTTCGCCAGGACCCGTTCAGGTTCGATGCGCTGGTTGAAGGTCACGAAGACGACAGGCTCGAGATCCTGCGGCCCCGACCATTCGGCGGGCATGATGCTCTCGATGTTCACAGCCGGCGTGGCGAAGCTCCATTGTTCGGCCGTTGCCAGGGCCTTCCCCGCGACACTCCGCGTGCCGGCGGGTACGCTGACGCGGTAGTTCGTGGCCATGGGGAACCGCTCTTGGTCGGGCGTGAAGGCCACCGTCTGGGTGCCGATCCAGCGCCATCTCCCAGCCGGCCGCGGCACGAGCTGGACAGGCGGTTCGAGCTTCTCGAGCTCCGCATGGGAGGTGAGCTCGACCATGGGCTCGGAGAAGCTGACCGTGAGCTCTGGAGCAATGCTGACGCTGCCTTCTGGCACCCGTCGCTCGACGCGGAGCGCCTGGTCGGCGCCAGGCGTGGTGCTGGGCGGGAGCGGTTGCGTCGCGGGCGGAAAGGTCGAGGCGATGGTCTGCCCGGGCCGCGGCGCCGGGAGCGATTTGTCGCGAAGCGCGAAGGCTTTCACCTCGGGCGCCTTGGACAGGGGAGGCAGGCGCGCCAGCAGAGCCTTCGCATCCTCTACCCCGAGCGGCTCGGCGCGCACCGCTGCCGGCTGGGGTGGCACCGGCTCGACGTCACTCAAACGGAACCCGAGACCGCTCTTGGACTCGCGCCAGATGACGCTCTCGGAGGGCGGCGTCGAAGCCGCGGGTTGAGGCTTGGGCATGACTCGCGGCGGCTGCGGGGGACAGCCCGCCACACCCATCGCAGCCGCGATTGCCAAGAACAGCTCGAACGCGCGCCGCGTCGGTCGCGAAGGACTGCCGGCGCGAGCCCCCGAGGATTGCCTACCTGTCATGCTCCGACGCTCACACAACGAAGGGCGAGCGACAAGCATCTGCCTCCGAGGCGCCGGCAGCCGCCTCGGCGAGCCCTATTCGAAGCCCGGTTCGCGGGCTGGAACAGGCTCAGGGGGCGAGCTCATGCGCGCCCACGTCGAAGCCATCTCCTTGGGGGCGTGGAGTCCCGAAGGCATCATGGTCGGGAGCCAGCACCGAACCAAATTCAGCGATTCCCGCGTCGACGGCGGGGGTGCCTTCACGGAGGCGGTAGTCTCCGTCGCTAGGGGATACGAACAAATCCTCAGCCGCTACCGTACCCCCATGGGGATCGAAGTCCAAGGCCTGCCATTCGGCCCCGGATATCTCGCTGTCTTCTCCGTCAGCGGAGAGTATGTCCGAAAATAGGTTGTAGTCGCTCGCCCAATCCGGAGAGGCGTCCATGGACACGGCGCCGGAGGCTCCCAACAACAGATTGTTGAACACCACATGTCCGCCCAAGTCTTCGGTGAACTTCAGCGCCCAACCGCTGATATCCGCAGAGAACGTGTTATTAACGATGGCAAGTCCCCGGGGGCCCTCGGCCGCATCGATGGCGTAGGCGCGTAGCGCATTGCGCTGGTTACCGTAGACGAGATTGTTGCGAAATACCGAGTTTTGCACACCATCCAGGTTGAACCCGTTTTGCCCATTGTCGTAGATGATGTTCCCCTCCACGACGAGCCCGCTGATGATTCCGTCGCCGCCGACGGACAGATCGCCATTGAAGTGAATGCCGTTGGATTCGCTGGCCTGGCATCCATGCAGGCGGTTGTTGCGAATGACGGTCCCGTCGCTGCCGGCGTTGGCCAGGTACAGACAATGACTGCGAGGATCCTCCCCAACTCCAGCGCCGTCCACCTCGTTGTCTTCCACCAGCGAGTCCGCCACTTCAGAGAGGTACATCCCCTCCAGGGTCGCATTCTCGCAACGGTTGCGGGAAATGACCAGGTTGCGCATCGGCTCTTCGGGAGTCGCCCCCCGGGCCGCGATGCAGCGTTGCTCCGGCGCAATCACCGTGAAATGGTCCAGCACCACGTTCGAGACGTTTTCCAGACGGATGCCGTCGCCGGTTTCGGCTGGAGTCTCGATACGAACCCCGTCGCCCTCTCCCCGATAGGTGATGGGCTGGTCCGGTTCACCCGAGTTGGAGGCGGTGAATCCCGAATACGCCCCCGGAAAGACCTGTACCAGATCTCCCGCCGTCGCGTCATCGGCGGCAGCTTGGATGTCGGAATACTCCTGGGTTGGTCCCGCGGTGTCGTCGACGCAGAGCACCGAAGGCAAGTCGCAGTCCGGGGTCTCTGTCCCGGTACCCGCCGAGCCACCATTCCCATTTCCCGCCATCTCCCCGCCTTGTCCGTTACCGCCGAGACCTTCACCCGCTTGCCCGCCGCTCTCGCTTCCCGCGACTTGGCTACCGCCGAGACCTTCACCCGCTTGTCCACCGCTCTCACTTCCCGCGACTTGGTTACCGCCGAGGCCTTCACCCGCTTGTCCACCACTCTCGCTTCCCGCGACTTGGCTACCGCCCAGGCCGTCACCGGCTTGCCCACCACTCTCGCTGCCCGCGGCTTGGCTACCGCCCAGGCCGTCACCCGCCTGTCCGCCACTGTCGCTTCCCGCGGCTTGGCTGCCACCGAGGCCATCACCGGCTTGCCCACCGCTGTCGCTTCCCGCGACGGGTCGTGAACCACCCTGCGAGGAGCCCCCTTCGCCAGGTGAGCCCGCATCGCCGTCGCCCGCGACGCCCGCGGTACCGCTCTCCGCCTCCGTTTTGCCGCTATCCGAGCCCGAGCAAGCGAGCTGTGTCATTACGACGGCCAAACCAACAAGGTACCGTGCCCTTCTTGCGAGGTGTGACATGCCATCAGCTCAGCCAGAACCGAGCAAACTGTCAAGTTGAAATGGCCGAGGGACTCGATGAGGCGTCTCGGGCAGCCCTGCTAGTTGCTGGTGGTCACGTTGGCTACTGGGAAATCGATGCTGCCGACACCTCCCCCGACTTCCACGTTGATGTGCACCGAGGTGAGGGTTCCGAGGGTCCAGCCCTGATCTTCCCACGCCTTGAAGTGGTCGCTCACGGTGACGACGCCACACTGGCGAGCCGTTGCCCGCGTGCTGATCATCTGAATCCAGGGGCCCGTGTGCCCCGATTCGCAGGCGTTGGCGCCGCCGGTTCCGGTCGTCTCGGTCGTGTACAGGGCGTACGAGGCCCCATCGATTTCGACCCTGACGTCGCCTCGCATCCACAGACCATTGTACGAGTCTTCGTTGATGTACCATTCGACGCAGGGATTGTGCATCCAGCCATACATACCGATCATCGAGAAGTTCCCGGCCTCACCGTGTTTCTGCTCGACGAACTCCGCCATGATGGTTCCGTACTCGGCGTAGGGCTTGGCGTCGGAGCCACGGAAATCCAAACCAAGATGGGCCAGGAAATTCTCGCTGTTGGCCCAGGATGCGCTGAACGCGTGGGCGTTGGGGAACACAGTGATCGTCCCCCCGTCCCCGTTGGTCCAGATCCCGTAGTTGAGGCCGTTGGCCGTGCCGTAGACGCTGGCTCCGCTGCGCGTCTCGCCGCCCGTCGGCATGGGCGTCGAGCAATCGACCGTGACTTGGGCGCCGCCGGTCCCCGTGTCACCACCCTGCGCGGCGCCGCCGGTCGCCATGTCACCACCCTGCACGGCGCCACCGGTTGCGCCCGCGTTACCTCCGGCTTGCTGCCCACCGCCCATCGCGGCGGCCCCGCCCGTCGCATTGGCAGCTCCTGATTCCCCATCGCCACTTGGGCTGTCGCTGCTGTCGCAGCCACACGCGCCGACTGAAACGAACAGGAGCGCCCACCCATTCAACCGAAACAGATGATCGTAGCGCGATTGGAATGACTGAGCGCGTCGATGGTCCATGGATCCTCAGTGTAAAGGATACCAGATCAAGCTCAGGCCTCGCGAATGCATCGGGCAGACCAAACCGCCCCGTAGGCCGACAGTCGGGAGGGGGGAGCAAGCCGTGCGAGGCGATTGGCGGCGTCTTCGCCAATCCCGGACGGGAGAAACGCCGCGGTGAATTCCCTGCAACGTCGCTTGGGCCCTCCAACCAATCTTGGTATGGTCAAATGTGCCATCTTGATATGGTATGTTTGTCCGTATGAAGAAGACGATGCACATCGACGAGGGGCTGCTCCGGAAGGCAAGAACCGCGTGCGGCGCTTCCACCGACACGGAAACGGTCCGGTTGGGTCTCGAGGCACTGGTTCGCCACGCTGCCTACGAAAGGCTGCGTCTGCTTCGTGGCGCAGAGCCTTCCGCGCGCGATGTGCCCCGTCGCAGGGAGCCGCCCAAGAGGCACAGGGCTGCCTGATGGTCTTGGTCGACACTTCCGTTTGGATTCGTTTCCTCGCGGGCCGCGAGCCATTTGCCAGCGGTCTGGATTGGCTGCTTGGTCGCGATCAGGTGATTGGCCACGGCATGGTCTTCGGCGAGCTGTTGCTCGGAGATGTGGGTGGCAAAAGGAGGAAGCTGCTCGAAGCCTACGAGCAAATGCACCATGCAGCCACGGTTCCGCACGATGATGTGGTCGAGTTCGTGCGAGTGCGGCGGCTGGCGGGACGCGGTGTCGGCTGGGTCGATGCAAACCTTCTGGCGTCCGCGGTGGTCGGTGGCCTGAAGGTGTGGTCGACTGATCCGCGCCTTGCTGCCCTGGCGAGCGATCTTCGGATCGCTTACGCGCCACTCTCCCAGTAAACCGTGCACTGCATGGTCCGGATCCTCGGACTCGATGGTGAGATTCGGACTAGGGCACGGCTAGATTGGCGTGGCACTGATTGCAGTTCTTGGCGGGCGTCTCGGCGCTGGGCATGATGGCCTCTGCACCACTGGCGCTACGGATGCGCGCCTCCGCAGAGGCATCGAGACCACTCGCCCCCAAGTTCTATTGGGCTGGGGAGTGTCGCACTCCTTGAGGCTGTCCGACAACCTAGACAAATCACTCACGCGGCACGAAGTTCTATGTCCAAATGCAGGCCGAGGGCTGCTGCGACCTTTTCGATCGTAGCGATGGTGGGGTTTCCGTCGGGGTGTTCGAGTCGAGCTATCGCTTGCTGGGTAATGCCAGCCAATTTGGCCACGGCCGCTTGGGACAGTTCCCGATCTGCTCGAGCCTGTCGTAGCTGCAAGACAACGGACAGGATGGGGGAGATTGACACCAGCACGCCTCGCCTGGCTCGTGGCCGCGGAGGCACCCGTCCGAGCGCCAGATGGGCCTCGAGCCACCCCTCGAGCGCTTCACGACCCTTGCTCACCGCTTCTCTCTTCGACCTCCCGAAGGTCTGGCACCCTGGACAATCGGGAAATGAAGACAGCCACTTATTTCCCTCTTTGGTGATTCGTGCTCGGTATTCCATGGCGCCTCCTACCGGATCTTGATCCCAGCCTGACGCTCAATGCTCTTGACCGTACCGAGCGGGAGATCCTTGCTGGGGTGGGGGACCGTGACCAGTCCGGGTTTGGTTGGGTGTGCAAAGTGGTGGTGTGAGCCCTTGACACGAGCAAGAATCCAGCCGTCCTGGCGGAGGGCTGCGATCACTTGACCCGACGTCATGTTCATGAGCTTACAACGTATATGATGTGAGATCAAGGAGGAAGGCGTCCGCCATCCCCCGACTCGAACAGGCAATCCCCGTTTTCGCGGTGAGCCACGCGGCCGTCTGGGAGAGGGATCGTGGTTCGGGAGTTGACCACGGCAGGTCGGGCACGAGGGTATGACCGGGGCGGTATGGTTGTAGGATCCAGCGCTGAGCGCCCCTTATCGCGTGGGCCATCAGGAGCAGTCGCCGAGCATCATGTCGCGGGGCAACCACCGTGGTGCGGAATTCGTGCTCGACACGGGAGGAGATGATGACCGAGATGCTCTCCAGCAAAACCCTTGGTTCGATGGGCCTACAGCAGAGCTCGGAATAGGCCTCGGGTGGATCCTTCAGGTCCATGGCTACGTAATCGAGCATCCCCTCACCCAGTAGCCGAGCCAGAACCTCGGGGTGAGTCCCGTTGGTATCCAGTTTGACCGACAATCCGTGCTCCCGGATCCTGTGAATGAATCGGACGAGCCCCGGCTGTAACGTCGGCTCGCCACCGGTGATGACCACACCGCTGAGCTGGCCGCGCCGCGAGCCAAGAAAGGCCAGCACCTCGGCTTCGTCGAGATGGCCGGTGTCGTCGCCTTCGACCAGGCCGGGATTATGGCAGAAGGGGCATCGCAGGTTGCACCCCTGGGTGAAGACGACCGCCGAGAGCCGCCCTGGGTAGTCGATGAAGCTACACCGGTACAGGGCGCTGATCCGCATGGGGTTGGTCCGTCGCAATCACGAAGTGGCTGCGCCGCGAGAATTCCGCCTGCTTGCCGACATTCCACTGGCTCACCGGGCGCAGGTATCCGACCACCCGGGAGTAGACTTCCGTCTCGGCTCCACAGGTCGGGCATCGAGCCTGCTCACCCGGGATGTAGCCATGGGTCGGGCACACCGAGAACGTCGGGGTCAGGCTGAGGTACGGCAGTCGGTACCGGGAGAAGACCGTGCGGATGAACTCCTTCACCGTAGTCGGCTCCGAGATGGCCTCCCCCACGAAAACGTGCTGGACCGTTCCCCCGGTGTACCGGCACTGAAACTCGTCCTGGTGGTCCAGAACCGCGAAGATGTCGTCACTGTAGTCGACCGGAAGCTGAGAGCTGTTGGTGTAGAAAGGCTCCTCGCCGCCTTGCGGGGTGCCGTGGTTGGCGCAGCGGATCCCCTCGAAACGCTGCCGGTCGAGCATCGCCAGTCGATAGCTGGTGCCCTCGGCGGGACTGGCCTCCAGGTTGTACCAATGGCCCGTTCGCTCTTGTAGATCCGCCAGATGTTCGCGCAGATGGTCGAGGACCCTGAGACCGAACTCGCGAGCCCGGGGTTCGTCCAGTCCTACCTCGAAAAGGTTGGTACAGGCCTCGTTCAGACCGACGATGCCGATCGTGGAGAAGTGATTGGTCCAGTACTGCCCGTGCCGCTCCTTGATGGCGCGCAGATAATGTCGAGCATAGGGGTACAGACGGCGTTCGGTGAGGCGCTCCAGCATCTTTCGTTTGACCTCCAAGCTCTGCGCGGCCAATTCGACGAGCTGGTCGAGGCGGGTCAAAAAATCCGCCTCGTCTCGGGCCAAATGGCCCAGCCGCGGCAGGTTCAGGGTCACCACCCCAATGCTACCGGTGAGCGGATTCGCCCCGAACAGGCCCCCGCCCCGCTTCGACAGCTCCCGGGTGTCGAGCCGCAGGCGACAGCACATGCTGCGAGCATCTTCCGGTGACAGATCGCTGTTCACGTAGTTGGCAAAATAGGGGATCCCGTAGCGCGCCGTTACCGTCCAGAGTGGATCGAGCCGCGGATCGTCATAGTCGAAGTCGCGGGTCACGTTGTAGGTGGGGATGGGAAAGGTGAAGACTCTGCCCTTGGCGTCGCCCTCGGTCATGACCTCCAGAAAGGCCCGATTGAAGAGATCCAGCTCGGCCTGGAACTCGCCATAGGTCGCTTCTTGCCGCTCGCCGCCGATGATGACGGGTTCGTCCCTCAGGGTTCGGGGCACCTGGAGATCCAGCGTGATGTTGGTGAACGGAGTCTGGAACCCGACCCGCGTCGGCACGTTGAGGCTGAATATGAACTCCTGCAGCGCCTGCTTGACCTCGTTGTAGGTTAGGCCGTCGTGTCGAATGAAGGGTGCAAGGTGCGTGTCCACACTGGAAAAGGCCTGAGCCCCGGCCGCCTCCCCCTGCAGGGAATAGAAGAAGTTGACCATCTGTCCCAGGGCGGTCCGGAAATGACGCGCGGGGCGGCTCTCCACCTTGCCCGGCGCTCCCCGGAAGCCCTGGCTCAACAGATCAGCCAGATCCCAGCCCACACAGTAGACGGCGAGCAGGTTAAGATCGTGAATGTGGATGTCCCCCTGCTGATGAGCTTGGCCGACCTCGGGCGGATACACCCGTTCCAACCAGTAGGTGCGGGTCACCTCGCTGGAGACGAAGTTGTTCAGCCCCTGCAGGCTATAGGCCATGTTGGCGTTTTCACTGACCTGCCAGTCGAGTCGATCCAGGTAGTTGTCGACCAGCTGCGCTCGGACCCGGCTGCCCAGCTCCCGCATCTGGGCGTGTTTTTCCCGGTAAAGGACGAAGGCCTTGGCGGTCCGGCGCCAGGGCGAGGACAGAAGCACGTCCTCCACGACGTCCTGGATCTGCTCGACCTCCAGCGCGCCGTCGCTGAAGAGATGGGCCAACGTCGCCACGACTTTGCGCGCCAACGCCGCGGCCTCGTTCTCACCGAACTCGCCGGTGGCCAACCCTGCTTTCAGGATTGCCTGCCGGATCCGGCCAGCATCGAAGGGAACCTGCTGACCACCGCGCTTGATCACCTCGGTGTGCCACGGCACCAGAACAGCCGCCGGCACTGCGCCAGCCTTACAACTCGTCTCACTTGGCATCGCTCGACCTCTGCCCCCACGGGCGGTGAAGAAGCCAGCGGGAACCGAGGAGCGATACCGGCGCAGCCCCAACGAGCGTGGCACCAGAACCGTCGGCCTTCCCACGAGGCTTGTCAGGTCCAACCGATCACAGCCGTTGCGATCGGGCGCCGGCAGGTTTTCGGGCTCACGAGCGTTCTGGGGGGTCCCAGGTTCCTACAATCCGTCGCTTCCCAGTTCCCGAAGGTCCCAGTGCATGTGACAGAGGTCGTTCTCGCTGACCGCTGCGGGGCAGCCCCGGATTCTCACCGGGTTCCCTGAAGGACTGGACGAATGACCAGTCACCAGCGCGGGCCCAACATATTGGGGTAGCGCATCCTGTGTCAACCAATATGTTGGGGCACGCATATCGGCCACATGGTCAGTTGCTGCCGAATGTTCAGTGGTCTGCCGGAGTTTGCGGACTCGACCAGTCACGCAGCATCTCGCCATCCACCTCACCTGGTACCAACGAGGTGTTGATGACCGCGGCGCCTCCAATCCGATCCTCGCCTCCAAGTCGATCACAGACCATGCCCGCCAGAGTTCCGTCCAACCGCTTGCGCGTGGCCGCGTGCTAATCTCGCGCGGCATGCCTCGGTCCCAGTCCTCCAAGGGCACGTCTTCTCGTTCCAACGCCAGAACCGGAAGAAGGGCGCGTTGGTCCGTCACCGTCGCGACGGTGGAAGAAAATGACGATCTCGATCACGACTTCTGGCAGGGGATTTCACCCGACGCCCGGGTTGCCCTGGTGGCAGACTGCCTGCTCGACTGCATGAAGACCAAAGGTCATAATGCTCTACCCAGATTTCGAAGAGTTCATCGAGTCGTTGAACGCCCAGAGAGTCAAATACCTGATCATCGGCGGGTACGCAGTGGCATTTCACGCGCGCCCGCGGGCAACCAAGGACATCGACGTGCTGGTGGAGCCGACCACGGCCAACGCCAAGCGCGCCGTGAGGGCACTCGTTGACTTTCTTGGCTCTCCCGCGCCCGCCATTACCGTCGAACGATTGACGAATCCCCGAACACTCGTGGTCCTCGGTGCCGCTCCGGTCCGCATCGATATCCTGATGAGCGTGTCGGGCGTATCGTTTGCAGCCGCCTGGAAACGCCGAGCGGAGGGACGTTTCGGTCGGGCGCCCGCAAACTACATCGCTCTCCAGGACTTGATCGCCTCCAAATCGGCTACCGGTCGCCCACAGGACAAGGCCGACTTGGCAGTCCTGAAACGGTCCTTGGCCTTGAGATCCAACAGACCGCGCAAGAAAAGGCACCCGTAGGGCCCCAACACGATCCACGGCGATTTGAACCTGCTCCCCCTGGTGCTACACGCCCCCCATGCCGTCTATCATCGTCGACCACCAGCGCTGCACCAAGGATCACCTCTGCCTTCAGATCTGTCCCGTTGGGATCCTCGGAACCGGGACCGATGGCTTTCCGACCTCGGAGCGCCCTGACCGCTGCGTGGGCTGTGGTCACTGCATGGCGGTCTGCCCCAGCGACGCGCTGGCGCTGGAGGGAACCCCGAGAACCGAGCTGGCTCCGATCCGTCCCGAGCTCAAGGTCGCTCCGGAGGCGGTCGAGCAGTTGCTCAGGGCGCGTCGCTCCGTACGCCGTTACCGAAAGGAGCCGGTTCCCCGGGAGCTTCTGGAGCGGCTCATCGACACCGCGCGGATGGCTCCCTCCGGTTTGAATCGGCAGCCCATCGCATGGACCATCGTTAGCGGGCCCGAACGGCTACGGCGGCTGTCCCAGTTGATCATCGACTGGATGGATCACACGATTAAAAACGATCCGGGAACCGCCCAGTTCCTTGACCTGGCAACCATCGTGAGGGACTGGCCCAAGCGCGATCCGCTGCGCGGCGCGCCCCATCTGGTCATCGCCCGCGGCAACAAGCAGGATCCCCTGACCGCTGGCTCCGGCCCTCTCTCGATGACCTACCTGGAGCTGGCCGCTGCCGCGCACGGCCTGGGCACCTGCTGGGCTGGCTATTTCCAGATGGCCGCCCACGGCTTTGCCCCACTGCTCTCGGCCGTCGAGCTTCCGGAGTCGGAGATGGTCGCAGGCGCCATGATGGTTGGTTACCCGGCGATAGAATGCCGTGCCATTCCGGCTCGACGCAAAGCGACCATCCTTTGGCAGCAGGGATGAACAGGCCCCTCGGGGCGCACCAGTCCGTGGTTGCGCCGCACCGACCGGCTGGAAGAGCAACGGCTAGTTCTGGCTGAGGACGCGGTCGATGTCGGCGCACAGATCCTCGGCGTCTTCCAATCCCACCGAGAGACGGAAGATGCCATCGCCAGCGTACTCCCGGTAGACTGCCATCTGCGCCGGGTTCAGATGAAATGAGTTTTCCTGCATCTCATCGGTCGGCATGTAGAAGATGAGGCTTCGGTGGTGGCCGAGGGACACGGCGTAGTGGATGACCTCGAGTTGGTCGGCGAAACGCTGTGCCACCCGTCTGCCATCCTGTACCTGGAACGTCAGCATGCCGGAGAAGTTGCTCATCTGGCGGCAGGCCAGCTCGTACTGGGGGTGCGACTTCAGTCCTGGATAGATGACCCGCTTGACCTTGGGGTGATTCTCCAGAAACTCCGCCACCTTCAGGGCGTTCTCGGCGTGAGCCCGCATCCGGATGGGCAACGTCGCCATGCCACGCATGGTGAGCCAGGCATTGAAGGGACTGATGATGCCACCCAGGTGGATCCCAGCGTCCTGGCAGAGTTTGTTCATGCTCTCGCCGCTTCCCACCAGGGCACCCCCCACTGCGTCGCCGTGCCCACACAGGTACTTGGTGAGCGACTGCAGCACGATATCCGCCCCCAGCTCGAGGGGGCGGGTCGCGATGGGTGAGGCAAAGGTGGAGTCGACGGCGAACTGTGCCCCCGCCTGGTGTACGATCCGGGCCACTTGCCGAATATCGGTCAGCTTGAGGATGGGGTTGGACGGGGTCTCCGCATAGACCAGGCGAGTCCGGGGCCCCAGGGCCCGCCCGAGCGCGTCAAAATCGCAGAGATCCACGGTGTCGACCTGGATGCCGAGCTTGGGGAGTGTCTGACGAACCAGTTCGGAAACCCCAGCGTATGCGACGTCACTGACAATGAGGTGATCGCCCGAGGCGAGCTCATGAAAGAAAAGGGCAGTGGCCGCCGCCATCCCGCTGGCGAAGCCAACGGCCATCTCGCCCCCCTCCAGATCGGCGAGCTTCTCTTCCAGCTGCCGCACCGTGGGATTGCCCCACCGGCAATACACGAAGGGCGCATCGTCACCCAGGGCATTGGCCGAGAACTGCGCGCTGGCATCGCTGACGACGTACGTCGTCGACATGGATATATTCGGAGCCGAAGCATGGGTGACCGGATCGGGGCGCTCGCCAGCGTGGATGGCGCGAGTCCTTTGACCATACCGTGAGTTCTTGTTCAGCATTTGGAAGACCCTGGTGCGGTTCAGGAGCCGGAGGCTACCAGATGCCCCGCTGATGGCCACCAGGGATTTCTTTTGTGACTCCGCGTGGTTGAGCCATGAGCTCTCGCACCGTGGTATCCTCCTTTTTGCCAGTTGGGTGGCCAGAATTGCCTTTCGTCATGGATCTCTACAAAAGCTGCGGTTGGGTCGCGATGTTGGGGTTGGTTGACGCCCTTGGTGGCTGTGGCGGGAGCGCTGACTCCGATTCGGGCGATCCGGCGGCAGGCGCGTTCTCTGCCGCGGGCAACGGCGGCTCCACCGCGACCTCCCGTGGCGGCGCCGGAGGTGCGGCGGGCTGCATCGACGTCTGCGCACTGTACGGCACGGCCTGTTGCGTGTGGACCGAGGACTGCATCCCTTCAGGGAATCACTGCCAGATCGACTTGCTCGACGGCACAATGGGGATCCCCTACGAGTACGCTGAACTCGAGGAGCAGATCGCGGGGCTGTCCGGGGACATTCTTTTGACCATCCTCGACACGGATATCCAATGGGCGGCAGCCGACGACTTTCCCTCGGCTCGCATCCAGTTGCACCTGACCCCCGAAGCATCAGCCCGACTCGAACCTGCCCTCGATAGCCTGTCGGGCGCTCCCTTCCGGGTTTCGTGCAACGGACAGAGCCTGTTCGTTGGGGTGGGCTACGAGTTGTGGGGCGCCGCCGCCCTGCGCATCCCCGTTCTGCACCTATCCACCGAGGCAGACGAGACGCTCACCCTGTGGCTAGGTGCCTGGCAGGGGGCGTGCCTGGGCATGGTGACGTCGGAGAACCTCGAGGAACGGGCGCGCATCGATCGCCTCGAGCTTCGGGCCGTCTTCTGCGAGCGCGGTGCCGAGCGAGTGCTCGATCCGGACACGGTGCCGACCAGTCGATGACGTACGGCAACTGACGCCCAATCATGACCGATTTGTGCCGTGATTGCGCCGAACCGGCCCAACACCCAATTCGGGCATACGGAGCGACCTCGGGCCATTCAGGCACCAAGGGACGCTAGTGCTCGAAGGAACCGCTCCGACGCCGGGAAGTCGTGATACCATCCGTCGATTCCCGGGAGAGTCGGGAGGAAAGGGAAGTGTTCACCATGGGCTTTGGGCAATGGCTTGCGAATCTGTTCGGTGGGAAGGCCGTCGCGGATGCGAACCGGGTAGCAGCTGACGTTTCGGGGCTGAATCAACAGCTGGCCGCCGGTAACTACCAGGGGGCTATGGCGCAGGGGCAGGCCATGGTGGGCCAAGCCGCCGCGGGCGGCTACGGGGGCCAGCCCGCTCCCGCACCAGCTGGGCAATACGGGATGATGGATCCCAACGCCTACCAGCAGATGATGCAGCAGGCGATGGCGCAGAACGCCCAGCAGCGACAGGCTGAAATCAACCAGTTGGTGGCGGCCAATCCGCAGCTGATGGAGCCCATCGAGGGTGTGACGCTCGAGCAATACGCGCAGCTCGCCGCCAAGGCATCGAGCGGCATGAGCCAACCGCAGTTTGACCAGTTCTTGATGCAGAACGGCATGGACCGAGCTCGCTATGATCGAGTGGCGGCGGGCTGGAATGGCCGCATGAGTCAAGACGCCACCGCCTCCCTGGCACAGATCTACGGACAGGCCTTCGGGGGTGCTGGAGCCGGCGCATTTGGTGCGGCAGGCGCCGCTGGCGCGTCTGCACTCGGGGCCATCGCCCAGGGCGGCATGCCCGCTGGCGTCGCCGGGGCGGAGCCCTGCACCTGGGAAAAGTACAACGAGATCGGCGGGGCTCAGCGCGCCTGGTCGATGTCGGGCAAGGACGTCAACGCCATGCTGGCCCAGACCTTCGGGATCAATGCCCAGGACTGGTCGAACATGAGCCAGTATTGGATGGGGCGCTTGATGACCGAGCCCCAACGGGCCATGGAGATGGAGACCCTTCAGCAGCAGTGGGCTCAGCGTTACGCCGCACCCGCCGCTGACACGGATCTGCGCTTCTGAGCTGTTCCGTGTCGACCGACCAGCTCGACCTTCTGCGCGCCCTCGAACTCGAGATCGAACAGCACGTCGGGTGGATCCTGGACTGTGCGGGCCGCTGTCCTTGTGGAGGCGGTGTGCCGTGGAACCAGGTCCTGGCCTACTACGGCGTAGCTGCCGACCCACCTGCCGAGCGTTTGGGTCAGGCCCTGGCCAGCGGACAGGCGCGGGGGGCCACGGAGGTGGAGGTTCGTCGGGTCGTCGAGGCCATGCTGGTCACGGCGCGGGCCCATCTGGAACGGCTCAGTCCTTCGGCTGGGGTCGCCGCGGTACCGCTGGATCCGGCTCAGCCACTGCGCGCCCGCCTCTCGGCGCTCGCCGACCAGGTCGTGGCCCGTCATGTGGCAGAGGTGTGTCCAGCCCGCGCCGTCGCCTCCGGCATCGGGCAGATCTTCGCCAACGCCCGCACCACCACGGCCGAGGCCCCCTACGCCAAGGCGAGCTACGATCCAACGCGAGTCTTCGAGTGCCCGCATTGCGGCGGCCCCCAGGAGGTGCCCTTGAACTTCATGTGCCGATTCTGTGGGGGGTCGATGGCTCAACCGCAGAGCTTGTGACGGTTCGTGTTGGCAAGGAGAATCAGCGATGTCCCAAGATGTCATGGCCCGGTGGCAAGCCTTCGTGCAGAAGGTCACCGGACGGTTCAACGAGATCCTGAACGAGGCCAATCAGGGGTTCGACCAGCTGCTGGCGGATCCCAATCTGGATCCGTACACCTTCGTCAATGCCTTCAACGCCATCACGCTGCGCTGCAAGGATCTGGGTATCAAGCTCGGTCAGACCTACACCGCCGAGGTGTCCCTGCAGCTCGGGGCCTGGTCGGACGCCGGAGGCAAGCTCCTTTCTGACACCGAGGCGTGGCTCGAGGAACAGCTGGAGCGGTTCCACGCCATGCAGAACGGACGCTTGGTGCGAACCCTGTGGCCCCGGGTGGAGGCCAGCATGAACAAGCCGGTCGCCTGCCAGAAATGCGGCGGCCCCTTGAGCCGGCAGGTTCGCCATCAGGCAGAATCGGCAGTCTGCCAAAGCTGCGGCGTGGTCAACAGCGTGTCACCCGAACCCCTGGTGTACACGTATTTCGCGCTGGCGCCGGATCTCTACGCCGAGGAGCAGACCATCGAGAGCAAGATCGCCATGCTACGCGCGGAGCGGGGTGGAGCCTGCTGCGATGAGCTGGTCCGCCTGGCGATGTCCCACTGGCATGCCTATGTACAGGCCCGCTCCAGTATCCTGTTCATGGCCGACGCCGAGAAGCAGCAGTTCGTGCAGTCGCGCGTGGAGATGGCCCAGCGCGGCTGGTCGTGAGAACGTGAGAACGGGGGCGGCGCGAGCCCCTCGTGTCGTCCAATGCAGCGGTGTGTCCTAAGAACAACAGATCCGCGAAGACGAAACCGTCCCTTTGTATGACCTCTCCCGTCATGACGTCCACAGGACGGATGAACAGGGGGCCGTCATGGACGAAGGTGTGGAATTCGCCCCGTTCACCACAGGGATCGACATCCGGCGACAGAGCCGCCAAGAACGCTTCGTCGAGCTCCCTCCCCGCCCAATAGGGATCGACCTTGTTGGGATCCACACAGGTGATGCGGGCTCGCAACCCGGCGGTCAGCATCTGCAAAATGAGCCCGTCAGTCCGGCGGCCCCAGAGCGGAAAGCGCGGCTCGATGCCGGTTCCCCGCATCCTGGTCTCGCGGTAGTGACGCACGTCCTGGAGGAACAGATCACCGAAGGCCATGACCTCGATGTCCTCGGACACGGCCTGGGCCATGGCGCCCTGCATGGCGACCTCGTAATCCCGGTTGGTACAGGGAAATGGGATCGGGACCTCGAGCAGTGGCAGAGCGACCGCAGCCGCTTGAGCGCGGAGCAGCTCACCTCGCACCCCGTGCATGCTCACGCGATCGAATCTGGAATTGACCGTGGTCAGAAGGCCCACCACCTCGACGTCGGGGTCGGCGCGCAAGACGTGGAGCGCCCAAGCGCTGTCCTTGCCGCTGCTCCAGGCCAGCCACGCCTTCCTGCGCCGGACCGTCATCCGTCACTCGGCGGTCGGATTGGAGCCGGCCGCCCGGCGATTGAACGCGCCCTCGCGACGTCGCGCCCGAACCGCCTTGAGGATGGTCAGGACCGTGACAACGGCGATCAGGATCAGCATCCCATGCTCGGCGTGCCGCACCTGGGCGATGGCCCACTCGATGTTGGCACCCCAGTACCACCCGGAGAACACGAAGAATGGGACGGAGATCGCGGCGGCCAGCCCGTCGTACAGCAAGAAGCGGAAATAGGGAGTACCGAGCGAACCGGCGGTGAAGAACCCAACCGAGCGGATGCCGGGCATGAACCGCGCCGCGAACAGGATCTTGGGCCCGTGTCGGTCCATGATGCCCCGCGCGCGCTCCAGTCGCGCGGGCGTGAGGAGCCACCGGAAGGGACGATGCTTGATGACGCTCAACCCGTACCGACGTCCGATGGCGAACATCACGCCATCCCCACCCATGCAGCCCACGAAACCCGCCACGGTAGCCAGGACCACGTTGGCGTAGGGTCGGGGACTCCCGTCGGGCATGGGCAGATAGGTCAGGTAGCCCATGGTCAGAAGGGTAATGTCCTCCGGAACTGGTAGCCCCAGGCCGCAGACCACGATCACCCCAAATGCGATGGCATACACCGAAAGCGCATCCAGGGAAGCGAGAGCCACGGTCAGGGTGGTGAAGAAGTCTTGCATCGAGGCAGCGACCCGTCAGGGTCCCTGGTTATGACCTCGACCCGGGCTAGCGCGCCACCACCGGCGGTGCGTCGCCGGGAAATCCGGCCCATTGGGCCGATTCCTGCGCCAGGGTGGTCGGTCCCCCGGGTGTCGCCGGTTCCGTCGCCCCGCCTGCACGTGCCGCCGGTCGAGCCGGGGCACCTGGCCTGAACTTCCCCCGGCACCTGGACGCATTTCGTGCGCGTTACTGCGGGAGCAAGACCTTGCTCGAATCCATCAACGGGCGAGCGCCAGGCGCTCATGGTATGCGCCCTTGGCGCAGGTTCGGTGCGGTGCTCGCGTCGGAAATTGCTGATGGTTGGTAACGGCCCTTGCCCACCGGCCAATCGAACCCACCGAGCCAACGCGTGCAGTCTTATGGTGTCGAAGAGGTCGAACCCCATGGGTGATTTGCGGGATAGGCAGAGAGCCCCAGCCGCTGGAGCGCGGCGGCTCCCATTGCGAATGGGCCATTGCTTGGTGTCGCTGTTCTGTGTGTGCGCCTTGCCCTTGTGCGCAAGCTGCAAGGGCGACGCCAAAGCCGACGTCACCACCGAGGCCAAGACGGTACGGGTGCAGCCGGTGGGCCGTCAGGACATCGAGGATGTCCTGAGCTACCCGGCAGATCTCCTGCCTTGGGACGAGGTCCGGATCTTCTCGCGCATGCCGGATCGGATCCTTGCCTTCCCCTGGAAGGATGGAGACGAGATCCGGCGAGGCAATCGCGTCGCGATCATTCGCGCCGGGGGAATTGGCCAGGGGATTGCGCAGGTGGGGGCACAGATCGACGCCCTCGACGCGCAGATCGAGAACCAGGAGTCGGAGCTCGGTCGCATCAAGACGCTCCTCTCCCAGGGGGCGATCGCCGAGGCTGAGGTTGACCGGATGGACTCAGCGCTGCGTTCGGCCAAGGCCCAGCGCCGAGCCCTCACCGCGGGCAAGGGACAGCTCGCTGCCACCGCCTCGGATGGCACCATCACCGCCCCCATCTCGGGGGTCATCGCGGACAAGATGCTGACGGTGGGTGACATGGCATCGCCCGGCATACCACTGTGCCGGATCATCACCGTCGATCCACTCAAGCTGGAGCTCCGTCTGGTGGAAACCGACGTACCCAAGGTGCATGCCGGACAAGACGTGGCATTGACCCTGGATGCCTTTCCGGGCCGGGTTTTTGGGGGCGTCGTAACCACGGTCCTGCCCTATCTCGATGCACAGACCCGCACCAACACCGTCGAAGTCAAGGTCGACAATCCGAAGAACCCCCAGACCGGCCAGCGCGTCCTGAAGCCCGGCATGTTCGGGCGAGTCGAGCTCATGGTCTCCAGGCGGGCCGGGGTGCTGGTGGTGCCCGAGGCGGCACTCCTGTTGGACAGCCGGATCCTCGAACAGCAGAAACCCGGCGAGACGCTGCGCAAGGCCTTCGTGGTGGACGGCAAGGGAGTGGCCCAGGGGCGTCTGGTCCGAGTCGGCACGCGCAAGGGGTCATGGCTGGAGGTATTGGACGGTCTCGGCGAGGGGGACCGGCTCGTGGTGCGCGGGCAGCACGGACTGAAGGATGGCCAGAAGGTGCAACTGGTCGAAGCGGCCAAGCAGTGACCGTTTCGGGCACACAGAAGTCCAGGCTATGAACATCGCAGCCCCCGCCGTTCGCAACGCCATCACCACCACGATGATTTACCTCATCCTGGTCGGCTTCGGTCTGTTCTCCTTGGGCCGTCTTCAGCTCGATTTGTATCCGGACGTGTCATTCCCGACGGTGATCGTCCTGACCAACTACACCGGGGCGAGCCCGGAGGACATCGAGACCCTGGTGACTCGGCCCATCGAGGGGGCTGCTTCCTCGGTCAAGAATGTCAAGGAGGTACACTCCACTTCCAAGCAGGGCACCAGCCTGGTCGAGGTGCGCTTCGAGTGGGGAAAGGACATGGAGCAGGCCGAGACGGAGGTTCGGCGCAAACTCGAGATGATCGAGTCGATCCTCCCCGAGGACGTGGAAAAGTCCATGATCTTCGCCTTCGATCCGGCGCTGATGCCCATCGTCATGTTGACCGTGGCCGGCCCCTACCCGCTCGACGAACTCCGGCGCATCGCGGAGCGCGACATCGAACCCAAGCTGGTCCGCCTGCCCGGCGTGGCCTCGGCGGAAATCGACGGCGGATTGGAACGCGAGATCCGGATCGAGCTCGATCCGGTCAAGGTTTCATCGTTTGCCCTGGACGTCAACCAAATCGTCGCCGCGGTCTACCGCGAGAACTCGCAAGTACCGGGCGGCTCACTCCAGCAGGGGGCCCTCGATTTCTCCATCCAGACCAAGGGGAAGTACCAGGGTGTGCAGGACATCGAGGAGGTCGTCGTCGGGACCAAGCCGAGCCCAACCGGGGTTCTACCGATCCGCCTCAAGGAGGTCGCGAAGGTCCTGGACACCTACTACGAGTCCCAGCGCATCCTGGAGGTGGATGGGGCCCCGTCGGTGTTCGTCATCGTCAACAAACAGTCGGGGGCCAACACCGTACTGGCTTCGCGCGCCGTGCTCGACGCCCTACCCCGCATCAAGCAGTCCTCGGCGGCCGACATCGACTTCAAGATCGTCTTCAATCAGGCCGACTACATCAACGCCGCCCTGGGCAACCTCTCCAGCACCGCGCTCATCGGCGTGGTCATCACCTTCTTCGTCCTGTTGGTCTTCCTGCGTCACATCAAGAGCTCGCTGATCGTGGCGGCCTCCATCCCGGTCAGCGTCATCGCGACCTTCGCGGTGATGGACCAGGCCCACATGACGCTCAACGTTCTGACCATGGCGGGCCTGGCACTGGCCATCGGCATGCTGGTCGACAACGCGATCGTGGTGCTGGAGAACGTCTTTCGGCTACGCCAGGAGGGCCGCGATCCCTTCCGGGCTGCCATCGAAGGGACCGGAACGGTGTGGACCGCCGTCAGTGGTTCGACCTTGACCACCATCGTGGTGTTCGTGCCCGTCCTGTTCGTGCCCGGCATCGCCGGGGTCATGTTCAAGGACATGTCGATCACCATCTGTTTCTCCCTCATCCTCTCCCTGGTCGTCGCGCTGACTCTGATCCCGACGGCGTTTTCGCGGCTGCTTGCCGCAAAGAAGGGAGATCGGGAGATCGTGCATGCCAACACCCGTGGGCGTGCCTACCAGTGGTATGAGCGTGCCCTGCGCTGGGTGCTGGGGAGGCGTTGGGTGGTCGGGGTGGCGGTGGTTGGCCTGTTGACCCTCACCGGGGTGCTTGCCACGGTGATCCCCACCGAGTTTATGGCGCAAGACGACGCGTCCAATGTCGAGATGCGGGTCGAGACGCCAGTGGGTTCGAACCTCGAGGAGGCCCACCGGGCCGTGATGGAGGTATCCAAACACATCGAGCGGCTGGTCAAGCCCGAGGAGAGGCGCCTCATCTCGACCGACGTCGGTATCGCCAAGGGATTCGGCTCCATGTTCTCCAAAGGGATCCATGCCGGCTCCATCCAGATCCCACTGGTCGCACCGGAGAAACGTGAACGTTCCCAAGCCCAGATCGAGGCCGCGCTTCGGGCTGGGCTGGGCAACCTCCCCGGGATCAAGGTGGAGGTGGGTCCGGCCATGGACATGATGGGCAGCGGGAGCGACATCGAGGTGCAGTTGCGTGGCCATGATCTCGCCATCGCTCGCACCCTCGGCCTCGAGCTCCAGGAGAAGCTGCGGGCCATGCCGGAGATGGCGGAGGTCACCTTCTCGCTCGACGAGCAGAAGCCCGAGGCCCGGGTACACTTCGACCGGCGCAAGCTGGGCGAGCTCGGCATGTCAGCGGCCGCCGCTGGTAATGCCATCAACGCCTACTTCATGGGCAAGCTCGCCGGTCGCTACGCGGAGGGCGGTGATGAGTACGACATCCTGGTGCGCTACGCCAAGGAGTACCGGACGGATCTGGAGGAGCTCAGAAAGATGCCCCTCTCCACGCCCACGGGCGGCGTGGTGCCCCTCGGCAACGTGGCCAGGATCGAGTCGGGGCTCGGTCCCGTCGATATCACCCGGCTGGACCAGGGGCGCGTAACCCGGCTCAAGCTCAAGCTCAAGGATTCCTACCGGGCGCAGGACGGCTCGATCGCGCGCAAGGATCTGGGTCGCTCCATCGACCGCGTGGATGGCATATTGAAAGGCCAGGCTTGGCCCAAGGACTTCTCCTACACCATTGGCGGAAGCGCCGAGGACTTCATCACCTCCTTCAAGTATCTGGGCTGGGCGCTGCTGGTCTCGGTGCTGCTGGTCTACATGGTGATGGCGTCCCAGTTCGAGTCGTTGCGGGAACCCTTCATCATCATCTTCACGGTGCCGCTGGCGGGGGTCGGCGTGATGCTCACCTTCCTGGTCACGGGCAGCAACCTGGACATTCCGTCGCTCATCGGCCTTATCATGTTGGTCGGGATCGTGGTCAACAACGGCATTGTCATGGTCGATTTCGGCAATCAGCAACGAGCCGCGGGTCACGATCGGAAGGAGGCCATCGTGCGCGCCGCTCGGATCCGGATGCGACCGATCATGATGACCAGCGCGACCACCATCTTGAGCATGTTGCCGTTGGCGCTCGGCCTGGGTGAGGGTTCGGCTGGATGGGCCGGGCTAGCCAAAGCCGTAATGGGCGGACTGGTGTTCTCTACGTTCCTGACGCTGTTCGTGACCCCCACCATGTACACGTTATTCGCTCCCAAGGTCGTCAAGGCACAGCCCGGGCAGGCAAACCCCATCCCGGTGTCCCAGCCTGCGTCGGGCACAAGCTAGCTCGAGCTTGCCCTACTCGAACCGGCAGCGTGGCTTGCCGCTGGCATCCAGGCTGCAAAGATGGGTCTGGATCTGGGAAGGCCCATCGATGCGAGCGTTGGCAGCAAAGGGCTCGTCCAGCGGCACACCGGCGTACACCGCCTTGGGCATGGGGAAGAACTTGGCCGGTACCTGGATCGGAAGCACGAGCGGCTCCGGATCGGTAGAGGGGCCGTAGCACCGACTCACCAGCGCCAGACGCGGCGTGTCACCCAGTACGTACACGCCCGAGAAGCCGAGGAAGGGATCGCGGGGCTTGGGGACACTGAACTGCCCTCGTTCCACCAACCTTCCTCCAGCGTGGGCGACCACCTGGTGCGAACCGGGACTCATCTTGATCGCCGACGTGGCTCCTGGCTCGAGCGAACCGAGGGCCTTGCCGTCGATGGTCAGCGAAAGTCGTTGCGGCGTGCTGTTGTGGAAGGACACGACGAGCTCGGCAAAGAACCAGAGGATTGCCATGGTCGTGAGCACCAGCGAGGCAGGGACGGCCACGATGGCAAGGACGATGCGCGTCGCGCTCGTAACGGGTTTCGTCACGGTGGCACCGTCCGACGAGCCACCCTTGAACCCCTCGAGCAGGTCCCCCACGCTGACCACCTCCCCGCCCCGCAGGTTCAGCGCCACGGCGCGGACCGTGTAGATGGGACCGAGCGGGATCCCCCACCAGCCGAGCAGCATACTGGCCAGCGTCGAGAACCATCCCGTGGTGCCGGACCGCTCGGGATCGATCACGTAGGCTGAGGGGAATGTCGCGGACATCAGCACCAAGGACACCGCAATCTGATAGGTCCGAACCGGAGTCTCTAGCGTGACGGGAAACCCCTGATAGCTGGCCCGCTCGGCGAGGATGTCCGCGCGGTGTTCGGTGAGCCACTGGATGAACCGGTGGCGCTCGCGCTGGGCATGGCTCAGACCCAGAAAGCCACCGAGCCCCGCAGCACCCACACAAAGCTCGATGGCTGCGTCGGCGATCGCCCCCTCTTTCAGATTCCAGGCAACCGGCAGAAGGAACAGCAGGCCTGTCGCCAACAGACCCCATCGAACCCAGGTTCCTTTGTTTTCCAGGCTGGACAATGGTCCTTGATCGATCGGTTGGTTCGAGATCGAGCGCCCAGCAGAGAACGGCGCGGCCGGGTGAACTCTTGGCCGCGGCAAGACCATGGCCTCGAGCCGCTCGTGTCGTCGGCTCGAGGCCCGTGGTTCTCACGCCAAAAACAAACTAGATCAGACTCTTCAGATCGAGCATCTCGCTGACGTCAGGCTGGAGCACCAGCTCCACCCGCCGATTGCGCCCGCGCCCTGGCACGGTGTTGTTGTCAGCGATTGGATCGATCTCCCCGTAGCCAGCAGCACTCCAGCGATTCTCCTTGAGCCCGCCGCCCCCCTTGTCCATGGGACTGGTCAAGAACACGAGAACCTGTCGAGCACGCATCACGCTCAGCCCCCAGTTGTCCTTGAACTGGCCAGCGGTGCGCACCAACTTCTGATTGTCGGTGTGCCCCGCCACTTGGTAATAGCGCTCCACGAGGGTTGGGTCACCGCGCAGTACCTCGGCCACCTTGAGGAGGACCTCTTCCCCCTTGTCGGCCAGGGCGTCGCTACCCGAGGCGAACAGCACGTCGCCGGGCAACGACACGACCATCTTGTTGTGTCGGATGGCCACCTCTAGCCCCAAGTCGGTCAGCTTCTGAAGCTTGCTGCGCAGTTTCTCGAAGCGCGCCTTGATGCGCTCCAACAGCTCGGCGCGCTGCTTGTACTCGGCAACGGCAGCTCGAAGATCCTTGGCCTCGGAGCCGGCCTTCTCCAGCTGCAAGCCCATGTCCTGCAGTTGCCCTTCCAGCTGCTGAACCCGCTCCTTCTGCTTCTGCGCCTCGGCCTGAAGCTGCTGATGCTCCTGGGCCAGCTTGTCATATTTGGCGAGCTGAGCTTGCCATTCGGACTCCGTGTGGCCGCAGCCCGCGGCGAGGATCGTAGCAATCGACAAGACGACCAGATTCCTTCTTCGGATCATCGGTGCGTGACCTCCAGTGCCCAGAGTGTAGACCAGCCTTGGTTACACTGTCGACAGGGACGTCCGAGGCCCAGCATTGCTCGATGGTCGCCTGGCCGAGTTGAGACAACCGGTTGGAAATGCGGGATCGGTTGGATCGTGTCGGCAGGCGAAGCTGGTTCAGCCGAGGGTGTGACCTCGCCGCACACCGACGGTGCCCCTTCATTGGTTCCCGTTCCGACCGCCACTCCTACTCCAGTAATTGCAGGTAATCCTGTACCGTGAGCTCCGTACTTGCGTCGACCCCATCCACGAACGCACCCAGGGCGCGCTTCTGCTCCTGTAGGGCGAGAACCCGATCCTCCACCGTGTCCTTCGCTACCAGCCGATGCACGAAGACGGCACTGGTTCGACCCAAGCGGTGAGCCCGATCCGCAGCCTGCTGTTCTGCGGCCGGGTTCCACCAGGGATCCATCAAGAACACATGATCGGCTGCGGTGAGATTCAGACCCGTACCACCTGCCTTGAGCGAGGCGAGCAAGCAGACGGGTTCCGAAGAGGTCTGGAAGGCCTGCACGACCGCCTCCCGGTCGCGGGTCTCCCCATCCAGACGCAAGAAGGGCAACTGCCGGCGCCGGAACTCGGGCTCCAGGCGGTCCAACAGGCTGGTCCATTGCGAGAAGACCAGACTGCGCTGTCCCTCCGCGAAGAGCTCGTCCAAGAGCTCGAAGAGGCGTTCGGTCTTGGAGGAGGAGGTGACCTCCGAGCCCGGCAAGAGCCCACAATGGCAAGCGGCCTGGCGCAGCCGCAGCAGGGACTCGAGCACCGCCAGGGTTCGGACCGGGGCCTGCGCCGCGCTCGCCAACTCCTTGCGCGCTGAGTCGAGAAGGGAATCGTAGATGGCACGCTCCGACTCGTCGAGTTCCACGGTTAGGACGTCTTCGAGCCGCGGGGGAAGCTCGGGCAAGACGTCTCGTTTCAGGCGGCGCAGGATGAACGGCTCGATCCGTCGCCGCAACCGGTCCGCCGCCGAGGCATCACCCGCCGCCAAGGGCTCCAGCACCAGGTGGCGAAAGCTGGAAAGGGAACCGAGCAGCCCCGGATTGGCAAAATGCATCTGGCTCCACAGCTCCTCCAATCGATTCTCGATGGGAGTACCCGACATGGCCACCCGCCAGTTGGAGCGCAGGTGATAAGCAGCCTGGGCTGCCAGGCTGTCCGGGTTCTTGATGTTCTGGGCCTCGTCGAGGACCACGCCATCCCACTCGAGCTCGCACAGGCTCGACTCATCACTGCGCAGAAGCGCATAGGTGGTCACGGTGAGATGAGCCTCGGGAAAAAGACTCCGTTCCGGGCCATGATAGATACACACCCGGAGCTCGGGGCGGAAGCGCTGGCACTCGTTCTTCCAGTGGTAAAGCACGCTGCGCGGGGCAACGACCAGCACCCTGCCGTGGATGGCCCCTAGAACCTGTACGGTTTTGCCGAGGCCCATATCGTCGGCCAGGATCCCGCCCAGCCTCGCCTTGCTGAGCGCCTGCAACCAAGCGATCCCGCGTCGCTGGTAGGGTCGCAGCTCCTCGGCCAGCCTTGCGGTAAGGGACTCTGGATCCTGCGCCTGCCGCAGACTCGAGAGGTAGTCGACGAGCCCTGTCGGTGCCTCGATGCCCCAGTTCCGACACAGCTCGCCAAGCTCCAGCTCTGCCGCAGGGTTACACCCCTTCTCGGGATGCTCCACCGCCAACCAATCGCGCAGGGTCGCTGCATGCTGATCCAGCCATCCCTTGGGGAGCTTGGCCCAGCTGCCGTCCGGCATCGGCACCTTGTCGATCCCGCGTTGATGAGCCAAAAGGACGGTCTCGGCGCCCAGCGCCGAGCCAGGAGCCGCCGCGCTGCTCACGAAGGAAAACCGAGGCCTCCCGTCCTCGATCGTCACATCCAAGACGAGTTCCTGGGCGTGTTGGGGCAGAAGCCGATCATCGCCGCCGCGCTGGGCTTGCCAGATTTCGATGCCAGAAAGGAGCCGGGCCGCGTCCAGGCCTTGCGCCATGATGGGCCGATCCAACAACATGCCCAACTGGTCCCGCAGCTCTAGCATCAGTTGTTTTTCCGCGTCGTGGTCACGCTTGGGCGCCACGTCGCCCATCTGCAAGACCCTGTCGTTCTCGACTCGGGCCACCACCGGATCACCGTACACGAGGCGCGCAATGGCAACCAGCAGCTCCGGCTCGCTCTTGAGCTCGAAAACGATCCGGGGGAGCAAGCGGCGGCTCCGTCGGGGGAGTCGATCGGTCTGGACCGATACCGGCAAGCGTCGCTCGAGCTCGGGGAGGATCCGGGCCGCCAACTCGCCGAAGCGTGATGGCACGAAACGCTCCCGGCGAGGCAAGCGTTCCAGCCGCAGACCGGTCAGCTCCGTCTCGCCCAGAAGGCGCAGGGTGTTCCCGCAGAGGGCCACACCGGGCGACAAGATCTCGTCGACCACCGGAGGGGCCAAAAAGCACAGCTCCAGCTCCTCGCCGCGGTCCACGATCTGAGCTACGGGGAGCAGGGGTTCGGTGAGTACGGTCAGCTCCCGCTCCTCGAGTCGAACCAACGCAGCCCCCTCAAGGGCCGCGCAGACCGCCTTCCACGTGGTCGCCGGGGCGTAGCGCCCCAGCCGCCCCCCAATCAGCCGGTCCAGGGAAAGGTCGCTCTCCCTGAGAATCAGCTCCCTTCTGAGGGGTGCCGAGGCGGGAGCATTCAGGGACTGCCGGAGCAAGGTCTCGGTTCCGTCCGGACCCAACAGGAAGCGAACCAGGACTAGACTGCTGCCATCACGCAAGAAGCGATAACCCAAGCGTCGAGCTCTGGGGGCTGGCGCCACACCCGCACCAGGAGTCGGGGGAGCCGCAACGCCCTCGCTGACATCCGAGACGGTTCCTGACTGGACCAAGACCGCCGCAACCACATGGGCACAAGGATCGAGCGGACAGCAACAGTCGCTGGTCCATTCCTCGTCGTCGGGATAGAGAACGACCGTGCAGGCCGTCGTCCCCGTGCCTCGGACCAACAGCTCCACTTGCCCAGGGGTGTTCCTCACGTTCTGCACCGCCGAGGGCAGGCGGGCCCAGCGCAACCCCTCCGACCACACGGCGGCCTTGGCCGCCCCACGCACCGCCTCCTTCAGGCTCATACCTCGACCTCAACAGTGGACTCGGATGTGCGCGGCTGAAAACGGCGGAGCAACAGGGAGTTGGTTACCACACTGACACTGCTAAGAGCCATGGCGAGCCCCGCGATCATCGGGCTGAGCTGGCCCGCAGCCGCCAAACCGATCCCCAGAACGTTGTACCCGAAGGCCCAAAACAGGTTCTGGCGCACCTTGCGCATGGTCGCTCCGGCGATCTCGAAAAGGGTCAGGACCAATCGCGGGTCGGGACGCATCAGGACCGCCCTGGCGCTGTGCATGGCCAGGTGGGTCCCGGTGCCCATGGCGATCCCCAGATCGGCCGCCGCCAGCGCTGGCGCGTCGTTGATGCCGTCGCCCACCATCGCCACGTGATGCCCCTCGCGCCGGAGGGTCGAAACCCAATCGTGCTTCGACTCCGGACTCTGGCCTCCTACCACCTCGGAGAATCCCAGCCCTTCGCCCAGAGCCCGGGCCACCCGCGTTTGATCGCCAGACAGAAGCACCGTCCGATAGCCGGCCTCGTGCAAGCCCCGGATGGCGTCGCGAGCCGTCGACCGCGGCGGATCGGCAAATCCAAAAAGCCCGAGCAGCCGGTTCCCCTCGGCCAACCCGACCTGGGTCGATGCCTCTCGCTCGAGACGTTGGAGCAGAGGACGAGCATCCTCGAACCCTACGCCCTGTGCCCGCAACCACTCGACTCGGCCGGCGTACAGCCTTCGTTCCCCGAGTCTGGCCGAGACTCCCTGACCCGGATGGTTGGTGAACTCCAGGACGGCACCCGGCGCTAACCCTCGCTTCTTCGCCTGTTCCACCAGTGCCTTGGCCAGAGGGTGTTCACTCGGATCCTGGACGCTGGCGGCCAGCTGCAACAGTTCCGTCTCGTCGATGCCCATCGGCAGGATGGTGGTCACCTGGGGACGGCCTTCGGTCACGGTGCCTGTCTTGTCGAAGACCACCGTGTCGATTTGCGTAGCACGCTCGAGGGTCTCCACGTCGCGCAGAAGGACACCAATCCGCGCCGCCACACTGGTTCCCACGACGATGGCGGTGGGGGTCGCCAAGCCCAGCGCGCAGGGGCAAGCTACCACCAGCACGCTCACTGCCACTGGCCAAGCCGATGCCATGGAACCCGTACCCCAGAACCACCCGGCGCCCGCCACCAGCGCTATCCCGAGAACCACGGGTACGAAGAGCTGGCTCAGTCTGTCCACCAGCCGTTCCACCGGCGCCTTGGTCGCCTGCGCGGCGCAGACCAGGCGAAGGATGCGCCCCAGCGTCGAGTCACGGACGGTGCGCGTGACCTCGATCACCAGACGACCCGAGAGATTCAGGCTCCCCCCCAGAACCTCGTCCCCAGGCCCTCTATCAACCGGCAAGCTTTCACCGGTCGTCACCGACTCGTCGACGCTGCTCGTTCCTTCCAGGACCTTCCCCTCGGCTGCAATCCGTTCGCCAGGACGAACCACCAGATGATCCCCCACCCATAGATCGTCGATGGGCGTGGGTTGCTCGAGCCCGCCCTTCAATACCGAGCAGGTTCGCGGGAACAGCTCCAAGAGTTCGCGCAGGGCTCGAGTCGCGCTGCGCTTCGCGCGTCCTTCCAGCCATTTCCCGAAGCAGACCAGGGTGATGACGGATGCCGAGGATTCGAAGTAGAGAGCTGCCTCATCGCCGCTCGGACCGCTCAGCAGCTGATGAACGCTGAAGCCGAAGGCCGCGCTGGTCCCCAGGGCCACCAGCAGATCCATGTTGCCGGTGCGGCGCAGCAACGCCCGCAACGCTCCGACGTAGAATCGCCACCCCACCACGAATTGCACGAAGCCAGCCAGGCCAAGGGCAGTCAGCGGGGTGACGTGCAGATGAATGCCCAGGGGCATCCCCACCATGGGGAGCAGCAGCGGCGCCGTGCAGACCGCCGAAAGCGCACACCAGATCCCCTCTTTCCTCCCGCGCCGAGAGAGCGCCGCTTCCTCGGCCAGTTCCTGCTGGGGTGACCAATCCGAACCAGCGCGGACCCTGGCTCGAAACCCCGCCTCCTCCACGACTCTGCTCAGCTCCATCACGGGGATCTCGGCCGCTAGCTGGATGGTGGCACGCTCGTGAACGAGGTTGACTCGTGCCTGGACGACACCAGGCAATGCCGCCAGCGCTCGCTCCACCCGACCCGCGCAGCTCGCACAGGTCATGCCCTCGATCCGCAGCTCGACCTCTGGCAGCGTTGGATTGGGCATTACCCGGTTTCCGCAACGCCAAAGCCCGCCCCTTGCACCGCGACACGGATCTTTTCGGGGTCCACTGCCCCCTCCACGGTCACCGTTCCGCTCGCCAGATCAACGGACACGTGGGCGGCGGGTTCGACCCGGAGAATGGCCGAAGTGACACAACGCACACATCCCTGACAGCTCATTTTGGTGACGTGAAGCTTCACCATAGCCACCTAACCTAGCCACGAAGCCATCCGTTGTCATGCCTGGCAAGAAACCGCGCCGCCAAGATGACCGAGGCGCGGCCCGAACCGAATGGCTTCCGGTCCATTTCCTAGGAGCCATCGAGCCGGTGGGTGCTGGGTTGTTGCTGGTGCGGTGCCAGCGCGGAGTGCCAGCTGCTGACCGGTACCGGTCCCCCAAAAGCCCCCAAAAATCGCGCCACCCAGACCAGCAGGACGGCAGCCAAGAGCAACCATGCCAACCATTGCCCAAGGCGGCGCCACGCCAAAAAGCGAGAGCTCGGATGACCGGTGCGATCCACCACGCCGAGCGCGAAGTGGGTTCCGCGGATCTGCCCCCATAACGTGCCCGCAACGGCCCAAACCACCAGCGGTATCAGGACGGGAGACAAGGGATGCAGGTGCAATGCCGTCGACACATCGCCTCGCAACAAGGCCAGTCCAGCCCGCGTCAGCCCACAGCCGGGGCAGGGAATACCCAGCAGTCCCGCCATGGGACACAAGGGTCGATCCACCAGCACCAGCAGGGCCAGTCCGCCCACCAGCAGCCCCGCCTCCAACCAACCACGAAACAGGGGCGTTCGAGCCGGACGACTCATGGACATTTCCTACCGGATTTTCCAGCGATCTTCTGCTCGGGTCGATGCGGCCCGATGTCCGGCCTCACCCTTCTTCGTCCTGCCCGCTGGTGGGGGCTCCGGATCGGATGTGCTAGGGATGCGCGGGTGCCGAGCCGGACCTGGCCCTCGGCAATCGACCCAACTTGAACAGGGCCAGGCCCAGTCATTGAACGGAAGTGTAGGTTCGAACGCATGAATCTCGTCGAGTGGTTGCAGCGGTTGATGTCGGACTTCGGGGCGGGCTGGGTCATGTGGCTCTTGGTGGGCCTGAGCGTGGTGTCGGTGGCGGTGATGCTGGAGCGATGGTGGTTCTTCCACACGCTGCGGGACGACATCGGCAGCCTGGCACAGAAGCTCCGGGCGGCGTTGCGCGCCAGTGACATGGATGCCGCCAAGAAATTGCTCGACGATTCGCCGAGCGCGGAAGCGGCTGTGGTGGCGGCCGGTCTGATGGAGGCCGACAGAGGAGCCAAGGCAGCTGACGAAGCCATGAAGGGAGCGGCCGCTCTGCAGCGGATGCGTCTGGAGCGTCGACTGGCTTACCTTGGCACGCTGGGCAACAATGCCCCGTTCATCGGGCTGTTCGGCACCGTGATCGGTGTCGTGCAAGCCTTCGAGGCCTTGGGCAAGGAGGATGCCGTCTCGGCTGCCGCCACCGCAGCAGCGGGCATGGCCCCCCAGCAGGTCATGGCGGCTATCGCAGAGGCCCTGGTGGCGACCGCCGTCGGTTTGCTCGTCGCCATCCCTGCCGTGTTCATGTACAACATCTTTCAGCGTCGCGCCAAGTCGGTCCTGGCCAACACCGAAGCGCTGAGCCGGGTCCTTTTGGCTCACTTGGTGGGAGTCGAGCCCCAGGCCCAGTCCAAGGAGTGAGACGTGGCGTCAGCCGACAACGACAACGAAGAGCTGATCACCGCCATCAACGTCACACCCATGGTCGACGTGACCCTGGTGCTGTTGATCATTTTCATGGTGACGGCGCGGATCATCGTATCCCAGGGCATGCCCATGGATCTGCCCAAGGCAGCCACCGGCGATAGCGTACAGACCGTCTTCAGCGTGGAATTGACCGCTGACGGCAAGACCTTCGTGGATTCGGCCCCGATCTCGAACGACGACGCCATCCCGCCGTTAGCCAAGAGCGCCAAGGCCAAGAACAAGGACCTCCGAGCGGTCATCCGAGCGGATAAAAAGGTGGAGCACGGACGGGTCATCCATGTCCTGGATCTCCTGAACCGGGTGGGCGTTTCCAAGATCGCGTTCGCGGTCAGTCCATCCCTGGAAAAGGACGTCCTGGCAGCCCCGGCGCCCGGGCGCTAGAATCCTTGGGGCCTCGCCCCCTTGGTCTTCCATGTCGCGCCCCCACCGGGTCCTTGCTACTTCCCCAGATTCTTCTGCCATCACCTCCCCGAGGCAAAAGGAGGGTCCGGATCCTTGGGCGCGAGTGGTGGATCTGGGAGGCCACAGTCATCGCGTCGGCTTCGGCATCGGACTGGCGGGAGCGTTGGTCGTTCACGGGGCGGCTGCCGCCCATGGCTACACGTCCTTATTGGACCTGAATGCCTTCGCGCGCTCCATCGCGTCGGCCGTCATCGAGGATCTCCGTTCGACCTACGCCGTCGAGGTGGAGAAGAAACCCCCACCCCCTCCCGCCGAGCTCCCCCCCCCCGAGCCCGAGCCCAGAAGGCCCCTGCCTCGACAGGCCCCCTCAGCAGCCAGACCGACTCCGGAAGCCGAAAAGCCACCGGCTCCCGCGGAAGCCGGCAAACTGCTCACGGCCGCCCCCGATCCCGATGCACCTCTCGATCTGACCGATCAGGGATTCGTCACCGGCTCGGGAGAGCGATTTGCGGGTGGTGTCACCGCTGCCTCGGGAACCTCCAAGACCGCCGTCACCGACACCCGAGCCAGACCGGGTGGAGTGGTGGGGGGAACCGGCAACGGGCCGGTAAACGGACCCGTTGCCGCGGCGCCTTCCGTGGACCGCTCTCGGCCCGCAAAGCCTGCCACCCTGAACTGGGACGATTGCGGCTTTCCCCCCGAAGCAGACGTCGAGCAAATCAACCTGATGCGGGTCAAGGTGGTGGTCACCGTGGACATCGACGGGCGGGCTCGAAGCGTGAGTGTGCTCGACGATCCGGGCTACGGGTTCGGTAACCTGGCTCGGCGCTGCGCCTTGAGAAAGTCGTTCCTCCCCGGCCTGGACGCCCAGGGCCGACCCGTCGTCAAGACCACCCAGCCCATCTCAATCAAATTCGTGCGATAAACCTGGCTCGATGCCCTTGGCCCCCTTCCCGGCCCAGGACGAAGGGAGCAACCAGCAGGTTGTCTCCCCACATCGGGTACGGATACGGATATAGTGACGCCGTGACCGAGGAACGGGTCGACCAACTAAGCCGGGCCATGCTTTTCCAGGGCCTAAAGCCACCAGCTCTCGAATTGATTGCCCGCGTCTGCTCCGAAGAGTCCTACAAGGGCGGCACGATCCTCTTCAAACAGGGCGACGCGGGGGACCGCCTGTACCTCATCCTGGAAGGCAAGATCCGGATCAGCCGTCAGGTCCCAGGCATGGGGGAAGAGGCACTGGCGGTCCTGGGAGCCGGAGAGATCTTCGGAGAAATGGCCCTCCTCGACGAGTCGCCGAGATCCGCAGACGCCATCGTTCACGAGCGATGCCGGCTGCTCTCCATCCAGAAATGCTCGTTTGACGATCTGCTGTTTTTGCACAAGGATCTGGCTCACGAGGTCCTGTGGAGCATCGTCCGTATGCTGGTGGGCAGGTTGCGGGAGACCAACGACAAGCTGACTTTCCTCAGTTTCAGCGGCAAGTTTTGACCTGCCCACCGGCCTAAGCGCAGTGAAGGTCGATGTGCTGCAAATTTGACCGGCCAACACCTGTTCAGTATCCTTGGCTGGCTATGCAGGGTCTGACCAAACGGCAACAGCAAACCCTGGAATTCATTCGACGTTCCATCTCCGAGCGCGGCTACCCTCCTACCTTGCGTGAGATTGGGGAGCACATGGGGATCCGTTCGACCAACGGTGTCAACGACCATCTGCGGGCTCTGGAGCGAAAGGGCTATCTCCGGCGCGAGGACATGAAGAGCCGGGCCCTCAAGTTGGTCGAGGACAATAGCGAATCGCTCTTCGGTGGCGCCGCGTCGGAAGGCGCGCTGCGAACGACCGATCGTGTCGCGAACGACACCGAGGATCTGCTGGAAATCCCCATTCTGGGCCGAGTCGCCGCCGGAATGCCTGTCTTGGCGACCGAGAACGTGGTCGATACCGTCCGCATCGACCGGATGCTGGTGCGGGGTGGACGCGACGTGTTCGGTCTGCGCGTCGCGGGGGATTCCATGATCGAAGCGGGGATCCTGAGTGGTGATTACCTGTTCGTGCGAAAGCAAGCGACCGCGGAGCGTGGCGATGTGGTGGTTGCGCTGATTGGCGATGAAGCCACGGTCAAGTACTACTATCCGGAACGCGACTACGTGCGTTTCCAGCCTGCCAACGCGCGCATGGCGCCGATTTTGGTCCGTGCCACGGATTTTCGTTCCACCATGCTGCTGGGCAAGGTCGTGGGCGTCTATCGGCGGATGTGAAATCCCGCAGACCGGTGTGGGGGCTGGTCCTTCGGCCCCTTGGCCATTTCGAGCTGGGCGGTTCGAATTGGGGGGACGACAGGGCTGATACTGGCGGAAGAAAAGGGGCTCGGCTCTCCGGTTGACGGCCATCAGTGCGGGTTGGTAGCGTCGCATCGTCAGCGCTGATTTCGAAGGCCCCGATGCCATCTCGCCAGCCATCCATCCTCGACGGCTTGTCTCGAGCGGGTGTGGTGGTTTGTCCTCGGGCGCTGCGCAAGGTGGCCCTTTTGTTGCTGGCGACGGGGTGTGGCCATGCGCTTTATGCCGTAAGGGAGCATGAGGCCTCGGGCAAGCTCGAGGAGGCCAAGGAATTGGGAGCGGAATCCCGCGCCCCGTACGAATACACGCTGGCCAAGGAGCATCTCGACAAGGCAATGACCGAGGCCAGCGAGGCTGACTACGGGGACGCCTGCGAGCTGGCTCAGGCTGCCACAGAGTACGCGCAAGAGGCGGTGCATGCCTCCCAGCTCACCACGACGCGACCTCCTGCCCCCCCTCGGTCAGCCGAGGGACCTTCCCCGACTGCAACAACGGCCCCCGAGGTCACCAGCTCCAGTGTCTCCGAACCGCCGGCACCGGAGGCGACGCCGTGAGGTATCCCCTCGAAATGGCCATTTTTCTGGGCTCTTCCTGGCTGGTCGGCGGGTGCGCCGACAATGCCCGAACCCGAGGCAAGATCGCCAAACTGGAGGATGTGGTGGCCGAGGCTCGGGCTCATGGGGCGAAGCGATGCGCTCCGCGAGAGCTGGCGATGGCCGAAAGCCACCTGAAGTTCGCGAGCCTGGAGCTCGACCAGGGATTCGAGTCAAAAGCCAAACGGCACCTCTGGATCGCCGAGCCCAACGCCCATGCCGCGCACCTGCTCTCCCCCAACGTCATCTGCGGGCCCCCCAAGGACCAGGACGGGGACGGCCTGTTGGACTCGGTCGACCGTTGTCCGGACGAGCCGGAGAACCACGACGGTTTTGAGGATGACGACGGATGCCCGGACGATCGGGACACGGATGGGGACCGGATCACCGATTCCAATGACTCCTGCGTCCTGGATCCGGAGGACACGGACCGGTATTTGGACCGGGATGGATGCCCGGATGCCGACAACGATCTGGACGGAATCGCCGACGCCTCAGACACCTGCCCCATCGACGCCGAGGATCCGGACGGGTTCGAGGACGAGAACGGCTGCCCGGATCTCGACAACGATCGGGATAGCGTGGCAGATCTCGAGGATCAATGTCCGAACGAGATCGGTCCCGCGGACGGAGAGCCCAAGGGCTGCCCGAAGCAGCCTGCCCTGGCCGTGGTCACCGACTGTGAGGTCAAGATCACCGAGCAGATCCATTTCGCCTACAACAAGGATGTCATTCGGCGGGAGAGCTTCCCCGTCCTGGACGCCGTGGTAGACATCCTGAACAGGAACCCGGACATCAAGCTGGAAGTCCAGGGGCACACCGACAACCGTGGCGCAGCCAACTACAACAAGAGCCTCAGTCAGAGGCGGTCAGCAGCGGTCATGAAATACCTGGTCACCCATGGGATTGCTCAGGACCGCCTCAGGTCGGCCGGATACGGCTTCGACCGCCCCCTGGTACCCAACGACTCCGATAGGAATCGTGCCTTGAACCGACGCGTCCAATTCATGCGCACCGAAGGCACCAAAGCAGGATGTTCCCCCTGAACCTGGGGGTCCCACGAGCCTAAAAGACCACCCCTTACCCGAGCCCCATGCCGACCCAAGGACCCGCTGTGAAACCGCACCTGACTCTTCGATTCATTCTGGCCCTCTCCCTGCTTCTCACTGCGTCGCAACTGGCAGCGGCTCCCAAGGATGCTGCCGCCACGACGAAGATTGACGAGGCAATCAACACCCACTACCTGGCCACCGATTTCGCCAAAGCGGAGGGGATCCTCCTGGGCGTCATCAAAGCCTGCGGGGATGGCTGCAGCCCCGCCGTCCTGGCCAAAGCCTGGATGTACGTGGGCTTGGTGCGTGGTTGCGGGAACCAGGACATGGCGGGCGCCCGCAAGGCCTTCGAGACGGCCAAAGGAACCGATCCCAAGGTCTCCCTGGACGCCGCGCTGGCCACCGACGAGGTCAAGGCCGAGTTCGAAGCGGTCATGAGCGGCGCGTCGGCGCCGCCCGCGCCGGTGGAGCAACCCGAGGAGGTCCCCGTTCCCGCAACCGGTGATGGCATCGCCTGCACACCAGCGGTGGGCTACGAGGTCGAGACCCGACGCCCCATTCCGGTAAGCTGCGCGTCCATCCCCGGCGCCACCAAAGCGGTCCTGGCGTTCAAGGCCTCCGGCGAAAGGGAGTTCACCAACATCCCCATGAAACTCGTGAAGGGGACGTTCCAAGCTCCCGTTCCGTGTAGCGCTACCAAGTCGGTGGGTGCCGTGGAGTTCTACGTCTCCATGCAGGACGCCTCGGGAGTCACCCTGGGTTCTCTGGGAGATCCCACTGCCCCCGAGCAGTTCGACATCGTGGCCTCCACCACGCAGTCTCCCCCCACGTTCCCGGGCAGCCCACCACCCGAACGCTGCCAGGACGACGTGGTCTGTCCGCCGGGTATGCCTGGCTGCAGTCCGGCGGGCGGCGGTGGCTGGGGCGACAGCTGCACCCCCGCAGAGCCCTGTAAAAAGGGCCTCTACTGTGCGGGCGGCACCTGCGACAGCGCGCCCAGCTGTGAGACTGACAGCGACTGCCAGAGCGGCCGGTGCTCGGATGGTTTCTGCGACATGGGCGAGGGAGACGAGGCCGAGGGGGCCACGTTCGCCAAGGTCTGGGCAGGCCTGCATTTCGGCCTCGATCTGCTGGTCTCGGGTGGGGAGGTCGGCGTATGCTCGCAAGAGACGGTCGATGCTGGAACCTTCACCTGTTATCTGCCCGATGGAAATCCCCTAGATGAGGGTCTGGCCAAGGACGCCAATGCCGGTAGCGTGGGCGGCGGCATCACCATGGCCACCCAACGCCTCATGGTCTCCGGCGATTTCGTGGTGACACCGACCGTGACC
>CAZYKT010000004.1:4633-56921 GCA_964648165.1 uncultured Polyangiaceae bacterium | reverse complement strand
GTCTATCGCAAACTGGGGCAGGGCTTCGTCACCCTCGGTGGTGGAGCCGTCTATCCCCTCGGGTCGCGGGTGGGGATCCAGGGCAACGTGAACTTCATGTACATGCTGCCTGCCTCCGGCTTCGTCATCGAGCCCAGTTTGGGCGTGGTGTTCGGACTCTAGGGAGATCGGCGAAGGGCTTGCCCGACGGCAAGCCCCACCGCTCCCCCCAGAAGGGCGCCGGTCGCGAAGCGCAGGCCTGCGGCTGGTTGGTGCATGCCCAGGGTCTCGGCCAAGACATCGAGGCCCAGCACGAGCGCGGAGACCAGGATCAAGGCACGCAGCGCTCCGGTACGGAGCCGCGGCCGACCCAGTGCCAACGTCAGAGCCAACCCCAGATAAACGCCCAGACATCGGGTGCACACCGGCAACAGGTGTCCCAGAAATGGCCAGCTGCGCGAGGCTCGCTGGTGGCACTGCAGCGCGAACAGATCCCGTAGCCCCTTTCCCCAATCCTGGGTTGCCGCGAAGGACTCCAGGCATGGCACGGCCAACGGCAAGAGCGCCACTGCGACGAGGCTCCATCGAATCAGTTGCTTCTTGGTCACGGCCCAACCCGAAAAGGCCCCCCGAGCCCGGTGGTCTCGTCGGGCCCAGGTCGAAAGTCAGGATTTCTTGCGTTCCGGCTCGGGCAGACCGAGCTGCCTCAAGACCGCCAGCATGTCGTCCCATACCGCGTGTTTGGCCGAGGGATTGCGGAGCAGGTAGGCGGGGTGAAAGGTGGGCATCACCGCGATGCGACCCCGGTAGAGTTTCCAGTTGCCTCGCAGGCGAGTGATCCCTCCGCTGACATGCAAGAGGCCTTCGACCGCCGTTGCCCCGAGCGCCACGATCACCTCCGGATCCAGGGCCTCCAGCTGGCGTTCCAGATAGCCGGTGCAGGCTGCCATCTCGTCCGGTTCCGGTTTGCGGTTGTTGGGGGGGCGGCACTTGACGATGTTGCAGACGTACACATCCTCCCGGGACAAGCCCATCGCCGTTATCATGCGGTCCAGGAGCTGTCCGGCCTTCCCCACGAAGGGGATCCCCTGAGCGTCCTCGTCCGCCCCGGGTCCCTCTCCCACGAAACACAGGCCGCTTTGACCATTGCCTCGAGCAAAAACGGTCTGGGTACGGGTTTCGTGCAGCTGACACTTCTGGCACGAGGTGACCTCGTCGCGTAGCAGGGCCAGCTGTCGATGGCCTTCGGGGCTGGGACCGCGCTCGGTTTTCGGTGCCGGACCGGGCCCCGTGGCTTTCTGGATGGCTCGCGGCGCTGCCGCCAACGGATCCGACATCTGGGGCTCGGGGATGGGCGCCGGACGCAGCGAGGGTGGTGGCTCGGTGATACTGGGGCGGGGCGCCGCTGCGGACTCGGGCAAACCGGTCGCACCACTGCGGAGCTGCCAGGTGGCGTGCTCGCGAAGCGCCGACGCCAACACCGCTGCTTCGGCGCGTGGATCGTGCGGGGGGGATGAAGCGGCCATGGACCTATGCCGTTGCTCCGGCCGCCAGCCACCGTTCGGCGTCCAGGGCCGCCATGCAACCGGTCCCCGCGGCGGTGACCGCCTGACGATAGACCCAATCGGCACAGTCCCCAGCCGCGAACACGCCGGGAACACTGGTGCGGGTGGTGCCGGGCTGCACCTTGACGTAGCCGTTATCGAGCAGCTCCACTTGACCACGGAACAGCTCGGTCATCGGGGTGTGCCCGATGGCAACGAACAGGGCCTCCACGGGCAAGAGCTGGGTTTCACCGGTTGCGACATCGCGAACACGCAGCCCCGTAACCCGCTCTTTTGACACGTCCAGGACCTCGGTCACCACCGAACCGAGAAGCAGGCGGATGCGCTGGTTTTCCCGGATCCGCTGCTGCATCGCATGGCTAGCTCGAAACTCCTTCCTGCGATGGATCAAGGTCACCGTCCGACACAGACCCGCAAGATACGTCGCTTCCTCCAGGGCGGAGTCCCCTCCCCCGACCACCGCCACGTCCCGATCTCGGTACAGGGCGCCATCGCAGACCGCACAGGCACTCACGCCGCGGTTCTTGAGCTGCTCTTCGCTGGGCAACCCCAGGTAGTTGGCACGCGCTCCGGTGGCAATCACCACGGTCCGGGACAGGTGAAGGATGTCCTCGTCCTCCCCAACCCAGACTCGGAAGGGCCGGACCGAAAAATCGACCTTCTGCACGTCGGCGGTGACGAAGCGAACCCCCTGGGCCTCTGCTTGTTCCCGCATCCGACCCATCAGTTCCTGGCCCGAGATCCCCTTGGGGAAACCGGGAAAGTTCTCGACCTCGCTGGTGAACATCAGCTGGCCCCCGGGGATGAGGCCCCCCGCGTTGAACCCCTCCACGCACAGAGGAGATAGGTTGGCGCGCGCCGCGTAAATGGCAGAGGTCAGACCGGCGGGACCCGATCCAACGATCAAGACTTGGTGATTCTCGGGTTGGCTGGACACCAGGGCCAGATAGCATCCCCGCGCCTGGCGACACCAGCCCGGTTCAAGCTTCGGCAAGCAACGAGGCGGGCTCGTCGAGCCGGGCCGGACCGGCGGCTAGAGAGATGCAAGGCCGCTCCAGCGGCTACAGAGTCTCAACCGACTTGGACAGTTCCGGCACGAACGAGACCCGGGGCCGGATCAGCAGGGTGCGCGCGGGCCCCAGTCGAAGCCTCAAGACGTCTCCTTGCCCGCTCAGCGTCTGACCGAGGAGTTCTTCGTCCGAGAAGCGCATGCTGTCGCCGTCATCGGTGATCTGCCGGTCGACGACATCTGCCGCGGCCGGACCGGCCCAACATCCGAGGGCCAAAGGGATGGCGAATAGCTTGAGTCTGCGGTTCATGGGTACCTCCAATCCCTTGGAAACCCTGGACCGGTGGACATTGGGACCATCGTGATGGCCTTGGGGCCGTTCCACTCCGCGCTGCTGATTGGAGCTGCCCCCGCTTTAACTGAGGCCTGAGCTTGTCCGTTCCTGTCAGGGACGACCGATCGCGGCCTGGGGCCGCACTCGGGGAGACCGGAATGAGAGCCGTGGCCTACCCCACAAAGCCAGTAGCGTCGCAACCGACCAAGCGGACCACGCCGGTCACCGCTGCGGCAACTCGCATCGTGCAGGAGGCCCTGCGGGAAGACGTCAGTGTCACCGAGCTGTCGGACTACGCCTGTGTCGATCCCGCATTTGCCCTGCGCATCCTCTCCGTCGTCAATAGCCCTTACGTCGGCCTGGGACGCAAGGTGGATGACGTGCGACAGGCATCGTTGCTCCTGGGCATTCGAGGTCTTCGTACCCTGGCGCTCAGTACCGTCGTGGCAGGCCTCGGAACACCGAGCGAACTGCAGCGCCTGCTGCTCGGCAACTGCATTCGCCGCGCCGTAGCGGCACGCGCCATCGCAGCCAGTCTAAAGGACGCCGACGTGGAATCGCATTTCACCACGGGGCTCCTCTTGGACGTGGGGTTTTTGGCCGAGGCAGAGAACAACCCCGAAGGTACACGCGAAATCGCCGACTCGCCAGCACTCCACCGCATCACGCGCGAGCGCGCAGCAGGTCGAGTTCCACACACCGAGCAGGGAGCGGCGCTGGCTCGCCAATATGGTCTGGCTCCGACCTTCACCGACGCGATCCTGCGCCATCACGACGCACAGGTCCCCAATACCAACGCCTGCGCCGTAGCCTGGATCGCCGAGCGTTGCGCCGCCGTGTACGAAGGCGGCGACATCGACGCCAATCGCAAGACGGCCCAGGCCGCGGCCCGGCAGATGCACCTACCGGTCGATGTCCTGGACGCCCTGATCGACTCGCTCCCCGAGCGCATCCTGGATTTTTCCAGGATCCTGGACCGTGATCTGGGTCCCCAGCTCGATCTGGAGAGCCTTCGCAGCCGGGCTCACGAGGGTTTGGCCCTGCTCAATGCCCAGTACGAGTCCCTGGTCCGCTCGCTCGAATCCACCATTGCCGAAAAGGATGAGCTCGAACGGGAGTTGCGCCAAGCCAACGAGCAGTTGGCCAGACTCGCCTCCACCGACGACCTGACCGGTCTTGCCAATCGCCGGGCCCTTCAGGAGGCCTTGGTTCGCGACTTGGCTCGAGCCGATCGCGATAACACAGTGCTGAGCGTCCTGATGCTGGATATCGACCGCTTCAAGGCGATCAATGACACTCACGGACACGCCCAGGGTGACGCAGTACTTCGCGAGCTGGGCGCCCTGCTGCAGGGCTCGCTGCGAGCCAGCGACGTGGCGGGTCGCTACGGTGGCGAGGAGTTCCTTTGCATCTTGCCTTGCACTGACACCCAGGGGGCACTGGTCGTGGCCCAGAGAATTCGCTCAAGACTGGCCGCTCAAAGCTTTGGCAACGCTGATCAACCGTTCCGCGTCACCACGAGCATAGGGGTCGCCACGGTTGGTGGCCCCGGGTGCCGCAGCCAGGAGGAACAACTGCTGCGGCGCGCCGACGACAGCCTGTATCAGGCCAAGCGCGAGGGTCGGGATCGGGTCGTGTGCGCCAGCTGAGTCGTCTTGCCGCTGACGAGTCCTTGGGGATCGGTTTCGGCGATCGCGCGTGACGCTGGGTCCGCGACGAGACGTCACTACGACGCACCGACCAGATAGACCATCAAGGAGTGCCGGGCCGTCCCACTCAATGGCTGCGGGTCGAGCTGGGGCGCCGGTTCACGCCTCGCGGATCGGGCTGGCGCGCAGAGCGGCCTTGCCATCCTTGACGTACACGGTGAACTTGACACGAGAGGCCGCGTGCTTGGTCAAGATGGCCTGCTCGTTCTTCTTCAGGGTTTGCTCGAACTTCTCGTACGTGAAGTTCTCGGTATCTTCGCCGCACTGCTGCTTGGTGGCGACGAATTCCTGATACACGGCCTGCCATTCGGCGGCCTTCTCGTCCAGAGCCGGCTCGTCTGCTGAAGCCTCCGGCTGGGCGGGACCGCGATGGGGTCGCCCCGGAGGAGGCCGACGGGGAGGAGGTCCTCCGGGGGCTGACTGTGGTTCCGTCCCCGCTGGCGTTGGCTTGGGCACCGAGCGACCCGGGGCCGAGGGCAGTGCTTTGGCTGCGCCCGGACTGGACGCCACACCGGGTGAAGAGGGGGCATCCCCCGGGAAGGAGAAGGCGCTCATCTGGGGTTGGTCCGGGATGTCGCCCAGGACTTGTGTCAGATCCGCGGCCTTGCGTGGAACTCCGCCCTTGGCCGCGACCTGATCGATGCCGTCGTTCAGATCGCTGGCGATCTTGCGATAGATCCCGCGAAACTTGCTGGGATGAAGCTGATCCAGCTCGCCCTTGGCCAGTCGCATCGCCTCACCGCGGAACACCTGCAAGGGGCGAGTGTGCTCCAGGAAGCTGAACCCCAAACCGAGCCCCGCCGCCACCAGCGCCAGCAGTGCAGCCAGCATCCAGTTGGCCGCTGCCTTGTCCTTGTCGTCGGAACGCTGGAAAAAGCCCAAGGGACCGCCGACCTGATCGGGAAGGCGAGCCACGGCGTACCCGGCACCCAAGGCCCACGCCTCGCCAGGCAGCCGCGAGTACTGCACCCCGATCATCCCGTTGATGGTCCGGACCTTGCTGCGCCCCTTTTCCCGATAGGCCTGATCCTGTTCCAACAACTCCAGGTCACCGATGATCTGATCCAGCTGGCTCTTGTCGAAGCCCTCCGGAGCACCGGAAGACACCCTCTGCCCCCGGGCGAAGAACCCGATGGCCGCGTTGGTCCGCTTGGACAACTCCCGGGCGAAACGATCGTCCACGATACGAGCGCCAATGATCGCACCCGCGGGGGCTTGCCCGGCCTCCAGCTCGACGGGCCGAGCCACCACCCGATACATCCGATCCAGGACCAATGTGTCGTCGCGAATGTAACCGTGCAGGGCGTCCGCCACCACGGGGTATCCACCCAGTTCGAAGTCGTCGAGCCCCGCCATCTGTCCGTAACCGAGATGGGAAACGACTCGACCGTGCTGATCGACGGCGAACACCGCGTCGAATGCCAACTCCTCGGGGATCCTGTCGTTGACCTTGCGCAGGGCCGCGCCAACCTTGTCGCGACTGCTTTCGGGAACCTTGGCTTCGGCCTCGGTGGACTTGGACAGAGCGCGGGCCAGCTCCTGATCCACCGCAAAGGGGATCAGCTGGGCTGCCCGCTGCCGCGCGTCTTCCTTGAGGTACCAGGAGACCACCTGCGTGTCGGAGGAGAGGCGCTCCGCCATGGTGCGACTCCCCGAGCGATTGTACATGCTGACGGCGAGGTACAGGACGAAGACGGCCGCGCCGAGCAACAGAGAGAGCAGGACGTTCCAGAATCGGGTCAGCAACATCGCCGTATCTTCCTCACTTCTTGGGCTCAGCCCCGGGAGCAGCGGTCTGGGCCGGTTTGGCGCTCTGCTTCTTGGCCAGCACCAACGGGGCCTTGGTCGCGTCGATGTCCGCTTGGTCCACCTTGAAGGTCTGCGCGGGCCCCACCCGCTTGCCGGCGAAGAAGGCCTGCACCTCGTAGTCGCCGGGGCTCTCCAGAGTCAGCGCGAAGTCCCCCTTGAGCGACGGATAGGCGATGGCTGCCACATTGGGTTCGGCGATCACCCACATGCGCAAGCTGGGCGCTGCTTCGTCTCGGAGCTCGAAGGTGCCAGCGGCTGGGACGGTCCAGTCCCTGGAACCGCCGCGTGCGGTGTCGGAGGCGGGGAAGGACGCAAGCCCCACCGCGTAGAGTCGATGGGGAAAGGGATCGGTGTTCTGAAAACTGAGTTGGGTCAGGGGCGGAACCACGATGGTGACCGGCGTGGTTCGACCGCCTCCGATCCGGATCAGGACGGGAGGGGGTGCCTTTTGGGGCTGGCTGGCGAGCGCGGCAATACAGATTTCCCGAGGGATGTGCGGGTACAGCTGCCGAATCTCGGCCGGCACGGTCGGGACCGCCTCCCGGAAGGAGAACAGATGGCGGTCTGGCTCCTGTGCCTCCGCCCAGACCGGGTTTCGTAACAGACGGAACCCGTCGACCTTGCCCCGGATCTTGGCAGCATCCGATGGATCCTGAAGCGCCAGCAGTGCCAGCAGGCCAAACAGCCCGACCAGTTGCGGATGAGGGACACGCCGTCGCTCCCGATGGCGGGTCGGGGCGCGGAGCGGGAGGGTCTCGTCGTTGTCCATTGCGGGCTCGACGCTACCCGAGAGGCGAGCAACGCGAAAGCATCCCGTCGTGGCTCACCCCCCAAGTGGTGGTTGCCGGCCTGACATCTGCCGTCACAATGGATTTTGCTGTCGCTAACCAACCGTCGGGGCGACCGACCCCACCAGGAACCAACACAGGAGAACGGGCCGGAAGAACCTGCTTCCGACCCGTTCGGGGGGTTCCGGACCGTTCGATTCGCTGGGTTGTAGTGCCCCGAACCCCTAGCTCCGCTAGGTGGGAGACTGTTCGGGGTTTCTGGCTGTCTCGGTGAGTTGGTCCGAGCCTAGCGCTCCACCCCGGGTTCGCCTCCCGGGTTCGTTGGCTTGTAAGGGATTCATTGAGCACACCCTGGCGAGATCGACAGAGGGAACATTTCTACCCTACGGAGCGGCGAGTGGATCGTCAACGCACAACGGCAGGGGGAAGCGAACCGGACCGTCGACCACTCGGAACCACTGGCCGAATGTCTGGAAACTGGTCCGAATCACCCACTTTCGTTCAGATCGTCGGTCATGACGCCCGAGGTGTCGGTCGAGGTCACAGCACAGCTGCCAAAGGGCGAGGCTCGCCTGGTTGGTCCCCAAGAACGCCCAGAGCTGGTGGCTCGCTCCGAACAGGATGGCTATCTGGTGGTGTGTCCGCCCTCGCCCGGACCCATGGTGAGAGGACGGCTGGCGCAGTGGTTCGAAGAAAGCTTCGAAAAGGCCCTGGAGCTTCGCGGCGCGTGTGCAGCTGGGGTCTCGGCCAGTACCGACATCGATGCTTCGCTCAGCGACCAGCTGTATCGAACTCGATTGCTCGGCAAACGGGGAGTCGCGCTCGTGGTGCCCTGCCTTTCGGGTATCACCAGCCGCTCGGGAGCTCTGGATGCCGAGGATAGCGCTGCACTGCGCTGGTGGCTCCACAGTGCTTCGGATAGACCAGTTCGTATTTACCTTGAGCGACGTAACCACGGACTCGGGATCTACGAGGCCCCCACGTCGCTCGCAGAGGTCCTGGCCAGAATGCCGCCCATCTCCCCTCCCCAGTCCCAGCCCGAGCAGGGAGCGGGAGCGTCCAGCAGCCCCGCGAGCGTGATGCGGGACGAGGATCCACCGGCTGTGGCTCAGGTGGAGGCGCCAGCGCATCAGCGCGATGACAATGGGGAATCATCCGAGCCGCCCGTCGATTGCACCCTGCAGAGTTCGGTGAGCGAGGCGCCGACCCCAACGCCACCTCGGTCCAGCGTCGAAGGTCCGTTGTCACCGGAGCAACCAGCCACGCCGAGCCTACCCCTCGGCCCTCTCGAACCAGACGCCGCGAACGCTTGGCCCCAATGGATGCAGAGGTTGGCCTCAGCCAAGGGTCCCCAACCCCTTGGTACCGTGGAGCAGCTGTTCGTTTCGGCCTACGTGCCGCTGGCTGATGCGCTGGCACGAGATATCGCAGGGCCTCAGGCATCCGAGGTCTTGCGCAGTTGGTCGACCGGTTTCGCCAAGAGCTACGTCGACGCGTTCGATGCGTTGCGGCTGCGGGGCAAGCGTCCCATGATGGTCCTGGATATCCCGGATATCGCGCAGCGCATGGCCCGCCTCCACGGAGCGCGTCACGTCCAGCTGATCCTGGTGGATGCCCTTCGCTTCGACGTGGGAACTCGCATGCAGGCCGCGCTGAGTGAGCGGCTCGGCCCGAACGCTGCCCTCATCGAACGAATGCTGTGCTGGAGCAGCCTCCCCACCACCACCGCCCAGCAACTGATGCTCCTGGGGCGCGGCCCCGATGGTCTGCGCGACATGGGTCCGGTGGAGGACAACCCGGTGGTCGTCGCCAAGGGCCGAGCCGCAGCGACACTGCGTCGCGTGCGCACCGGATCCCGAGAAGTCCTCAAACTGGATTGGCTCCAATCCCACCTCGCCGAACCCGGCCCCTCGACAGCCCAGCGCCTCGATGAGCTGGCCCTTTCGCTCAGCCTGCACCTGGCGACCGCCCTGGCCAAGATGCCGGCGCGCACGTTGGCCCTGGTGTTCGGAGACCACGGTTTCTGCCTGGACGAGACCCCCGAAGGCACGCGGGCGGCACGCCAGGGTGGTGCCTCTCCCGAAGAGGTCCTGGTACCAGCCTACGCGTGGCTCCTGGGAAGCACCCACTGAGGGCGGCTCACCCACCCCTTGGGTCGGCGCGGCGCGGACCTGGGTGATATCGTGAACTCACGGCTCCTCGGAATGCGGCTCACCCGAAGCGTGATGTTGAACGTGGTTGACGGTGGTCTGCGATTCCCGTTCCAGATACCGGAAGATGGTGCGCGGATCCACACCCAGGTCGCGAGCCGTCTGGGTGCGATTGCCGTTATTCCGTTCCAGGACCTCGAGCACGTAGCGCCGCTGGAAGTCCTCCTTGGCCTTCTCCAGTGGCACGATGACCGGAACCTCCCCCTGACCGATGTCCAGATCCTCCGCCGACAGAAGGGAGTGATCGCACAGGACCAACGCCTTCTTGATGCGGTTCTCGAGCTGACGGACGTTACCGGGCCAAGGATACTTGCGGATTGCTGCCAGGGCCTGGGGTGAGAACCCCCGCACCGAGCTGCGGAGCTCCTCCGCATGCTTGCTGAGCAGGGTCTTGGCCAAGATGATGACGTCATCTCCCCGATCGCGAAGCGGCGGCAGATAGAGGTTCACGACGTTGAGTCGGTAGTACAGATCCTCACGGAACTCTCCGGTTCGGATCATGTCCTCCAGATTGCGATTGGTCGCCGCAATGATACGGATGTCGCACTTCTCGGGGCGGCTGTCCCCGACCCGGAACACGATGCGCTCCTGGATGGCACGCAGCAGCTTGACCTGCAGCTGTGGGGTCAGTTCCCCAACCTCGTCCAGGAAGAGCGTGCCCCCATCGGCCAGCTGGAACTTGCCCGGCCGATTCACGACCGCCCCCGTGAAGGCGCCGCGAACATGTCCGAACATCTCGCTTTCCATGAGATTCTCGGGAATGGCCCCGCAGTTCACGATGACGAACGGGCCTTGGGCGCGATGGCTGCGCCGGTGCAGCTCGCGGGCAATCATCTCCTTGCCGGTCCCGGTTTCCCCGGTGACCATCACGCTGATGTCGGTGGTGGCCACCCGTTGCAGCTTGCGAAATACCTCCATCATCGAGGGACAACTGCCGATGATCTCCCCGAAGCGTTTGTCGTTGAGCTCCGCGCTGAGCTTCTCCTTGTCAGCCCGCAGAGCGCTGACCAGCATGGCGTTCTGCACGATCAGTGACGCCTGGGCGGCCACGATGGTCAGCAGATCCAGCTGCTTGCGATTGAACAGGCTCTTGATCTCGTCATTACCGACGTACAGGACCCCAATGACGTCGCCCTGATTGAGCAAGGGAACGCACATGACGCTGGAGAGCTTCAAGGCAATGACGCTCTCGCTCTTGCCGAACGTCGTGTCGTTGACGGCATCACTGACGATCAAAGGCCGCCGCGTCTCGATGACCTGTTGAATGATGCTGTCACTGATCATTCCGGAGGCGTCCGCCCCCAGGGCGCCTTCCACATTGCGGACGGCGCGAACCCGTGGTGGGTGCGGCTGACCTTCAGACGGATCGACCAGCAAGACCACTCCACGACCGGCACCCGTCAGCTCGATCACGTCGTCGAGCAGGGTCTCCAACAGCTCGTCGACGCTACCGCGGGTCATCAGTCGCTCGCTGAAGGCCTGCAGGCGCCTGAGACCCGCCACGTCGGCACCATCCAGCCCGGAGCGTTGGGGCTCTGGCAAGATGGGGGGCTCACTGAACACGCTGAACCCCAGTTGCGCAGCACCCAGGTGGATCCGGTCACCGTGAACCAGGCGTGCCCGCCGCTTCTTCTTGCCGTTGATGTGGATCTCGCCGCCTCGCGAGATCTCCTCCAACTGAAAATCGCGACCGTCAAAGACGATCTGCGCGTGGTGGTCGAGCACGTCCGACTCCTGCAGGGCCAGATCGTTGCCCAGCTCCCGCCCCAGGGTGGTGACCGGCTTGTGAATCGCATAGAGCACCGGCTCGCGGCTGGGAGGGTAGTAGCGAAGCGTAGCCATGATTTGCGGCTCATCCTAGCAGATGAGCGGGGCCGGGGCTCTACTCGAGGACCCCGAACACGCTCAGGCCCAGGTTCTTTTCCTGGAGCGTCGGAACCACCCCTAGCACCCGAGCGAAAGACGGGCGCCCGGGACCGCTGCTCGCCCAGCGCTGGGTGGTCTTGGTTGCCCCAATGGAGACGCTGTCACTGGCAAAGACGCCCGCAGCCACGATACCGAGAGTCGTGGCAGTTCCCATGAAAATGAACCCGCGACGGGCAGGCGGGCCACCCTCGCCTGCGTACACGAGGAATACGGGCAAGGATGCGGCGGCTCCCAAGCCCCCCCCAGCCCACATCCAACCGATCTGGCTGGTGGAGGGGATGTCCAGAATCCCGTAGCTGGCCGCCGCCAGCATCCCGACGTTGTATCCCACCAAACCACCGATCGCCGCGGTGTCGTTGGCCTGTCCGTAGCTGGAGTTTCCCGAGGTGGCCCCATACGCGAACATCGAACCGACCGTCATCCCCCAGATCGATCCACTCATCGCCAGCAGGCTGGTGTTCACCGGCGGTTCGAGATAGTACCCCACCGCCCAACCCGCGACTCCACCCGCGGTGGCTCCAATGGCAGTTCCGCGATTGAGGGCACGCCAGCCCCATTCGTTGTCCTTCTTGGCTCGAACGTACTGTGTTCCCACGATCCCGATGCCTTCACCCGCTCCCAGGAGCAACCCGGCGGTGATGGCGGTCGGCATACCCTCGGGCATGCTGGGCCGATCCAGGACGTAGACGCCAATCGGTGCGGCCACCCCAAGAAGCACGGGAGGGATGAGGAAGATCCCGGGGTCCTCAATCCCGATTTCGGTGCTGGTGGCGACACCCATGCCCACTCCATAGGCAGTACCGACGCCATACAGAGCGACCATCTCCGCCGCCGAACGGCGAGAGGAAGTCGTGCTGGTGGTCTGGGTCGGCATCATGGTGTTGGGTTGGGCCGGGACGGTCCCGGTCGTCCCGTAGCCCACCGAACCGTAACCCGTGGGACCTGACGCGGGAGCGGGCTGCGCCTGACCCTGCCAGGTCTGGGCCAACGCCGACGGATTGCCCACCGCGAACAGGGCAACAAGGATAAGGATGGTGATTGGTGTTCGATACCTCATAACGTCACTCCTCGAACCGCCCTCAGTCCAACTCCCGACGCAGGGGCCGCCCTGCCAGATCGCGAACTGCCTCCCGGGGTGGTTTGTTCTCGAACAGAACGCAATAGACCTGGTTGGTGATGGGCATCTCGACTCCAACTCGGTCAGCGAGAAGCTTGGCGCTGCGCGCGGTGACCACCCCTTCCGCCACGTGCCCCAGGCGAGCCAACACCTCGTCCAACGAAGCACCCCGGCCCAATTCCAGACCCACGCTCCGATTGCGGCTCAAGTCACCGATACAGGTCAAGACCAGATCCCCAACCCCGGCCAACCCGGCCAAGGTGAGCGGGTTGCCTCCACAGTGCACGGCCAGCCGCGTCATCTCCGCGATGCCACGGGTGATCAGCGCAGCTCGCGAGTTGTCCCCGAACTTCATGGCGTCACAGGCTCCAACCGCGATGGCGATGACGTTCTTCAGGGCTCCGCCCAGCTGCACCCCCACCAGATCGTCGCTCGTATAGACTCGGAATCGCTCGCTTCCCAGTCGCCGTTGAATCGCGTTGGTCGTGCGGTCGTCCCGACCGGCCACCACGACGTTGGTCGGCATCCCCAGCGCGACCTCCTTGGCGAAACTGGGGCCGGAAAGCGCGGCGACCAGCGGACTGACCTCGGCACCCAGCACCGACTCCACCACCTCGGTCATCAGATTCAGCGTACCGTTCTCGATCCCCTTGGTCGCACTGACCACCAAAGCACGGCGAGGCCAGTGGGGAGCTCCCCTCTGCAGGGTGGAGCGAACCGCCTCCGAGGGAAGGACCAGCAAAACCATCTCCGCCCCGGTCAGGGCCTCGGCCAGGTCGGCGGTGGGCAGAACGGCGGCCGGAATCGGAAACCCGGGGAAGAACTCTCGATTCTCCCGGTCCCGTCGGAGGGCCTCGGCATGCTGCGCTTGCCAGGACCACAGGACGACCCGCTCCCCCCGCTCCCCGAGCAAACATGCCAACGCCGTCCCCCACGCTCCGGCACCGAGAACTGCGACGTGACTCATGACCTGCCGCGACGATGTGCCGGAGCCGGGCCGGTGTCAATCGGGGTGTTGCCAGGGTCCCACTGGGCCAAAAGCCAGGGTATGCTCCCTTCCCATGGCCCGCCTCCGAACCGTCCTATGGCTGCTCCCGACCCTGCTGTTGGGCACGGCCTGCACCAAGTCCGACAGCCTCGGAACCTCCAGCATCGCCCTGCTCGGACCGGGCGTCATCAATGACCCAACCAACAAGAGTCTGCGTTTCGACCTTCTGAAGTTCGGTCTGGAACGTTTCTGCGGTGAGATGACCCAACGCGGCGTGGCGCTGAAGCTGTCCGACGACCATCCGATCCTGGGGCGTTTCTTTGCAGAGGATTGCCAGTCCGAGGTGGTTGACGAGGAGCAGCGCAAGTCCCTTTTGGTCCGTTTCACGGGCAAGGGCTACGCGTGGACCAACGTGACCGGGCGACTGGGCTTCGGCGTGGTGGCACTGGTCGAGTTCTCACCGGACTTCCAGATGGACCGCGAGAAGACCCTGTACGTGTACTTCCGGCCCCGGAACGTGCAGGCGACCACCTTCCAAACCCACTTGGTCGAATCCGCGATGGCACAGGGTGCGTTGGCCCTGAGTGGAGTCGACCCCAATCGGTTGGGGCAACAGATCCTCTCGGCCCAGCTGGACCGTGGTTTCACGGTGCTGCGGACCGACGAACGGGGCGAGATGACCTATGCCATGGGTTACGTCGCGGTGGACGAAAAGCCATTTTCTCCATTCCGGGTGGTCTCCGAAAAGATGACGCTGGCCAATGACCGCACCGAGGTCCATTCGGGTCAGCAGGATTTCGTGGGGGGGTTCGAGATCGCCGAGGATGACAGGGCCTTGACCATCACCTCCAGCATCGACGGGGCACCCACGGTGGACGTCTTCTTGCTCTCGGCTCAAGCCGGAAAAACCATGCTGAGCACCTACGTCACACGACCGGGGGCGGTTGCGCTCCCCGAAGCGCCTCGCCTGGAAGACGTCATCGGCTATGGCCAACCCTGGCAACGCACCGTGGCCGTCCCGCCCGGGACCTACTATCTCCTATTCGACGACAGCGCAGTTGCCGGCCGCTCGGCTCCCCCACAGGCTCAGGGTGACGATCGAGCGGTCAAGATCGACTATGTGGTGCAGTTGGGCGATGCACCCTGAGGCCCGGCCTCGGGACCGGCTGGTTGCCCCAAGCTCCCGACAAGGGTAAAAGGGCGTCCCCGCACGTCCCTGTGGTTGGTGACTGCCTTTGCTCAAGCAGACTTCGCTCCGTTCCGCCTTCTTCTCGGTTTGGTTCGCCCTGATTCCGGCCGCCATGGCCGTCGCCACGGTGTGGCTGTTGATGCCCTCGGACGCCGACCCTGCGATCTCGGGGCTCCGCGGTCTGGTCAAGGATCAGCCGGTACCGGCGTTGATCGTGTTCTTCACGGTCTTCGAGATGTTGCTGTACGCGATCCGGGATCGGCTGCCTCTCTCCACGATAGCTGGGTACGCGGGGCCGCCCGGCCTGTCCAAAGCAGAGCGTGCCGAATACGAGCAAGCGCGCAGCCTGCTGGAGGATGCCCGGCGAATTCTGGCTCGACGTCGACGCAAGATCGCCCGCGAAGTTCCGGCTTCCGCCCGCCGTGAGCTCGAGCAGGCCTTGGCCGATTTGAACCAGTCCATGCAGACCCAGCCCCTGGCCGTGGAGACGTTCCGGGCCGAATACGAACGGGCCAGCGCGCTGGTGCACCGACACCTGAGTCGCTGGCAAAAGAGCGAGATCCGCGAATACACCGAGTCCATCCTGGTGGCGGTGGCGGTGGCCCTCCTGCTGCGCGCGTTCGTCGTGGAGGCCTTCAAGATCCCCAGCGGATCCATGCTTCCCACACTGCAGCTGCAGGATCACATCTTCGTCAACAAGCTCATCTACGGGCCCACCGTTCCGTTCACCAAGGCCCGGCTCTGGCAGTCCCTGCCCCCCAGTCGCGGTGATGTCATCGTCTTCGAGTTCCCGGATCCAGAACCCAACCCGCGACCCGACTACATCAAGCGGGTGATCGCGCTCCCCGGGGATACGCTGGAGGTCGTCGGTGGGCACCCCTCGATCAATGGCTGGCGGGTTCCTTCCTGCTCGGTCGGTTCCTACGTCTTCGAGGAGGGCGCGGGGGTGCGTCGGCAGGGCGAGCTGTTCGTGGAGTTCCTGGGTGAAAATTCCTACCTGACCGTCTACGAGGATGACCACCCCGAGGTCGAACAGGGCCCCTATCACGTGGCTCCGGGCGAGGTGTGGGTGCTGGGAGACAACCGCAACAACAGCAGTGACTCGCGTGCCTGGAACCATAATCTCGGCGCCGGGGTCCCCCTGGAGAATATCAAGGGGCGCGCCCTGTTCGTATGGCTCAGCTTCGGGCAAGATGGTTGGCCCACTTTGGATCGTTGGTTGAGCAGCGTGATGGGCCAGCCTCGTCTGCCCAAGAGCGCGCCGGCCCGATTGGTTTCGGGGATCGCCAGTTGTCTTGCGCGCCGACCCGCCAACACCAATCCGCCACCGCCGCCCCACCCGTTATCCAACACCCCTTGAGCCCCATCCCAATGGTGGGCTGGGCTCAGCCCCGTGGTCCGGGTCGGGAAGGTGGCCGCCTATTGTCATTGCCTGCTGGTCGGTGCTCCGCAACAATACCGAGATTCGGACCACGCGGCTCGGCCCCCACCCACGTCTGCCTCGTCGCACCCGAACAGCAGTCCGCGTGCCCGGAACGCCGTTGCCCCCCCCCAACCACGCCCTCCTGGTTCATCAGGTAGCCGGCCATCAATACTGCCAGGGCGTCTGCTGGGGGGTTGTTCATCCTGCCCAAGGATCTACGGGGCGCCGGCCAGAATCTTCCCGCACCGCACCTAGGCCCGACCCAGAAGAAGGCCCAGCAGCGCCCCGTAACCGGTGGAAATCCATGGGTTGGAAGTGATGGGACAGGCGCCGCTGCGACAGCCAACGAAGCGGTAGTAAAGCCAGCCGAGCACGGCGCCAGCCGCCACGGAAACGACGAGCTTGGTCATCTGCATTGCCTTTCGGGTCGGTTGGACCGTCTGCTGCGAATCGGCGCTCATGCGACCTTCTGTTTGGCTTGAGCCTTCTTGACCTCGTCCATGTCCAGGGCCAGAGCCGCGGAAACCAGCTTCTCCAAGGCGGCCTGGGGCAGCATGCCGGCCTGAGAGAAGACCAGCACCCCGTCCCTGAAGGCCATGAGCGTAGGAATGGCGCTGATCTGGAAGGCCTGGGCCAACGCCGGCTGTTCCTGTGTGTTCACCTTGGCGAAGACGACCTCTGGGTGCCGTTCGCTGACTCGCTCATAGACGGGACCGAACGCGCGGCATGGTCCGCACCAGGGAGCCCACCAATCGATGAGCGTCAGTCCTTCACGCTTGATGGTCGTTTCGAAATCCTTCTCGGTCAGATTGGTCGTTGACATTGTTGACTCCGTGGGACGGACCTGTGGGTCCGTCGGGTTTCACAGGGTAAGAGCCAGCTTTATCGCTTGAGGGTTCGCCGGACCCGCACCTGCGTCCTGGTTCGGTCACGACAGCCAACGCGAGCAGGACGGCTCACTGGCGCGACTTGCCTCCACGCTCGTTGCGCCACAGTGACTCGTCCTTGTGGCCGGCCAACCCTGAGGGTTCCGGATTGTCCGGACGGGACGAGGCCTCTTTGGCAAACCACTCGACGTACAGCGCGGCCCCACTGCCCTCGACAATCCTTGGGCCTTGGGGCAACGTCCCGCTGCGGCTCACCCACCTCGAGCTCGTTCCACAAGGCTTATGACCGACACCGTCAAATACCTCCTCGACGAAACCCGCATCCCCAAGGATTGGTACAACGTTCTGGCTGATCTGCCCGAGCCGCTGCCCCCTCCCCTGCACCCGGGGACCATGCAGCCCATCGGACCCGAAGCGCTGGAAGTTATCTTCCCCAAGACGCTGATCCAACAGGAGATGAGCTCGGAGCGATGGATCCAGATCCCGACGCCGGTGCGTGAGGTCTATCGCCAGTGGCGCCCCAGTCCGCTGTACCGGGCGCGACGTCTGGAGAAGGCTCTGGGAACCCCCGCCCGCATTTACTACAAATACGAGGGGGTGAGTCCCTCCGGCAGCCACAAACCCAACACGGCCGTTGCCCAGGCCTTCTACAATAAGGAAGCTGGGATCCGACGCATCAGCACCGAGACGGGTGCCGGACAGTGGGGTTCTTCACTCGCCTTCGCGGGGGCTCTGTTCGGAATCGAGATCAAGGTCTTCATGGTCCGGATCAGCTACGAGCAGAAGCCGTACCGGAAGGCGCTCATGCAGGCTTTTGGCGCCACCTGCATCCCCAGCCCCAGCGAGGAGACCGAGGCGGGGCGTCGGATCCGCGCCGAATTCCCCAATACCACGGGGAGCCTGGGCATCGCGATCAGCGAGGCCATGGAGGTGGCCGCCAAGAACCCGGACACCAACTATGCGCTGGGGAGCGTGCTCAACCACGTCTGTCTGCACCAGACCGTCATTGGCCTGGAGGCCCTGGCTCAGATGGAAATGGCCAACGACTACCCCGACATCCTGATTGGATGCGCGGGAGGCGGCAGCAATTTCGCGGGGCTGGTGCTCCCCTTCTTGGGTGAGCAGCTCCGGGGCGGCAAGAAGGTCAAGGCCATCGCGGTTGAGCCCGCCGCCTGTCCATCACTGACCCGAGGCAAGCACGCCTACGATTTCGGAGACGCGGACCATCTCACGCCGCTGCTCAAGATGTTCACCCTCGGCTCCAAGTTCGTCCCACCGGGCTTCCACGCCGGAGGGCTGCGGTACCACGGGATGGCCCCTATCGTCAGTCACCTCCACAAGCTGGGTCTGTCCGAGGCCCGTTCCTACCAGCAGCTCGAGTGTTTCCGAGCCGGCATCCAGTTCGCGTACGCGGAGGGGATCGTGGCCGCCCCCGAATCGACCCATGCCATCCGTTCGGTGATCGAAGAGGCACTGCGCTGCAAGGAAGAGGGCACCAGCCGAAGCATCCTGTTCAACCTCTCCGGCCACGGCCATTTCGATATGTCCGCCTACACCGACTATTTCGACGGCAAGCTCGAGGACCGCGCTCTGGACGATGCGGCACTGCAGAAGTCCCTCGCCTCCCTGCCGCCCCAGGGCGCCTAAGCCTTCGGACTGCCAACCGGTTTCCGGGGGCAAAAAAAAGCCCGGCCGGTCGACTCCGGGTCGGTGTAGACTGTGCGGGTACCATGATGAGGTCCCTCCCCCGGCGCGCTCTGGGTTCGCTCGCAATCCTTCTGGCCTGCAGTCTGGCCCCCGGCCCCCTGATGTCCGTGGCTCTGGCGCAGTCAGAGGAAGATGAACTGTCCAAGGCGCGCGCCAAGTTCCAACAGGCCAACGAATTGGAGCAAGCTGGCAACTACGCTGCTGCCGTTCAGGCGTTCCGCGAGGTCGGACAGGTCAGGATGACCCCTCAGGTTCGCTACCACATCGCCCTGTGCGAAGAGAACCTGGGCAAGCTGGTTGCAGCCCTCGGGGGATACGAGCTGGCGCTCTCCGAAGCGGACACCCTGGGGCCAGAGTTCCGAACCGAGGTGGAGGAACGGGCCAATGCCTTGCGCAATCGCATCCCCAAGTTGGTGATCGAACGGGGTGAAGGGGCAGAGGCTGCGGCCATCGAGCTGGACGGCGTATCCCTGGGGGCGAGCTCCATCGGGGTCGATGTCCCGGTCGATCCCGGCCCCCACCAGATCTCGGCGAAGGCCCCAGGGCACGCGGATTTCCGTGAGACGGTGACCGTTCCGGAGAGCGAGGTCAAGAACGTCCTCATCAGTCTGGAGAAGCTCCAGGCACCACCACCAATCGAGGACGAGCCCCCACCGGCGCCACTCGAAGCGCCCCGCAAGCCCAATCGTTTGATCCCCTACGCCATCGGTGCGGGGGGCGTGGTCGCCTTGGGCGTGTCGGGGATCTTCTTTGTCATGCAACAGAAGAAGGATGGCGATCTGGAGGACATGTGCGGAACCGACCATCTGTGCCGCGAGAGTGACGGGCTCACAGCTGGCGACCTGAAGACCGCCGAGAGCATGAACAACAAGCTTCGCACCTACTCCACAATCGCCCAGATCAGCCTGGTCACGGGGGTGGTGGCGGTGGGCGTTGCGGGTGTTCTCCTTTTGACGGAGCCCAAGTCTCCACCCACGGCGCAGCAGGGGCGCTGGCGAGTCTTGCCCGAGGCCGCGGGCGCCGATCTGGCAGGGGTGAGTCTCGCCGCGCAGTTCTAGACACGCACCCCGAGCGGCATGTCGGCCGAGGAGCGCCGGCAGTGGCTAAAATCCGGGATCGTGCTTCCAGGAGGTGCCCTTGCGGGCTCCCTCACCGCTGCCGCTGCCCGATGGTGGCCAGCGACCCCCGCTCCGGGGACCACCGGTCACCCCGCGAGGACCAGTGTTTGGCACCGCGGAGGTGGCACCTTCAGGGGCAGCCGACGCAACCGCGGTAGCGCTGGACACCGGCGCCTCGCTGCTCTGGGTCGGTGCAGCGCTCGCGGGACCGGGGGCTCGAGACGAGGGTTCCGTCAGTGGCTTACCCGTTGAAACCGTGGGGGCTGACGCGGCCGTGTCCAACGGCTGTCGACGGCTGGACATGATCCCGAGGACAATGCCAGCGAACAGCACCATCACGGCAACGGCGGAAGCGGCGAAGACCAGCCTTCGGCGCGGTGACGCCTCCCCCACCATGGTCACCATACCGGTCCCGGTTCCGGAGGGGATGCCGGACAGCTCGGCACCGGTAACCCCCGAGCCGCTGGTCATCGTGACCCCTGAGTTGTAGCTGTGACCGGGGAATGCGGGCAGGGCCGGCCCTCGATTTCGGGCAGCCTCGTCAGCCCGCGCTAGCGCCTCGCTGAGGGCCTGCTGGCGTTCCTCGCGCTTGGCGCCGAAGAGATTCCGGACAAAAATCGCGACTTCCTCGTCGGTGCTGGCCCGCAGCTCACCAGGGAGCTGGTCCAGAGCCCGCAACATCTCGGTGGCCGATTGGAACCGCCGATCCGGATCCTTGGCCAGGGCCTGCAACACGATCCGCTCCAACTCGTGCGGATAGTCCGGCACCACCTTGCGCGGAGGCATGACCGGCTGCGGAGCGCAGATGTTGTACATCGTGGCCGCCTCCGACTCGCGACGGAAGGGATGCTTCCCGGTGGTCAGGGCATAGAGCACGATGCCCATGGCAAAGAGGTCCACACGCCGATCCAGCGCGCCACCCCGGACCTGCTCGGGCGCCATGTACGCAACCTTGCCCTTGATCTGCCCGGCAACCGTGGCTCCGCCTCCGAAGGCGGTCGCCTTGGCCACGCCGAAATCGACCACCTTGGCCACGCCATCGTAGGTGACCATGATGTTCTGCGGGGAGATGTCGCGGTGAACCAACCCCACCAGTTTCCCCTCGCCGTTGCGCAGCTCGTGAGCTGCGTGCAATCCGCCACAGGCCTGCATGGCGATGCGCACCGCCACTGGAATCGGCACGCCCGAGGCCGCCCGAGCGGCCTTCATGATCTGGTTGAGCGGAACGCCGTCGATCCACTCCATCACCAGGAACAGCACGCCCTGCTGCTCACCGAGATCGAGGATCTCCACCACATGGGGGTGATGAATCTCCGAAGCCAGCGAGGCCTCGTCCAAGAACATCTGCTCGAACTGCTCGTCCTCACTGAGCTTTGGGAGCATGGTCTTGACGGCCACGATCTTCTGGAAGCCCCGCGTCCCCTTCAGCCGCGCAGCCCAGACCATCGCCATCCCGCCCGAGGCGATGGGCAACAGCAGTTCGTACCGGCCGAGCACGTGGCCCGGACCAATATCCATACCAGGCTGGACTAGATTGGGATCGGACAACGAGCTCACAACGGCTACACGATTAGTCTGGACCAGACCTTGACCTACCACAAGACAACAGACACCCCGGCTGACCTCCCGCATGGGTCCTGCTCGATACGGGCCAGGTTCCGAGCTGCCTTGGCGGCGCAGCCTACCGTCGCTCACGCTGCAGGGTCAACGTCCTGGTGTCACGAAACCCGCGGATCGTACCTCGTCGGGGTGCACCCCCAGAAACGACGTATGATGCCCCCGACATGGGATCCTCGAGTGGAAACCTTCAGAGACTCGGCGGGCCATGGCCTGCCGGGTGGTGCGTGACTCTGTGTGCATTGATGGTCGGATGTACGCTGGAGACCTCGGGCACCGGTTCAACCCCCGGCGGAAATGGCGGCTCGGTGGCCGATTCAGGAACTGCCGACGCTGGACCGACGGGGCGCGGCACGACTTCACTGCCAAGCAGCAGCGCACCATGAAGCGATTGAGGCGACTGGTGGAGCCCCCGGACGGGCAGCAACGCCGCTTTGGGGATTCTGGCGGCTGACCGTTGATGCGGCTGGGACAGTGCTCGGTGGGTAAGAGGGCCACCGCGCCGAGAACCGGTCAGCCCGAGATGCTGTTCAGGCGCAAGTCTCGCACAGCCTGTCGAGCAACGCATCAAACCCCACGTCCACCACCTGGTGCTCCGGGTGCTCCAGATAGAAACCTACGATCTCTTCGGCACCCCGCGCAAACGGAATGGTCGCAACGTAATCGGGGACCAGGCGACGGAGCTTCGAGTTATCGAAGATGACACTGTGGGTCTTGTCTCCGAGCAGGCTGTCGCCCCATTCCCGGTCGAGCTTTGCGATTTTTTCGGAGACCACGTGCACGATGCGGGCGGTCGTTCCCAGAGCCGCGGCCAGGAGCCGGGTGATCTCGTCCCAGGTAATCAGTTCGTCGGAGGTGATGTGCACGGCCTCGCCGATGGCCCGCGCGTTGCCGAGCAGTCCCACGAACCCCTTGGCGAAATCCCGATGGTGGGTCAGAACCCAGAGCGAGGTCCCGTCGCCATGCACGACGACGGGACGATCGGTCCTCATCCGGTGCAGGTTGGTCCACCCGCCGTGCAGGGGGATGAGGCGGCAATCGTAGGTGTGCGAAGGCCGCACGATGGTCACCGGGAAGCCCTCTTCGCGATAGGCGCGCATCAGGCGTTCCTCGCAGGCGATCTTGTCTCGGGAGTATTGCCAGACCGGATTATGCAGCGGCGTGGACTCGCTCAGCGGCAACAGGCGAGGCGGCGTTTGATATGCGGAGGCGGAGCTGATGAAGACGTACTGCGCGGTCCGCCCCCGGAAAACGGCAAGATCCAACTCGATCTGTTCCGGCGTAAACGCCACGAAATCGACCACCGCGTCGTAGCGCTGGCTCCGGAGTTGGTCTCGCAGGGCGGGGGATTGACGAACGTCGCCCCGCACCACGGTGGCCCCTGTCGGAACCGGGCGATTGGATTGCCCCCGCAGCACGAGGGTCAGCTCCAGCCCCTGCTCGAGAGCCCTCTGGGCGCAAGCCGAGCTAATGATCCCCGTCCCTCCGATGAACAGTACCTTCATGAGCGGCGCGTCCTGCGCGGCGGAAATGCCGAGCCCCTCTGGGCTAGCGCAGGCGAAACCCGTCCTCAATCATTCAATTTTGACCGGAACCGTGCCTCAGGTTTCGCCGGTTGACCCGAATCGTCTCCGGTGGTTCGATTTTGAGCCTCACAGGTCCATATTGAACTCTACGCCGAGGCTGCGATCCAATCCCACCTGGGGTTGCAGCGACCAGGCCGAGTGGGTCTCGGTAGGCCAGAGCAGCCACACCCCGAGCCCTCCGAGCACCCCCGCCCCAGCCACCACGAATCCAAGGGTGAAAACTCGGGCGGCGCGGTCCGATTGGCGGGTGGTCTCGGCCAGATCTCCGCACAGGCCGGAGAGCTCGGGATCGTCGGGGTCGACGCAGGCTCCCCGGGAATCGTCGATACGGTCAATCCGCCGGGTGAGGCGCTCCCGGCTGTCCTCCAGGCTGTCCCTTTTCAACGCGAACCCAATCCCAACCCCGGCGCCAGCGGCGACCGCGCCCAGCGAGGTCACCAAAGCCGCCTGGCGCAGAGCGCTCCAGCGTGGCTCGGTGGTAGCGGGCAAGGGCTGGGGCGGCGAGCTGTGAGCCGGGGTTGGCTTCCGGGTGACCGTCTCTTTTTCCCATGGGACGCGCAGCTGCAGCCGTTGGCCGTTGGTAAGCTCGAGGGTCTGCTCGTAAGGACGATATCCCGCAGCAACCAGCCGGAGCCGATGCGAGCCGGGATCCAGCGCGACGGACGGGTTGGCCCCCAAGTCCTGCGCCTTCTGGTCATCGATGAAGAGGCGGGCGCTCGCCACCGGACCGAGCACCAATCGAACCTCGGCGATCTGGTCCATCGCGTGTAGCCGAGTCGCCGCCAAGCGTTCTTCCACGTCGGGGGCCGAGATCCCGGAGGCGATCAGTGAAGAAGCCCGGTCGTACTGCTGCACCGCGCGGGTCCAGTGCCCCAGCTGCTCCTCGCAATGCGCCAGATGGAACCGTAGCCCCGGCGTGTCCTTGAGCGCAATGGCCATCTGCAGGTGTTCGACACAATCACCAAACCGCCCATCCTGTCGCGCGCGACTGGCCTTGTCGAAAAGCTCCCGCGCCGTCTGCAGAGCGGACGGGGGATTGTCGGGCGGGGGCTCAGCGAGGGCCGTGCCCGATACCAAAAGGAGCGTCGCCCAGCGCCCCGCGCCCCGAAGATGCCGAAGGATCGTCATGGATTCACATCAACTCGCACCGGACCCTCGGGCGCACCTGGTCCGTGACCACACCGCTTGATCGAACCGAATCGAAACACCGAACGCACCATAGCCCACCTTGTAGTTCGTGGCTGCGCCGAACCAACCCCTATTCGATCCAAAGCCGCTTGGTGTCGCGCGGACTGCTCCTATTGGCGGAGGGGACAGCGGTGGCTCGTCCCGCCGCGCTGGATGGCCGAGGGGCCTCTGCGTCCCCCGAGGGGGCCATCGGCGCCACCCAGGTAGAGCTGGCAAGACCAGGACCAACCCCCTGCCCCGCCGGCACTGGCGCAGCGGGGACTGGGCCCGAATGCAACGCTTGGTTCGGTCGGTCACTGCTGGGAGCCGACTCGACCGTGGCGATCAGTCGCTGCACAACCACCATGACCAGCGCAACGAACAGACCGCCAATCAGCAGGCCCGGGATCAGCAGGCGCCCGGAGATAGAGGGACGCGGCGGAACGGTCGAGGGGCGTCTCAGGCGGCGCCGAGTCGGGGCCTTCGGATCATACTCGGGAGCCACGCGCACCGACTCGCATTCAGACACCACGATGGCCTCTAACCCGGGAGGGGTCTTGGGCGGGAAATACGCCGCATTGAACAATGGATTGCTGGGACGCAGCCCCTGCTCCTCGGCCTCGAGTCCAGGTGGCGGAAGGATGGGACGCCCAACCGCCAGGACCATGGGGGAGGGCGTGAGCTCTTGCGGTGCCGGCTCACTCGAGTCCAGCCCGAGCCTGCGTCTGGCTTCGAACAGCCGCAGGACCTGCTGGGCGTCGCTAGGGTCCAGCTCCCGACAAATTGACGGCTCGGCATCGGCGGGAGTTCCGCGATGTTCGGTTCTGTCTTTCGGGTCGCCGCGATCCCCAGTCACAATCTGCGCCTTCTCGAAGGGATCCCAGATCAGCCGATCGTTTCCCAGTCGGCCGGCACACGTCAAGTGCCGGCCGACAATCCGACACGGGGGACCTACCGATTATCCCGTTGCGCAGGTTGTGGGACGCATGCACACCCTCCAGGTCACCGATCCACACAGGTCGTCCGTCGCACGACCACGCCCCCCGGGGCCACCTGGGAGAATACGCCGGCCAGGAGCGGCGGATTGTGCACGACCTGGCGATAGGCGAGGACCACGTCGCGTTCCCCATCTGCGACCAGGATGCGAATGCGCCGCGGCAGCTCGGCTGTGCAGCGGGGCCCGCTGGGCATAATGGGACTGGCCAACCCTTCACTGTCCCGGCGGGGGGCTGCCATCTCGGCTGGCCGGTGACCATCCAGCAATACCCGAAAGACCGGGATCCCCTGCTGTTCCAGCTCGACCTCGGTGACTCGAAGACGTTGCTCGTTGAAGGGCCGCTCGAAGTCGTCGGGATGCAGAGCCATGGTGATGCGTTCAACCGACTCGAACTGACCGGGAACGGTCAATCGATAGGCACCGTCGGCGAGCCAACTCGACACCCATTCGATACTCGTGCTCCGCGGCTGGTGAACCAGGACCGGCGCATCCCCGCGCATCAGTTGAACCACTACGGCCGGAGGCAAGGCCACCCCCGTCAACCGTGCCATGTTGCAGGCACGAGCCGGGCCCTCGTAGTAGGTGCGGGGCCCCAGCTCGTACAGTCCGAATCGTCCCTCCGCGGAGGTCAGCGTGGACAGGTTCACTCCGAAGGGACTGTAGGCATCGAGTCGGATCCGATCCGGGAGTGAAGCCAGAAGCGATAGATGGCCCCGTACCCGACCGTTCTGGTCGAAGTAGTCCAGGGTGGCGTCCGCCTGGATCCCACGACTGCAGGATTGCAGGGCTCGAACCCGCTCCAGTGCCGCCGACGCGTCCGGGAATCGCGAGCTGGGGGCTCGCCCGCAGCCGAGCCCTACCCACAGGCACAGGACGGAACAGAGCCACCCACTCCCGGGAAAACGGACGGATCGGCAACGCCAGACCGGCACGATGGACTTACCCGGATGACCTCAGGCTCTCGAGCAGCTCCACGTCGGGCAGCGGGATGGACAGATCCAGGCGCGTCATCCCGATGCCCTGTTCCTCCAGGAGCCGCACCAGACCCAAACCATCGAGGAGGTGAACGGGAGCCGCTCCAACCGAGTTGGCCTCCTCCCGAGCACCACTTAGCACCTGACCGGCCGTGATCAGCCAACCCGCAGCCGCCGGTCCGTAGTGGTGCAGGGCACCCCGCAGCTCCGTCACCCGCTCCCGACCGATCTCTCGACCGTCTCGACGCAGAACCACCGCGGTTCGCACCTCCCCGTTCGACCCCAGGAGACGACCCGCCAAATGCAGCTCCGAGCCATGCGCGCTGGGGCGCCGCACACAGACCAGCTCGACGAACCCGAGCCGCTCCAAGCCAAGCACGACCAATTCGCCGAAGGCCCGGGATGGAAGCTCCTGCAGGCGACGGAGCAAACTGCGACGCACCTGCTCACGATAGCGCTCGACCAGCGCGGCCAGATCCCTCTCCAGACGGAGCAGCTCGGCATCCAGGGACCACTCGAACAGCGAGATCCGGCGATCGGTGATTCGGAATCGCGGCCGCTGACCGCCCAGGATTCGGCGCAGGTTGTCGGAGCGCGCCGCACTCTCCAGCAGGGCCTGACCCTGCGCCGGATCGAGGGACAGCCGGTTTCGACGCCGCGCGGCCTCGGCGAGGCGCAACAGGGGGACCGGCTCACTGTTCCGGTCGTGACCGGACAGCATCTGCACCAGGGCATCCGCCAGGTTCTTGCCACTGAGGTCATCCAAGGCAGGCTGGGCACGCCCTCGGTCCCCATTGCCCGAATCCTGTCGACCGGCATCTTGACGATTGTCCCGACCCTCGCGACCCTCTCGGCCCTCGCGGTCTCGGCCCTCGCGGTCTCGACCCTCGCGGTCTCGACCCTCGCGGTCTCGACCCTCGCGGCCTTCGCGCTCTCGGTTCCCCTCGCGACCCTCGCGGTCCCGACCCTCGCGGCCCTCGCGGCCCTCGCGGCCCTCGCGGTCTCGACCCTCGCGACCTTCGCGCTCTCGGTTCCCCTCGCGACCCTCGCGATTCACCTCCCGCACGGTGCGGGCCCGAAGCTCGGCGTCCGCCGATTCAATCTGCTCGCCGGAAGGCTCGGACACCGTGTAGGAAGGTAGGTCATCGTCACCACCGGTACGGCCGTCCTCGCCGCGACCCCGTCGGCGGCGACGTCGGCGCCGACGCCCCGCGACGTCCCCGGAAGCGCTGTCCTCTTCCTCTTCGGGCTCTTCCGCACCGCTGGTGAAGATGGGTTGATCGTCATCCTCTTCTGCGGCGAACAACCCCGATGCTCCCGCAGCCAGCTCCACTCGGCGTCGATCATCGTCACTGCCAAGCATGGGAGCATCCGCGTCACCTTCTTCGTCGGAGGCGGCCAGGCTCGGAGTCTCGGTACTCGAGGTGTCCGGCACGTCGTCGATGTCGACCAGCGTCTCCCCCGAGGCGGCCATGGCCGCTGCCAGACGCTCCAGCGCGGGGGTGCGATCGGCCAGGCCCTGCGCGATCATGCTGGCGTCCCACTCCCGAAGAGCGAACACGCCGGGCTTGACCCGGACCAGCAGGGTTTCTTTGTCCCCCTTCTTGACCAAGGCTGCCAGTCGAGCCCCCATGGTCACTTCGGGACTCTTACCCACGTGGCTCAGGAGATTCTTCTCGATCGCCACGTCGGTGATCTCTTTGTAGTGTAGTGGTTTTCCCACCAGGCGCAGCACCTGGGCTGCCGCTTCAGTGAATGTCATAGGCTCTCGACAGGTTCCGTTGCTTCGGGTGCTAGCACGCCTCGGCCTCGATCTCCAAGCTTGGTGCCGCGCGCTGGTAGGCCCCCAGCGTTTCCGCGTTGAACAGGACGAACCGGCACAGCGCTGGGTCACCGTGGGAGCGGAGCGAGGCCACCACGGCAGAAAGGGCCACCGGGGCCGCCAACTCGAGCGGGTAACCGTAGGCCCCTGTGCTGATGGATGGGAAGGAAATGCTGGTAATGCCGTGGTCTCGACATAGCTGCAACGAGCCCACATAGCAGGCGGCGAGCAGGCCCGGGGCTCGTCCCGGATCCTTCGAGTAGATGGGACCCACACAGTGCAGGACCCACCGGGCCGGTAGGGCGAACCCAGGAGTCTTCACCACCCCGCCGGTTTCCAGCCGTCGCCCCGGCAGGCTTGCCCGGATCTCGGCCAGAGCACGGGCCAGCTCAGGCCCTGCGGCACGGTGAATCGCTCCGTCGACCCCGCCTCCCCCGCAAAGCAAGCCATTGGCGGCATTGGCGATGGCCTCGGTGTCGCTTCGCGTGATGTCACCGGCCACCAGCTCGATGGTGGCCCTGCCGACGCGGTACTTGGTCATGGGGAGCGATCCTACCCTGCATTGGACTTTAGCCGAATCAAGAACCCCATGGGCAAGCCAACCACCCTCTCGTATCATTCCCCGGTGGTGTCCCCGGATCTGTTGAGTGAGCTGCGCGCTCTGTGCCAAGCTCTGAAGCTTGCCCTACGGGAAGAGACTCTGAACATTCCGGGGCAGCACGGAGCCGGTGGCTTGGTGACGCTCCGAGGGCGGCCCACCGTCTTTTTGGACTTGTCGGCTCCGGAGGTGGAAAAGATCGCGGTCCTGGCCGACGCACTGTGCAGCTTCGATCTGCGCGGGCTCGCCCCCAGCTCCGAGGCACTGCGTGCCTTGACCTTGGCTCGCTGCCGGCGTCGCCGCCAACGCAGGATCCACCGGGGGCTGCGCATGCTGCCGGCTCCCGTGCTCCTCGCCTCCCGTTGGCGTAGAAACAAGCCGGGTCTGCGTCGCTGCGCCGATCCCAACAAGAAGCCAAAGGATTCGTGATACGACCGGGCCATGCAACCGCGTCTGGACGTAGCCTTGGCACCTCGGACCACGATCCGAGTGGGTGGTCCGGCTCGTTTCTTCGTCGAGGTCACCTCTTTGGCCGATCTCGTCACGGCACTCGGCTGGGCCAACCGTGACAAGGTTCCGGTGCGCATCCTGGGGGGGGGCAGCAACGTACTGGTGGCGGACTCGGGTTGGCCCGGCCTGGTCATCGGCATGGGTCTATTGGGGATCGACTACCAGTCCAAAGGGGACCGAATCCGGCTCACCGCGGCGGCCGGAGAGCCCTGGGATCACCTGGTCGAGCTCGCGGTGCACAAGGGTTGGTCGGGGTTCGAGTGTCTGAGCGGGATCCCTGGTTCGGTGGGAGCCACACCGATTCAGAACGTGGGAGCCTATGGGCAGGAGGTCGCGGACACCATTCAAGAGGTCGTGGCCGTGGACGACGTGACGGGGCAGAGGCAGTCTTTCACGGCTGCCGAATGCGAGTTTGGATATCGTCGGAGTCGGTTCAAACACGGTGCTTTGGCACGACTCGTGGTTGTCGAGGTAGCCTTCGAGCTCCGAACGACCCCTCCCGTCGTTCCGGAGCATGCCGAGATCAAACGGCGGTTGCGGGAAGCGGGAAACGGCACCCCGAGCGCGGCCGAGCTGCGTGCCGTCGTGATGGGCTTGCGCCGCGAACGCTCCATGCTGTTCGAACCCACCGATCCATTCTCCCGGAGCTGTGGCTCGTTCTTCGTCAACCCGATCGTCCCAGCCGCTCAGGTCGAACGGCTGACCAGAGCAACGGGCGGCCAGGTCCCGCCCACCTGGTCGCTGCCTGGCGGCTTGGTCAAAGTTGCGGCGGCGTGGCTGATCGAAAAGGCGGGGTTCGCGAAGGGGTATCGGCTCGGGCTCGCTTCGTTGAGCATCCACCACTGCCTGGCGATCGTCGCTCACAACGAGGCACGAGCCGCCGACGTGGTCGGCCTGGCGCGCCGCATTCGTGACGAGGTGCGGCGTCGTTTCGAGGTTGACCTGGTGCCCGAACCCGCGTTCTGGGGGTTTAACGGTGATCCGACCCAACCCGCGTCCACGGGTTAGGGCAAAGGCTGCTGTCCCGCGCGACCTGGTCTATCCTGGTGCAGAGGGTCCTTCGCCTCGCAGGAATCCTTGGTTTCCCACCTGGCTCGATCATGCAGCCTGCCCAAACTCAGACAAGCCCGGGAGCTCCCCAGCGCATCGACGACACGAACGACGTGCTGCCCGCCATCTCGGGACTGGAGATGGCGTCCTCGACTCTGTCGCGGACGGCGTTGGAGCACCAGAAACGAATCGAGCGCGAGGAGCTGGTCAGTGATGCCCTGCGTCTGCGGTGGCTGAGCCTGTTCGGCGCCGCTGCCTGGCTCGCCTTCGCCATCCAGGATCTGATGGTCGTCCGCTACCTTCACGTGGGCAGCCTCACCTATTTCTGGGGGATCCGGGCAGCGGGCCTGCTCCCTATCGCCTACGTGGCGTTCCGCCTGCACAGTCCTCGCCCCATCTCGCGGCCCCTGTTGACCCTGCTGGACATCGGGATCTTCACGGTCATTCACGCCGGCTTGACGCTGATGTGTTCCGTTTACGGAGGGATCGGTAGCCGCTATGTCACCGGGCTGATGGTTGCGTTGCTGGCCAGAAGCTCGGTCCTGGCCGCCCCGTGGCGAAGGGGGCTGTTGGTGCTCGGGACACCGCTACTGGCCTTCCCCCTCGTCTTTGTGATTGTCGCCACCTACGAGCCAACCATCGCAGCGCAGTTCACCAACACCGGGGATCTTGCCACCTTCGGCCAGAGCCTATTCGTGCTGGCAGCCTCCTTGGGGTTGTGCGTCTGGGGAGGACATGGTTCCTGGGCCCTGCGCCGTCAGTTGTTCGAAGCTCGCAACGTCGGGAAATACCGGTTGAAGCATTGCATCGGGCGGGGCGGGATGGGCGAGGTCTGGGTCGCTTACCACACCGGGATCCACCGGGATGTAGCCCTCAAGATCCTGCGGCCCGATCAGGACGCCAACCCGACCTCGGTGCAACGCTTCGAGCAGGAGGTGGAGGCCACCAGCCGGCTCACCCATCCCAACACGGTCCGGGTGTTCGACTATGGGGTCACCGAGGACGGCATCTGGTACTACGCCATGGAGCTCTTGGAGGGCATGACCCTGCAGGAACTGGTGCGTCAGGAACAGCAGCTGGCCGTGGCTCGGGTCCTGCACATCGCTCACCAGGTGGCACGCGCCTTGGCCGAGGCCCACGCGCGGGGCATCATCCACCGCGACGTCAAGCCCGAGAACATCTTCGTGACCCGCGCTGGCGATGAACCGGACTTCGTCAAGGTGCTCGATTTCGGGATCGCCAAGATGGTTCATGACGCGCAGAACGTGACCTTGACCCACACCGGTGCGGTGTTCGGAACGCCCGCCTACATGTCACCGGAGGCCGCTCGTGGACAGGTCGCGGACGCCCGTTCGGATGTCTACGGCGTCGGGTGCACGATCTACTTCATGCTGACCGGCCATCCCCCCTTCACCGGCCATAGCGCGGCAGAGGTGGTGCTGGCCCATGCCCAGCAACCCGTGCCGCCTCTGCGCTTGCTCGACGGGGTCAATGCCCCCGCCGCGCTGTCCGCGGTGGTGCTCAGATGTCTAGCCAAGCTCCCGGAGGATCGCTACCGGGACGCGGGTGAACTGGCCAACGTGTTGGCGGAGCTCCAGCACCAGCTACCCGGTCTGGGCTACACGCCCCGCTCCGACCAGGTTCCCGAGACGCTATCCAGCAACCGGACTTCCTCGGACAGGAGTTGAGCCCGGGGCCGGTCGCACCGAGGCCGCCTCAGCGGGACCGTTCATCCAGGAACGTCGCGAACCAAACCAGGGGTGCGTTCCAGTTGATCGTGATCTCGTTCAGGCTCCAGGCCTTGATGTGATCGATGTAGCATTTCATGGGCTTGCAGCCGTCGAGCTTGGCGTCCTGCGACGGCGGATCGGACAAGAGCGAGTTGGGTCCACCCACCAAAGCCCCCGGCGGCGGTTCAGGGAAATCGGCCAGCTCTTGGTGAGCCCAGAACCGGTGGTGGGGGTTCTTGACCGGGTTGGTGCCATAGCCAGTCACGTAGCAACGCCCCATCGCGTTCTGGCCCAACAGGTAGTTGGCGGCGTCCAGAACTCCGGTCGCGTACCTCGGATCCTTGGTGAAATCGTAGGCCAGGGCGATGGCCAGGGCGTTGTTGACGATGAAGGAGTTGCTCCCCCAGGGGAACCCGTTGGCGTCGGGCTGAAACGGGATTCGGTAACCGGAGCGGCGAGTCATGGCCAGATAGGCTTCGGCGTGACGGATGATCTCGCTGCGCGCCTTTTGGATCTCCGCTGCTCCCAGGTCGTTGGGCACCACCGCCAGGCTGATGGTGCCAAGACCCGAGACGCTCTGCCAGGTCATGGGGGTCATGATCCCCTTTCCATCCTCCCCGGAGCCATCCGGGATGTGCTGATGGAAGGGGGACTTTGCCAGGGCCGCTTGGTACTCCGGCTTCTTGGTGGTGATGTAAAGCTCCACCGCGGCCCAATAGAACTCGTCGGTGACTCGCTGGTCGTCGTAGGGCCCCCCGCCGATCGTGTCAGTGGGAGGCGCCAAACGATTCGGATTGGCCAGGGCCGCCGCATAGGCACGCTCCGCCGCCTTGAGACACTGGTCGGCAAAAGCCCCGTCGAAGGGCCGATAGATCCGTGCCGCCTGGGCTGCCACGGCCGCCAGGTTGAGCGTGGCCGCGGTGCTGGGGGGACGCAAAATTCTGGGCTGATCCGGCGAAATCTCGGTAGGGGCTCGCACGCCCATCCCATCCCAGGCCTCGTCGTGCATCTTGTGATGAGCCATGCCCGCCAGGGGCTGACCCTCTGGCACCTGCATCTTGAGCAGGAACTCGACCTCCCAGCGCGCCTCGTCCAAGAGATCGGGGACCTTGTTGCCCCGCTCCGGGATCCGCAGCGCACCGTCAGCGAAGTCGGCCAGGCTGGAGGGCGCGAAGGCTTGCATCCGCTCGTACAACGCCAAGAGTGTCCAGGTGGCGATGCCGCCGTTGACCACGTATTTTCCGAAATCTCCGGCGTCGTACCAGCCCTTGGTCACATCCAGCGAGTACGTGCACCCCGCGTCTTTGGCGCAGGGGACGCTCTTGTCACTCAGGTGCCCGGCAGGTCGCGTCCACTTCTCCTGTCCGACGTAGGCGACCTCGATGGGGATGCCACTTCGATTGTGATAGAAGTATGCTACCGCGTCGCTCTTGAGTGACCGAAAGACATCGGCGCGCACGTCGAAGGGCGCGCTGCGGTCCTTCCCAACGCGCAGCGAAACCCCGCTGGCGGTTCCCTTGAAGGCGGAAAAGTCGATGCGATGCAGGGCATCCCCCGAGTCCGAATCGACACCCAACGCCGTGGTGCTGCCCGACAACAGGACCTGGCCCTTGGAGTCCAACAGCTCCCAGGTCAATGGCTGTTTGGCGTCGCTGGCCAGGACCGCGTACTTGGGAGCGTCGGGCAGGTAGCCAACTTGATTGACGCGCAGCGGGGGCGCCGGAGGATCCTGGGCCAGTGTCGCCTCGTCCCCGGTCATGACCACCACCCCCGATGGCTGCTGGGGCCGAGGGGCAGCGGAGCTGCAACCGATGAGCAACGCCAACAGACCCGTGGTGGACCAGCAGCCCACCATGTTTTTTGGCACCGAATGCTTGAGCGTCACCATACTCCTCCAGCTTGAGTCTACTGCTCGCTAGCCTGGACCTGAACGTACAAGCTCTCCAGGGCCTCGTCGAGGTGCTCCGGTTGGGTTCCGCCGGCCTGGGCCATGTCCGGACGACCTCCGCCGGTCCCCCCCACCTTGGCCGCGATCGACTTGACCAGAACCCCCGCAGAAAACCGGGGGATCAGCGGGGCGGCCACGGTCAACACCAGTTGCACCTTGCCCTCGGCGACCGATCCAACCAGGACGATGGACGGGCCCAATCGGTCCCGCAATTGCTCGGCCAGCTCGCGCAGGCGTGCCCGGTCCGTCAACTCGGTACGACACGCCAACACGCGAATACCAACCACGTCCCGCGCCTGCTGAAGGAGGGTCGAAGGGCCGCCGCTGGACTCGCTCGCCCGTTTGCGTTCCGTCTCCTCCAGCTGCTTCTCAAGCTTGCGACATCGCTCCTGAAGGCGAAGCACCTTGTCCGGAACCTCTTCCAGAGAGACTTTCAGGGTCTGGGCTGCGCGATCCAGCTGATCCTCCAGGTGGCTCAGATGGGCCAAGGCCCCCGGGCCCGTCACCGCGGCGATCCGGCGCACACCCGCGGCAATCCCCTGCTCGGAGGTGATCTTGAACAGGCCCAGGTCACCCGTGGCCCGCGCGTGGGTGCCCCCGCACAGCTCGCGAGATTCGGCCATGGATACCATGCGCACCACGTTGCCGTATTTCTCCTCGAAGATCATCATGGCGCCGCGCTCGCGAGCCGCCTCGATGTCGAGCACGGCGGTCTGGATGGGGGTATTGTCCCAGATCCGCTGGTTGACGAAGCGTTCAATCTGGCTCTTCTGCTCCTCGGTCAGGGGGCGATCATGAGTGAAGTCGAAGCGCAGGCGCTCCGGCCCCACCACACTGCCCTTCTGCGTGGCGTGCTCACCCAGGATGCGCCGGAGCGCCAAGTGCAGCAGGTGGGTAGCGGAGTGGTTGGCCCGCGTGGCCTGGCGCGCCGCGCGATCGATGGATAGTCGGACCCGCTGTCCCTTGCTGATGGTCCCCTCGACCACCTCACCCCGATGCAGGATGAAACCAGGGGTTGGCTTGTGGGTATCGTCGATACGCACCGTGCCGGTCTCAGTTTCGATGACGCCGCGATCCCCGAGCTGGCCACCCGATTCCCCGTAGAACGGGGTCTCGGCCGTGACCAGATCCACCTTGTCGCCGGCCTGGGCCTGGTCGACCAATTCGGCGCCCACCACCAGCACCTTGAGCTCCGACTCGGCTTGGTCGCGATCGTAACCCACGAATCGCACGTCCTCGCCCAGCTGCCCCTGGGCCGCGTGAATGACGCCCTCCAGGGCCGACTCGGCCCCCTTGAACTCACCGGCGCGAGCCCGCGCCTGTTCCAGCGCTTGATCGTACCCGTCCCGGTCCACCTGGATCCCCCGCTCTTGGCAGATGACCTCGGTCAGATCCAGAGGGAACCCGTAGGTGTCATAGAGTTGGAAGGCATCCGCCCCGGACAGGGTCGTCTGCTGCGCCGACGCCAACACGGAGAAGCGCTCTTCCAGCAGCCCCAGCCCCCGCTCGATGGTGGCCCGAAAGCGGGTCTCCTCCTGATCGCACACACTGGCGATCAGCTCGGCCCGCTGTGAAAGCTCGGGATACGCGTCCTTCATCCGATCCACCACGGCCAGGGCGATGCGGCTCAGAACCGCCTCGGATATCCCCAGACGGTGGGCATGACGCACGGCACGACGCATGACCCTCCTTAGGACGTATTCTCGCCCGGTCCGATCGGGCAGAACCCCTTCGGCGATCAGAAAGGCAGTGGTCCGCGCGTGATCCGCAATGACACGCATGCTGGTGTCGTCCGGGGATAGCGTGCCGGTGTACGGCTTTTGCGCGAACTCGGCCGCCATGTCCAAAAGATCCCGCAACAGATCGACGTCGTAGTTGCTCGGCTTGCCCTGGACCGCGCCGCACAGCCGCTCCAAGCCCGCCCCGGTATCGATGCTGGGGGCCGGCAAGGGATCGAGGCGCAGTCCCTCGGCGCTCGCCGAGCGGTTGTACTGCATGAAGACCAGATTCCAGATCTCCACCCAGCCGTGACCGGAGGGCGTCTGCTCCTGACCGAAGCGGTCGAGTTCCACGCCATCCCCATGGTAGTAGTGGATCTCGCTACAGGGACCGCAGGGACCGGTCTCGCCCATCTGCCAGAAGTTGTCCGCCATGCCCAAACCGCGGATCCGGTCCTCGCCGAGCCCGGTCAGCTTCTTCCACAGATCCCGAGCCGCCTCGTCGGGAGCCAACCCTTGCTCCCCGCCGAAGTAGGTGATGATCAAGCGCTCCGGTGGAAGGCGGAGGGTCTGGGTCAGAAACTCCCAAGCTAGGACGATCGCTTGCTCTTTGAAATAGTCGCCGAAGCTGAAATTGCCCAGCATCTCGAAGAAGGTGTGATGCCGCGGCGATGGACCCACCGCCTCCAGATCGTTGTGCTTGCCGCTGATGCGAATGCATTTTTGGCTGGAGGTGGCGCGCTTGTAGGGTCGCTGCTCACGGCCCGTAAAGACGTCCTTGAACTGCACCATTCCCGCATTGGCGAACAACAGGCTGGGGTCGTTGGGGGGCAACAGTGGCCCGCTTTTGACGACTTCGTGATCCTTGCCTCGGAAATAGTCCAAAAAGGCCGAGCGGATCTGGGCGGAGGTCCAAGACATGGCCGCGCTCTAGCACGCCCGGTATGGTTCCGCGACGGCGTTCCGAAGGGCCAGTCGCCAAGGCGACCGAGTTCTGCCTAGCCGCCGCCCAGAAGCCCTTGGTAAAGTGCCTCGTAGGCGCGAGCCACCGCCGAAGGGGCGTGGAAATCCTCGAGCGCGCGCGCTTGCGCGGCGATGCAGCGTTCGCGTCGCCCCGGATCCTCGACCAGCCCCAGGATGGCCTGCACCAGCGCGTCCTTTTGCCCCGGCGGGACCCGCTCGGCGCCCCGCAGATCTCGGAGCGGACCTTGGTCCCACACCAGCACGGGTGTTCGTAGACGCATGGCCTCCAACAAGACAATGGGCAGATCCACCTTGCCGTACAGGTCGTCGACCGGAAAGACAACCAGTGCCGAGGCCTTGAGCAGGGCATGGATGTGCGGGGTCTCGCGCAGGAATCGCACCCGCTCCCAGGGCAGCTGGGAAGCCAGGGATTCGGCGATGGGCTGGGCACGCTGGGATTTGTCGCGATAGGCGAAGACGAACACCGCAAGGGGATGGGCGGACAGGACCGGTCCGACGGCATGCTTGAGCGCCGCAACGGCTGTTTCCACCTCCAGATCCCCTGGGTACACAATCAGGGGGACGTGTGCATCGACGCCTAGTTCGTGGCGCAGCGCTTCGAGCTCTGCCGCGGACGGCTCGGCCACCGTGGGCGCGGGAGGCAGGACCACCTCGATGCGGGGCACCGGCGCGGCTCCCGAGGCCAGGTAGGCCTTCTCGAAATGCTCGCGCGTCCACTGGCTCTGCGCCACCACGACGTCACCGAACAGCAGGCGCTCGGGTTGGTCGAACTGGCGCGGCGGTGAAGCGATGGTTTGCAGGATGGGTTTGTTTCGCCATCGGCGCAGCAACGAGCCCATCTGGCTGGAGCGCGGATTGGGAGCAAACACGAAATGCCAGAGCGCGGCCGAGCGCTCAAGACCCAGGTACGCCGCCGCACGGATGTTGTTGACCAGGCTTGCGGCATACCGGCCCCGTCGAGAGTAGATGGGCGCCGTTGCGACCTCGGCCAAGGGGGGAGCGGCCCCACGCCAGGTCATGACGCGGGGTTCGACCTGGCTGAGGTTCTGGGCGATATCGCGCACCAGACACAGCGAGCCATCCCGAATGGGGGTCACCAGCGGTTTGGAAACGAAGAGGACCTCGACCATCTTACTCGGTGGTTCTCCTTTGACCCATGCTGACCAGCGGCTACCGGACGGCGGCCGCAAAGGCCGAGTTGGCGCGGCGCGCCGCGCTCTCCACGGCAGCTTGCACCAGATCGACCTCGAGCTGTCTTCGATCGGCGGGGGATCGGAAGTCGGCGACCTTGACCCGGGTCCGGGCACTGCCCGCCACCACCGCCGCGATCGAACGCCCCGGCACCCGATACACGACGTATTCGACGCGAGCCGACAGGACCACCTGGGGGCCTACCCGAGCGCTGCCCAGCTCGCGCAACTGCCCGGAGACGAGGACCACGGGGCGCCTGCGTCGGGAGGCCTCGCGTTCCGCGTCCGCGGCTTCGTCCAACAGCTGCACACCGGGAAGCTCACCGATGACCTGTCGGGAGGCATCAGCCAGGGGCTTATTCAGCCGCTGGTGCTTGGGCTGGGTGATCATCTCGCCCAGCTTGACCACGTAGCGCTGCGCTTTCTTGCCGGGCACCCTCTTGGCCTTGGCGACCCCCACCGTCACCCCGGCCACTGGTGCATCGCCAGACATCGCCCCCAAGGCGAGGGACTGCTCCGCTCCGAACGAGCCCAGGCTCATCAGCACCCATATCGCCCAGGGTCCCAAGAAAGGCCGCATCACTTCGACGTCCGCAAACCGGTCGAAAAAACGATGCTCCATTATACCCGAGCAGGACGGGCAGGCTTCCTGCTTCGGAACCCACCCACATCGCCCCCATGGACAATGGCCCCCGGTCGGTGGGCTTGCCCATGGTTCGACTACAGCCGAGCTGTCCGGAGCCTGGAGCGCGATCGAGCCTCACCGGAATCTTCGATGTCGAACGGCCGTGGCTACTTCTTCTTCTTGGCGGCCTTGGCCTCTTCTTCGTCGGGACAGCCGTCCTCGTCCTCGAACTCGTTGACCGTCTCGGCCTGGTCGCCGCACTCGTCGTTGGCGTCCAGGACGCCATCGTTGTCGTTGTCGGGATCGGGACAACCGTCCTCGTCCTTGAAGCCGTCGGTGTCCTCGGCCTCGTTGGGGCAACCATCCCGTGCATCCGGAACGCCGTCGAGATCGACGTCAACCTCGTCGGGGCAGCCGTCGTCGTCCTTGAAGTCGTTCTTGGTTTCCTTCTCCTTGGGGCAGGCGTCTCGCTCGTCGGCTACGCCATCCTCGTCGTTGTCCCCGTCAGGACAACCGTCCAGATCCGCGTGGCCGTCCAGATCCTCCGCCTGGCTCGGGCACTTGTCGGAACTGTCCGGGATCCGGTCATCGTCGTTGTCTGCGTCGGGACAACCATCCGAGTCCTGATAGCCGTCGCGATCCTCGGTCTCGGTGGGGCAGGAATCCTCGTCGTCGAACAGGCCATCGCTGTCCTGATCGCGTCGCTCCATGGTGTAGAGCACGCCCAAGAAGCCGCGCGCACCGGGGACACCCACCCCGTCGATCACGCCCAGCCCAGCGCCGCCGCTGAACGTCAAGGGCGAACCAACCGGGGTGACCTGGGCACCCAGTATGCCCTCCAGGCCGTTGGAGCCGTCGCTCTCGGTCTTCATGCGGGTGTGGCCGAATCCCTCCAACACGACGCGCACCGCCGGCCCCACCTGATAGCCGCCGGCCACCGAGTAGCGGAGCTCGGAGCCAATGTGCGTGGCGCCGATGCGTCCGCTCTTGCGCATGAGGACCACCAGGTTCGCGCCAGCGCTCCAGGGGCCCATCTTCATGTCGCCAATCCCGCGAAGCCCGAAGGTTGGCAACACGTCACCAACGTATTTGTTCTCGGCGGTCGCATGACCGAGCGGCGCGGTGATGAACGCGCCACCGGCGGCGGCGATGGGCGACTCCGGGCTGCCGTAGAATCGATACTTGCCCTCCAGCATCGGATCGCCAATGGCCACACCCTTCAAGCCGTCGCGCTGCGGTCCGCCGTCCTCGCGGTCCAACCCAGCCCCCTTGACGTAGGTGATGGGAACACGCAGCCCAAACTGCAGCGGCGGCATCAGCGTGAAGCTGCCCATCAGGTCGCCAGTGAAGAGGTTCTCGACGACCTTGATGTCACCCTGATCGGGGTTGGGCTCGTCGCACTCGGTCGCGGACATACAGCTGACGATGACCAACGGCTCGTGGGCATAGTTGAGCATCAGCCCGGCGCTGCCCGTCTTGGTCCCGTCGGAGCGGGCGGTTCGAGTCACGAAGAAGTTGCGGGGGCCCGGCGCCGGATCGAACCGTTGCACCGAGAACTCATCCTTGGCAGGCCTGGTGACTTCTTGGGCTTGGGCCGGCGCAATTACGGCCCAGCTGGCGACGCCCAGCCCGACGGCCAGCGCACGCCCTGCGACCAATCCAGCCCGATTCAGCGGGCGGAAGGGGGAGTTGAGAGGGAATTCGGAACAGCTGTCGAGTGACTTCATGGCGACCCTACCCGCCCGGCCCCACGGTGGGTGACGGGCAGCCAAGGCTCTCATGTTTGGGCGGGTTTCGGCAACGGCCTTCAACGAAGAATATCAGTCGTATCGAAAAGCAGCCCACGGATTCCCTTCGGGCTATCGTGCGGTTCAATGCCTGTCTGTGCCGGCTGCCACAGCGTAGTCGCTGAACTGGACGCCCGGTTCTGTCCCCACTGCGGACAGGGCCTGGAGTCGGTGCCGGCCTCACCGGTTGGAACCACGGTGGATCTGGGTTGGGGGCACGTGGTTCTGGGAGAGGTCCTGGGAGAGGGCGGGATGGGGATTGTCCACAGTGGACAGCTCCACTACCACCCCGAAGCGGCCGGCCGCGCCACGACGTCCCATCCAGTAGCGGTCAAGCTCCTGAGCCCCCTGCTGCAGGGGCGCGAACGGGCCAGGCGGCTGTTCCTGGGCGAGGCCGAGGCCCTCTCCCGCCTCTCGCACCCCAACATCGTCCATTTCTTCGGCCTGGGCCAGGCCCAGGGACAGCTGGCTCTGGTCATCGAGCTGGTGCGGGGCCGCTCCCTCGCCGACATCATCGCCGAGTCAGTCCGCCGGGCACCGCGGGGCGGCCTCCCCTGCCTTCCCATGGTGGTGGCGTGGAACATCCTCTCCCAACTCCTGGGAGCCCTGGCCGCCACCCACGCGCTCGGGATCATCCACCGGGACATCAAGCCCAGCAACATCCTGGTCCGACATGACGCCGTGGTGAAGCTGACCGACTTCGGGATCGCACGGGTGCCCGCCTCCGAAGCCCGCAACAGTGGCGGAATGGCGCCCGGAACCGGGGCCTATATGTCGCCAGAACAGGTGACGGGCGGCCGCGTCGATCCCCGGAGCGATCTCTATTCCACGGCGGTCGTACTGTACGAGATGCTGACGGGTCGCACCCCCTTCGAGGGCCCGGGCAGGAACGAGATCATGGTCCGAACCGCCCAGCTGAAGGAGCCCCCCCCGCCTCTTAGTAGCCTCGTTCCCCAGGCTCCAGTGGTGCTGGACGTCCTGTTGGCCCGAGCCCTCGCCAAGGATCCCATGCATCGGTACAAGACCGCGCTCGAGTTCGGTGAGATGTTGCGCCAGAGCCTGGGCCTCACCGATAGCGAGGGCTGGGCAGCCCAACGTAGGCTGGCGGAACGGGCAGTGGAGATCTCCCAGATGAACCTGCCGGGCGTGCCACGCACCGTCACCCGGGACGAGGCCGAGTCGCTGCGCACGAACGTGATGACGGCGTACCGGGCCTGAGCCAAACCCATCGAAACCGCCAGTTTTCAGGGGGGTCCCTTGACGATCCGCCGACTCCCGTGCGAAACCCTCGCGGCCCGTCGTTTGGGCCCTGATTCGCGGAAACCTCGCTCATGCCGAAAGCCTCCATCGTCGCGTTGGCCGCCGCTGGGGTCGTGCTGTTCGTCCCCGCGCTCTCCCGAGCGCAGGCTCCAGCAGCGGCCCCCGGTGCCGCCCCCACGGCACCCACCGATCGCGAACCCGCTGCCGCCACTAGCCCCACACCCGCTCCACCGAGCGGCGAGCCCGCGCCGGGCGCAGTTCCGACGGCTCCACCGACCGACACCGCTGCCCCGGCAGCTGCCGACGACTCCGCCGAAGTCGACGCGAGCTCGCTCGGGGGACCCGCCGAACCCGCTCCGCAACCGGCGGTTGCGGCGCCCACGCTGCTTCCGCCCAGCTCGACCAGCCTGGAGATGGCGCCCCCGGGTCCGCGCGCCGAGTCGGCCCCCGAGAACGCCAAGACCCAAGGCGAGCCGGTGTTCGCCGAGGACTGGTGGAGCCACGCCCGCCCCATCCTGGAGCTGCACGGCTATTTCCGCACTCGCGCCGAGCTCTTCCATCAGTTCTCCCTGGGTCGAATCAACGCCCCGGAGGAGTCGCTGTGGGTCCCCGCGGCAGACAACCGGTACCGCGGCTTGACCAACAGCTGGGGACCCATGGTTTGCACCCCAGACGATTCTGACGATCCGACCGACTATCAGCACTCGTGCCGGAACAAGACCCAGTCCTCGGCCAACCTCCGCTTCCGCCTCAACCCCGAGCTGCATGTCTCGGACAACCTGCGCGTCATCAGCCAGATCGATCTATTGGACAATCTGGTGTTCGGCTCGACCCCTTCCGGGTTCGCCAATCAACCCGCCGAGGCGAGCGCTGGCTACGCCGTGGCCGCGCGCAGCGGCTACACGCCGCTCAGCTTCTTCGATGACACCACCGAGCCGCCCAGCGCGGGGGTCAATGGCTTCAAGGATAGCGTCCGGGTCAAGCGCGTGTGGGCGGAATATGCGACGCCCGTCGGGCAGCTACGCTTCGGCCGCATGCCAGACCATTTCGGCCTGGGCATGTACCACAACGCTGGGGACGGCTACGACGACGACGCCCAGTCCACCATCGACCGATTTTTGTTCATCACCAACATCAAGCCCATCGATTTGTACGTGGGCGGAGCTTGGGATTTCCCCAACGAGGGGCTGACCAGCGAGTCGTCGCAGACCATCTCCGACCAAGGCTACGATCGCGCGCAGCTTGACGACGTCGATCAATACTCCCTGCTGCTCTTGCGCCAGAAGAACCCGGAGCTGCAGAACCAGGCGCTGAACAACGGGCAGCTGGTGCTCAACGCCGGGCTGTATCTGCAGTATCGGACCCAAACCTTGGCCAACGACCAGCCGGGGGACTGCGCGGCGACCTCCGATACGCCCGGTGCAGCGGCCATCGGTTGTGCGCCGGGCGCCATCTCTGGTGGCTACGTGCGCCGTGGGGCCAGCGCCTGGACCCCGGATCTGTGGCTACAGCTCCTGTACAAGCGATTCCGCTTCGAGGCGGAAGCCGTCACTATCCAGGGGAGCATCGAGAACAGCCAGAACGTTGGCAACGACTACGAGAACGCTCCGGGCGGAGAGGGTTGGAAGATCAACGCCTGGGGCCTGGCCACTCAGCTCCAGCAGAAGCTCTTGGAGGACCGCCTGGAGCTCGGGTTCGATTTCGGTTGGGCCTCGGGCGATCCGGACGTCGACAAGACCGGTCAGCAGGGTTCCACCACCACTGAACGCGGCGATCTGGGCCTCACGCCCGGGAGCAACGGCCTGCAACGTCAGCTGGGAGACGACACGTTCTCGACCTTCCGGTTCCACCCCTCCTATCGGGTCGACCTGATCCTGCACCGGAATCTTCTGACCCGGGTCCAGGGGACGTACTATTTCCGCCCCAGCGTGGCGTACGATTTCCTCCGCAAGCCGAACGGACAGCGGCTGGGCGGCTCGGTGGCAGGCCTTTGGTCCCGCGCCAGCGAGTTCGTCCAGGCGCCTGGCCACGAACGGGATCTGGGCATCGAATTGAATGGATCGGTCTATTTCCAGTCAAAGGATGGCGTGCTCAACGATCGCCCCGGCACCTTGGGTGGGTTCTTCACCATGCTCCAGTACGGCGTCCTGTTCCCGATGGATGGCCTCGGCTACCCCGCGGACATGGACAGCAACATCAGCCGCACGGTGAGCAGCGGAGCTACCGACTTGAACACGGCGCAGACGCTGCGCTGGTACCTGGGGGTGTTCTTCTGAGCGCGACCGAATATCCCGACCTGTCGGGATGTGGCGTTGATCACCAAACCGGTTGTTCGGCCGTTATTTTTGGTGGGTGTCGTTGTCAGAGCGAGGTTGTGGTATTGGGTCCCTGTCTTGGACTAGCCTCTGCATCGGTTTCAGAGGGATACCGTCTAAGGCTGGGGATATCCCTTGTGGCTGTTGTGGAGAGGATTGAGGAAGGAGCATCGTGATGAAGAAGGCATACATTTTTAGCTCGGTTGCGCTGCTGGCTGTGGCTGCGATGGCGATTCCGGGTTGCGACGAAGCCGCCAAGCAGTGCGGTTTCGAGTGCGCAGCCGAGGGCGTCGCGGAGGGTAATGCGAGCATTACCGGCGAGGCGAACATCGACGCGTTCTTCTTGGCCGTCACGGAGTTCCAGTCTCAGGTCGATATGTCGGTCGAGGCCATGGCAGCTCCGATGGCTCGCTTGAAGGCGGGCTTCGGACTCGACGCCAGCGCGAGCGGGGCCCAGCTGGTCGCGGCCATCAAGGCCAAGTACCAGCTGGAAGGCGACATCACGCTCGCCTACACCGCGCCGAAATGTGAGGTCTCGGCCAAGGCGACGGTCGAAGCCACCGCCAAGTGCGACGCAAGCGTCGATCCCGGATCGGTCAAGGCCGAGTGCTCGGGCAGCTGCGAGGCCGAGGTCAAGGTCGAAGGCGGCCAGGTCTCCTGCGAGGGCGAAGCCCAGCTCAAGTGCAGCGCCCCCTCGGCGAGCGTCCAGTGCAGCGGCTCCTGCCAGGGCGAGTGCAAGCTCGAGGCAGCGGCGGCTTGCGAAGGCACCTGCAAGGGTACCTGCGACGGTACCTGCGAAGCCAGCACAGAAGAGGGCGGCGGCCAGTGCAACGGCAAGTGCAACGGCAATTGCCAGGGCACCTGCGAGCTCAAGGCCGGCGGCTCCTGCAGCGGCAGCTGCAGCGGCGAATGCGTCGTCGAGGCTCAGGGTGGCGGCTGCGAGGGCGGCGCCCAGGTCAAGTGCCAGGCCACTCCGCCCAGCGCCGACGCCAAGGTGCAGTGCGAGGGCAAGTGCTCGGGCGAGATCACCCCACCCAAGGCCAGCGCCGAGTGTGAGGCCAGTGCCAAGGCCAATGCCGAGCTCAAGGCCGAGTGCACGCCCCCGACGGTTGACCTCAGCTACAGCTTCGCGGCGGGTGCCAGCGCCGATCTCCGGGCTGAGTTCGAAGGCACGTTCCTGGCCAGCCTGAAGGGCGAGCTGGCGGCCGAGCTCAGTGCCATCAAGAAGGCGGAACTGGTGCTCAAGGCTGGTGCCAACGTCGGTGCCCAGGCCCAAGGCGTCCTCGATTCCTTCAAAGCTCAGCTTGACGGCGACGTGAATGCCAAGGCGCTCTTCTTCATTGGCTGCGCGATCGACGAGATGGCTGCCGTCCCCGGTATCATGGCCGCGGGCGCGGAGAAGCTCGGAGGCCAGGTCCAGGCCTCGGGCGAGTTCGTGGCCGCCTTCGGCGGATAACCGCGAAAACTCGGGAAACTCCCGAATCGACAGCCGGCGCGGCCCTCTGGGGACGCGCCGGTCGTCGTTTGTGTAGGCAATAAGCTAAACCGGGCCCCAGGCTCGGCCGTTCTGGTCGGACGAGCCTTATGCCAGCCGTTCGCCCCTCTCGGGATTCCAGCGCTCCCCTGGTGCTAGGGCCGTTCGCCGACGCGCCAGCGGACAAGCGTCGCGACCGCGCCATTCACCCGCACCAGACCGGGGTGTGGAGCACCGTGCCGGTCTTCCAAGGCCTGCGCCCATCTTTCCTGCGCGAGCCCCAGATCCCTCGCGCGCCGCTGGCGCCACGGTTGGAGGTCGACAACCCCGCCTGCTCCGCGGTGCGCCTGGTCAATGCGGGCCGTTCGGCTCCGCAGCTCGAGCCCCAGCCCGAGCCGTCGCCCGAGCCCCCCCAGCGACCCAAACCGTTCGTCTCAACGGTCACCTATCTTTTCGTCTCTGCGGGGATCGGCTCCATCATCGGGGTTGCGATGGCCTGGCTCTTCGGTGTGCTCTGAGCCGTCCGAAGCTCCGGTCCTGGTGACCGCGACCCGACGTGGCTGCGACGGTTTGACAGACAGCATCCCCGGCCCTACGAGGTCGCTACCATGGCGCTCAGCCGCGAAACCATCACCTTGGCCCTTTCCAATCCCAGTGTCTCGAAGCATATCGGGCCGATCGGGGACGTGAGCATCGCCGACTCGGGTCGAGTCACGGTGGAGGTCGTCGAGGACACCCCGCGACGCGCGCCCGAGCCGGCGCGGGAGCAAGCCATCCGGCAGTGCCTTTTGGGGCTGGGCGTCACCGATTGTGAGCTCTCGCGTCGCCTCGCGGTGACGGGCCGTCATGTCAGTGAAGGCGACCCGATCCCCGAGGTCAAGAACATCATCCTGGTGATGAGCGGTAAAGGGGGCGTGGGCAAGAGCACGGTGGCAGCCAATCTGGCGCTGGCTCTGCACCGGATGGGCGCGGCGGTGGGGCTCTTGGACGCCGACATGTACGGACCGAGCGTTCCCACCCTGTTCGGCGTGACCTCGCCACCTCAGAGCGACGGCAAGAAGATCCTGACCGTGGAACGTTATGGCCTGTCCTTGATGAGCATCGGGTTCCTGCTGGAGGATCCCAAGACCGCCGTCATCTGGCGGGGTCCCATGCTGCAGGGGGCCTTGATGCAGTTCTTGGGAGACGTGGCCTGGGGCAAGCTCGACTATCTGGTGCTCGATCTGCCGCCCGGAACTGGTGACATCGCCCTGACCCTGGCCCAAAAGGTTCAGAGCGGCGGGGCGGTCATCGTGACCACGCCCGAGGAGCTCGCCTTGCAGGACGTGTACAAAGCAGTGGCCATGAACCAGAAGGTCCACATCGGCATCCTGGGCGTGGTGGAGAACCAGAGTTACTTCCTGTGTCCGAACTGCGACACCCGCCACACCCTGTTCGGTACCGGCGGCGGGGCCAAGGTGGCGGAGATGGCGGGCGCCCCGCTCCTCGGTCAGCTGCCCCTGCATCCGCGGGTCCGTGAGTGCTCGGACGCGGGCACGCCCATCGTGGAGGCGGAGCCGGACTCCGGCCTGGCCGGGGCGTTTTTCGAGGTCGCCGAGCGACTGGCCCTACGAATTGCCGAGGAAAACGCCAAGGCGACGCCCGCCTTCGCCGTGGACCGCAGCGGGGGCACCAATCGACATCTGCCAATCTTGCGCTGATTCGGGCCTTCCCGGTCGTTCGACAGGTCACAATTGGCAGACGGCCCAAGGCGCGATATAGCCCTGGCCCGCCCGCCATGTCCCACGAAGAAGCACCCCTACCGCCCGCTCCGAGTGAAGCTGGGCCCGAGCTGTCCGAATCTGGTTCCAACGATGCCATCGAGACCGGTGGCGCATCCGAGGCCACCCCCGAGGATGGGGAGCACAACCCCGAGGATGGGGAGCAGGCCCCGACCGAAGCCGAGGGGGCCGAGGAGGCAGGCGAGTCGACGGCGTCCGATGCTACGGACGGGACACAGCCGAAGAAGAAGCGCCGCCGCCGCAAGCGTCGGCCTTCCACCGAACCGGGTGCCGCCGAGACTCCATCCCGTCACCCGCCCCGCGCCAGTGACCGAGTCCCCTTCCGCGTGGGTGAGGAGGTGTACGGCAAGATCACGGCCGTTCTCGACGAAGCCATCATGATCGATCTGTCGGGGAAGGCGTTGGCCATCTTCGACCGCGGCGAGATGGAGCACGACGATCTGGTACCGAGCGTCGGGGATCGTTTCGTCGCCCACGTCCACAACGATGGCGTGCGCGGGGGACTGGTGGTCTTGACCCGCAAGCCACTGCGCGAGGAGGAAACCAAGCCTCGCATCGAGAAGGCCCTCGCCGACGGTTCACTGGTCCGGGGCCTGGTGACCGGCACCATCAAGGGCGGCATCGAGGTCGATCTGGACGGGTTGCGGGCGTTCGCTCCCGCCTCGGGTATCGATTTGCATCCCGCCAACGCGAATTTCGCGGGCCTGGTCGGACAGCGTATCGACTTCAAGGTCATTCAGTACGAGAAGAACGGCCGCGACGTGGTGGTGACGCGCCGACCCATGCTGGAGGCGGAGGCCCACGAGCGGCGCAAGCAGGCCCTCACCCTGCTCAGCGAGAATCAGGTGATGGAGGGCGTGGTGCGCACGGTGGTGGAGTGGGGGGTGTTCGTCGCCATGCCCGCCGCCGAGAATCTGGAGGGCCTCATCCACGTCACCGAGGCGAGTCACGATCCGCGAGCGTACTTGCTCGACCTTTTCAAGCCCGGTGACAAGATCCAGGTTCAGATCATCAAGATCGACGAAAAGGGCAAGATCTGGCTGAGCCGCAAGGCCTTGGTCGAGGATCCCTGGGCGGCTGCGCGACAGAAATACGCCGCGGGTACCCGTCACACCGGCACGGTCCGGCATCTCGAGGACTTCGGCGCCTTCATCGAGATGGAGCCGGGAGTGGACGGCCTTCTACATGTCGCCGATCTGTCCTTCGAGCGGATCGAGCACCCCAAGGAGAAGCTCGAGGAGGGCGCAACCATCGAAGTAGTGGTGGCCCACGTCGATCCCCGAACCCGCAAGCTGACCCTTCACCCCGCGTTGACCGGCGACAAGGAGAAGGAAGAGCCACAGCGCGTGGTGCGCGGCGCGAGCATCCGCGTGGAGGTGGTCAAGATCGAGGCCCAGGGTCTGCTGGTCAGGGTCCAGGGAGTGACGGGGCGGCTGGCGCGAGGTTTCATTCCGGCCGGACAAACCGGCACGCCTCGGGGAACGGAGCTGCGCAAGGCGTTCCGTCTGGGAGCGGTCGTCTCCGCCAAGGTGCTCGATGTCGATCCCAAACGGGGCGAGCCACGCCTGAGCATCAAGGGCCTGGCAGAGGACGAGGAGCGTCGCGCCACCAACGAGTACCGCTCCAAACTCCACGCCCAGGGCGGATTCGGAACGCTCGGCGATCTGTTCCGCAGCAAACTGGGGCAGGTGTCAGGGGGGGCGACGCCGCCCCCGCCCGCCGACCTGAACGAGCCAGAGCCTGCCGAACCGGCGCAAACCGTGGCTGAGCTGCCCCTCGACAAGACCGAGTAGCTGGCTCGTACCCCCGAGATCCGGGAGGTTCGCCCTCCGGCGCCCAATCCGAACGCGGGCCGCGTTGTCGAACCTCCCAGTGATGGAGTATCTTCGAAGTAACGTCGCTCCATGGCGAGCCCCCTTTCAGCCCCGATGGCCATGTCCCCCGACAGCGACCGCGAGTTGCTCGCCTCGGCGCGCGACGGGGACAGCCGAGCGTACGCTCGGCTGGTCGGTAGGTACGAGCGGCGGGTCTTCCGCCTGGCGCTGCATCTGCTGCGCAACGAGGCGGACGCGGATGACGTCACCCAGGAGACCTTCGTCCGTGCCTGGGGGGCGCTGTCGCGGTTCGACGGCAGGAGCGAGCCTTTCACCTGGGTGTATCGGATCGCGGTCAATCTCTCCCTCAATCAGCTGCGCTCCCGACGGGTCCGCAAGCACACCGAGCTGGACGAGGATCCGCGCGTCGAATCGGCGCTGGCCGATCAGCGCAGCGGGATCACGAATCCCGAGGCCGATACTCGAGATCACGAGCTCATGGTCACGCTGGGGAAGGCCATGGACACCCTGAGCGACACGCTGCGCACCACACTCATCCTGGTCGGTGTGGATGGGCTGAGCCATACGGAGGCGGCGGAAATCCTGGGGTGTCCCGAGGGAACCATCGCCTGGCGAGTCCACGAGGCCAGAAAGAAGCTCCGCGAACATTTCCTGGCCCATGGAGTGGAGTTGGGGGAAGACGCATGAATCGGCAATCAACCAACCGGTTACCGACTCGCGTCGACCAGCTGTTGTCCAGTCTGGGCGCCCCGTCGCCTGCGGACGAAAAGGGCTCACAGGCTCGGCTGGCTCGCATCATGGCAACGGTCGAACACACCGCCCAGGATACGACCGATCCTCGCCTGCTCGACGCACCGCTGCCGCGCGAGCCCGGCGAGCCCCAAGCCTTCACCGAATCCGCGGGGCTCTGCCGGGAATCGGGGGAGCACGCCTTTTTGACCCATCGGGATGCGGTGCGTGGTTCGACCGCCGGCATCGCTGCCTCCCGACACCGCAGGCTCTGGAATTGGACCTTCGCCGGAGCAGGTCTTCTGGCGGCTGCGGCCGGAGCCTTTTTCTGGGTTCATACACCGGCGGGGGCGCCGTCGATGCTGCCCGAGTCCACGACGATGCCAAGGGACTTGGTCGCCGCGACCATCGAAGTTGCGCCCCCCAACCGTTCGGCAGCCAGCGATCTACAGGCGGTCGACGAAGAGGGGGCCGCCAAGAGCTCGACGTCAGGACCGAAGAGCTCGAGCCTCACTGCGCCAGCGCATCGACGCGCATCGGCGGGCGCGGGCAGTCCCGCCAGCATGGCCAAGGCGAGTCAGAAGCCGGGGCAGGATTCACCATCCCTCGACCAGGAGCCTGAGCTTCACCCTGCAGCGGGACCAGCGGGACTGCCTGACCACCCCACCACGGGTGCTATCCAGGCAGCCCTGGCCAGTCGACAGCCCCGGGCACAGAGCTGCGTGGCGACGCTGGGAGGTCCGGTGTCGGTCAATCTGGTCCTTGGCAGCAATGGCCACGTCTCGAGGATCGATGTCGGAGCGCCTGCGGCGGGCACCCCCAGCGAGGACTGCATTCGAGCCGCCCTGTTGGGGACCCAGGTCGAGCCCTTCGCGAGGAGTTCCTTCTCGGTTCCCCTCACCCTCCGCCCACACTGAGACCCTGGATTGGCCAAAGAGCCGAGGGCGCTCCAGGGGACCGAGGGCCAGCGCAGCCCCGGGGTCTTGCCTCACGGTCTGTTGGCCGGTGCCCGCAGCAGACGTGGGTTCCGCGCACGAGGATGGGGGTCGTTGACAAGGCCCACCGCCTCTTTCATATTCCGCGCCACCTCGAGGGGCCCGAATCCCTCCAGTCTAAAGGTATCCGACCATGGTTTCGCTCACCACCCACACCACGCGCCGACGAAAGATCCGCGCTCGAACTGCCGGCAAGGCCAAGAGCAAGATTCGCTCTCGCACCAACTCGCCTGCCTTCCCGATCCACCCGGAAGGGTATCCGGCAACCGCGCCCGACGCGAAGAAGGCTTGAGCCGCCAAGGACTCGGGAATTCGACATGGCCAATCATCCCTCTGCAGAAAAACGCAATCGCCAGCGCATCGCCCGAACGGCGGCTAACCGCAGCCAGCTCAGTGCCACTCGCACCACGGTCAAGAAGGCCAGAGTGGCCCTGACCGAGAACAACGTCGAGGCGGCCAAGGAGGCCGTGCAGGCGGCAAGCGTCGCTCTGGCCCGGGCCAGCAGCAAAGGCCGCATGCACCCCAAGACGGCCGCGCGCGTCACCTCGCGCATCCAGGCCCAGCTCCACAAGCAGTCTCAGGGCTGAAAGTCTGCGGGCAACAGCCTGGCTTTCGCGTCACTGCTGCCGGGTGAGACGTCGGTCTGTGGGTCGTGTTACGCTTTGGCCCCGGGGGCTTGGTTTGGCCCCTGCGTGACCGATGTCCGCCCCAGACTCTCCCGATGACCCTCGCCTGGGCAGCCAGATCGCCGGCAAGTACCGCATCGACCGCCTCCTGGGGCGGGGGGGCATGGGGGTGGTGTATCAGGCGACTCACCTCGGCATTGGCAAGCGCGTCGCTCTGAAGTTCCTGGACGCAGCCGCCTCGCTGTCACCCGAGTTCCTGGCGCGCTTCCAACGCGAAGCCGAGGCCGCCAGTGCCGTGGAGAGCGCGCATGTCGTGCATGTCTTCGATGCGGGTCTGCACGACGGAACACCGTATCTGGTCCTGGAGCTCTTGCAGGGCGAGGATCTGCGGAGCCTGATGCGTCGAGAAGGCCCACTGAGCCTTCCCCTCGCGCTCCACCTGGTCCGTCAGATCCTACACGCCCTGGTGCGCACCCACGCGGCAGGGATCGTGCATCGCGATCTGAAGCCCGAGAACGTGTTCTTGTGCACCCACGACGAGCCATTGCCCTGGGTCAAGCTGGTCGATTTTGGGATCTCGAAGATCCGGCGCAACCGGTTGGATGCGGACACCTACACGCAGCGCGGGGCGGTGCTGGGCACCGCAGCCTACATGGCTCCGGAACAGGCCAAGGGCGAGCCCGATCTGGACCAAAGGAGCGATCTGTTCGCGGTGGGTGCCATCCTCTACGAGGCGCTGGCCGGACGCCCCCCCCACGTCGGCACCACCTATGAATCGGTGTTGCTCCGCGTGTGCACCGAGGACGCCCCCGACGTGCGCGAGCACGCCCCATTGACTCCAGCCTGGATGGCTCAGGTCCTTCACCGTGCGCTGGCTCGCGATCGAGATCAACGCTTCGCTTGCGCAGAGGAGTTCCTGCGCGCCCTGGCCGAGCCCACAGAACAGACCCGCGCGAAGGAACCAAGTCACCCCACCACCACAAGCGCCAGCCCCGAGGCGGCTCCGGTCGACGCGAAGTCCCCGAGGCGGCGTCTCGCCCTCGTCGCGGTAGTCACCCTGGCTCTGCTGGGCATCGGGACAATCTGGCTTGGCCTAAAGCAACGGAACACGGACAGGGACTCCGGCTCCGCCACCTCCCGCGACCTTTCGCCCTCCCGGCCCTTCTCCCCTCCCACCGCCCCATGGCCCAGCACGAGCTCGGCCGCGACCGA
>CAZYKT010000004.1:0-4533 GCA_964648165.1 uncultured Polyangiaceae bacterium | reverse complement strand
GCGGCCATTGCCCTCTTCGAGGAGAAGAATTTCCCGGCCGCCCTGGTCGAGTTCGAAGCGGCACATCAGCTGCATCCCAACGCGTCGACGCTGCAGAACATGGCGCTCTGCCAGAAGGCCCTGTTCCGCTATGGCGACGCGCTCCGCTCCTTGAACCAGTTGCTGGCGCAGTACGGCTCGTCGCTGACCCCTGCCGAGCGGTCAACCCTACAAGCGAGTATCGTCGAGCTCTCGGCGCTGGTGGGCTCGATTGAGCTGGTCGTGCTCCCACCCGATGCCACGGTGACCGTCGATGGTCGCACCGTTCAACTGGTAGACGGCAAGGCCCACGCCGATCTGGACGTGGGCGAACATCTGCTGACCGTAAAGGCCCCCGGCCACGTGCCCCACGAACAGACAATCCGGGTGGCAGGAGGAGGTCCACCGCGCACGATGAATCTGGCGTTGAAGCCCCAGCTCGCCGAGCTAGCCGTCAGCGCCCAACCACCGCAGGCCGTCATCAAGATGGACGGCAAACGTCTGGCCCTGGGCAGCTGGAGTGGCTCGGTTGTCCCGGGTCGACACGTGATTCGAATCGAGGCGGCTGGATACGTCGGCTCCGAGCAGGTCGTGGAATTGAGCGGGGGACAGCGCATCAGTCTGCGCGGCACCCCGGGACCCGCTACTCACGATTCGTCGGCGACCCAGGGAGGGCCCCCGGCGAGCCACGAGCCCCGCGGTTGGTTCGGCCTTCTGTCGCTCTCGACGCTAGCCGTCGTCTCTCACCCGGTCGGATTCGAGCCCGAGTCCGAGAGCCAACGGAGCGGAGGAGGATTGGGGCTGCGAGCGGGATACCGACTCTTGACGCCTCTGGGTGTGGAGGGTGAGGTCACCACCAGCCACCACGAGATCCCGGGGCAGTGCAACCAGGATGCCCCCGACTCCTGCCCCTCCACGCCCACGGCCGTCAATTACACCTTGGATACTCGCCGTTTTGGCAGCTACGCCCGACTCTTCAGCAATGGTCGCGTCCTTCGTTTCGTGTCCTCGGCCGGGGCTGGGATCGTCTCCCATGATTTTCGAGCCTTCCAGCGCCACGCGGTGGGATTGGACGTCTATTTCCTGGCCGAGGCCGGCCTGCAGCTGAACTGGCAGCATGGGTTGTTCGAACTCGTCGCGGTGGGGATGCTGGACAGTGCCAGCAACATCAAGGTCGGTCGCTACGCACCCTACGCGAATGGGGCCGGGATCCAAATGCTCGGATTGCGATTGGGAATCGGCTGGAGCGAGTGGACCCCCTCGTCTCCGTAGACCGACGACCCGCGGCTCATCCAGGCCGAATCAAACGCCACAACACGCCGAACCCCGCCTCGAAATCGGACAGCTGTCCTTGCTCGTCGGGGGCATGGAAGGTCTTGCTCTGACCGAACCCCGTGATCTGGACGTCAAAGCCTCGTTCCTGCAGGGCGCTGACCAAGGGGAGCGAGCCAGTCATGGACCACGGCCGACAACCCTCGGGGCCCAGGACCGCTCGCAGGGCCTCGTTGAGCTCGGCCAAGCCAGGGGAATTGAGTCGACAGGCAATGCCGGGTACGGCTGGACCGATGGGCTCGAATCGCACCCGACCCGTGTTCCCGTCCTCGGTGACGGTGGGCGGGAATCCGCTCACGCGCTCCCCTTCCGCCAGGCGTTGATTCAGGGCCTGCACCCAGCGCTCGGCGTCGCGGACTGCCTTAGCCAAATCGTAAAAGGGGGTCATGCGCAGGTCGCCCTCCACCCGGGCATTCCCGGGGATCTTGGTGATCTTGTCGTTGTCACAGTGCACGACGGTGGCCTTGAGCGAAGAGGGCGAGGCGTAGTTGTAACGCAGCTCCTCGGGATGCGCTGGGTAGGTGCGTTCGAACCATTCAGCGAGCCCCCGGGCAGCCGCAAAGGCCAGCTCCAGGGCGTTCACACAGTGGTTGGGCAGCCCCGAATGACCCGCCACACCCTCGGCCTCGATCGCCCAGCGAGCGATTCCCCCCGTGCCGAGGGTCGGTCCAAAGTCGCCGCTATCCAGCCAGTAGATGGTTTGGTCTCGCAACAGATCCAGAAAACCGGCTTGCAGGACCGCCTCCATCCCGATCCCCGGCAGAGCACTCTCCTCCTCGTTGGCGATCATGATAACCCGCAGCGTTTTCTCGGGCGAAAGGCGCCGATCATGGAGCTCGACCAACAACTCGGTCAGGAGCGCGACGTGACCCAGGCAATCGCTGACCCCCCGACCCCGCAACGTACCGTCGGCTCCGATGGACAGACGAAATGGATCACTTTGCCAGTCCTCGTGTTCCGGATCGGCGGGCACCACGTCAAAATGCGCCCCCACCAGGCCGATCGCCCCGTCGCCCCGACCCGGAACCGTGAACACGAGACTCGGACGATCCTGCTGACCGGGAGCGGCCACCGTATTCACCTGTACGGCGCCTGCCAACAGAGCGGGTTGCAGCCGCTCCAGGACCACCTCGGCGGCCAGGTGTTCCTGTGGCACCAGACCCGCGGCGGGCGCGTTCTGCAGCCGAGGCCCGAGCGATATCAGGCGGGAGAGGGTTTGCAGGAATCGGTCGGCATGGAACATCTCGAGAACCTCCGGAACGGGAGACCACGGACGCTGAGACCTGAGTTCTACCCCGGATTCTCGGCCGTTCCTTGTAACTTTCCTCTCGGCTCGAACCAGAAAACGGGCCCCCGGAAGCCATCGGCTGCAGAGGTTGTACCGGGCCGAAGCTCGCGCTAAGCGTGGGCGTCATGCGTCTTTTTCCGTTTTCGGTCCCCCTCGGCACGATGACTTGTCTGGCTGTGCTCGGAGCCCTCGGTTGCGGCGGCGGGCCCGCAGGCCCACCGCGCAGTCAGGTCCAACAGGCTCCGCCGCCCGCGGAGAAGGACGATTCCATGGCAGTCAGCTCGGAAGTCGGAGGACTCAACGAGGAGTCGACCAACGCCGTCTTCCAGCGCGCCGAGACATCGTTCGACCGATGCTTTCGCTCCAGAGCCAAGAAGATCGAGCTACTGAACGGTACGGTTCGTTTCCTGGTGGTGGTCGGGATGGACGGCAGGGCAGAGAGCGCCACCGTGGAGTATTCCGATCTCGGCGATCGCGAGGCGGAGCGTTGTATGGCCGCAACCCTGCGTAAATTGAAATGGCCCAAGCCGGTGGGCGGTCGGACCGCGCTGGCCCGCTATTCGGCGGCGCCCTTCGAGATCCTTGATCCTGACGTCCGAGAGCCCGTGACCCTGGAGTCCGATCGAGTCAGCCCCACCATCAGCCGAATGTCGCAACAGATCGAGTCCTGCAAGGGTTCGGTGGAATCTGGCTTCACGGCCACGCTGTACCTCGATACCTCCGGCAACGTGATCACGGCGGGGGTGTCCGCGGACAAACCGGATGGTGATTCCGCGGTGGACTGCTTGGTGGAGCTCTTGAGCTCGGCCAGCTACGCCTCACCGGGTAGCTACCCCGGCAAGGTCACGTTCGGCCTATGAGCGCCAAAGACCCCACTTTAGCCGAGGGCCAACCCGGGCACCTGATGGGCGCTAAGGCGCTGGTCACCGGCGCGGGCACCCGCGTTGGTCGCGCAATCGCCGAACACCTCGGAGCCGAAGGGGTCACGGTCGCCGTCCACTACTTCTCGAATCGAGAGGGGGCGGACGACTGCGTGCGCGCGATACGAACCGCCGGGGGGCGCGGCCTCCCCATGCAGGCCGATCTGAGGGACCGCGACGAGTCGCGCCGCTTGGTCGATCGAGCGGTGGAGGAGCTGGGCGGCCTCGATCTCGTGGTGGCCAGTGCGGCAGGCTTCGAGGCGACGCCTCTGGAATGCCTTGACGACGCGAGCTGGGATCGACAGCTTGTCTTGAATCTGGGGTCACCCGCTGCGCTCGCGCTACGGGCCGTTCCATTCCTGCGCGCCCGCCACGGGAGCATCGTCTTGGTCACCTGCAGCAGTGTCCTATGCCCCTTCCCTGGCTATCTGCCCTACGTCGTTTCCAAGGCCGGGCTCTGGCAGCTGATGCGGGCCTTGTCGCTCGAGCTGGCACCAGAGGTTCGGGTCAACGCGGTGGCCCCTGGCAGCGTGGCACCGCCGGTCGATATGCGCCCCGACCAACTCGCCAGGCTGGCGCAGGGGATCCCCCTGGGCCTGAGCGGGACCGAACACGACGTGGCCAAGGCAGTGGTTTTCTTGGCCAAGAGCCCCTTCATTACGGGCCAGCAGATCGTGGTGGACGGCGGGCATTCGGTTGGGGCCGGCCGCGCTGGGTAATTCAGTCGTGGTGGACGGCGGGCATTCGGTCAGGACCGGCCGCACCGCGTGATTCAGCGGAAAACTGGCCTTATGTCGGGTTCGCCGGTATCCCGGACCGGTGCGTTCCTCCGCTTGCTGGCTGTGGTTCTTTCTGACCGCCGTGGCTTTCGGCCAGACGGAGCCAGCCAGGGACTCCGGTGACCCCGTCGACCCCATTGACTCGGCAGCTCTGGACGGCTCGCGGCTTCGGTCGACTGCCCAGGGGATCGAGATA
>CAZYKT010000003.1:111661-223757 GCA_964648165.1 uncultured Polyangiaceae bacterium | reverse complement strand
GGCGAAGAGCTGACGCCATTTCGCGTTCTTCTGATCCCGGAAATGCCGGCCCAGGGCGCCCTCCAGGCGGTCGAGCATGCCCTTCTTGGTTTGGTTCGGAACGATGACGTGGCAGCGCAGGGTTTTGAGCAGGCCCTGCAGATGGGGGACCAGCTGGTCCAGCTGGGCGACGAAGCCGGTCAAGGAGGCGCCGTAGTTGGCCGCCGGTTGGTAGCGGTACTTCTGCAGGCCCTGGGAGAGCGAGTCGATGTCTAGCGTCGAATACCTGCCGGAGAGGTACGCGGCGAGATGCTCGGAGATGCGCTCGCTGAAGCTTCGTGTCGTCTGTCCGACGTAGTGGACATGTTCCACGCCGTCCACGGGGAGGGTGAGCAGATAGATGCCACGCTGGTGACCGACCGGATCCGTGAACAGACAGGGCCGATCGGCTTGTTGAATCAACGCGTACGGGCCCACCAGCTCGAGCGTCATGCTGCCGGTGATCGGTCCCTCGGGGACGTTGGTCGTCCCATGGTCCAGGGGAAGATTGTAGAGCGCGTGGCGCACGGGTGCCATACAGGCGGCCCGAAAGCGAGCGACGTTCCAGCCGAGTTGCGAGGCCATGTCGCTGAGCTTGGCGAACAGGTTCTCGCCGAGCAGTCGGCGAATCGGTGCCCCGTCAGGCCCGTCGTCGATGAAGCTGTAGTTGAAGATCAGATCGAACATGGCCCAGCCGCTCAGACGGTAGTCCGGTCCAGCAGGAGACGCGCTCACCGACGAGAACGTTTCGGCCTCGGCTGGGCTGGCGAGGGATAGAAGGTAGGGCGTGGTGGTCTCGCCCAGGACGTCCTTGATGGCGCAGAGGATCTGGGCATCGAAACGTTGGTATCGCCCGCGAGCGCGGCTCCCCCAATGGTGCACGGCCTCGCGCAGCTGCTGCAGCTCGGTGCGGGTCAGCACCCAGTCAAAATCGACCCGACGGGTGCGCGTCTTGCGAGCCAGCGCGACGAGTTCACCGACGTCGCTGGTCTCGCCGAGGACCACCGGTTCGTCGCGCCACGAGACCTGCAGGGAGTTGGGGAGCATGGTCCGAATTCTAGACTTGGGGCTCGTCGCCTCCCACCTTGCACTTCTTTCACACCGCCGCGTTCCAGCCGTGAAATGCTTTCTGGTTCGACTAGTCCGACGGGCAGGAAGCCTCGATCGGCCAGTTCGACCAGGGAAACGTCCCGACGGGGTCCTGACTTGACTAGTTCGACCGTGCTCCTCGTCCCTCGGTCGGTTCGAACGGCTCGTCAATGCCTCCCGGATCGCGGCCCACAGACCGATAAATGAGCAAATTTCCCGGCGCCGCCGCGCGCCAGTAGCGGGATTCGGAGCCAGCCTCCATCGGTGTTACGCTTATGGCCCCATGCCAATCGAGCTGGCCGCCATTGCCCATCGGATTCGTGCCGCTGTGGGGGCGGATCCTGACATCGAACTGCTGGTGGTGTTCGGTTCGATGTCGCAGGGCGGAACCCACCCCGATAGCGATCTGGACATTGCCTTGTTGCCGCGCCTCGGAACTGACATGACGCTCATGGAGGAGTTGCGCCTGCAGCATGTGCTGTCAGTCGCTGCGGACCTCGAAGTCGACCTTGTTCGACTGGACAAGACAACGCCCGTGGTAAGGCACGAGGTTGCGCGAAACGGGACTCCCTTGCTGGAACGTTCGCCGGGTGCGTTCGGTCGGTTCGCGGCCGATGCGATGCTCGAGTACCTAGACATACTCCCGTTACTCGAACAGGGGCGCAGACGATATCTGGCGCGCATTGCTGCGGGGCACCCGTGACCGATCCCATCGTTCTGGCGCGTAAGCTTGCGCTGCTTCGCGAGCACCTGGAGCGAGCAAAACGGCGTCGCCCCAACACCCTCGCTGACTTGTCTAGCGATGTGGACCGCCAAGACGCGCTGGCGCTCAGCGTGATCGTCATCGTTCAAGAGGCTATCGACATCGCCTTTCACCTGGCGACTGACGAGGGTTGGGGACTGCCAACATCGTACGCAGAGTCGTTCGACATTCTGGCGCAACACGGTGTCATCGAGCCGTCACTCGCCTCCGCGCTCGGTGCCGCGGCACGGCTACGCAACCGTATCGCTCATGGTTACGCCTCGCTGGACACCGAGCGGCTTTGGGCGGAGCTCCCCGATGGTCTTGTGGCATTCGAGCAGTACGTTCTGGCGCTGGCCCGTTGGTTTGCTTTGAATGGCGCGCATGAGGCCGAGCGTTGACGAAGACATGACCCTGCCGTCCCCCGTCCCTGCGCCGCCCCCAACCAAAAAGAGCCAAGGATTGAGCCCCGGTATCATATTGGCCTGATAACCGAGATCTCGCGCTGCTCTGGCCCTGGGGTTTCTAGCCCTGTCGAGGGGACGCGCCAAATATGGCATAGCAGCGCCGTGGACATCGCTCCGCACGGTTCTCGCAATGCTTAGACGACGTTCTGCCCCGATGATGCCCAGGTTCTCGATGCGCGCTCGGCGCCTGCACCTCGTGTTGTTCGTGACTCTCTTGGCCAGCTCGGCGCTGGCCAGTGAGGGTCAGGATGCGTTCACCTCGGCGCTCGGTCAGGGGACGGGGGCGGCGGTGCTGGCGGCCTTCGTGGGCGGGTTGTTGGTCAGCCTGACCCCTTGCGTGTATCCGATGGTCGCCGTCACGGTGAGCGTGTTCGGAGCGCGCAGCACCACTCGGCGCTGGGAGGGGCTGGGGCTTTCGCTGTCCTTCGTGCTGGGCATGATGGCCATGTTCGTGCCGCTGGGGATGGTGGCAGGCATGACGGGTAGTGTGTTTGGCGCCGCGCTGCAGAGCCCCTGGGTGCTCTGGGGGTTGGTGCTGCTCTTCGCGGCCATGGCTGTTTCCATGTTCGGCGCGTTCGATCTGGCCTTGCCCTCGGCCCTGTCCAGTCGTTTGGCGACGGTCGGCGGCATGGGGCACAAGGGCGCTTTCGCGCTGGGTTTGGTGAGCGGGCTCATCGCGGCGCCCTGCACGGGGCCGGTGTTGACCGGGATCCTGGCCTTCATCGCGCGAACCCGGAGCCTTGGTTTCGGTGCGCTGTCCATGGCCAGTTTCTCCTTGGGCCTCGGGGTCCCGTTCTTTTTGGTTGGGGCCTTCGCAGTCAAGCTCCCCAAGAGCGGACGCTGGATGGTTCAGGTCAAGTCGGCGCTGGGGCTCTTGCTGCTCGTGGTGGCGGCCTACTACGTGCAGATCGCCTGGCCTGGCTCCAAGGAGCATCTCCCCGAGGGGCGGTTGGCGTGGATGATGGTGGCGACCTTGGCCCTCGTGGGTCTCTTGCTGGGCGCGGTGAACCGTGACTACGCCGAACCAGGCAAGAGCAACGTCACGCTGAAGACGCTGGGGATCATGCTGGTTACGGGTGCGGGCTTTCTGGGTGTGGCCGAGGTGGGGCGTCCCGCGGCAGAGCTCCGCTGGCAAGACACGCCCCTGGTGGCTGGTATCGAGCAGGCGCGGCGCGAGGGGCGTCCTTTGCTGATCGATTTCACTGCCAGCTGGTGCGGTGCCTGCAAAGAGCTGGACAAGCGGACCTTCTCCGATACCGAGGTGCAGAAGGAGGCCAGCCGTTTTCTGACCATCCGTGTGGACGCCACCGACGATGGCGATCCGGCCGTGCAACAGGCGCTGGCGCGACTGAAGGTGGTGGGGCTGCCGACGGTTGTCATCCTGGACAGCAGTGGCGTCGAGGTGAAACGGTTCAACGATTTCGTCAAGGCCGAGGTCTTCCTCGAGGCGTTGCGTCGGGTCAAGTGACGCCGAAGGTAAAGGGGGGACCGACGGGTTCGGCGACGACCACCAGGTCCTCGGTTCCGATGCGCTCGAGGATCGCTCGGTAGCGTTCGCCGGTTCGGGGATCGACCGCTTCGGGAGCTACATCGAGCAGGGGTCGCAGCGCGAAGGCCCGTTCGGTCAGGCGAGGGTGCGGAACGATCAGCTGTGGCTCATTCACGGAGCGGTCCGCAATCCACAACAGATCCAGATCCAGGGTTCGAGGTCCCCACGGCACGGTTCGTTGCCGGCCCATCGAGCGCTCGAGTTCGAGGAGTCGTTCCAGAATCTCGGTGGGCTCTCGGTCGCAGTGCAGACGCGCCGCGGCGTTGAGGAAGTGCGGTTGGGGAGGTCCGCCAACGGGCGCTGACTCGTACAGGCGGGACAAGCCAACCGGGCGACCGACCTGCTCAAGCATTTCCACCGCTTTGCTGAGGCTTGCTCTCCTGTTTCCCAGATTTGCTCCCAGGCCAATCACCAGGTCGAGCATTTCCGCCAATTCCTCAGTCAAGTTCGGTAAAATGGGTCGGTTGCTGTCGATCGACAGGCTGGAACCCCGAGATTAGGAAACTGGCGTGCTGGATCATATTGGGTTGACGGCCGGCGAGGCCCTGCTGGTGGGGATCATAGCCTTCTTCATCGTTAGCGCACGCTATTGGCCGCGCTGCGGCGCCTGGCTTGCAGAGCGGATCCATCTTCGTCTGGTCGCACGTCGCGCTTCTCCTCCACGATAAGTGGCACCCGCTGCTTGGCGCAGCATAGACTCCGAAAGGCACGTGGATCCCCCAGCCGATTCCCCCCGGCCCGCTGCAAACGAGCCCTTGCTGCTTGTCAGCGACACCTCCACGGAGGCCGAGCGTCTGATCGCCTCGTTGCGGGTCAGGGGATTCAAGGTGCGAGACGTGCCCTTGATGCTGCTGCCCGGCAGGGTGGAAGCACAGAAGCCGAGTCTTTTGATCTGTGGTGGCCAATCCCCCAAGGTGATCGACATTCTGATCCGGACCCGACAGGGAGCCTTCGGGGCCCATGTTCCGGTCATCTTGCTGGGCGCCGATCCGAGCCTGGTGGACGCCTTAGAGCCCCACTTGGTCGACATTCGCTCTCGTGCCTTTCCGCGGCCCATCGACATCTACACCGTCCTGCAGCGCATCGAGGAGACGGTGGGCAGCCCGGAACGCGGCGATGCGCGGGTGGCTGTGTCGATGGCGTCGCTGCCCCGCTTGCGAACGCCCATCTCCGTTCCAAGCTCCCGCATCGACCGTCCGGAGGCTTCCTCTCCGCCGCGAGAAGCAGCCACACCCAGGCCCGTGCGGGGTGGCTCGAGTCTGTCCGCTCCGCCGCGCGGTTCTCGTGAGCCTGCCCTGAGCTCCGCCCCGGATGCAGCGGTTCCCTCTCGTCGCTTGCCGAGTCTGCCCCCGCCGTCCGCTGCGGAGCACGCGTCTGCTTCTGGGCCCCCCATTGCGGCAGGCAAGATGAGCGCGGAGCTCGAGGGGTTGCTGGAACAGGCGGATCGTCGCCTGTCCAGTCGAGGGATCGCCATGCACCCCGGAATCGCATCCCCGATCCGGCTGACGCCGGAGGAAGAGCTGGATGCCATCCTGCCACCGGATGTTCTGGCCGCCCTGGAGGAGAGCCTGGGTGAGGACGAGGACGAGGACACCAGCAATCCCGGTTTGCAGTCGAAGGACCGGGTGGACACCCATGTCAAGAATCCGGGAGTGACCGGGACGCGAGCGGGTGCGACCGAGCTGGGAATTCGCGAGGGGACCACGGGCGGCGGCAGCGAAGAGGAACCGGGAAGTCCGACCCCTGCCCCGCGAAACCGCGCGCCCGCGGTGCTCAACGCAGGTCCCGGTACCGGTTCGGTCCTGGAACGCAGCAGTCCTCTGGCGAGCACTCAGCCGCTCGTTCCCTCCACCCCGTACATCGCTCAATCCATCCGGGCCCAAGCCCCCGAACCGATGGTGCAACAGCGACCGGCGGGACCCGACGGACGGTCCGGTTCGATGCCCGCCTCCGTCGACGACGAGCCCGGCTCCGAGCCGCCAACTCCTCGCTCTCGAGCGCTGGGAGCTCCCCGCGGCCCTGGGCTCGAGTCCGCCATCGGCACTGATTCGGAGCGTCGCGAGGAGCTGTCCACGGCGCCGCCCCGAGGTGCAACGGCGGGGCGGGAGCGCCCCTCGGAGCGATATTCCGATGAGGAACGGGCCTCGTCATCGGCGCAGCGTCCCACAGGTCGTGCCGCTGCGCCTCGCTCCTCGCAGAGCTTGACCCCCACCGATGACAATCTGGATCCGGTGATGGGGGTGGCGATGGGAAGGGTTTCGTTGGGGCCGCGGACGGAGCGGCAGCCCCTGGGTCCCCATCGCAGTGGCCCGCCCCTGCCTCGGGCGACCCCGGAGAGCAAGAAGCCCAAGAAATCCGAGACGGAACCCGCGACCGGTGTGCAGAGCGAGCCCTCGCGACCCTCGATCCCGGCCGCCCTCGCGACCGGTGACGTCGCGCGGATTCTCGCCAAATGTGTCCATTCACGCTTCAGCGGGGCTCTGGTGGTCGAGGACGACGAAGGGATTCGTCGTGTCGTGATGCGGGACGGGGATTTCGTCACGGTGGCTTCGGGGGTGGAAGGGGAATCACTGGTATCGTTCCTGGTGCAGCGGGGGGACTTGACTCGTGAAGCCCTGCGTCTGGAGCGCAAACTGCCGCAGTTCGGGCGTCACGCGGGGGCGGCACTGATTGCTCACGGTTACGTTCGACAGGACGAGTTGTGGCCGGTGTTGCGAGCCCACGCTGAATGGTTGTTGGGGCGGACCGTCCAGGTCGTTCGAGGCTCGGCCAGTCTGGAGACCGAGCTGCCCCCGCGTCTTCAGTCGGAGCCAACCGTTTTTGGTGGTTCGACGGGGGCGGAGATCCTGATCGAGATCGTAAGAAGGACGGTCGCGCCCGAGGTGGCCCTGACTCGTCTGGGTGGGATGAAGGTCCGTTTGGCCTTGGGCGCGGCGACCCAACTGTTGTCGGAATGTGCGCTGCCGGCTCAGGAGGAGCAGGCCATCCGCCAGTGTGCCGGGTTGCGGTTGGGCGATCTTCTCACACGCGTCGCGGAGCCGCATTTCGCGTCCGCTCTGCTGGCCTTGGTGGAGCTGACCGTCGTCGACGTCCTGCCCGCCACCCAGAGCCAGTCGGAGGTCCCCGACGCGCCCGCCGTTCGCGATCCCCTGGACGACGAGGTGATTCGGATCCGGGTGCAGCAGCGCCGGGCTCTGGTGGACCAGGGGGACTACTTCTCCCTACTCGGCGTCGCTCACGACGCTACCGGCTACGAAGTCCGCCACGCCTACCTCGGTTTGCGTCGGGAGTTCGATCCGGGGCGCCTGCTCACCGTGGGCACGGCGGATCTGCGCGAGGACGTGGACATCGTACTGGAGGTCCTGGACGAAGCCTACGAGATCCTGCGCGAGCCTGCACGCCGCGAACGCTACCGTCGCGCGCTCGATGCTCACCCGACTTGAGTGGTGCGGTTGAACTACACCGTCGGGCTGGTCTGCAAGAGCAGTTGTTGGCCGTCAGAGTCGATGCTCAGGGTGCATCCCGGTCGAAGCTCTCCCGCCAGGATTCGATCCGCAATCGGGGCCTCGACGAGGCGTCCCAGGGTGCGTTTCATGGGGCGAGCGCCCAGCGTGAAATCGTAGCCCCCCGATTTGAGCACGAACTCGACGGCGGCGTTGCTCATCTCGAACCCAACGCCCCGTGCTGCCAGCGAGCTTTTCACCTTCACCAACAGTCGCTCCAGGATTTCGTGGATTTCCTGGGGAGACAGGGGCAAGAACACCAGGACCTCGTCGATTCGATTGTAAAGTTCCGGGCTCAATCGGCTGCGGGCCGCATCCACGACCGTCGATTGTACGTCACCGGCCAGATCCGGTGATTCGGCCGCGAATCCCACCCGGCGCCGTGGGGTTCGACTGAGCGCATCCGAACCGAGGTTGGAGGTCATGATGATGACCGTGTGACGGGCATCCACGGTGCGACCGCGGCCGTCGGTCAGGCGACCTTCGTCGAACAGACCCAAGAAGGACTGCAGGACATCGGGATGGGCCTTCTCGATCTCGTCAAGCAGGACGATCTGGTAGGGGCGGCGCCGGATGGCTTCGGTGAGCTGACCGCCGGCCTCGTGCCCCACGTAACCGGGTGGCGAACCGATGAGGCGAGCCAGCGAATGAGATTCCGCGTACTCGGCCATATCGAGCCGCACCATGGCGTTCTCGCTGTCGAACAGCGCCTGGGCCAGAGCCTTGGCCGTCTCCGTCTTGCCCACTCCGGTCGGACCGAGCAACAGGAAGGTTCCAATGGGGCGCTGGGCGCCCAATCCGGCGGCATTTCTTCGCAGGATGCTGCAGATGCGTCGAATCGGGTCAGCGTGACCGACCACCCGCTCGCCCACCAGCCGCTCCATGGACAGCATCCGGTCGGCGTCCGTTTCCAGCAGTCGCTGCACAGGGAGGGTGGCGATTTCCGCCACCACCTCGGCGATGGCCTCGGCCCCGATCCGCGTCTGGCCGCGCCGGCGCGCGCGCGCGCCGGCCCAGTCAGCCACCGCGATCGCCTTGTCGGGCAGCATGCGGGTGGGCAGATACTTCACGGTCCATCCGATGCACTGGACCAGGGCCTTGTCGTCGTAGGTTACCCGATGGTGTCCCGCCAGCCGTTTGACGGCAGCGTGCAGCATGGGCAGAGCCTCGTCGCGGGAAGGTTCATCCACTTCTACGGCGGTGAAGCGTCGATTGAGCGTGGCATCGGCCTCGATGACGCGTCGGTACTCCGTGGAGGAACTCGCCCCGATACAGGGCAGCTCGCCGCGGGCCAGCGCCAGGCGGAGATCGCTGGCGGCTTCCTCGCATCCATCCCCCGAGAAGAGCAGATGCACCTCGTCGAAGAACAGGACCACGCGGCCTTTGGCGCTCTGCACCTCCTGGCGAATGGCGGCGATCCGTTGTCCCAGTGAGCCTCGGGCCACGGTCCCGGAAACGAGCTCCGGGATGGGGATCTCGACCACGATGCAAGGGTCGACGGCACCCGAGACCCGCTGCTGCACGATCCACTGGGCCACACCGCGGGCCACCGTGGTCTTGCCAACACCGGCGCCACCGACCAGACAGGGATTGTTGCCGTGGCGTTTGGCCAGGATGTCCAGAACCCGCTCGATCTCCCTCTCGCGCCCCACCACCGGATCGAGCTCACCTCGAGCGGCCTTCAGGGTCAGATTGACGCCCAGGGCGCGCAGGTGGGGAAACTCACTCTTGTCCAGGTCGAAGCGCCCGCAATCCGGCTGCGGCTTGGCATGGTCGGCGGGCTTGAGTTTGACGCTCGTGCTGGGGCCCGACGTGGGCGGTGAACCGTCTCTGCGTGGGCGGGCCACCATCAACGGAACCACCTGGCCCCTGTACCGAGCCGGTTCACTCGATACCTTGGGCATCGTCGCGCGTTCGACGGGGAACAGTGGGATGGTCACCCCGCTGGGAATTGGCTTTTTTCGACCGGTCGCGCCGGGCGAGTTCCCCGAGGCCACCCGGGACGGAGTGGCCCGTGCGGGGCGGCGACAGGTGACCCCCAACCCTATGTTCCACGCGGCGCTGCGGGCTCGTGCCACGTCCAGCCCCGAACGCTCCAGGACGATGCGCGCCGCCGATGTCGTCTCGGCCAACAGGGCGATCAGAAGATGGGCTGCGGTCACGGCCGGGACACCCATCCGAAGGGCCACATCGCGGGCTCGACGCAGGATTCGGGGTACTGCCTCGGCCCGCCTGTCGCGGAGCTCGAGGCCCACCTGCAAGAGCTTTTCCACCGTGACATCGCGTTCCAACAACCAGTCGCGCGTCGGACTGCTCTGGGTGGCTACCGCGGCCAGAAGATGCAGCGAACTCGGGGCTTCCTGGCGGCGACGGGCGAGCTCCTCTGCCAGGCGGGTGAGCGTGTAAAGTTCCGGATCGGACCGTTCGCAAAGAGGGGTCGCCATCGCACCTTCTGGTAGACGGGTGACCATGGCCTCAACCCTCGCCCAGCGGCCAAGTACCCTCCTCGGCCCATCCAGAACTTGGCCAGTTTCTGGCGGCTAGGATAGACTCGCACTACCCGGAGCCCTGCGCTCCGGGGACCAGAGGCAATCGTTTGCGCCAGTCCAGGGCGCGCAGGCTCTTTCCTTCGCGCCACGCAATCCATGGCTTTTGGGGGTGAGCGGCGATGGAGCGGTACCCAAAGGACTGGGTGGCCCTGTCCTGGCCCGGGGCCGCGGCTGGATCGGGCAGTAGACCCAATTCGAACAGGGGCTCCCCCTGCTCGGAAAGGACCATCAGGCTGAAGTGGGCGGATTGGGAAGGCTGCCGCGCGACCCGCAGCTCCAGGAGGGTGGAGCTACCCTTCGCGACCTCGAAGGGTAGGTACGGCAGATCCAGGTGGGAGAGTATCCTCAACGGGGGGCCCAGGCGGAGTTCGTGAGCTCGACCGTCCTCTCTCACCACGAAAACCCGGTCGGCGCGAGCGGTTGGAAGCACCCTGGTGATAGGGGAGCCAGGGCCTAGGCTCCCGAGGTTCGTCGGGCGGCCATGCGGGAAGTACCGAACCAACTCCCCGTCCAGGACGCACAACCACGCGCCGTTGCTGGCCATTGCGCACACGGCGCCACGCAGCTCCGGCACGGTCAGGGTGGTTTCGGGTAGCCAGATCCCCGAAACAGAGGGTGGACGATCGATCCGATATCTCTGTAACGTGCCGTCGCTCGGTGCCCAGACCTGGAATCCGCAACTTCGACCGGGTTCGGCGCTCAACACCGAATCAGGGAACAGCACCAACCGCCCCTCCTTCTTGGGGGGACGTCGGTCAGGATAGATGATAGAGGTCTGCTCCTTGCCCAGGGCCACCAGGGTCCCGTCTCCCAGTGCCACCAAGTGCACCGGATCCGGGACCGGCCAGCGTCTGACCTTGGCGCGATAGGCCCCACCCGCTTCGATGATCTGGTGCACCACCAGGTCAGTGTCCGTCACCATGGCCAGACGGTTTCCCACGAAGGCCAGGTCGTTAGGGGGCTTGGGGCGTGGGGTGAGTGGTCGTCCCTGGGCGCTGGCTTGGGCCAGCTCCTTTTCTACTTCCTCGGTGAGCCGCTGCTGCAGGCGGTTCGTGGGCAAGGGGAGGGGGGCGGAGGTCGCTCGGGGGTGCACCAAAGGTCCCTTGGGTGGGGAGTGATCCGGCCCTTCGTCGTTGCAGCCGGCGACCAACATCAGGCCGAGCAGCGCAGCTCCGAGCCCGGGTCGGGCGCGGTTGGCTCTGGCCTGGAGCGGCCGGTTCGAGCCCCTGCGGTACTCCAGGGGAATGCTATGGATGAAACCATGTGGTCTCGAGCAACGGGCTTGGCCCTGGTCTTGGTGGGGCTGGGGGGATGCGACAGCATGGAGCGAGCGAAGGAATGCCGAAGGCTTGCCGATGCGGTCAACCCTGGACTCATGGCCATCGAGCAGCGCGTCCTGGGCTCGGCCTCGCAGGGGGCAGACTGGTGGTTCGATGTCGCCGACCGATATGCGGTCCTGGCCGACCAGCTTGGCTCCCTTGGGTTGAACGATCAGCGGCTTGCGGAGCAGGCCTCCGATCTTCGACACAACCTGGGTCTTGCCGGTGAAGCGGCGCAACGCCTGGCCAAGGCGCAACAGGTAGGCGACACCGCGGTTCGGACACGCGCGAGCCACCGACTCGATCAGCTTTCGCGCAATCACCAGGCCACCGTCAAGCGGCTTGGGGCGTACTGCGCTGCGCGGTGAAGGGTTCCTCGCTGTCACGGCGTGTCGTCCTAGCGCTTTCGGCGGGGTCGCCCCAGACGCCGCTCCTTCGAGCCCACCACCAGTTGGCCCCAAGCGTAGCGTACCAGCCGTTTGAACGGTCCCAACGCGTCCTGCCCGAGCAGCCAGAGGTCCCGGGCGTCCTCATCGATGTGCAGAGCGGACGTCGAAAAACCCGTGTTGGCCCAGGCCGTCACCTCCAGCCGACCTTGGGTATCCCGCGCCAACAGCAGTCCGCAACGGGTCGGGGTGGGTTGGGGGCCACACACGGACAGTCCCTCCAGGCGCTCGTTCGCGACGGGACGCCAGATCCATGCGCGCAACACGGACGGACTGGCCGTGCCCAAATCGCGACGGGCCTCGGCTGGCAGGCGATCCAGGATTCGAGCCAAGAGGGAGGGATCGGGCCGTTCGATGCGGGTGATGGCTTCCCCCGCAGCAAGTGTCAGCACCACCTCCGCCGTGTTGCGCGGCCCGGCGCAACAGCGAAACCCCAGGTCCGGTGCGCGAGTGGACGGTGGGCGGGGCTCACCGTTGGCGCACCGGGCCACTAGCTCGCCGACCAGTCCCGTGCCGCCGCGCACCGCCACGCGATCGCTCGGTGCGCCGCGGTGCCAGGGACTGTCGGTCCACTCCGCAGGACCTCCGTGCAGATCGTAGACGCCGAAGTCGCTTCGGCAACCCACCTGGATCCCGGCCGGGTGGGGCAAGAAGCGACTGCCAGTCCCGCAGACGTCGGCTCGGTAACTGTCGCCGAAGGCATAGATGCGATTGTCCGGCCCCTTGCAGGCACGTTCCCACTCCAGTTCGGTACATAGACGCTTGCCCAATCGTTCGCACAGCTTCTTCGCCTCGGGTTGCGTGGCATTGGTCAATGGGATCGCCCCCTCCTCGTTCGGATAGGGGAAGATGTCGATATAGAACGCCTTGAGAATGACCTGTTCTCCAGCCAACTCCCGGTCCGCCCGGCGCGGAAAGGAGTCAGGGGCGCTCCCCGCCACCAGGGCACCCGGTGGGATCCACACCATGCCCGCGCGCGGCTCTGGTTGACCGAAGGTGAGCCGGTCCAGTGGGCTTGGTCGCGAGGTGCTGCTGGGAACCGGAGACTGGTTACGGTTCTGGTTACGGTTCTGCTCCGTCGGCTGCGACGAACAGGCAGAGAGCGTGAGCAGAACACCCCCGAGAAGGAAGAACGTTGTGACGGCGCGGTCGGATGCCGTCAGGACTCGAGCCGTTCGTCGCGTTCGCGTAGTCCGAGCTCCTTCATCTTGAGCTGCAGCCCCTTGCGAGAGATCTTGAGCAAACGGGCGGCATGGGTCACGTTGCTGCCGGTCTGGTCGAGCGCCTTCTGGATCAGCTCCCGCTCCAGGCGAGTCATGGCGGCCTTGACCTGCTCCTTGAGTCCCTCCGCCAGGGTCAGGGCGTCGGCGGGGGGTTGACTCGGCGTGGCCCGCGGGCGCGGGGTGGCGCTCCCCTCGCGCACCTCGCACGGGAGATCCATGACCTCGATGGTCTGGCCATCCGCGAAGAGGACGGCTCGCTCCATCACATTCTCCAACTCGCGGATGTTGCCGTGCCAGGGGTAGCTCAACAGGAGTTCCCGGGCAGCGGGCGCGACTCCCTCCACCTGTTTGCCCAGACGGGTATTGAACTTGCTCAGAAAATGGGCTGCCAACAGGGGTATGTCTTCCACCCGCTCCCTGAGGGGGGGGAGCCGAATCGGCACGACGTTGAGACGGTAGTAGAGATCGTCGCGGAAGGTGCGTGCCTCGATCTCTTTGCGCAAGTCACTGTTGGTGGCGGCGACCAGGCGAACGTCGACGCGGATCGTCTTGATCCCTCCCACCCGCTCGAACTCGCTCTCCTGCAGGGCGCGCAGTAGCTTGACCTGCATTTCCATGGGGATGCTCCCGATCTCGTCCAAGAACAGCGTCCCTCCCGTGGCGAGTTCGAAGCGTCCCGGTTTGGAGCCCACCGCTCCGGTGAAAGCCCCGCGCTCGTAACCGAATAGCTCGCTCTCCATCAGGTCCCTGGGGATGGCGGCACAGTTGACCTTGATGAACGGCTTGTCACGGCGCGACGAGTTCTCGTGCAGCGCCCGTGCGACCAGCTCCTTGCCCGTCCCACTCTCCCCGGTGATGATGACGGTCGTTGGTGTGTCCGCGACACGATCCAATACCGCGTAGAGCTCGCGAATGCCTGCGCTCTTACCGATGATGCCGTAGCGCATCTCCTGCGAGCCGTCATCGATGGCTCGGGTCGCTTCCGTCGAGGCCAGGTCACGGGTCTTGAGGGCCTTGCGCACGATGGTGCGCACCTCGGTCTGGTCGAAGGGCTTGGTGATGTAGTCGAAGGCCCCGGTTTTGAGAGCCTCCACGGCGTTATCCACCGTTCCGTGGGCGGTGATCATCACCACCGGGAGCTCGGGGTCCAGAGCGAGCGCCTGTCGCAACAGACCCATGCCGTCCAGGCGTGGCATGCGCAAATCCGTGATCAGCATGTCGATGTGGTGCTCATTGAGCACCTCCAGCGCATTCTGGCCATCTTCCGCGGTATGCACGTCGTAGCCGTCTCGGGCCAGCAGCGCCGACAGCACCCGGCGGAGATTGGGCTCGTCGTCGACGACGAGCAGCTGCTTCTTTTCGGGGAACATGGGGAACCCTTCAGTGGCAACGAGGATCGTCTGCGGAATCAGGGATCAGGGCCGAGCAATAAAGGACCGCCACTTTGCTGGCACCCGGGATGCCAGCCACGACGGCATCCCATCGGGACAGTTGAAGACCCGCTACCGCGGCACCAAACCGGTCGTCTTGCCCCGCTGAGCCAAGGTACAGGACGTCCTGCCAGGAGAGGCCGTCTTTAGCAGGGCTCAGCACGGCGATGGCGCCAGCGCGAACTTTGCCCCGCACGGTTGCACTCGGCATACCGACCAGCAGCTCGTCGCGTCCATCGTCGTCCAAGTCCGACACACCCAGGGCCGCTCCGAAATCGGCCCGTGCACAGCCTCCCGTGTGTTCGGTGGACTGGCAGCTCCGTGGCGGAGTCGAGAACTCGCTGACGTCCAGACAGCCCGAATCGGAGTCAGGGGCCAGATCTGCCAGGGTGGCCCCGTCGACGAGCATCACCTGGGAACCATCGGCCACGGCCAGATCGTCCAGGGCATCCGCATCAAAATGCCCAGTCGAGAGGGTCCGACCAAAGCCTGGCTCACCCTGCAGGCACGACACCGGCTCGGTCGTCCCGTCCCGCAGTCCCCGGTAGAGCCAAACCCGGTCGTTCTCCGGTTCTCCAACCACCAGCCAGCTGGTGTCGTCGGCCGCGCCTAGGACCGCCACGGATTGACCCCAGAGCCTGGGGCGCGTCTCGGGAGGGGTCAATAGGACCGGAGCATCCGCGGTGGAGGGATACCACCACACCCAGTTGCGTTCTGGGAACGCGACCAGCAGGACCGAGGGCTCTTGGCGCGGGCCGCTAGCCAGTCGCAGCTCTGCCTGTTGGCTGGAAGCGAGGCGCTGTGGGGCCTCCTGGGCCAGGTTGGCCGGGATGGCGAGCGCAGCGTTGGTGCCGTCTTCACACCCGAGGCGTACGCGAACCCTCTGGTTCACCGTCTCGAGCGCATAGGCAAAGCATGCCCTTTCGCCGTTCGACGTGTTGTGAACAAGCCCTGCCACCTGTTGGGCCACGGAGCACGCCTGCTGGGTGTCACAGGAGATCTCCCGGAGGGTTTGGGGCTCGGCATCGCGCTCCTTGCCCAGATTGAATAGAAACACCGAGCTGCGGGAGGTAGCGAGCGCCAGAGCCCCCGATTTTGCTGCGATGGACCCCAGAGCGCTCCCCGCCAGGATGGTTCCGGAGGGAATGTCCAGTCGAACCACGGGCGTGTCACTCTGCAGATCGTCGAAGCGGGACCAAGAGCAGCTCGCAATGCAAACGGCCAACCACCAGCACCAGGTGACCCGGGCTCGCATCAGAACACTCCCGTGCTTGGTGCCCGAGGCCCAGGGAGAGGCAGCCCGACCGGGAGATCCCGGATCGAAGCGGAGGGTGTGGTGCGGCCCGGTCGTCGCGTTGATTCGACCTTTCCCAGCGGCTCGTCGAACTCCACGATCCGTCGCGGTACCAGACGTGAGGGAGGGAGCGGATCCTTGAGGAAGTTGTACGTGGCAAGCCCTCCCAGTATCCCGGCTCCTGCGAACGCGATGTCTGCTCCAACGGCGAACAGCTTGCCACGCTGGAAGCGGTCGTCATCTGGATCCATGGCGTTGTCGCGACGATCGGACTCCAACTCGTCGTACAGTTGATTGGACTTGAGACCCATGTAGATCCCTCCCGAAAGCAGGGCCGTCCCGATGATCGCCTGAGTCCAGGCCGCGCCGCGGGGCGGGGTCACCACCATGTGGGCGCGCACCACCAAGGCCCGACCAGAAGGGATACGGACCTCGTCTTCGACCGGCTTGCGCCCCTCCGAGGTCACTCGCACCCGGTGGATGCCGGCCGCCAGATTCGGCACCTCCAGGAGCGGTGCCCCGGTTCGCCAACTGCCCAAGGTGCGTCCATCCACGGTTACTTCCACGCTCGGGGCGTTGGAGTCCAGGCGCAACGAACCGAATTTCAGACGTTCCAGACGGACCGTCAACTCCTGCTGTTGGCCCCGCGCCAGATCGACCGTCTTTTCCCAGGGGGAATGCCCCACGGCGACGACGCGAATGGAATGGGAGCCCGCCGTCACGAAATCCCCGAACGGGGTCACTCCCCAGGGGACCCGCTGCTGCTTCGGATCGTCGAGATACACCCGTGCCTTCGGCACACTGGCGGTGATCCGCAAGAACGCCATGAACTGGCCCTGGGAGAGGCTGAGCTTGACTTGGTAGACACGTCCCGCCACCACCTCGACGGCAGCCCCGCTCGCATTGAAGTCCTGAAACGAGTTGGTTGCGACGTAGTAACGTCCCACGTCGAGTGACAACTGGGCCGGAGCGTCGGCGTTCATCACCAGATGCCAACCGGGGTTTTTGCCCTGCGGGTCGTAGGGCGCGTCCCCCTCGACCTGTCGATACACACCCAGAGGCGCACCCACCGGATCAGTCTCCACCACCACCAGGGACTTGGTGGCGGCGTCCGAGGAAAGAGGCGAGGTTGGTTGGCCCGGTTTGCCCGAGGCGGGCTTGGCGAGGCGGTCCTCGATGGCCGAAATCCGTTTCTGAACCTCGGCTCGGTCAGGAGCCGTGGCGTCCACCTCGATGTACTTGCGGAAACGAACCAGGGCCTCGTCGTAGCGTTCGGCCTTCTCCAAGGCGACACCGGCGTTGAACAGGAAGGCCGAATAGGGGTGCATCTCGAACCCCGCATCGAAGACTTCCGCCGCCTTGACGTATTGTCCGGAGGCGAACAGGGCCTGGCCTTTTTCCATGAAGCGTCGAATCGAATCCACGCTTCCGGGTGAACGGGACGTGCGCTGCGCGAAACACAGTCCCGGATCGAAGAGGGAGACCACCGAGAACGTGGCCAGCGCGATCCCCAGCGCGACGACGAGCCGATGAAGCCGCATAGACCCCGAAGATGCCCCGGTTGAGCGCTTGGGCACAAGCACCGACCGGTCTGGATTGCTGATGCGCGCCGGTCGTTGGGCCAGCCAGTCTGCCCGGGCTTGGAGGACCTCGGACTCTTTCCCTCGGGAATCCCACTGTCCCGTGGCCCGAAGTCCTCCGCCCAAACCCGGAAGATTTGAGATCCGTCCCACCTCTGCCTATGCTCTCTCCGTATTCCTTTCGGTTCCGAAGGTCCCGCTGTCATGAGCCTGACTGCCCCACGATGGATCCTGTTTGGCGTTCTGTGCGCCAGTGTCGCGTGGGGCGGGGAGACGCACAACTACCCCGAGTGTGATCGGCAGCCGAGCCCCACCGACGTGCAGGCGGCCAAGGGGGCTTTCCAGGCCGGGAGTGCGTCGTTCAAGGAGGCGGATTACGATCGAGCCATCCTCTACTGGGAGGACGCCCATCGTCGAGACTGTACCGCCACGTTGTTGCTCTACCATCTGGGAGGAGCTTACGAGGGAAAGGGGGATCTGGACCAAGCGATCGTGGCATTGCGTGCATATCTCGATCGCACACCCGATGCCGTAGACCGCCCCCTCATCCAGCGTCGTATCGAGGTCTTCGAGGAGAAGCTGGCGGAACAGCGCAAGGAGGCGGAGAAGGAAAAGAAGCGGGCCGCAGCTCGTTCAGCCCCGGCGGCCAAACGACCCTCGGCAGAGCCAGGGCCTCGCCAACCCACCGAGGCTGCCGCGCAACCTGGTCACGTCAACCCCGAGTTCCCGCTGTCGGTGGCGGGCCTCGGTGTGGTGGCGGCGGTGGTGGGGGCGATCCTCTACTTTCCCGCGCGCAGCGATGTGGACCATTACGAGAAAGTCTGCCCCAATCGCCAGTGCACCGACCCGTCGGATACCGACCCAGCCAACGAGGCCCGCACCAGCGTGATTCTGGGTGGCTCCTTGGCGATTGGCGGACTGGTAGTCGCCGCGGCGGGAACGGGTTGGTACTTCTACAATGAGTCGCTCGCCTCGCCATCCACGGCCAAGGCCGCGGAACGTCTTCCGGTTTCGCCCTGGTGGTCGCCAGGGCAGGCTGGCGTATCCTGGCAGGGGCGCTTCTGAGTCACGACGCCCCGCACGGGATTCGGCGGGCGGTGGGGCACGTCGACACCAGGCGTTAGCGAACCAGACTCGGTACCGGCACCTGAGTGCTCGGCGAACCCGCGGGACCCAGCCCCGGAGCACTCGATGTCGGGGCCGGTGGCGTTGGCCTGGAAGCAACCCCGCTCCGACCCCAGGTCGGCGCAGCACGAAGGGGAGGGCCGACCTCGAGCCCGTCGGGACTTGTGGATCGTGGCGTGCCCGATGCAGTCCCCGGACTGGCCGCTGGGTGGGGTCTCCGAAGGTCGAATTGCCAGGCGTCGGGCCGAACTGGATAGGGGGTTTCGCTCGAGGTCCCGCCGCAGCCGACCATGCAGGGACCGAAGCCCAGCAGGGCGGCTAGCAGGACATGGGTTGAATCGCGCATGAGGCGGACATGGGCTAGCATGCTCGTTACCCGCTGTCATGATAGGTCGGCTACAGGGACGAATCGCGTCGGATCAGCCCGACGGGGCGATGATTCTTGATGTGCACGGTGTCGGCTATGAACTGCTCTGTGCTCCGGGAGCATTCTGTCGGGCCGGTATCGCTCCAGATGGAGATGTCGTCGTTCACGTCCACACGCTGAGCCGTCAAGACACGCTTGAGCTGTTCGGCTTTCCGTCCGAGCTGGAAAGGAAGGTATTTCGGCTCCTCATTGCTGTGCCCAACGTGGGCCCAAGGACCGCTCTTGCGGTGCTTGCCAGTCTGACCCCCGCCGAGCTCCGGGTTTCGGTCCAGGAGCGCGATGTGACCCGCCTGTGTCGTGTCCCGGGCATCGGGAAGAAGACCGCGGAACGGCTTGTGCTGGAGCTGCAAAACAAGCTGTCCGAGGTCGTCTTGGCCAAGGATCAGGCCGCGGCCGCCCCGCCCAAGCCCTCCGGAGAACGGCTGGTTCGGGCGCTGGTCAACCTGGGCTACCGCTCCTCCGATGCCCAGCGGGCCGTCGATTCCCTGGGGGATTTGGTGGGTTCGCGCGCCGAGGCAGAGCTCATCAGGGAGGCTCTGGCCTTCCTGCTCCGCTAGGCTGAGCCGTCCCTCGCCGGCTTGGCCATCCGGGCGGGGCGCTGGATCCCCCAGGCTGCCCGATTACCGGCCAGTCCTTGACCCCGCGTAGGGTCCGTGGATAATCGCGGACTTGTCGAGGCTTGAAGCGGACCAACGAGTGTCAGCCGTCTTGTGAGTCCGATGGAGGAGGCCCAGCGTGATCACCTGTCGCAAGTGCGGTAAGGAAAACCAGGACCACTATAAATTCTGCCTTGGATGTGGTGCTGAGCTTCCGCGGGAGACTTCTCCCAAGCCCTTCTCGCCGCAGACCCCCCCCCAAGGCGTCGCAGCGGTTCGACCGCCGGCAGTCGCGGGAGTCAGTGCACCAGCCGGATCCTCGACGGTTGCAATCGGCCCATCTCCAATGGCCGCAGCGGCACCGCCGGTCCCCACCGCACCAGCGGGTGCATCCGTGCCCGCCCCGGTTCCGCCGGCTCCGATTGGGATGGCAACTGCGCCGGTGCCCCCTGCGGCAGTCGCGGCTCCCGCGATGGCACCTCCTGCGGCTGCTCCAGTCGCGGTTCCCACGCGTCCCGCACCGGGCATGGGAGCGGACGGCATGGTGGCCTGTCCACAGTGTCAGCACCAGAACCCGCGCACCAATCGTTTCTGTGCCGGGTGTGGATACAACCTGAGCGCTCTGGCTCAGATGTCCCAGGGGCCCGCCACTGCTGCGGTGCCTGCGGTTCCCGCCGCGGGCGCCACGAATCTCAAGCCAGTGATGTTGGTGGCTCTCAGGGCCGATGGAACGGAGGCGGGGTCTCATCCATTGCCCGATGCACCGGTGGTCCCGGTGGGGCGCGACACGGGCTCCATTTTCGCGGGCGACAGCTATCTTTCCCCCAAACACGCAGTTTTTGCCCGCCGAGGCGGGGGCGTGTTCGTCCAGGACTCGGATTCCTTGAACGGCGTGTACCTCAAGCTCCGGCCCCACGAGCCCTGGGCTCTGGATTTCGGCGATGTCTTCCGCATCGGCCAGGAAATCGTGCGCTTCGAGGAGTTGGTGCCCCAACCCCCAACGGCCGATGGGGTGCGGCGTTTCGGCAGTCCCGCCAAGGGCTACGTGGGGCGTTTGGCGCTCATCACCGGCAGGGACACGACGGGCAATGCCTTCCCCGTACCCGAGCGTGGCATCCACTGTGGACGGGAGCGAGGCGACGTGCTCTTCCCCGAAGACGGCTACGTGTCTGGGTTGCATTGTCGCATCGCCAAGGATCCGAGCGGCAAGAACACGTTGACCGACGTGGGTAGTTCGAACGGGACGTTCGTCCGTCTCAAGGCGGAGCACGCCCTACGCAGCGGCGATGTCCTTCTGATGGGACAGCAGTTGTTCCGCGTCGATTTCTGAGCACAGGATCCCGTTGCCTGATGCCATCCACTCCCCCTACGATTCGCGTCGTCGCGGCCGTGATCGAGCGCGAAGGGGAGTATCTCATCACCCAGCGTCGTCCCGGGGCCGTCCTACCACTCCTGTGGGAGTTTCCGGGCGGTCGGGTGGAAGTGGAGCGGGGTGAGACTGACGCGGAAGCCATCCGAAGGGAGCTTCGGCATCGGCTCGGTGTCGGGGTCGAGCCCCGCGAACTGATAGGGTTCGTCAGTCACCCTTACCCGAGTTACGGGGTCGAGCTCTATCTTTACGCCTGCCGGATCGAGTCGGGGGAACCCAAGGCGGATCACGTGCACAGCTTTCGTTGGGTTCCAAGCTCCCAGTTCGACCAGTACACGTTCACGCCGGCTGATGAGGTATCGATGAATCAGCTGCTCGGACTGGACGGCTGAGGACCGCCAAAAAGAATCCCTCAACTGGCACGGGGGCTGACCGATGGCAGAGCGATGATCTGGATCGCCCGAGCGCTCTGCGTTGGCCTGGATCTTTTGGTGCCCCGCGGGTGTCTGGCCTGTGGGGGCGGTACCGGCCGGCGTTCGCTGGCGTTCTGCGAATCCTGCGGAAGGGACGTCAGGCCTGCGGGGGCACAACTGCTGGAGGACCTCCCTGTCTTTTCCGGTTTTTTGCACCGAGGTGCCGCAAAGAGGGTGTTGGCCCGCATCAAATACGAGGATCGTCCGGACCTGGTGGAGCCCTTGGTGTCAGAGCTGTTGCCCCGACTCACCGGACTGGTGCTGCCCCGAGACGCGTGCCTGGTGCCCGTCCCGCTCCACCCGTTGCGATTGGTTGAGCGCGGCTACAACCAATCGCTGCTCGTGGCACAGAGCCTGGGACGCCATCTCGGTATGCCCAGGAACGTTGAGGTCCTCGCGCGCCGCCGGGCTGGTCCCCACCAGGTGGGTTCCGGTCGCCAGCAGCGACGTCAGAATGTCCAGGGAGCCTTTTCCGGTCAGCGTCGAGAATTCTCGCGCAGCAGCGCCATTCTGGTCGACGACGTCCTGACGACCGGTTCCACCCTGCTCGCGTGTCGGCAGGCCCTGCAGACAGCGGGGATCCGGGTGGCCATGGCTTTCACACTGACGCGAGCCTCCGACCAGCCACAGGGTTAGGGGCGCCGGCGGCACGCCAGGAGGCGATTCCAAGAGGCTGCCCGGGGAGTGGCCGAGAATGCCTCCAAGGCCCGAACGAGCTTGGATATCGTGCCTCTAGACACCTGCGGACGCCGATGGTACGCACCGTCGGCGTCCCTGTTGGGGACGCTCGGCTATTGAGCCGACCTAACTTTCCGTGTCGAGCATGGCGAGCTCTCTTCTTCGAGCCTTGGTTGGTTCCACTCCGTCCGTCAGCTCCACCTGGTTTGCTGCTGGAGGCGTCAGTATCGACTTCGACAAGACCCTGTTGGCGCAGGCCTTGTTGTTTGTCGTGCTGATCATGGTCCTGTCCCCTTTGGTCTTTCGGCCTCTGCTCGCCCTGTTCGAGGAGCGAGAGCGCAGAACCGAAGGCACACGAGCCGAGGCGCGCGAGATGCAGAGGCGAGCGGCCGACTTGTTGACTCGCTACGAGAGAGAGCTGGAGAGCAAACAGCGCGTGGCGGCGGTGGAACGAGAGCGGATACGGGTAGAGACGCTCCGGCTGGAGGCACGAATCCTCGAAGAAGGTCGCAAGGCCACAGCGCAGGTGGTCGATCAGGGTAGGGAGCAGATCTCCCGCGAGACGGCCCAGATCCGTGCCGCCCTGGATACGCAGCTCGCCGAGCTTTCCCGGCAGGTTGCCCGCCGGGCCTTGGGACGGGAGGTCGACTGATGTTTGGGTTTGCGCGGGTCGTCGTGTGGCGTTGGTGCCTCGCCGGTGCCTTGGCAATCCCATGGGTCGTGGAGAGTAACTCGGCCTGGGCCGAAGCGGATGCTCACCAAGAACCCACCCATGTCGGTCGGGATGGCAACCGCCACTCGGAGGTCGGCGGGACTACCGCTCCGCAGCGGCACGCAGCCACTGCCAAGGGACACGCCGCTGAATCCGAACACGTCCCCCATTTCTCGGACATCAACTGGATCTACGGGATTCTCGGGGAGCGGGATGGGGTTGTGCCCAGCGTCCTGTGGCGTCCCACCGGGATGCCGGTTCCCTTCGCGACGACCCTTCTGAACTGGGCCATCCTGGTGACGCTGCTGGGGATGTTGGCAAAAAAGCACGTTCCCGGGGCTCTCGCCAAACGCAAGAGCAACATCGAACAGGGGATGAAAGACGCTGCCACCATGCGGGACGACTCGGCGCAGCGTCTTTCGGAGTATGAACGCAAGCTCCAGGGTCTGGACCAGGAGCTCGAGCGTCTCAAAGAAGAGATGCGCCGGTCGGGGGAGCAGGAGCGAGAACGTATTTTGGCGGACGCAACCGAGCGTCGGGTGCGCATGGAGCGGGACGCCCGACACCTCATCGAGACCGAACTCGAAAACGCCAAGGAGGAGCTCCGCCTCGATCTGGCCCGCCGCGCCCTGCTCGGAGCAGAGCAGCACCTTCGGGGCCGCGTATCGACCGAGGATCACAGCCGATTCTTCGACGAATCCCTGGCCAGTCTCAAGAAGCTTCCGTCGCGCAGCCTGGGAGGGCGTTCATGAACGAGTCCGTGGTGGCGGACCGCTATGCCCGTGCCCTGCTGGAGATCGGCTCGGCGGGGGGCCAGCTGACCGTCTTTTTGCAGCAGCTGCGGGACGTTGCCCAGGTCTTTGCGAAGAACCCGCAACTTCAAGTGGCTCTGCGGGATCCGGGCGTGGAGGAGTCTCGACGTCTGGCCATCGTGGACGATCTGGCCCGTCGGCTGGGCCTTCTGCCTGTCCTGCTCAATGCGCTCAAGGTGCTGGTCGTGCGCCGACGAATCGGGGTGCTGTCGCAGATTGCCGTGCGAATGGCCCAATTGGCCGATGAGCGAGCCGGAATTGCTCGTGCCACGGTGGTCAGTGCCGTCAGGCTCCCGGAATCTCAGGCTGTCCAGCTCACGGCCGAGCTGGAGCGTTTGACGGGCAAGAAGATCATCATCGAGCATCGGGAGGATCCCAGTCTCTTGGCGGGGTTGATCGCTCGGGTTGGTGATCACGTGATCGATACCAGCCTCAAAGGCCAGCTAGCCGAGCTTCAACGGCTTCTCGTGACCAGTCCTGCCACTGGCTGACGTTCCTTCCTGTATCCCATTCGGAGTGCCTACTCATGCAGCTCAGTGCCGACGAGATCTCCCAGATCATCAAACAGCAAATCCAGACCTTCGACCGGTCCGCACTGTTATCGGAGACGGGGACGGTCCTGACCAGCGGTGACGGGATTGCGCGGATCCACGGCTTGTCTGGGGTCATGGCCGGCGAGCTCGTCGAGCTTCCTGGTTCGGTCTTCGGTCTGGTGCTCAACCTGGAGCAGGACAACGTGGGCGTTGCGGTGCTGGGTGACGCCACGGCCGTCAAGGAGGGAGACACCGCCAAACGAACGGGCAGGATCGCGGACGTGCCAGTGGGCGATGGCGTAGCGGGTCGCGTGGTCAATGCGCTCGGACAGCCCATCGATGGCAAGGGGCCGATCGACTCCAAAGTCCGTCGTCAGATCGAGATCAAGGCGCCCGGAATCATTGCCCGGCAACCGGTCAAGGAGCCGTTGCAGACCGGGCTCAAGGCCGTCGACGCCATGATCCCCATCGGGCGCGGACAGAGAGAGCTCATCATTGGGGATCGGCAGACCGGCAAGACGGCGATCGCCCTCGATACCATCATCAATCAGAAGGGCAAGAACGTCTTCTGCATCTACGTGGCAATCGGTCAGAAGGCATCGACCGTGGCCCAGGTGGTGGACAAGCTGCAGGCCCACGGGGCGATGGACTACACGACCGTCGTGGTGTCTACGGCGATGGAGAGCGCTCCCTTGCAGTTCTTGGCGCCCTACACCGGCGTCACCATGGGCGAGTATTTCCGGGATTCTGGTCGTCACGCCCTGTGTATCTACGACGACCTTTCCAAGCAGGCGGTGGCCTACCGCCAGCTCTCGCTTCTGCTGCGCCGGCCTCCGGGACGCGAAGCCTACCCGGGCGACGTGTTCTACATTCACTCCAGGTTGCTGGAACGTGCCGCCAAGATGGCCGAGCGCTGGTATGTGGTCAAAAAGGGTGCTCAGGTGCCGGCGGGGGATCCCACCTTCAGGGGGGTGGACGGGGAGGTGTATTTGGGCAACCAGGGTCGACGCCAGGCCGAGCAGGTTCTGGCGGGACTCGGACCCGATCACCAGCTCTCGCAGGACCCTAATTCGGGGGGCTCGCTGACTGCTCTTCCCATCATCGAGACTCAGGCCGGGGACGTCTCGGCGTACATCCCCACCAACGTCATCTCCATCACCGACGGACAGATATTCCTGGAGAGTGACCTTTTCTACTCGGGCGTGCGCCCTGCCATCAACGTCGGCATATCCGTCAGTCGCGTGGGTGGCAACGCGCAGGTCAAGGCGATGAAGAAGATCGCGGGCTCGTTGCGTATCGAGCTGGCCCAGTACCGTGAGATGGCGGCATTCTCCCAGTTTGCCAGCGACCTGGACGCGGCGACCCGGGCCCAACTGGAGCGAGGAGCGCGATTGACCGAGCTGCTCAAGCAGGATCAGTACGTTCCATTGCCAGTGGAGAAGCAGATCGTCATCATCTTCGCCGGCACGCGGGGGTTCGTGGACCGCTTGCCGCTGAGCGCTCTGCGCGACTTCGAGCGCGAGCTCTATCGGCACCTGGAGGAGAAGCACGCCGACTTGTTGCGCTCGATCCGGGAGAAGCCGGAGCTAACCGACGCTCTCGACAAGCAGCTCCACTCGGTTCTGAAGGAGTTTTCGGACGGCTTTGTGGCCAGTAACGGCTGACCCTCATGGCGAACCTCAAGAGCATCCGCAAACGCATTGTCTCGGTGCGATCGACGCAGAAGATCACGCGCGCCATGAAGATGGTCGCGGGGGCTCGTCTGAATCGTGCCCAGCAGCGGATCATCGCGCTTCGGCCCTACGCGGTGAAGACGGCGCGGGTGCTGGCGGAGGTGACGGCGGCTGCGGCTCGCAGGGCCGGTGTGGGAGGAGAGCCAGAGCATCCGTTGTTGGCGCGCCGCCAGGAGAAGAGCGTGCTTCTGTTGGTCATCACCAGTGACCGCGGTTTGTGTGGGGCGTTCAATGCCAACATCAACCGTCTGGCGGAACGGCGGTGGCGCGAACTGGAGGGAGCGGGAAAGCGGGTCAGTGTGGCCGTGATCGGTCGCAAGGGGCGGGACTACATGACGCGTCGAAGGGCCCCGCTCTGGCATGTCTTTTCGCAGGTCTGGGAACAGCTGGGACCGGAACGGGCGGAGCTGGTGGCCAGGACCGTGCTCCGGCCGTTCGTGGACGGCAAGGTCGACTCAATCTACCTCGTGTACAACGAGTTCAAAAGTGCGATGACCCAGCGCGTCGTCGTGGAGCCATTGTTCCCTTTGCCACTCCCCGAGACCCCTTCGGCCGAAGAGGCCGAACACCACCCATCGACGGAAACGGACTTCGGCTTCGAGCCGAGCAAAGAGACCGTCCTGGAGCAACTGGTTCCGACGTACGTGGAAGTCAGTGTCCTGAGGGCTTTGTACGAATCGATGGCCTCCGAATTGGGGGCACGCATGACGGCCATGGATTCGGCAACCAAGAATGCCAGCGAGATGATTGACCGCCTGACGCTCCAGTACAACCGCGCACGGCAGGCTGCCATCACCACCGAGTTGATGGAGATCATAGGCGGCGCCAACGCGCTAAAGGAATAGGGTCACGGTGACGAAGCGGTTGCATGCGAAATCGTCGCGCAAGGGGCGCAAGGAAGCCCGGTTGCGGTCGGAGCGAGCACAGCAGCACGGGCTGCCCAACGCCCCAATCGAGTTGCCGGTGTCTCGGCGTATGGAGGCGCAACAGCTGCGGGAATCAAGCACGGATTTTGACCCCGAGCCCGGGGACGCTTCCTCCTCCCCCCGGCCCGCGGCGGCAACTGGGCCTGGGTCTCGTCGTCAATGGCTGAGCTCTTGGCCTTGGTCGGTCAAACTGCTCTCGATCGCGACGGTCGGGTTGATCGCGGTGGGCCTGATTCGCGTTTTGGGAGAGCGCGTCGAGAGCCCGCCGGTCAAAGCCGAGGCGCTCGGTGTCTCCGAGTCCACCCCGCCAGCGCAGACCCCTCTGGTCGCACCGACGCCATCGAGCGACGGAACCTTGGAGCGAGCGGTGGTCGATGTTCCAGCCAGACCCGAACCAGCGGCCGCTAGCGGCACACCGGAGCCGCCGCCGTCGCCGGCGCCCGACGGGAATCGAAACCGTCTCTCGCGCAGCAAGGGCGTTGCTTCCGCACCCGTGACCAGCGCGCAACCGGCACAGAACGCGGTTTTGCCATCGAACGCGCCACCCACTGCTTCAGCGCGCCCGGCGGCGGTCCTGGCAACGCCGGTTGGTTCCGGTGTCGCGACACCAGCGAAAGAGCCGGGTCCCCCTGCGGCGGCGCCTTCGTCGGGGACCGTCAAGGCCACCGGCTCTCCCCCAACCACCGTTCGGAGTGCTCCGGACGAGAACCCGTACTGAAGAGCCGTCTGGGAGCTGGAGGATGACGACTGAACGGTTGCGGGCGGTGCGGTGGGGGTGGTGGTTGGCACTGTTGGCTTGCGGTGTTGGGATTGGACTGGCCGCAGAGCTTGCCCATCTGCATCTGAGGCTCAAGGCTGATCCAACCTTCCAGAGCTTCTGCAACATCAACTCCAGCATCAACTGCGACGAGACGGCCACCAGTAGCTACTCGGTTCTCTTTGGGTTGCCGGTCGCCCTGTGGGGAGTGATGGGTTACAGCGCCATCCTGGCGGTGTGTCTGACGGCACTGCTGAGCCGGCGTCGTTGGGTCCTTGTGCCATTCGCCGGGCTTGCTGCTTTCAGCGCCGCCACCACTCCGGTTTTTGCGCTGCTCTCCTGGTTCGGTGTCAAGAGTTTCTGCCTTTTGTGTGCCTGTTCCTGGTTGACCACTTTCGTCCTTCTGGGACTGGCGCTGGCGATGGCTCGACGAGGACGACTGGGTGATGCCTGGCAGGAGCTGGTGGCTCTGGTCCGGGCAAACCGTCGGCGTTGGGTCATGGCGAGCGCCGGGATCCTCGCGGCGTTGGTGCTGGTCCTACTGGGCACGGTGAGCTGGTGGTCGAAGGCCCATGCCCGGGCGTTGGCTTCTGCCGCCGAGATTTCCAAAAAGCCGGCCGTGCCCACGGCTGCCAAGAATTCGGGCATGCCCCATGGGGTCGAGGATGGGGGCCACCACTATCTGGGTGCCAAGCAACCCGAGGTGACCGTCGTCGAGTTCAGCGACTATCAGTGTCCGTTCTGTGCCCGTGCCCACGGGCAGTTGCGGGCTCTGGTCGCCAAGCAGCCCGAGCGGGTACGCTTGGTGCACCGCCATTTCCCGTTGGACAACGCCTGCAATCCGGCAGTCCCTCAGCCCTTCCACGCTCACTCTTGTCTTTACGCGAAAATGGCCGCCTGTGCCGGGACGGTGGGGGAGTTCTGGGCTGCCAATGACTATCTGTTTGCCCATGGTCGCGATCGAGAGCCGATCACGATAGCGGCGCTGGCCAAGGCCCTTGCTCTGGACGAAGAGGGACTGTCCCGTTGCGTGGAGCAGGATGGTGCCACCCTGATTCGCGGCGACATCCAGGCCGGCAATGAACTCCGCATCGAGGGCACCCCGACGTTCGTGGTTGATGGCCAAGCCTATGTCGGGACCTTGCCGGCCGAGGTGAAAAGGAAGCACAATCTGTAGCCGGGCTCCGCCTGGCTCAACGGTCCCAGGCCAGTATGCCGGGTAGCTTTCGGCGAAGCGGTGTCGAGGACTGATATGCCCGCAAGGGCTACCTGATGTCAGCCAGGATTCGGCGCGCGACCAAGGAAGCGCAGAAGAGCCCGAAGGTGCCCGTCATGAAGCACGCCGACCCGAGCGGCGTCCGCTGTTGGCCACTCCCATCTGCCGCGGCGGGGTCCTCGGCCAGAGTGGATTGCAGCCCAGCCGCGTCATCGGGCAACTCCGTGCTGCACGAACGGGGCGGTTCCATGGAGTAAACTGCCGGAATCCCAAACGGACCGCTCCGGGGGAAGCCGTGTTTCTGTCGCAGGAGCTTGCGAAGTTTGCGGCCCATCGGGCATTGCCGTGTTCCGGTCAAGTCCGCCGTGTGCACCTGGGAGGGATCGACTCGCGCGGCCGCCCCCAGGGACGTCACCACGAACAGCGAACGGCCGCGGCACTCGGTCAAGAGCTCGGCCTTGGTCGTGATATCGTCGATAGCGTCCACGAGTGCGGTGGGTTGGCAGGCCAGCAGCTGGCTGGCGTTTTCCGAACAGAAGCGCAATGGCAGCGCCTCGAAGCGCCCTTCGGGGTTGATGGCGCGCAGCCGTTCGGCCAGAGCGTCGGCCTTGAGCTGTCCGAAGGTGTGCTGGGTGGCCTGAAGTTGTCGATTCGAGTTGGTGATGCACACCCGATCGAAATCGACGAGCATCAAGTGACCGATCCCGCATCGAGCCAGCGCTTCGGCCGCGAACGAGCCAACCCCCCCCAGGCCGATCATCATCACACGGGATTGCTCGAGGCGGCGAAGTCCCAGCCTTCCCACCAAACGGGCCAGTCGCTCGAAGCGGCGAGCGTGGCTGCCCTCGTGCGGCTCATTCATCACTTTCCCGGTTCTAGCCGCCTTGTGCGGCTCAGCCCAGCGTGGCTTGTACCTTGACGATGGAGCCGGCAGGAGGAACCGGCACTGGAGCCCCGGGATCGACGGAGGAGCCATCGATCGTCAAGCGGGTGACTGGCCCCGAGCTGCCCTTGGGGTTGTTGACCGTGATCTCATAGGTTGAACCCCGGAAGACTCGGCGTACCGAGAACGTCTTCCAGCCAGCCGGAATCACCGGTTGTATGCGCAGACCGTCCCAGTCGGGGCGAATCCCCAACAGATACTGGGTCCCCGCTACGTAGGACCACGTCGCGGTGCCACTCAGCCAGGGTAGCCGCGATGCTCCGTGGCGTCGACTGTATCGTCCGTGCGTGGACTGGCAGTGCACGTAGGGTTCGATTTGTCGGACCTCGGCCTGGTCGTTGTAGGCTGCCGGCATGTAGGCGCGGTAGTAGTCGTAGGCGCGGTCACCTCGGCCCAGTAACGCCTCGGCCATGACCGCCCAACCCTGAGGATGGCAGAAGATGCCACTGTTCTCCTTCATCCCGGGATTGAACAGGACCGCACGGATCTCCTGGCAGGGGGTCTGGCGGAACGGCGGATCACAGAGCATCAGCCCGTAGGGCGTGAACAGCCGCTCCTTCATGGAATCCATGGCCTTTTGGGCTTGGTCCGGCGTGGCCGCGCCGCTCAGCACGGCCCAGGTCTGCGCGTTGAGGAAGATCGAACCTTCTGATTCCTTGGCCGTGCCAATGACGCTCCCGTTCTCCCGGAAGGCGCGAACGAACCAAGCTCCGTCCCAGGTGTGCACCTGCAGCGCGGCATCGAGCTCGGTCATCAGACCCTGAGCCCAGGCGTTCTGTTCCGGTCTTCGCAGGCGTTGTGCGATTTCCTGGTACGACCGTAGCGCATGCCGGAGCTGAAACGCGACCATCACGCTCTCCCCACGATAGCCGAGTTTGAGCGTGTCATTCCAGTCGGCGGACAGCCCGCAGGGTAGGCCGTGGGTTCCCCGTCGCTCCCAGTTGAATTCGATGGCGCGACGCAGATGCAAGAGCACCGTGGCCTCCCCCGCATCGGCAAAGGGCAAAACCCGATCAAAGAAGTCGATGTCCCCCGTCTCCTTGACATAGGCCAGCGTGGTGTCGAACAACCACAAGCAGTCGTCGGAACGATACTCGTCGTCGCGCGGTGGGCTCTCCTCGCCGGGACGGTGGGCGAACGGTTTGACCACGGGCATGGCACCACCGTTCTGCACCTGACCAGTGAGCATCAGCTCCAGCCGAGCGCGTGCCTGGTCGGGGATCGCGCTCATCACTCCCAGAAGATCCTGGACCGTGTCCCGGTAGCCCAGGCCATCACGCTCGCCCGAATAGACCAGGCTGGCTGCACGGGACCAAGCATAGGTGATAAGACAGTTGTACGCATTCCACACGTTGATCATGTGGTCGAAGTCGGGGTCTGGGGTCTTGGCCACGAAGCTCCCGAGTTGGGCGTGCCAATAGGCCCGCACCTGGGTCAGTGCCTCGCGGATCCGCTCAACGGTGCCCAGCTCCGCCCTGGCTCGCTTGCCCGCCAGCTCACCACGGCCGACGCCCATCAGAACGGCCAGCTCCCGAGTCTCCCCAGGGGCCAGCACCAGCGACGTGGACAGGGTTCCGCACGCGTTGTCCCCGTGACACTGGCTACCCGCGCACCGCCCCTGCTCGACGACCAGCGGGTTGGCGTAGGTGCGATACGGGCCCAAAAAGACGTCACGATCCGTGTCGAAGCCTTGAAGGTCAGCCCCGACCAGGGTGAGAAAGCTGTGGCGACTCTGATCTCGGAATTCGAATCGCTCCGGAACCTCGGGCAGATTGACGGAGATGCCGTGGCAGAGGATGCCGTCCTTGACCTGGCAGTCCACGATGTACTGAGCGTATTGGAGATTGAACGTATCGTGCCAGATGTGCCACTCGCTCGCATATTCGACGAACGTGAAAAGATCCAGCGTTCTTTGGCGATCCGTGCGGTTGGTCACCTTCAGGAGCCAGACCTCGTAGTGCCGATCCAGTGGCACGAAGTAGGTGGTCTCCGTGGCGATGCCCGCGTAGCTCGATTCGATGATGGAGTATCCAGTGCCGTGCCGGCACACGGACTGGTACTGGTCCAGGGGTTTGCCGACTGGCTGCCAGGAAGCCGACCAGTAGTCACCGTTGTCGCGATCACGCAGGTAGAAGTAGCGGCCCGGCTGATCCATCGGGATCGAATTGAACCGCATGCGCAAGAAGCGCCCTTGTGCGGCCGATTGAAAGAAGCTGTAACCACCCGCGTGGTTGGTGATGATGGCTCCATAGTCGGTTGAACCCAGGTAGTTGCTCCACGAGCGCGGAGTGTCCGGGCGCGTGATGACGTACTCTCGATTCGCGTCGTCGAAATGGCCGTAGCGGGTCATGGCGACCGGCAGGATACAGGACCCGAGGGCGGTTGTCGGCTTTCGGGGAACAGGTCATGAACGAACCCCGGGGCCGAATCCCGCCCAGGGACGGAGCCGGCTCGGCTGCGAACCAACCGAACCGCTGAGCCTCATCACTGGTACGATATTGACTAACCGGGGGCTAGCCCGGCGCGACTGTCGGCAGACCGAGTTCGCCCTCGACCAGCTGTTCGAGGGCTTGTCGCTTACGGATGAGGTACAGGGTTCCGTCCTCGCGCAACAGGACCTCGGCGGGGCGACAGTACGAGTTGTATCCGACCAAGGACATGCTGGCGAGGTAGGCTCCGGCTCCGCCGATCACCACATGATCCCCGGTCTTCGGATCCGCCATGTGCCGTGGGGTGACGTTGCCTTGGGGATCCAAGGTCTGGCAGTCGCCACTCTCACAGCACTTGCCCACCACCACGCGGGGAGCCTGCCGGCGCACACTCGGATCGAACTCGCTGGAGAGCACCTTGCCATCTCTTGACACGACGTAGAACGGGTGCCGAGAGCCGTACAGGAGTGGACGGGTGCTCGACTCCATTCCGGCATCGAGGATCACGAAGTCGAAGCCGTCGGCTCCGGTCAATTTGCGGTCCACCACCGTGGTGACCAGATATCCAGACTGTGCGACCAGCCACGTCCCCGGCTCCACTGACATGTCGAGTTGACGACCCGTTCGCTCCGCGAACCCCGAGAACTGCTGGCGCGCGTGGTGGCCCAGCTCCTCGAGGTTGGCCGCCGTCTCGTCGGGCATGCGGGCCTCCCGGAATCCCCCGCCCAGGTTCAGGGTGGTTGCGTCCGGGAAGTACTGGTCGACGATGTCCAGCATGGTCTGGATGTTCTCCCGCCAGCGTGCCGGATCACCACCGGACCCGATGTGCACGTGCACTTGGGCGATTCGCAATCCCCGGGCGCGAGCCAAGGTGGTGGCGGCCTGAAGATCCTCCCGATGGATTCCGAAGCACGAGTATTTGTCGCCGGTGTTGCGGGTCGTACTCTCCCCGCTGCCCACACCCGGCGAGACCCGTACCGAGATGGGAGTGCTGGTTCGGACCGCATAGCCTGCCACTTGCTCCAGCTGCGTCAGAGAGCACGCGTTGTAGACCAGACCCTGGATCAGCATCTGCTCCAACTCGCGGCGATCGTTACCATCCGGGATCTCCTGCGAGGTCAACATGATTCGATCCAGCGAGACCCCGGCCCAACGAGCCCGTCGGACCTCGTTCAGTGAGCTGGCATCGATGCCAAGACCCTCCGCCGCGATGATCTGGAGCAACGAGCGGTTGCTGTTGGCCTTCATGGCGTAGCTCGCGTGAAAGCCAAAAGCATGGGGCATGCCCAGGACTTGACGACAACGGCTCCGGAGGGTTCGTTCGTCGTAAAGGTACAGGGGAGAGCCGAAATGGGCTACCGCGGCCAGGATCTGGTCGGGGGGAAGGGTGCCAACGAGCGGAGTGGACATGACGAGAGGGCTTCTGGAAGGACCAAGACACCAAGGGTTGTGGGATTCAAGCGAGACGAAGGTTCTGCCTTATGCTGGCAGCGGCGCGTTCGACGTCCCGGCGCCTGCCGAACGCACTGAGACGCACATAGCCCTCTCCACTGGGGCCAAACCCAATGCCTGGCGTGACCACGACGTGAGCCTGCTGCAGTAGCTGATCGAAGAAATCCCAGCTCTTGATGCCATGGGGAGTCTTCAGCCACAGGTAGGGGGCGTTGTCACCGCCGAACACACCGAGGCCCATGGAACGTAGGGTTTCGGCAATCAGGTGGGCGTTTTGCAGATAGTAATCCACCATGCCCTGGCATTCGGCGCGACCCTTGGCATCGAAGGCGGCCAACGCCCCTGCCTGAACCACGTTGGAGGCTCCGTTGAAGAAGGTGCTCTGGCGGCGCAACCAGAGCTGGTGGACCTTGCCGGCCGGTGCGTCCTCGACGACCAGGGCCTTGGGCACCACGGCCCAGCCCAGTCGCACGCCGGTGAAGCCTGCTCCCTTGGAGAGGCTGTAGATCTCGATGGCGCACTCGGTGGCCCCTTCAATCTCGTAGATGCTTCGAGGCAGGCTGGGATCCCGGATGTAATCCCGGTATGCGGCGTCGAAGATGATCACCGCGCGATGGCGGCGGGCATAATCCACGAACCCAATCAGTTGTTCCCGAGTGGCGACCGCCCCGGTGGGATTGTTGGGACTGCACAGATAGATGAGATCCACCGGCCCTTGGGGGGGGGAGGGAAAGAAGCCGTTGTGCTCCGTGCAGGGCATGTACACCAGTCGGTCGTAACACTGCCGCGATGAATCGAAACGACCGGCCCGTCCTGCGACGACATTGGTGTCCACGTAGACCGGGTAGGCGGGGTCCTGCACCGCGACGACGGCATCCTGGCTGAAGATACTCTGGATGTTGCCCGAATCCGGCTTGGCACCGTCGCTGACGAAGATCTCGTCACAGGCCAGGACCGCACCGTACTGGGCGTAATCCCGGACGATGGCCTCGCGTAGAGCCAGTTCCCCCTCGTAATCCCCGTAGCCGGTATAGGTGTCGGGGTTCGCCAGGCGATCCACCCCCGCGTGCAGGCCGGCCACAACCGTCGGGGTGAGGGGTTGGGTGGTGTCACCGATCCCCAGGCGCAAGAGCTCCACGTCAGGGTGAGCGGCTCGGAAGGCTTGCGCCCGCCTGGCGATTTCCGGAAAGAGGTAGCCAGCGGCCAGCTCGTCGTAGAAGGGATTGGTGTGGGCCATGATTAGAGGTTCTCGGGTGCGGCATCCAGGGCCTCCCGGCCCAGCTCGCCGTCGTACACGTGGGCGACGGGGCCACGCATCTGGACCGCGTAGTCGTCACCAATCTCGATTTGCAAAAGACCTCCCGGCATATGCACGGTGATCCGAGAGTCGCAGAGCCCCAGACGACGCGCCACCGCTGCTGCTGCGCAGCTGCTGCTGCCCGAGGCCAGCGTGTAACCGGCACCCCGCTCCCAGATCTGGATGGAGATGTTGTTTCGATCCAAAACCTGCAATAGCTGCACGTTGGTCCGGTTAGGGAAGAGGGAATGAACCTCGATGCCTGGCCCCACGGCACGCGCCAGCTCCTCGGATATCGAGGACAGGGGTAGGACGCAATGGGGGTTCCCCACCGTGGCGGCACAGAACGAAAAGCTCCGACCCCCAACCACCAGCGTCTCGTTGAGCACCTCGCGGGGCGGGCCCACCACCGGGATCTTCGTGCTGTCGAAGCTGACCGTTCCCATCTCGACCTGCACGGTGCTGCCGGTAGAATCCACCTGGGCACGGACGCGCCCCCCCCGAGTGCCCAGCGTAAAGGGAGCGCCTTTGACCTTGTGGCAATCGAAGAGATAGCGCGAGAAAATCCGAAGCCCGTTGCCGCTCTTCTCGGCCTCGCTGCCGTCGGGGTTGAAGATGCGCAACCCGAAGTCCGCTGACGGGTCGGGGAGTGGCCCTAAGAGAATGCCGTCCGAGCCCGGACCGTAGTTGCGATGACACAAAACCCGGATCTGGCGGGGCGTCAACTCGGCTGGCAGGTCCTTGGGATCGACGACGAGATAGTCATTGCCCAGACCGTGATACTTGGTGAATCGCATGGGAGCTCGCAGTGGTTTTTGAAGCTTTCGGGTGGTAGCCCGCCCTCGGTCGGTTTTCAAGACAGCCGCCTGCCGGCGTGTTCGAAGTGACGCCGCGAACCGAGTCCGTACCCTCGGGCAGTTGGCCCGGGGGGCCGGATTGATGGCGAAAGCAAGGCCCGCGCTTTGCGGGCTCGGGCAAGGGGCCAGTCGCGGGCGGCTGTACTACCTGGGCTGTGGCCCCAAACCGGGGTCGGGGGCGTGTCTCATTCGGTGACCAACGTCGCATCCGTCAGCAGGACCGGGTAAACGTAGCCCGCACCCAGGTCGACGTCTCGGTTGGCAACCCCGTCCAACAGGAGGATCTGGCCGACCTCGGGCTCGAGCTGGGTCGTCACCGTCAGGTCGTGGTCGCCCGACGACGCGGAGCCGGAGCCGTCACGGATGTGAATGAAGGTCTTCCCCAAGACACCGGGAACGACCTTGACCACCCGTCCTCGGACCTGGACGCGCTTCTGGTCGAGGGCCTGCCGCTCTCGGAAGAGCTCAGCAATCGTCCGACCCAAGCGCCCCGGAGCTCGGTCGATGGCCTCGACGGGCGCCGTGCCTTTGGACGGCGCGGCTCGGTCGTTTCCTCCCGCTTGGTCGGGGGCGGTCTCGGCGTCACGGGGCGGGGATTGGGCGGTTCGCGCGAGATTGCCAAAGTAGATGAGCTCGAATGTTCGCTCCAGCGTGCTGCTGGAGAAATCCTGGATGGCCTGGGCATCGTCGATGCGGATCTGCTCGCCCACTCGAACCGGCTGTGCCAATACCGCTGCCCAGAGCTCTTGACCGCTCGGCTCCTTGAGTCGCAGATAGACATACTTGGGGACGGCGATGACCTCCAGCACCTCTCCCTGGACGGGTGAGTCCGCGGGGCTGGACGCGGAGTCGAGACCAACACCGGACCGGGACACCTCGGAGGGTTGCGGCATCAGCGAATCGGGCGATGCCAAAGGCTCCGCCGACGGCGCCCTCCCGCCCAACAGCGCCACCAGGGTGCCGACCAACAACGAGCCGAGGGGCCAGAGAATCGAGAGCGGTCGTTTCACGGGGTTTTCCGGACACAAGGGTCTTGGCTTCCGAGGCCAGTTGGTCGCAGCTATCCTGATCGGGCCCAAGCATACCGCTGCCACGCCGGGGAGCCAGGCCCCGGGCCCAACCGCTGAGCATGGTCAGAGTCCGCGATGTCAACCACCCAACTCGCTCTTGCCGTCACCATCCTCTCGTTGTGTCTTGTGGTTTTGGTCGTCGCAGCGACGCGGGCCAACAGGTTGTTCGTCCTAGTGTTTCGTAATGGCAAAACGATCTGGTATAGGGGGAGGATCCCCCCGAGGCTGGCCGAGGATCTGAGTGAGGCGTTGCAGCGAGCCAATGTTTCCGAGGCGCGACTGGTGTGTCGAATCGAGTCCGGCCAGCCGCGTCTCGAGGTGATGGGTCCTGTCGGCTCGGGCGATGTGCAGGTCTTACGGAACCTTTTGGGTTTCTGGCCGCTATCGCGCCTGCAGAGGGCCCCCAAGCTACGGTGGTTCGGCACCGAGAAGTAGTCGAGGCGACGAAGCGGGCGTAGAGTTCACGGTGCCCGGTCAGCCATCCGGAGCCACCGTGACTCCGACTGAGAGCACGGTCCTGGACCAGCGCTGCAAGGGTGGGTGGAGAAAGAGGAACGGAGCAATGTGCGGAATCGTTGGATACGTCGGACAACAGCAGGCAGCCCCCATCCTTTTGGAAGGTCTACGACGTCTGGAATACCGGGGGTACGATTCGGCGGGGGTGGCGGTCCACGGCCAGCAGGGGATCGAGATCGTTCGCACGGTGGGCAAGCTCTCGAACCTGGCCCAGGCTCTGCAAGAACACCCGGTACCGGGGACGGTCGGCGTGGGGCACACCCGCTGGGCGACTCACGGCCGACCGAGTGAGGTCAATGCCCATCCCCATGCGGTGGGCGACGTGGCCGTCGTGCACAATGGCATCATCGAGAACCACGTTCAGCTAAAAAAGGAGCTGGAGGCAGCGGGGGTCGTCTTTCAGAGCGACACCGACACCGAAATCGTCGCCCACCTGGTGGATCGGGCCCATGCCCAGAATCTCCCACTGCTGCAGGCGGTTCGTGAGGCACTGCTCCGTTTGCGTGGTGCCTTCGCTCTGGCCATCGTGTCCCGCCGCGAGCCGGACCGGATCGTGGTGGCCAAAGAGGCGTCACCCCTGGTGATTGGCATGGGACAGGGAGAGATGCTCTGCGCCAGCGACATCCCGGCCTTGCTGGGCCACACCCGCAAAGTGCTCTTTCTGGAGGATGGCGAAATCGGGGAGCTAACCGCCACCGAGTTCCGCCTCGAGACCCTCAAGGGGGCGCCGGTCCATCGAGATTACCGGACCGTCGACTACAACCCCATGCTCGCGGAGAAGAGCGGCTACAAGCACTTCATGCTCAAGGAAATCCACGAGCAGCCGCGCGCCGTAGAAGACACCCTGCGGGGCCGGATCGACTGGGATGCGGCCGACGTTGTGGACGCTGAGCTGGGGCTCGCTCCCGAAGTGGCGAACCGGATCGACCGCGTCGTGTTCCTGGCCTGCGGAACCAGCCACCACGCTTCCTTGTGCGGACGTCATTGGCTGGAGCAGCTGGCGCGGATCCCTGCCCAGACCGAGCTTGCCAGCGAGACGCGTTACCGTCACCCGGTTTTCTCGTCGCGGGACCTGGTGGTTGCGGTGAGTCAATCCGGTGAGACCGCGGACACCCTGGCCGCTCTGAAAACCGCTCGTTCCATGGGCGCCACCGGCCTTTCCATCTGCAATGTCCTGGACAGCGCCATCCCTCGCGCCAGCGACGCCGCCCTGTACACCCACGCCGGGCCGGAGATCGGCGTGGCGTCCACCAAGTGCTTCACGACCCAGCTGGTGACCATGCTCCTGCTTGCGGTGTGGTTGGGACGCCGTCGTGGTTCACTCAGCGCGGAGGCGGCCCGCACCGTGCTGCAGGCCCTGATCGAGGTGCCGTACCAGATGCGTGGGGCTTTGGAGCTGGGGGAATCCGTTCGGGTCATGGCGCGTCGCTGGTTGCAGTCCCAGCACATGCTTTTCCTGGGCAGAGGATTGGGATACCCCATCGCCCTGGAGGGTGCCCTCAAGCTCAAGGAGATCAGCTACACCCATGCCGAAGGTTACGCCGCAGGAGAGATGAAACATGGCCCCATCGCCCTCATCGATAGGGACATGCCGGTCGTCGTCGTGCTGCCCAGGGACTCCCATTTCGACAAGACGCTCTCCAATCTCCAAGAGGTTCGAGCCCGCGAGGGTCAGATCATTGCGGTGACGACGCAGGGGGACACCGAGGCCAGAGGTCTCGTCCAGCAGTGCCTGGAAATCCCCGCGGTTCCCGAGGTGGTCCTGCCGCTGGTCACCATTCTACCGTTGCAGCTCTTGGCCTATCACATCGCCGATCTCCGAGGCACCGATGTCGATCAGCCCCGGAACCTGGCCAAGACGGTGACCGTGGAATAGCGGTCCAAGCTCGAGGCTTGACAGCTGCCGTCCCCCCAAGGATCCATGATCGCCATGCCACTTTCCCGAGCCAGTGCCAGTTGGTTGGTCGTGACCGGTCTGTGCTGGGCCGGTCTTCCCTCGGCTTGTGGGGGTTCTGGTCCGGAGCCGAAGACGCCCGCAACGGCTGCCGCGGAGTCGGAGGCCAAACAGCCAGAGGAGCCGGAGTCGGTCGCGGCATCCGAGGAACGGTCCAATCAGGACCAGGACGATTCAACCCCACCCACCGAGTGTGCTCTGAAGGATCCGTGTCGCCCTCCCGGGGCGTGGGTCGACCGCCTCTGTCAGAACACCTATCCGGGTCTGGCCCTGTACTTGTTCCAGAGCAAACAGCCGTGGGTACGACGTTATCTGACCCGCAAGACCGAGGCGATCAACGCCTCCGGTGGCATGACGCGGGAGGGGTGGCTCGAGTTCGACGAAGAGGTGCTGGTCCTGAGGATGAAGAAGGCGTCGGCCGACGGTATTCAGGTATCCGGGGCCACTGAAAGCTATCTGGCACTGCGCTGGGACGGGTCGTGCGTCACCCTGTCCGGTGAGGAGGTGACCGAACGTCCCCCCCCCGCTGCCAAGCATTCCTTCGTCACCTGGCGTTTTCTGGACGACAACATCCAACAAGCGCTGAAGGCGGACGATGGCGTTCGCGAAGGCCATCGGGCTCGTCAAAAGGAGTGTAAGGGCGCGACCACGGGTACGGTCTCCAAACCCTGCGTCAAGGCTGACCAGCGTCTCAACGATCTGGTCGTCGAGTACATTCGGCGTGGGGGGGAGGTTCCCGTACCGGTGAAATTGCCCTAAGTTGGGCGGATACGAACGGGAAAGGACAATCGATGCTCTGGTCCCTGATTGGTCGTGGGTTGCTCGAACAGGTTCTCAGTCGCGCCGTTACGGCTAGGCCGGAGGACTACGCGGCGCTGGTTCGCAGCCTGCGCCGTTTGCTGGCCCGGCTGGCGCTGATTCCCGCGGCAGGAGGGTTGGGGGTCGGCTTGGCCCTGGGAGTCGGCGTCGGGCTGATGGTGGCGCCCAGTTCGGGGCGGGAACTGCGCCGCAGTCTGCGCCTGCGCGTCGAGCAGCAGATGGCTCGGTTGCGGTCCAAGCGCGAGGCCTGATTCTGCCAAGAGACGCGTGGCCCGGGGGGCTCGGGCCTGGGGAGGTTTGGTTTCTGCCCTCGATTTTTGGGGCTGGAAGGATTAGGAGCTGAATATGCCGGATTTCGCTGTGCGCGGCCCCGTTCGAGAAGGAAACCTCCTTTCTTACGCCCTGGGTCCCATCGAGTTCGGCATCGATCTCGCCGTGGGGGCGAGGATCGTTCGTCTGGCCTGGCAGGGCCAGAACATGCTGCTCGAGCCAGGCGTCGTCGCGGGGACGGACAACGCCAACAACTTCGGCTCCACCTTCTGGCCCAGCCCACAGGCGGCCTGGGGATGGCCGCCCATCGTTGCGCTGGATTCGGGGCCCTTCTCGTGCGACGTGAACGCCAACCGAGAGGCGACACTCGAGAGCGGCGTGGGCGTGCTGCCCGACGGCTCACGTCTGGTGCTCACCAAGCGCTTCTTGCCGGTGCCCGAGCGGGGAGCGATGGACGTAACCTACCGGATGAAGAACGTGGGGGAACAGCCGCTCCGCCTCGCCCCCTGGCAGATCACCCGCGTGGCGGCAGGCGGCATCACCTTCTTCGCCGCCGGTCCGGGCGGTGTGGGACGGGACGACCTCGCCATCCAACAGCGAGATGGCGTCGTCTGGTACGTCTACGACCCAGCGGTCGTGGTCCGTGAAGGCCAGAAGACGTTCGCAGACGGTAAGGGTTGGCTTGCGCATGTCCACGAGCACTTGTTACTCGTTCAGACCTTTCCCGATCTGCACCCCGGAAAGAGCGCTCCTGGCGAGTCCGAGATCGAGCTGTACGCCAACCCGGGTCGTAGCTACGTCGAACTCGAACCGCAGGGGGAGCTCGGCTCGATCGAGCCGGGGCAGACTGGCAAACCGTGGACGGTGCGTTGGTATCTCAGACCAGTGCCTGCGTCGGTGCGGCCTGAGCCGTTCGACCTGGGCCTGGTCGATTGGGTCAGAGAACTGTTGACCCGATGAAACGGATGGGGGGCACGCTGATCGTGGCGCTCGCGGCCCTGGGTGGCGTGGGCGCCGCTGCCTGGTGGGGCCAAGTTGGCAGGATGCCCTGGACGGACCAGCCAGTGACTGACATGCCTCGGCTGCGAGCTCCCGGCACCGAATTATTGAGCCGAATCGACGAAAGCTTGTTGGTTCGAGCGGCGTCCATGGTCGACACCTCCGAGCCGAAGCCACCCCCGGATCCCGTGCAGGAGGACTCCGGTGATCTGGCCGAGCAACGCGACCAACTCTACCGGGTCCTGGTCGAAGGCTTGGGCGTGGGGAGCCGTGAACTGCTCGAGGTGCAGAAGGTTTTCGAAGCCTCGGACGTGCTGGGGATCGGTAACCCCAAGATCTCCGTTCACCCCATGAGTCAGGCAGAGTGTCGGGCTCGCCGCGCCGCCGTGGCGCCCGCGCTCGACGACGCGGCTCTGTGCGGTGCGGCCAATATGGTGGCGCTTTATGATCCCGAGCGGGAGGAACCGAGTGCCGCGCGCCGGTGCATCGATCAGTACGAATTCCCCAACGTTCCCTGTGAGTACCCGGTGGTATGGGTTCGGGCTTCCGAGGCGGCACGAATCTGCCACGTTCTGGGCAAACGGCTCTGTGACGCCCACGAGTGGGAGCAGGCCTGCGCGGGGCAGGTCACGCCCCTGACCGATGCCTACGACTTTACCCGCCCCCGGCTGGAGGCCAGCTACCTGCACAATCGCGACCGGAGGATCGTCTACGCGACGGGCTACCCACCGGGGCCGGAGACCTGTGCCGTTGGTGGCCAGAAGAGCGCGGGATGCATCGCCGGCGGCTGGGCGGAGTGTGGCAGCAACACCTATCCGACCGGAGCCTTTCCTGGGTGCATAAGTCCCTTCGGAGTCTACGACCAGCACGGGAACGCAGCCGAGCACATGAACATCCCCCGGGCTTCGACCGAGCTTGGCAAGGAGGGCGGTTCGGGTGCGACAGAGATGAAGGGGAGCTGGTTCGCCTTCGGTCTGCACCACCCCCATCCCGACGACTGCCACTGGAGGGCGCTGGCTTGGCATGCCACCGAGCTGACTTCCCCGGAAAGCCATCGCAACTATCACCTAGGGTTTCGCTGCTGCAAGGATCTCGAGTAACAGCGCTCGTAGAGCTCCTCCACCCGTTGGGCCATTCGAAGTGCAGAGTACTGCTGCACCTTCTTGTGGGCGTTCTCGGCCAGCCTGCGGCGCTCGGCTTCGTCTCGAAGCAAAGCATCGACCCTGTGGACGTAGGCCTCTTCGTTTCGGGAGGCGACCAGTGCCCCCTCGTGCCCGTCGGAGACGATACTGGTTATACCCTGAAGGGCTGGCGCGACGACGGGCAGCTTCATGGCCATGGCCTCCAGCAACGTCATGGGCAGGCCCTCGTGGCGCGAGGTCATCAACAGGATATGGCTGGCAGCGTAGACCCGCGGCATGTCGCTTACCAGCCCCGTGAACGTCACCCGGTCCTTCAGACCCAAGGTCGAGCACTCGGATTCCAGGTTGGGGCGTTCAGGGCCCGTCCCCACCAGCAGGAACCGAAGCCTGGGATGACGGGGTGAAAGTCGGGCCGCAATCCGGAGGAACAGGGAGAAGTCCTTGACCGCGGCGAGTCGACCCACCCCACAGACGACCAGGGCGTCAGTGGGCAAGCCCCAGGCCTCGCGCGCTGACCGCTCGGGTGATGGGCGGGGGGCGAAATGCTCGAGATCGACACCGTTCGGGATGGTACTGACCCGTGCGGAAGGCAGCGCCATCTGTTCGACAAGAACGCGATGGGTGTCGGGGGACACTGCGATTACATGGGAGCTGAACCGGTGCGCCATTCTCTCGAGCGAAAACAACAAGGGGTGCCGTTGCCGGCGGTCATCACAGACATGGTCATGGCTGATCCGAACCGGCACGCCATTGAGAACGGCGAGCGGCTTGGCGATCAAGTTGGACGCCAACAGGTGGGTGTGGACAATGTCGAAATGGCCGGCGCGCAGCAGTCGTGGGGCGTGAAACAGGCAAAGCGGGACCGATCGGCGCGGCGATAGCACATGGCAGGGGACACCCAGTGAAGCCCACAACTCTAGCTGAGCTCGCTCCCCGTGCAGGCAGGCCACCTCGGGGACGAAACGGTCCCGTCGGCCATACCGAACTAGGTTGTAGACGACCCTCTGGGCGCCCCCCAGGCCGAGACTATCCAGGACGTGCAGCACCCGAACCCGGCCTGCTTTGGGTGGGCGCGGGCAGTCAGGGTACGAACGAGGCTCGAGCATAGGTTCATGACAATCGCTCACGGGGAGTGTAGGAGTCTAGGGAGAGTCGGTATGGCAAGCAAGAAACGCCGCAAGCGAGCCCGGCCATCGGCCGTTGGCAGTCCAGCCTCTCCGCGGGGGAAGGCCAGCGACGAGTCGTCATCGTCGGTCAAGCGTTTCGAACGGGCGGCGCCCGATTCGAAGGGTGCCCACCCCCGCCCTGAGCGGAATCATCCCGCGCCGGTCCGGGAGTACCTCTGGCTTATTGCGATAGCCGCCCTGTTCACCACGGTTCTCCTTTTGCCAGTCTGGATTTCGGATGGCTACCTGTGGGGCAGCGGAACGGACATGGTATCCTACCAGTATCCTCTCCGCAGTTACGCCTACGCCTGGTTGAGGCGCGGGGTCTGGCCGCTGTGGAATCCATTCCTTTTCAGTGGTGTCCCGTTTCAGACCGGGGTCCACTCCCAGGCATACCCCTTGACCATGCTGGGCCTCATCTTCTCCACCGGTACGGAGATCAAGCTCGCCATCTCGTTCCATATGACGCTTGCCTTCTTTTCGGCGGCGGCGTTGATGCGAGCTTTCGGGCTCGGCCGGTTGGCGTCGGTGTTGGCGGGCACGATGTACGCTTTGGGTGGGTTCATGGTCGCTCATCTCTACGCCGGCCATGTCGACATCATCACCACCTCCGCCTTTTTCCCGGGGGTACTGCTGCTATTCGAGTGGGCGCTGCGCTATCGCGGTCTCGGTTGGACGGTTCTGGCTGGTCTCGGTTTGGCGGTGATGTTGACGACCGGCCATTACCAGATCATCTATCTGACTCTCTTCGCGCTGGGCCTGTTCACGGTGGCTCGAGTCCTGCTGGGCAGCAGTGTGGTGGTTCGCCCCCTGCATTGGCCTCGTCCCTTCCTGCGCGAAATGGAGTTGCGCCAGAATGCGGGCCAGACAACCACGCTAGTCTCCCTGCTGGCGGACTGGGGCATCCCATTTCGTTCTCGGCTGACCGATGCCTTGGGGGCCGCAGCACGGCTCTTGGTGCTGGGGGCCGTGGCGGGCGGACTGACCTCGTTCCAGTGGCTGCCCACGCAGCAGGCCACCTCGTTTTCCAACCGTTCCTTCCAATCCAGTTACGAGTTCGCCTCGTCCCACAGTGTGCCCAAGAAGAATTGGTTCACCTATCTGGCTCCCGATCTCTTCGGGGGGAGCTCGGATCGAGGCTTCTTCGCCCCCTGGTCGGGGTGGGAAGGCCAGGCGTACCTCGGGGTTGCCGCGATCCTGTTGGTTTTGATCGCGCTGTCCCTGTGCAGTTGGCGCCGAATCGGTGTGTTCTTGGTTTTGGCCGGCGTGGCGACGGCGCTCGGCTTCGGCGATTACGCACCGTTCTTGCAGCTCTACTTTCATCTGGATCCAGTGGTGGGTCGCTTCCGTTCTCCGTCCCGGTTCGTGTTGGTGGCGGGTCTGTTCCTGTCTTGGCTGGCCGCCGTTGGATTCGACGCGTGGCTCAGTCAGGAGTTCTCAGAGGCGCGGCGCAAACGCCTCGTCCGGGTCATCCTCGGTGCTTTGCTGAGCCTGGTCGCGTTGGTGGGATGGGCGAACGGCGCGTCGGACGGGGGCTGGATAGCGATGCTCTTCGACGACGTGGGTGGAGCCCTCGCGTCCCCGGAACCAGGTCTTGTTGCCTATGTGCGAAACCAACTCGGCCTCGCGCTGCTCTTGGCGGTGGTGGGCGGGGGGCTGTTGATTGGCGGAATGGTCTGGCCCGGTCGACGTCAGATCCTGGGCCGTGCGTTGGTTCTGGTGCTGTTGCTCGATCTGGTCGTGTTTGGCTGGCCCAAGCTCAAGTGTCGCCCGGCTTCCGACTTCGAGCTGCCAGCAGAGACCATTAGCACGCTCAACCGGTTGAATCGAGGGCAGCAGCGGGTGCTGATGCATCCCGGGCTGCGGGCGGTCAATCACGGGATCTCGGCGGGCGTCTCGCACGTGGGCGGCTACGACACGCTAGTTGATCGGCGCTACAACCAGACCTTCAATCTGACGCGGGGTCAGGATCCGGACCGTCAGGTCATGAAGATGGCCTCCCTGCAATATGGTCCTCTGGAGCGGACGCAGGGCGCGCGCTTCCTGGTCACCCCCACCCCAATCCAAGCCTTTCCCTCGGCTCAGAAGAAGCAGTTCCACGGATTTCGTAAGGTTGCCGAGACGGACGGCCTGTTGATCTACGAGAACCCCAAGGCCTTGCCCCGCGCCTTCGTGGTCCGTTCAATCGAGGTCCTGTCGTCAGCCCAGTTGGCGCGACGTCGCATCGCGAGCCCCGAGCATCGAGCCGAGGAGCGGCTGCTCTGGGACAAGGAGGAGGGCGGCGCGCTGCCCGGGGCGCTTGCTCCCTTCCTGGGGAAGGAACCAAAGCCCTCAGCTGACGACGTCACGCTCACCGAGCTTTCGCCGAATCGGGTCGCGATCGACGTTCGGCTCGCCTCCGAAGGGATCGTGACGCTGACCGACGCTCCCTGGCCAGGCTGGACCGTTGCGGTTGATGGCAAGCCCGGCTCCCTATTCTCGGTGAACGGTGGGTTGCACCGCGCTGTCCACGTGAAAGAAGGATCCCATCGGGTCGTCTTTTCCTACTTCCCAGACACGCTGAAGGCGGGGCTGTGGATCTCGTGCCCGATGTGGCTCGTGATCGCGCTGTACCTGACCTGGGGCATTCGGCGACAGATACGACAGGGGACGACCGCGCCGTCAATTCCCTGACACCCAATCGTCCGATGCGACCGGTCCATGACGCCCGGTCGGCCTGTCATTACGGGGAGTTGCAGTACCCTCCACCCCCAGTCCGGCTGGCGCGAGTCATGCATGGACGGATAGGGAGCCTCCCATCCCTCCTGTGCGATGACCGTTCGCCAAGCCCGCAGCGCTGCCTTGTCCGGCATGAGATCGGCGGGCAATGGTCTGACCGTGGTGGGTGACAACCTGGCCAACACGGGAACGACTGGGTTCAAGGGGCAGCGTGCCACGTTCGCCGATATCCTGGGGCGCTCGATCCTGGCGTCCGGCAGTGGCCCTCAACCGGGCGCGGGCTGCGCAGCGGGCGCGGTTCGGCAGACGTTCGAGCAGGGAGTCTTCGAGGCGACGGGGCGTTCGACAGACGTTGCACTGAGCGGCGATGGCTTCCTGGTGGTCTGCGGGACGGTCGGGGAGCTGACCGGCACGTTCTACAGCCGCGCCGGCCAGCTGCGGTTCGATGCTCAAGGGTACTTGACGAATTCGGAGGGACAACGAGTTCAGGGCTATGCCGCCCGGCAGGAGGGTGGCTTCGCTGCTGCCGTCGACTCGCTGAAGATCGGGACCGCCGCCATCGCACCACTTGCCACCTCGCGCGTGTCGGTGACCGCCAATCTGGATTCACGTTCCCCCGTTCCCTCGACGCCGTTCAACCCACAGGCGCCGGACCGAACCAGCAATGCCTCCACCTCGCTCCGCGTCTACGATTCACTGGGACAGGCTCACGATCTCGACGTCTACTTCCGAAAGACCGGTGCCAACAGCTGGGAGTGGTTTTCGATCGTACCGGGGGGGGACGTACAGGGGGGAACGCCGGGAACCAACCGACAGGTGGGGCGAGGCACCATCACGTTCAACGCCAACGGGCAGATGACCGCGCAGACAGCGACGACCCCCATCACCATCGATTTTGTGGGGGCCGACCCAGGGCAAGCCATTGAGTTGGAGCTTGGCACGCGGACGGGCCCTGCCGGTCCCTTCGCGGGCACCAGCCAGTTCGCCATGGACAGCGGCGTTTCCAGCCAGAGCCAGGATGGTTACGCCTCCGGGGCTCTGGCGGGGGTGACCATTGACAGCCAGGGGACGGTTCTCGCTGGCTACACCAACGGCCGCACCCTCCCCGTGGGTGCCCTGGCCATCGCCAAGTTTCGCTCCAACGAGGGATTGTGTCGCGCCGGGCAGTCCCTGTGGACAGCCAGTCGCGAAAGCGGCGCTGCCGCTCTCGGCACGGCCGGTTCCGGCGGACGCGCCACTGTCACCTCAGGTGCCGTGGAACGTTCCACCGTCGACGTCGCCGAGCAGTTCGTGGACATGATTCGCTTCCAGCGGGCATTCAGCGCCAATAGCAGGGTGATCGTTACCAGCGACGATCTGGAAGCCACTCTGGCACAGCTCAAACGCTGAGCGACTTCGGCCCGACGACCACCGATGACGGCAGGGCTTGCGGGGCGCGGGTTCCCTGCGCCGCGTGGGTGCGATATACAGCGTCCATGACGTCGCACCATCCATTGTCGAGGTTCCGTTCGGGGCTGCTGCAGTCGCCAACCGCGCTGCTAACGCTGTTGGGGGTTCTCGGCTGTGGTCAGCAAGCGCTAACGTCGGGTGTTGCCGTGGGCAAGATGGGCAACAATCTGTCGAGTCACGCGCAAGACGTCCCAAGGGGGGCGACGGTCTGCATGATGAAGGAGACCATGGAAGCGCCCCCCGTTCCGCCCGACAAGGCCGTCAGCAAGGAATGCGCCGAGGCGGGGGCTCGCGATCTGCTCTGGCAGCGCGCCATCCTGGCGCTGGCCGCGCACGCCGACAAGATGGCGGCGCTCTCTTCGGGAGCCAAGCCCCAGACCGCCGGACAGCTCCAAGCGGCCCTGACCCGCGTGAACGGTAACGCCTGGGTGAACGTACAGGGCTCCTCCGATCAGGCAGCTCGCGATGCGGTGACCCAGCTGGTGACCCAGGTCGACACCGGTTCGGACCGAGTCGACATGGACAAACTCGTCAAGGACGCTGCGCCACCGGTCAAGACCTTGTGTGACGGCTTGGGTCCGTATCTGGACACCCAGCTCGAGGCGTTGGTTCAAATCCAGCGCCAGTTGGAGAAAAAGCGCTCTGCCTTTGCGGGACGGCGTTGCGGAATGCTGGACAACCGCAACGTGTGCGTGAACGAATCGGTCTTGGACCGATTGGGGTTTGCTAGCACATTTGCCCAGATCGCGGAGCTCGAGACCAGCCACCTGGAGGCGCGAGACGCGCTGAACGCCTTCTGCGCCGCCCATCTCAAGCTGGAAGAGGCCGCACAGAAGGGGGAGCTGGACAAGGACCAAACCTACCTGAACGTCGTGGAAGCGGTGCGTTCGGCGCCGCGGGCCAATCTGCCGGAAGCGGGGAAGGCGTCCAGCAAGTCCGCTGCGCCGGCCAAGGACTGACAGCTGGCTGAGCCCACACGGAATTCCGCTAGGTTGGACGGCTTTTCGACACTGGAGTAGGATCTCCGCCATGACTGGGATGCAGAGCATGCCCGGACCCGTGGTAGCGCTCGCGATCGTCGCGAAGACTCCCCAGTTGCTTGGTTCCATCCAGGCGAAGGCGCGCCCGTTCCGCCCTGGAGCAGCAAAATGAGGCGCCGCTCGAGGACCTGGAATCGTCGCAAACTGACCGGGGTCATGGCGGTTCTTGGGGTGACCGGTCCCGCCACCGTTATGGGGGCTTGCGGTACGAGCTTCGACGTTCCGTACGGTGACTCGGACAGACTGGCCGCCAGACCCGCCCTTCGGTGCGATGTTTCGAGCCAGGAGGATGGGCCCGCCGAGGGGTTGCCAACCGATATCTTGCCGTGGACCCTGATCGTCGTGCCGGACACGCAGTACTACGCTGCGAGCTATCCGGACATTTTTGCCACCCAGACGCGATGGATCGTCGAAAACAGGGAGCGCCTCAACATCCAGATGGTCATGCACGCGGGCGATCTGGTTGATTCCTGGGACAGTCCAGGCCAATGGGGTGTGGCAGACGTCAACCTCAGTCAGATCATCGATGCGGGCATCCCGTACACGCCGACACCTGGGGACCATGACCACCAGGGGCAGACCCCGGATGGGTCCACGGAGTACTTCTACCAGCATTTCCCCGAGACGCGCTTTCGTGACAAGCCCTGGTGGGGCGGCGACTACAACGACAACACCAATCACTACGTGCTGTTGACCATCGCGAACGACGACTACGTCTTCATCGGCGTGGACTTCTGTCCCTCTGCCGACGAGGTGGGCTGGGCCTACGGAGTGCTGTCCGCGTATTCGGATCGGAAGGCGATCCTGATGACGCACGCTCTGCTCGACGACCACGGCAACTACTACGGTGCCTCCGATTGCAGCCGATTCGGGGGAGATACCTCATTCCTCTGGAACGATCTGATCCGACACCACAAAAATTTGCAGTTGGTCCTCTGCGGACACATGCACCTGAGCGATGGTGAATGCCGCCAGATCGTGTTCAATGATGATGGCCTTCCGGTGCACCAAGTCATGGCGGACTACCAGGCCAGGGAGAGCGGGGGCAATGGTCGCCTTCGGATCATGACCTTCTACCCTTCCCTGGACGAGATCCGCGTGCAGACGTACTCCCCCTGGACGGATACCTACGAGACCGACGCGAACAGCGAATTCGTTCTCCAGTACCCGATGCAGGGGCCACTAGCGCAACAGAACGAAGGGTTTGGGCCCTGAGTCAGTGTGGTCGTGCGCTTTCGAGCCTGGAGTCGCTTCGACCCAAGCTGCCAAGCAGAAGGCAGGAAGGGTTGTGACGCCGCCAGCGCTCTTCGTCAGTCACGGAGATGACCGTTCGTTGTGAGCAATCCCAATCGGAAAGCCGCCACCCCAGGAACGGCCCCGCTCCGGCCTGCCGCCCGGGTTGAAATGGCTTGACGGACCGAAGACGAAAGACCATGGAGCGCCGAGGTCGGGAACAGAGACGTGCGACACGCGATGAAAGTGAGATACCCGCGGCCTTTCAGGACGCTTCTCGTCGTTCTGAGTGGATTGTGGCTGGCAGTTGCTCCGGCCATGCCTGGGCTGCACATCGCGTTTGCGTCTCACCGGCACGTCTTCTGTCTCGAGCACCATCGCATCGAAGACGCTGGTCCCAAGCGTGTAGGCCTGGCTCCATCTCGCCCCCTCGGTTCCACTGAGACCAGGGGCGTTTGGGTTGGTGCGACCCCGCCAGGCGGAGTTGACGCACGACCAGCCTGCGCGTTCTCGAATTTCGTCGTCCAGCTCGCCTTTGCGCCCTCTGCGCCGTCACTGGCACTCCGTGCAACGTTCCTTCCGGAGCAACGGGTTGAACTGTTAGACGGCAGCGCGAACGAACCCGTTGAGCTGATTCTGATCGCTCCCAAACAGTCGCCGCCCCTCGTCAGTTAGCGTCGCTGCAGGATAGACCCGCGACGGTCGCGAGAACACGGGGACGCTCCGAGTTCTGGGTCCTGCTTGCTCTCTGGTCGCGGGCAGCTGACTGATCTTGGCGCTTGTCCGTTGGCGAGCTGGTGTCCAGACCGCGACGGAGCCTATCAAGGAAGGAGCCACCAGATGCTCTCGGTTCGACGAGTCGGTTTCGTTGCATTCAGTACGCTTTTCCTCACCGTCGGGACGCTCAGGATCCCGAGGGTAGCCTGTGCTGCCGAACGCGGCCTCACGCTCGACCAACTGGTCAAGCTGAGCTTGGATGGGCCCCAGCTTCGTGCGGCGCGTGAGGCCATCAATCAGGCACGGGCCGATCGGGAGACCGCATCGTTGGTACCCAATCCTCAACTGAGCGTATCAGTGGGGCTATTGCCTCTGAGTCGCCGTTACACCGTGGAGCAACCGGGTGGACCGAGTGAGGTGGCTGCGGGCACGAGCTATCCCATCGACTGGCTGCTCTTCGGCAAGCGATCGGCGGCCATGGCCAGCGCCAATCTTGGAATCAGGGTTGCACAGGCCGAATACGAGGACACGGTTCGACGACGGGTTGCGGACACGGTGGATGCTTACTGGACCGTCCTCGAGACCGAGGCACTCCTGACAGTGTCGACCCAATCGGTCGACTGTCTGAAGCAGGCTGAAGCCGCCATTCAGACGGCTGTGGCCGGCGGTGGTCGCACTCCGATTGAGCTGGATCGCATGCGTCTGGAGCTTTACAGTGCGAAACGAGAACAGCGACTGGCGGAGCTGGCCGCACTTTCCGCCAAGTCGACGCTGGGCGCTCTTTTGGGGGGGAGGAACCCTGCCACCCAACTCGAGGTTTGCGGAACGCTGGACGGCCCCCTCGATACCCGGCCCCTGGCGGTTGATGCAGCCTTTGGAATTGCGGCCGAACGTCGTCCCGACATCGTGGCCTTGCGTTGGAGAGCGGCGCAGGCCAAAGCAGGTCAGACCGTCGAGCAGCGGAACGCGTGGCCCGAAACCACGGTGGGGGTCGAAGCCGTGCACCAATTCCAACACGCCATCGGAGCACGCGACGTAACGGCCTGGGGAGCCAGCATTGAGTTTGGTCTACCGGTTTTCGATCGAAACCAGGGGAATCGTGCCAAGGCCGCATCGCTGAGCTTTCAGGCCGATCAGGAACTGACGCTTGGTCTGCGCAAATTGTACTCCGAGATCGAACAGGTGGTCGAATCGCTCAGCGTGGCCCTCGAGAACGCGACCGGCCTTGGAGAAACGGAATTGCAGCTGGCCTTTCGGGTGGGCACTAGCTTGAGGCAGGCGTACGCGGCCGGAGGGGGAACACTCATCGACATGCTCGATGCCCAACGAAGTTACCGGGAAACGCACCGTGCGTACATCTCCGCCCGGGCAGACTACCGGCGCGCGTTAGGCCGTTATCACGCCGCACTGGGAAGACTGGTGATGTCATGACCGAACCGCTTTGCCTCAACCACTCCGCCTCGTCCGTTGAACCTGCTTCGCTGACGCCGGGTATCGAATCGAGTCGCAGCTCTCGCTGGGCTCGGACTCAACTTGGAGTTTGCATCGCCATCTGCTGCGGGCTGCTCGTTCTCTTGATGTGGCCGGAAAACAACCGAGCAGCTTCCCCTCCCCGTGAGCAGGCAGCGTTGCGAACGACGGCGGTCTGGTCGACCAAGACGGGGCGTGTTCACATCGAGCCGGGATCCCCACTGGTTCGTAAGCTCGAGATCGTCAGGGTCAATTCCCAGACCACAACCAACGCCGTGCTCTCGGTGACGGGTCGGATCGCGGCCAGTCTGCGTCCGGACCGGGGAGGCGGGAGGAGCTGGCAGTTCGAGTCCCCAGACCTCCTCACTACCTATGCCGACTGGCAGAAGTCCTTTACCGACATCGCCTTCGCGAACGCACAGGTTGCTTCGTTTACCAAACTGGCCGACACGCGACAGGCCGCCCAGCAAGCGGCAATAGCGCGCCTGAGACGGCTCGTGGAGGCCGGTACGGAGACGCAGCGCGACTTGGCGACCGCCGAGACGGAGCTCATCCAATCTCAGATCGAGGCCCAAAAGGAGCTTCACGAGGCCAACACGGCTCTGCGCCTCGCGCAGCGAGCGGAAGTTGCGCTTAGGCAGCAGCTCGAGCACGCGGGGATTGACGCAGAGCTTCTCCGCGTGACCGGCAAGGATATCGACGTCGTGGTGGCTGATGTGCCCGAGGCCCTGTTGTCGAGAGTGAAGGTCGGACAGCAGTGTGAGGCCAAGTTCTTGGCCGTCGGCCCGAGACAGTTCGTCGGGCAGGTTCGGTCCATCTCACCCGTTCTGTCCAGAGAGAGGGGCTCCATCCGGGTGTTCTTCACTATCGATGATCCGGAAGACCTCTTGCGTCCCGGCATGTTTGCCGATGTGGGCTTGGGCACCGACGAACGGGGGGTGGTTCTCGTCCCTCTCGCCGGGGTTGTCCATATTGGTCGGAGTGACTATCTGTTGATTCGTGCCGAAGACGGGGACTGGCGTGTGGCAGCTGTGCAGGTAGGGGAGGTGCACGACACTCTGGTCGAGATTCTGGATGGTGTGAAGGACGGCGATAAAGTTCTCGGTCAAGGAGCGATTCTACTGAAACCGGCCATGTTGGAGACCCTTCAGCGTCCACAGGTGCCTGCACTGGGTGGTTCATGATCGGCCGATTGATAGCTGAGGCGATTCGCAGACGCTGGTTGGTATTGGTCGGTGTTCTGGTGGTCTGCATGTTGGGCGTTCTTGCCCTGTTCCGGTTGCCGGTGGACGCATATCCGGACATCGCCGGCCAAACCGTGTGGGTGATCACGTCGTACCCCGGGCGTGCCCCCGAGGAGGTCGAGCGCCGGGTGACCGTTCCTGTCGAGATCGCGATGCGCAACGTGCCCAAAGTGGAGACGGTGCGTTCGCAAACCATCTTCGGCCTATCTCTGGTTCAGCTCCTCTTCGAAGAGGGAACCGAGACGTACTGGGCGCGACAGCGAGTCCAGGAGAGGCTCTCGGGGGTCGAGCTTCCGGACGGGGCGAGCACGGATCTGGCTCCGGTAACATCCCCCTGCGGGGAGATCCTCCGGTACGAACTGGTGTCGGATGGATCCGCAGATCTGATGGATCTTAGGACCGCCAATGAGTGGATTGCCATCCCGCGATTGCTTCGGGTTCCAGGCGTGGCAGATGTATCCAACTTCGGCGGTCTGGCTAAGCAGTATGCAGTCACCTTCCGTCCAGCGGAGCTGGAGCGCTATGGCCTGACCCTCGACGATCTGGTTGACGCAATCGAAACCAACAACACGGCGGCAGGCGGGAGTGTCCTGGAGCGAGGCAGCATGTCGCTCGTCATTCGGGGTGGCGGTCTGTTGGAGAACGTCGAGCAGCTCGGAAGCATCTTCATCAAAACGGTTGGTGGAAGCCCTGTCTATCTCAAGCAGGTGGCCACCATCGGTCCAGCTGCAATGGCGCGTTCGGGCATCTATAGCAAGGATGGAAGTGACGAGTCCGTCGAGGGGATTGTCCTACTGCGGAGGGGAGAGAACCCTTCGCAAGTGCTGGGTGCGGTCAAGACCGCGATCGGGCAACTCAATCAGGTCGAACTCCCGAAGGGTATGCGAATCGTACCCTTCTACGACAGGCAGAACCTGGTCGACGGGACGCTGCACACCGTGGCTCACAGTGTAGCCCTCGGTATCACTTTGGTGGTGCTGATTCTGTTGCTTTTCCTTGGTCGTCCGGCAATGGCCGTTCTGGTGGCGACCACGATACCCTTTTCTCTGCTGGTGGCGCTGGTATTGATGCACCTGACCGACATCCCGATTGGTCTATTGTCCGTGGGCGCGATCGACTTCGGCATTATCGTCGACGGGGCCGTGATCGTTGGTGAGAATATCGCTCGACGACTTGCCGAGGCCACACGGAATGGTGGTTTCACCGGCAAGGATCGCGTTCCGCCGGCCCAGGTCATTTTACAGGCGGCCAGGGAGGTCGAGCGCCCCATCATGTATTCGATGATCATGGTCATTGTCGCGTATCTGCCGCTGCTGGCCTTGACGAGCATCGAAGGTCTGCTCTTCCGGCCGATGGCGCTGACCATGGTGTATGCGCTAGGGGGCGCACTGCTGTTTGCTCTCTTCGTGGTGCCGGTCCTGGCGACCGTGCTGTTTCGACGTGGCTATCAAGAGCCCGACGGGCGACTGGCTTCTGGCATGCGAAGTGCCTACGCAAGTACGCTTAGGACTCTGCTCAGACACCGTTGGGTGGTGGTCGTCTCGGTGCTCTGCGTTCTCACAGCGGTGGCCCTGCGCATCGTGCCCCGTCTGGGTGTGGAGTTCCTTCCCTACCTGGATGAAGGTCCAGTATGGGTGAAGGCCAACTTCCCGGAGGGTACGTCGCTGCAGCAGACAGCGCAGTTTGGCAAGCGAATCCGAGAGGTGGTTCTCGCGCATCCCGAGGTCGACTTCATTTCGGCCCAAGTGGGGCGGACCGAGGCTTGGACCGAGCCATTCCCATCCAGTCGTATCGAGATGATGATCGGGCTCAAGCCGCAGGGCGAATGGAAACGCCACTGGACCAAACAGGAACTGGTGGAGGCTCTCGGCGAGGAACTGCGCAGGGAGTACCCGACCACGCGGTTCGTTTTCACGCAGCCGATTATCGACATGGTGACTCAGGACACCAACGGAACATCGGCCAATCTGGCGGTCCAGTTCTCCGGCTCGGACTCGGAAGTGTTGCTCTCTTTGGCGAGACGAGCTGTTACGTTGCTCCGGAGCATACCCGGTGCGCGAGACGTCAACATCGAGCAGGAGGGCCCACAGGCCCAGCTGCACATCTTCCCCGACCGGCAGCTGTGCGCGCGGCACGGTGTGCGGATCGAGGACGTTCGCAGATTCATTGATGTTGCCTTGGGAAGCGTACCGATCGGGACCATGCATGAAGGGGACCAACGGTTCGATATCACGGTCCGTCTGGACCGAGAGATGGTCGACTCTCCCCAGGCCATAGGGCGTTTGCGTTTGCACAATGCTGAGGGCCGATCCGTTGCATTGAGTCAAGTTGCCAAGATCGAGATCTCGGACGGACAGACGCTCATCGCCCGAGAGAGCGGCCAACGGATCATCACGGCCCGTTGCGACATCGTCGGGCGCGATTCGGCTGGGTTCGTCGAAGAAGCACGACGCCGATTCCAGAGCGAGATGGGAGCCAGTATGCCCCCCGGCTATCGGGTTGCGTGGTTGGGCATGTTTGAGAACCTGGAGCGGGCCTATGAACACTTTCGGTTGCTGATTCCTGTCACGGTGGGACTCCTCTTTCTGCTCCTTTGGGCCGCATTTGGCTCGCTGCGCGGAGCGTTCTTGGTGATTGCCAGCATTCCCTTCGCCTGTGTCGGGGGGATCCTGGCTCTCTACGCGCGAGGCATGCACATGAATGTGTCGACCGGTGTAGGCCTGGCGGCGCTATTCGGAATTGCCATGATGGACGGCGTATTGATGGTTCGCGGGATTCACGCCATGCGGCAACGCGGTGTGGTCCTAGAGGAGGCCATCATTCAGGGTGCCCTTCGGCGATTTCGGCCCATCCTGATCACGGCCGCGGTGGCCGTATTCGGTCTACTGCCGGCGTCGTTGGCGGTCGGGATCGGCTCTGATGTGCAGAGGCCTCTGGCCACCGTCGTGGTGTGGGGCCTGTTCACGTCGACCATCGTCACTCTCTTCATCGTGCCAGTGGGCTATCGGGTGCTTTCGCCTCGCGTCCCCAGAATACCGGAGGAGGAACGGACGTTCAGTGTGCGACCCGGCCCAGCGACGTCGCAGCTGCCGGACGTGCCCGCCCCCAAGGAGGAAGCGCTACCGCTGTCCGGCGGCAGTACCGCCTGAAGCAACCCGTGCTCCGGCTCACAGGCAAGGACGAGATCCGTCAGGGAAGTCAGTAGCACGACTGTACCGAAACGTGCTACCGGAGTCGCGCACCATGGTGTTGCGCCTTCAACCACCGGACAGCACGCGACCCCCGCGGGCAGCAGCCGCGTTGTTCCTGGCTCTGGTGCACGCGTGGCCGGCGCAGGCGCAAGAGGTCGTTCCTCCGCTCCCAGTAGAACAACCGGAGCCAAGCTGGCCAGGCCAGTTCGCTGCGGAGCACGACGTGGTGGTACCGGTGATCGCCACCGTCAGTGCTGCGGGACTCGTGGACCAGGCTAGCGTGGAGGCCGGCGTGAGCCCCGAGTTCGACGACGCTGCACTCGCTGCCGTGCGACGATGGAGATTTAGACCAGCGCTCGTTGACGGACGACCGGTGGCTGCGAAAATCCGGTTGCTGGTGCGGTTTCGAGAGGCCAGGGCGGTTCAGTCTCGGGCTGCCGCAAGGGATGCGGCGTCAATCCAGCCAATACCTCCGCTACCCCGGCGAGCCAAACCGGCCTCAGTTCAATCACGGCAGGAGGAAGTCGAGGTCGAGGTCATTGGTGAACGGGTTGCACCTCGTCGCAGCGCCTCGGAGACAAGCAGGGGACAAGACGTTATCAGCGCCGCCCCGCATCGAACCGGGGGCGATCTATTGCAGGTTGTTCCGGGAGCGTACATCACGCAGCACAGTGGGCAGGGTAAGGCCTACCAGGTGTTCTATCGTGGCTTCGATGCTGTTCACGGACAGGATCTCGAGTTCTGGGTGGGAGGGGTGCCCGTCAATGAGGTCTCCAACATTCACGGACAGGGCTATGCCGACCTCAATTTCGTCATGCCCGAAGTGGTGTCACGGATCTCGGTACTGCCGGGCAACTACAGCCCGGAGCAAGGGGATTTCGCGGTCGCCGGCACGATTCGTTACGACCTGGGATATGAAGAACCCGGGGTCAGCGCCAAGGCGACGGTGGGGTCCTTCGGAGAGCGACGGATCTTTCTCGGGTACCACCCGGAGAACGCCCCTGCGGCCGAGTTCTTGGCGTTCGAGACGCAATCAACTGACGGTTTCGGGCCCAATCGGGCTGCCAGTCGCACCTCGGGCATCGTTCAGCGCACGACCAAGCTCGGATCCGGACGGTTGCGCCTGCTGGCGACCGGTTACGCGGGCCGATTCGATTCCCCCGGTGTGGTGAGCCTCCGCGATCTGGAAAGTGGACGACTGGACCGCTTTGATACCTACGGGTTGGACCAGGGCGGTTACTCGTCACGTTACCAGGGGGTCGTGGAGTACGTCAACCGGAGCGGGCGAGCGGATCTGCATGTCGCGCCATACCTGGTTTGGCGCACCCTGAAATTGAAGCAGAACTACACAGGATACCTGCTTGACGAAGTCAACGGGGACACATCGCAGCTGCAGAACCAGACGACGACCTTGGGTGTGACGACGAGTGCACGACAGGCCATCTCCCTTTTGTCGCAGGATGACCAACTCGAAGTCGGCGTGTCGTTGCGGCACGATCGAATCGATCAGAGCCAGCTGGACGTTGGCAACGAGAACAGCCGAGTACTCGGTACCATCGTGGACGCGGAGCTTAGCGCCGTCGATGCCGCTGCCTGGCTGGGACTGACCACGCTTCCCCTCTCGCAGGTTCGTGTCTTGGCAGGCCTGCGTGTGGATGGCCTGGCGTATCACGTCGCTGATCAGACCCCGGCTAACGAATCCCGGCAGGGGGCCGATCCGAACGCCTTTGCCCGTCAGCTGCGTCCACCGAGTCCGGGGGGTCAGGTGCGCACTGCCATGGGGGCGCACTGGGGGCCGCGAGTGACGGTGGACAGCAGATTGAGCCAAGGTGTTCACGGCGTCCTGGCCTATGGGGAGGGTTTTCGCTCGCCACAGGCACGGAGTCTGGGTGACGGTGAACGGACGCCGTTTGTCAGCGTACGCTCGATGGAAGCGGGTCTCCGCTACGGGAAGAGTCCGATCAACGGTTCGCTCTCCGTCTTCCGTACCGATGTAACCGGCGATCTGGTGTTCGATGCCGCCACCACCAGGAACGAACGGGTTCCGGCCTCCCGCCGCTTGGGGGCGGCGCTCGAGTACGTGGTCAAGCCCGACCACTGGTTCGTGTCCAGTGGCAGTGGGACCTTCACGAAAGCGACGTTCACCGAATCCGATCGGACCTTTGCCTCGGGTGACAGTCTTCCCTACGTACCGGAGCTCGTTCTGCGCCAGGACATCGCCTGGAATCCAAGCTTGGCGCGCATCGGGAACCGTAGTCTGACAGGACGGTTCGGAATGGGGTTGACAGGGGTGTTCCGTCGCCCTCAGCCCTATGGGACCTACGGCCACGACGTCGTGCTGTTCGATCTGACGAGCGAGCTCCGTTTCAAGGAGATTGCCCTAGGAGTCGACGTCTTCAATCTGCTTGACCAAGAGTGGTACGACAGTGAATTCACGTACAGCGCGAACTGGAACCCGGCCGCCACTGCGCGTCTGGTCCCCGAGCGCTACGTCACCGTGGGGGCTCCCCGTACGCTCTTGGTAACCTTGAGTGCATTCGTGAATTGACGCCAACCGCAACCGGGAGATCGCCATGTACCGCAGGTTCTCAACTATCGCTGTCATTCTGACCATTTGGGCCACCGCTGGCTGCTCCTCCTCCGATGACCAGGGGAGCGGGACGACCGGGCGCATGGTCGTTTTCAAGACACGTGCGGAGATCAAGGGCCAGACGGACCAGCCCTCGACCAATGCTTTGGGATGGGACGTGACGCTGACCGAGGCCTATGTTTCGGTCGGTGCTCTCTACTATTTTTCGGGCGACCCTGTTCTGTCCAACTTGCGATCCCCGAAGCGAGGGACAAAGGACCTTCTGGCATCTCTGTCCGACTGGCTGGTGCGGCCCGCTTGCGCCCATCCGGGGCACTACATCGAGGGTTCTGCCATGGGGCAGATGATCGAGCCGCAGACCATCGACCTGCTTGGTGGTGACGTGGACATGGCGGACGGCGAAGGCATCACCGGATTCATTGGCTCCGCTCGTTTCACCTGGGCGTCAGCGCCCGAGGGTGAGTACGCCGAGGTCCTGGACGGCAACGTGGTGTTGGTGCGCGGTACGGCGGAAAAGGACGACGTGAGCCTCTCCTTCGTGGCCACAGCCGGAGAGAAGGATGTCTACGACGGAAACGGCAAGGCCGAGGTCTCGGGTTGTGCCTTTGGCGCAAAACCGGGCAGTGTGGGCGTCGACGTAGAGGGCGACGGAACCGTGACATTGACCCTGGCACCGAGCGTCTGGTTCGACCAGGTCGATTTCGCATACGTCACCGACCAGGCTGCCGAGACCGACGACACCGTTGACATCGCGGGGACCCTGGCCTGGGAGGGGTTCATCCGTGGAGTGAAGAAGGGGACCGCCTACGAATTCTCCTACCAGAAGTGAAGAATGCCATGACCAAGATGAGAGCCAGTATTCGAGCCATTTCAATCGTACTCGCGGCCTTGGGCGCTTCGGCGTGCAGTACCTCGGAGGAAGGACAGGGCACCGTGGTGATCACGACCTGGGGAGAGGAATACATCGAGGAGGGCTTGCCGAGTGAGGTCTTCCCCGAGGATCACTGGAGCGTCAAGTACGACAAATTCCTGATTGTGTATCGGAACGTGACCATTAGCAATGACGGCGAGGAGGTGGTGGCCGAGCTCGAACACCCGCTGGTCTTCGACATGGCCAAGAAGACCAAAGGGACGCCTCGAACACTGGGACGTTTCGAGCTCGAGGCCGGGCACTGGCCGCACCTCAGCTACCAGGTCGGTCCCATCACGGACGACGCCGAAGCGGGTGATCTCGCGACCGAAGCAGACGTAACCCTCCTACAGGACGAGGAAGCCACCATTCACGTCGAGGGAACGGCAACCTCTCCAGAGGGGGACGAGAAGACATTCAGCTGGAGTTTCTCCCCTGCAACGCTGTTCGACGAGTGTCACGGCGAGCAGGATGGTAAGGAGGTCGAGGGCGTTCTGGTGACCAACGGCGGCACGGAAGAAGTGGAGCTGACCGTTCACGGCGACCATATGTTTTACGATGACCTCCAATCCGAACAGGCCGTGCCCCGGTTCCAGGCCTATGCCGATGCCGACTCGAATGCAGACGGCGAGGTCACCCTAGAAGAGCTGGACGCGGTCCCGCTGTACACGATCCCAGCTGAGAAGGGGTCGTACGGTACCGGTGCCCTGGGCAACGTGGATACCCTTGGCCAGTACGTTCGCACGCTTTCCAGAACCATTGGGCATTACCGTGGCGAAGGGTCGTGTCACTCGAAGGAGGTGAGTGAGTAGGCCGGAGACGTGAATTGGGGTCCCCACGCGCCGTTCAGGGGGCTCGAAATGCGTGGTGTCTCGCGGGCCCGCGCATTCCAGCGCGGTCAGCTGCACAGCTGCCACCTGGAAGCCGTGGCACGAGGGAGACAAGGTGTGCTACGTATGGGAATGTTCTGGTCGGCGTCTTCGGTGGTCTACAAGGCAGCTTTTTAGGAGACGATGCCATGCACATGTCCGATGCCCTGATATCTCCGAGTGTCGGTGTGGTGGGCTGGGTTGCGACTCTGGGGCTGATGGGATATTCGGCGCGGCGTCTGCAACGGGATCCAGACACCAGTCGCCCTGCCCTGATGGGCGTGTTGGGTGCCTTCGTTTTCGCGGCCCAGATGATCAACTTCTCCATCCCTGGGACGGGCTCCTCGGGGCACCTGGGCGGAGGCCTGTTGTTGTCGGCTCTATTGGGGCCACACGCTGCTTTCTTGGTGATGGCGTCGGTGTTGACGGTTCAGGCCCTACTGTTTGCGGATGGGGGACTGTTGGCGCTGGGGTGTAACATCGTGAATCTGGGTGTGTTCACTTGCTTCGTGGCCTATCCGTTGCTGTTCCTGCCGCTGGCCGGGAAGGAGGCGACGCGCGGAAGGCTCTCGGTTGCCAGTCTTGTCGCAGCCGTGACGGGACTGCTCATGGGTGCGTTCTCGGTCGTATTGGAGACGACGGCGTCCGGGATCTCGCAGCTTCCCTTCGGGACCTTCGTTCTGTTCATGCTGCCCATTCACCTTGGCATCGGCCTGGTGGAGGGATTGGTTACCTGTGCGGTCGTTCTGACCGTGTGGCGAGCACGGCCCGAGCTGGTGCGGTTGAGGCTCCCGGCGACGGCTTCGTCGGGCTCGTTGCGACCGATCCTGTTGGGATTTGCCATGGTGACCGTGGTCGTCGGGGGCGCCCTATCCTGGTTCGCTTCGACGCACCCGGATGGCCTCGAGTGGTCCATGGGTCGCGTTTCGGGCGCCGAGGAACTGCCGGCTTCGGAGCAGGGTCTTCATGGTGTGCTGGCTCGTGTCCAGCGCGCCACCTCGCTGCTGCCGGATTATTCCTTTGGAGCTTCCGAGCCGGAGGAGGCATCAGAACCCAGCTGGCCGGCGCCTGACCCGGGAACGAGCGTGTCGGGGGTTTTGGGGGCGGGGCTGACGCTGCTCCTGGCGCTGGGCACTGGGTATGGCTTGCATCGGCTGCGCTCCCGGGCCAAAGCTAGGGCTCCCGCCCAAGCCCCTTGACCCATCTCAATCGAGCCCTTTCCCACGTCCACAGTCTGGATGAGCTGGCGCGTAACGACAGCCCGCTCGGACGACTCGATGCCAGGGCCAAGGTCCTTTCCACGCTGGCCTTCTTGGTGGTCGTGGCCTCGTTCGATCGGCATGATCTGAGTCGTCCCTTGCCGCTTCTGATCTGGCTGGCAGCCGGCGTGGCACTGGGAGACGTCCCCCCGAGTCTGCTCGTTTCGCGGCTGGCCATTGCCTCTCCTTTCGCCATCGTGGTCGGGATCGCCAATCCCTGGCTGGAGACCGAGCCATGGCTGAGTTTCGACTCGTTCACCCTGAGCTGGGGTTGGGCATCGCTGCTGAGTATCGTCGAGCGGTTCCTGCTCTCCCTGACCGCTGTGCTGCTCCTGGTGGGGACGACGGGCCTGGATCGCGTGGCCTCGGCGTTGGGTCGTCTGGGGATGCCTCGGGTCTTCGTCACCCAGCTGCTGCTCCTTTACCGATATGGTTTTGTTTTGGCGGCGCAGGTGGGGCGGATGCTGCGCGCCCACGCCCTGCGTGCCCCCGAGCATCCGCGACCCACGCTCCGTACGGTCCGTTCGCTGCTGGGTGAGCTCTTGCTGCGGTCCCTGGCCCGCGCCGAACGGATCCACGTGGCCATGCTCTGCCGTGGTTTCGAGGGGGAGATTCGATATCCTGATGAGTCGCGCTTTGGCGTCCGGGATCTTCTCTTCTTGGCCACGTCGGTGGCATACCTGGTGTGGGTCAGAGCCGTCGATTTGACCCAATGGCTGGCGAGGCTGGTTCAATGAGCCACCACATCGTATCCATGCAGGACGTGCACTTCGCCTACCCGGACGGGCGCACCGCCCTGTCGGGCGTGAACTTCACCATTCACCATGGCGAATCGGTGGGGCTGGTCGGGGCCAACGGGGCGGGCAAATCGACCATCCTGTTGCATCTGGCGGGGGTTCTGTTGCCCCAAAAAGGAGAGGTGCGGGTGGGTGACTGTCCGGTGACCAAAGACACCCTGCGCGAGGTGCGAAGGCACGTAGGTTTGGTGTTTCAGGATCCCGACGATCAACTGTTCATGCCCACCGTGGGGCAGGACGTCGCCTTCGGGCCGTTGAATCAGCACCTGCCCAAGCCCGAGGTGGAGCGTCGAGTGTCCGAGGCCCTGGGCCGGGTAGGGGCAACACATCTTATGGATCGTCCAGCGCACCGTCTATCCGGTGGCGAACGGCGAGCCGCCGCCTTGGCCACCGTGCTGGCGCTGGCCCCCGACATCCTGCTCTTGGACGAGCCGAGTGCCAGCCTGGATCCGGCCTCGCGGCGCCGCGTGATCGGCTACCTTCGTTCCTTCGAGCACACCCGGATCATCGCCTCGCATGACCTGGATCTGGTGCTTGACGTGTGCCAGCGAACCCTGGTGCTTGCGGAGGGGCGGGTGGTGGCCGACGGTCCGACGCGCGAGATCCTGGCCAATCGGGAGCTGTTGGAGAGCGTGACCTTGGAGTTGCCGCTCCGTTGGCAGGATTGTGAGGGCCCAGCCTAGAGGACAGGCTCGCCGAGGTTGACCAAAGGCAGGGTTCTCGACCACCCTTTGCGGCATGGCGAAGCTGGTTCGGTTCGGCGTGGCGATGGAGGAGGAGCTGCTGGTCGAGTTCGACCAACTGGTGGAGCGACGAGGGAACGAGAACCGTTCCGAGGCCCTGCGCGACCTGGTCCGAAAGGAGCTGCTCGGGGAGTCCTGGGAGCGTGGCGGTACCGCCGTGGTGACCATCAGCCTGGTCTTCGACCATCACGTGCGGGAACTGACCGAGCTATTGACCGATATCCAGCATGACTATGGAGAGCACGTGATCTCCACCCTTCACGTGCATCTCGACCACGACCGTTGCCTGGAGGTGATCGTCGCGCGCGGACCGGCGTCGGTCCTGCGCGTCATGTCCGACCGCCTGATTGGCGCCAAGGGCGTCTTGACCGGGAACGTCACGCCGGCGGCGTTACCACGCCGCACCGGCCACAAAAAGCACGGCCACGGCTCGACTTAACCGTTCTTGCTCCGGGCGATGGGAGCGACGATGGCCCGGGTGGCTCGGAGGTAATCCGACGGGGCAACGAGGATTTGCATCCCCCGCTGGCCAGCGCTCACACTGATGCGGTCAAAAAGCTCCATCAGCTCATCCACGACGACCGGAAAGGACTTCTTGGCCCCCAGGGCGGTCACGCCGCCCCGGATGTAACCAGTCAGGGGCTGCACCTCGCGCAGAGCCACCAGCTCCACCTCGCGGTTCCCACTGACCTTGGCCATCGTTTTGCGACACAGCTCGTCGTTGGCGCTGAGCACGGCGAACCAGATCCCCGTCTTGTCGCCCCGCGTCACCAAGGTCTTGTAGACCTGCTCGGGAGGCAAACCCACCTTGCGGGCAACGCTTTCCGCATCCAAGTGCTCCTCGTCCACCTCGTAGGAGCAGAGCTCGTAGCGGATCCCCATCGAGTCGAGCAGGCGCGCGGCGTTCGTCTTCGACAAGTGAAAAACCGAAAAGAGCGCCGCCAGCGCGACCTAGAAGCGTCGAACCAGCGAAACGGAGCTCGGCCCCACGTGCAGGGCGGTGCTCGACTTGGAACGCGGATTGTCGGTGAGGACGAGGTAGGTCCCGACACCCAAACCCACGATGCCGATCCCGAGCCCCGCGTACCCGACGCCCAACATCGTCGACTTGGTCTTGGCGTTATCGACTGCCTCCACCGGACAACCATCCCTCACGCAGTTCTGCTTCAGGTTCCCAAACTTGGACTCGGCAGCAATGGTCAGGCCGATGAACGTCACCGCGCCCACCACACCCACCGCGCCCACCGCGTATCCCACGGTCTTGCGGGGAATGCCGGAACCCGCCCCGGCGGGAGCCGCCGAAACCTCTTCCTCTTCTGCCGGCTCGTCCTTCTGGGCGCCACCGTCCCCCCCGCGGGTGGAAAGGGGCAGCTCGGCAGTGAGCTCGCGGGTGAGGCCCGGTTCCAGGCTCAGCTGCTTGATCAGCTGGCGACCGTCGGAGGCCGTGATCTCGACCTCCACGGTTCCGGCCGTCACCGGTTGAGGGCTGCCCCAGGAATCCGCGGGAATCAGACGACCTCCGATGCGCACTTGAGCCCCCGGCATCACCCGGACGAAGGCAAGATCGGCCTTGAGATCGTCGAGCTCGTGTCGCGCGGAGAGCGCCGTCTTTTCGTATTTCTGCTGGCTGGAGGCCAGTTCCGACGCCTGCTCGGCCGTTCCCTCGAACTCCCGATACGCCTCCACCAACCGACCCAGCTTAACCAGGGCTCGGCCCAACATCAGGCGGGAGTTGGGGCTGGCCACGACTTCGTAGGAGCGACGGAACTGCTCCAGGGATTCGGCGTAGCGACCCGCCTCCATGGCCTCGACTCCGGCCAAGTAGGGTGCCTTGGCTTCCTCCAGCTGCTCCGCGCTGGCATTGGCCACCGACACACCGGCGGCCCAAGCCGTCGTGGAGACCAGCAGTGCCACCCCCAGCGTGGCCGCCGCAATTGCACTATGGGTTCGATGCTTCATGGCGCGTTTCTACCCGTCTTAGAGATCACTCGGAACGTAGCGGCTTTTCCTCGAACCGCTCGATCGGAGCGGTGTGGCCGGCTCCTCGTTGGGAACCGGTTCGGGCAAGGGCCCGTAGTTCCCCGCTCGGGAAGAGCGTCGCCCAGTGGGACGCCGGCCGGCTGCGGGGTTCGCGTCAGCTGCTCCCGCGTCCTTCTGTCCCGCCGCGCTCAATCGGTCAGCGTCGGACTGGGATGCTGCCAAGGACGTGGATTCGTCAGGTGATTGGAGCGCGCGTTCGGTGCGAGCCGTCGAGCTGCCCGGCGGGGCCGCAGAATCCGACCCAGAACGGCCCTGAGCCAGCATCATGATCACGACGACCGCCAGCACGGTGGTCGAAAAACCCAGAATGAGAGTGGTCATGCTGAGGCGCACGAATCGGCGTGGCCTGCCCAGCTCCAGCTCGTCACCGAGCTCTATGGCGAGAGCCGGTGCTGGCGCAGAGGGCGGTACCGATCGGGAAACGGACAGTGGCGCAGGGGGGATACTCGATGTCAGGACCACGGGAGCGGCCGAGTCGGGCGGCACGACCAAATCGCGCGGTGCGACCGAGTCGCGCGGTGCGGCTGCCGGAATAGGAGTTGCCGATGAGACCGGCGCAGGCGCCGGTGGTGGGGCAGCGCTGGGGGAAGGGGTTGCCGATGGGGGCACCGACGGGGGCGGATTGACGCCGCTCAACGTGATCTGCTTTTTCCGGTGGGGCTCCACCGGGGGTAACGTCCCCGACGAACCCTCCCCCTCCACGGGTTTGGTCCGGATTACGACGACCTCGGCTGCGTCCTTTTCCTCTGCGGGTGGCCTCGGTGCCACCAGCGGCGGGGGCTGGCTTGGGATGCGAGGGGAGGGTCGCGGCTCGAACTCGGCGGGTCGAGCCAGAAGTACGGCCACCTCCGGCGGAGGCGGCAAGGGCGCAACCATCGCTTCCGAGCTCCCCTGTCCCGACCCAGGCTTCAGCTCAGATCCGGGGTTGGCCTCGGTCGAGGGCGGGTCACCAACCAGCACAGAAGGCTCGTCTGGATCGGGCTTGGCGGAGCTGGCAGAGATCGGTGGGTTGGAGCCGACGCGCTCCGCCGCCAGCCTCGCGCTTAGGCGCAGGCTGGATGGCGCTGTCAGCGCCGCCTCGGTCGTTTCACGCTGGGTCAGTGTGGCGATGAACTCGACGACCCGAGCGTAGTCTGCAACCTCCGGGACCGCCGTCTGGAGCGTAACGGCGAACTCCCTACAACTGGCGAAACGCTTCTGCGGGTCGAGCTCCAGTGCGGTGTGGACGGCGGCGATCAGCTCGGCGGGGACCTCCGTTCCGCCGGAAAGCGCCAGGCTGACGCTGGGAAGCTCCAAACGCAGACGCTCAGCGACCACCTCGGTTGGCCCTTCGAGTAGCCGCTGGCCGGTCAAGAGCTCCCACAGCACGACGCCGACCGCGAACACGTCGGAACGCTCAGTTGACTCGAATCGCCCATCCAGTACCTCGGGGGCCGCGTAGGCGGCGGCGCCGGGTACGGCCAACAGCGCCTTGGTCCGCAGGCTGGTGCCCGGCACCTGTCCATCTACGGCCCGAGTCCGCCCGTCGAGGCACAGGTAGAGGGAGGTGGTGGCAACGTTTCCAAACTGGTGGGCGATTCCGAGCGATGTGCAGAGCGCGCGGGTCGGCTCCAATCCCGCCAGAATGTCCAGCGCGACGCGCACCGCGACCGCTGGGGGAAAAGAGGTCTGCTGTTCCTCGACCAGGTGCTGCAAGTTCCGCAGCGCATGACCTGCCACGTGGTCGTGGACCAAGGCCATCCACTGCGCCTCGAACACGAAATCGGCCAGGCACAAGACCCAGTCATGGACCAGCCTCGTGCTTCGCTGGGCTGCTGCCACCAGCTCTTGGCGCTCCGTGACCGTGAGCTCTGCGGGGAGCATCACGATTCGAGCCAGCCCCGCCAGCTTGGTGTCGTCGGTTTCTGTCCACACTTCAACCAGGGGCCCCAGGGGTCCCTTCGCAACCTCGCGCGAAGCCGTGTATCGGCCCAGGCGAGCGCCAGCAGTCGAGAGTGAATCGAATTCGGACAACGGAACGCCTATTTGAGCTCGCTGAGCCGAGCCCCAAGCCGGCCCATCTTGGTGGATCCGCGAAGAAATGTCACCCATTCCAGTCCGGTCCGGCAGACTGCGGCCCGGAATTTCGAGGTGCCGGTCAAGTTCGACAATAATCGAAATCTGTGCTGTGCCGCGCCCGGCGACATTCGTCACAGGGGACCCTGACTGGGGGCATGATCCAGCCCGGGGACCCAGACAGCGTTGATCCAGCGTGTCAACTCCGCGGTCAGTCCCGATCGGTCGCGATGGTGGCGCTCCCCCCGGCTTTCGCTAACCAGGCTCGGGCTTTTCTCGCCGTTGTTTCTTTTGTGAGACTTGCTTCTTGTTGGAGAGCCGACGCTCCTTGGACGCGAGGGTGGGTCGGGTCGGGATCCGACGTCGGGGAGGGCGCAACGCACAATCCAAGATTCCGGCCAAGCGTGCCCGGGCGTCGGCCAGGTTGCGGGACTGATCCCGACTGACTTGACTTGTCACCACCAGGCAGCCGTCTTGGTCCAGCCTCTTCTGGTAGCGGGCACGCAGCCGTTCCTTCACGGATGCTGTCAATACCGAGCTGTGCTCAAAGTCGAAACGCAGCATCACCTTGCTCGAGACCTTGTTGACGTTCTGTCCGCCCGGTCCCGACGCGCGCACCCCCGACCAGGAGAGCTCACCGGCTGGAACGACCAGGACGCCGCGTATGGGCAGGGGCTGCATGATCGGGTCCTTCACCAGGGGGAGACAGGGGGAGGGCTGATGCCGAGCCAGGGCTACTGGCACATCACCGCGGCGACGGGCCCGGTCGTTGGATTGGCATCGCACGTCCCCGGGTATGGGCCCACGTGGACGGCGCAGGTGATGCTGGTGGTCGAGCCACAGTAGTCGTTGATCCCGGCGACGCCGGAATCGCTTCGATTCCCATTGGGCTCGTAGCCGCCCCCGGTGCAACGAAGGGAGAAGTTGTCGTAGGTACACGCTTCGGGCTCCGTCCAAGGCTCCTTGGGGGTTTCCTCGCCGTCGCAGTCGTAGTCGTAGCTTGGCGCGCTCCCCCAGGGCACAAGGTAGGCTTCCGACTTCCCCGTTCCCACGGGCGATACGAGATCCGAATCATCCCAACAGTCGCCCGGTCGTCGGACCCACGCACCGGTGGTGAGATCCCCTTGGATGATGGTTCGATTGGGCGGTGCGTCGCAGGCACGAAGAGAGAGCGGACCGCCATAGCCGTCGCGATCGTGATCCAGGTAGTACGTCGTGGGGCTATCGCAGGATTGATCGATCTCGAAATCGAAGGGCTGCCCGGGGGTCGTCGAGGGTTGAGGTTCGGGTTCCTCCAGGCTACTCGGGCAACAGGCGTAGTACCCGGCGATCTGGCCACCATTGGGGGATTCGTACGTGGGTTGCAGCTCGCATCCGGGACCCGGCAGAGGGAAGGGAGCGGGTGTGCTCTCCGAATCGCCGCACACCCACTTCACCGGCAGGTTGGCGGTGCAGTCCGCCGATTGGCCTTGCCTCTCTGGCTCTTCCCCGCAATCCCGTTGGTTCCCGCAGGCGTCGATGAAGGTTCCGCAAGTGTATTGTCGTCCGGCGCAGGTCTCCAGGAAACACACCGAGCAATCTGGCAGCAACCTGTAGCGATGCTCCCCGGAGGACATGGGTGGGGTCAGGACACATTCGCTGGCGCTACCCGCCGCCCCTCCCTCGGCACCGGCTGCCCCACCCGTTGGGCTAGCTCCGGCCGCACCCGCCGTGCCACCCAGTTCACCGGCCATGCCTGCCAATTCATCCCCGCCGTTTCCCCCATCCAGCGTGACCGAGCCGGACTCGCCACCTTGGGTTTTCCCGCCCATGCCCCCGTTGGTCGCTCCCGAGATCCCAGTCCCGGCCACTGGCTCGGAGCCGGCCTGTCCTGCGTGGCCACCCCCATCTGGCGCTCCCCCGGCAGTGATGACCTGACCAGCAGTGGAGACGTCTCCACTCGTGCCCGCCTCGGAGCCACCCTGTCCACCACCATTCGTGCCCGCCTCGGAGCCACCCTGTCCACCACCCTGGAGTTGGGTGAGATCTCCACCGGTTCCACCGCTGCCGGCGGCGCCCCCGGTTTCGACCGTCGTGAACGGAGCGCCGGAACAACCGACCAGCGACACGGCGACCAGGGCTCGAAGCCTACGCATGCTCTTGACCTATCCGAAGCCGAACGAGACGGCCCACACAGTATGGCATCCAGCTAGCCGTTCAATCAAACGGTACCGAGGGTACACCCTCACCCTTGGTTTCGGGTCGCCCCTTTTGCCCGCCCAACATGGATCTGGGTTGGCCTTCAGTCCGAAACCCGCGATGGGCGGAGGAACCGCAACGAGTCTTGAGTGAGGTCCGGTCTCAGCGTTGGGCAACTCACCCCATTACGGTCCGGCTGCGCAGGCGCTTCAGGGGGTCCGGCTCTCGATTCTGCCCAACAGACGCAGCAAGCCGTCGAGCGTCGTGTAGGGGTGTGGCGGACATCCAGGAACGTAGAGATCGACCCTCAGCTCGCCCAGCTCGGGAACCAGCACCGAGGGTGATCCGGCAAAAGGCCCACCCGAGATGGCACAGGCTCCCACGGCGATGACCAGCTTCGGAGCAGGGATGGCGGCGTAAGTGTCCATGAGTGCCGTGGCCATGTTGCGGCTCACTGGCCCCGTGAGCACCAGGCCATCGGCGTGGCGCGGGGAGGCGACGAACTCGATGCCGAACCGTCCCAGATCGTAGCCGACCGTGGAGAGCACGTTCAGATCCGCTTCGCAAGCGTTGCAGCCCCCTGCCGACACCTGACGTAGCTTCAGGGATCGCCCCAGCAGACGACGCAGTCGGGGGGCGAGAGCCTGCGCCAGTCTTGGCAGCTCCTGCTCGACTCGCAGATGGGAGCGGTCGGTTGCAGCCAGGCGATAATCCGAGCCAAAGTGGATGGCTCCCTGGGCGCAGCTTCGCTCGCAGGCTCCGCAGAACAGACACGCTCCCAGGTCGATCCCGAGGGGATTTCGGCGGAGTGCTCCGGTGGGACAGGTCGAATCACAGGCCGTGCAGTCACGCGCGCACGAAAGGACGTTCAGCTGGGGACGTCCGCGATAGCGGGCGGGGAAGACTGGCTCGGCCTTCGGATACTTGACGGTCCGATGGCCTTGCACGAATCGGTTGGCGAGTAGCTTGAACATCGGGGAAGGTGGGAAAACCCAAGCGGGATGGTGTCTGTTAGCGGTCGTGGCCCGCGTAGGACAGGTTGAAGCTCTTGTTGCAGAGCGGAAAATCCGAGATCTGCTGGTCACGCAGGGCCATGCTCAGGCCGAACCAATTGTGGAAGGACGGATCCACGATCCGATAGTCAGCGAGTTTTCCCTCAGCATCCGTGCCAGCCAGATGCAGGGCTTCCCCTCGCCAGGTCTCCACCAAAGCGATGACCAGCGAGTCCGGGCGAGCCGGTCCGACTGCCGTACGAATCGAATGTTCATCCCGGAGCTGCTGGAGCTGTTCACTGACGAACTGTATCGACCGCCGGGCCTCCAGCCAGCGTACTAGGGCGCGGGCCATCACGTCCCCGGTGTCTGCGACCGAGACCGGAATGTGAGAGTAGCGGTACACCCCGAAGGGGTAATCACTCCTGATATCTCGGCCACAACCCGAGGCCCGCGCCACCGGTCCGACCAGCCCCAGCTCCTGGGCAACTGCGGTGGATAGGACGCCGGTGTGGTCGAAGCGGGCACAAACCGATCCAGAATCGAAGAGCATCTCCGCGATCCGGTCGACCTGTTCGCTCAGCTGGGTGAGGGTCCCGGTCAAGTGGGTCCGAAGGTCCTTGGGAATATCGAAACAGACGCCACCCAGATCCACCAGGCCACGGCCAAACCGGTTGCCGCACAGGCAGAGCAGCAGGTTCAGGAATTCACCGCGCAAACGACCGTACCAGCTACTTGCGGGGAGGTAACCGACGTCGTTGCACAGGGCCCCCAGATCCCCCACGTGGTTGGCCAATCGCTCCAATTCCAGGCCAATGGCGCGGATCCGCTGGGCGGGCAGGGGGACCTCGCAGTCTGACAGGGACTCCAGGGCCATGCAGTAGCCCAGGGTATGTCCGACGGAGGTGTCGCCGGCGATTGACTCAGCGATACTGCGACGCCGGGCCGGCGGGCTTCGAAGCAACAGAGCCTCCGCGCCACGGTGTTGGTAGCCAAGGCGGATCTCCAAATGCAGGACCTTCTCGCCGTAACACTGGAACCGGAAATGGCCTGGTTCGATGATCCCCGCATGGACCGGACCCACGGCGACCTCATGGATGCCGTCCCCGTCGACGGTGAAGAAGGGATGGGTTGGATCGATTGCCGGTTCGCCGCTATTGCCCGGTGCGGGGTGATTGAGGAGGGACTTGGACCAGGGATGTCCCTGGGGTGACAATCCATCACGCTCCGTCAGTTCGCGTTCGAAGGCCTGCACCTGGGGGAGCCGAGCCGCCAGCGAGGGGAAGGCGCCCCGGGGGTCGGTCGTGGTTTGCAGCAGGCCCAGGTGTCCATGCCGGTCGTCGGCCAGAACAGCCAGGATGGTGCACGGCTCGGCGTTGGCGGCGGGTCGCGCCATCAGGGCGCTCACCCTTCCCCCCGAGGCCACGTGTCGCTCACAGATGGACACCCAGTCCTGCCCTCCCAGGACGGGGATGTCCGCCGTCCGTACCGGACAGCACTGGGGCGTAGTCAGGACCGTGGATGGTGTCGATTGCACGATGTCAACCTCCCACCAAGCCCGCCACCTGTCCCAGCAGACGCGAGAAGAACGGTGGCAGGTAGATGCCCAGCACCAGGCTCGAAACCAGTAACGCGACCGGAGCTGCGATCAGTAGAAATGGCTCGGACGCTCGCTGATTGGAGCCTGCGCTACCGTGCAGCATCGGCAGGACGATCCCGCTCATGCCCAAAAAGGCTATCCCCAGCAGCACCACGAACGCCACGCCAATCCCTGGGTTATGCAGCATCGCGTATTGAAGAATCATCCATTCACTGACGAACGGACCAAATGGTGGCGTCCCTCCCAGAGCGAACAGTAGGGCGAACAGGACGACACCGGTCGTGGGAAGACGACCGAGAACGCCTCGGATCCCCTGGGCCTCCGTGGTCCCATACTCGCGGAGCACGTTCCCAGCCACCAGGAACAGCCCCGCCTTGCACACCGAGTGGTTGGCGGCATGCAGCAGCGCGCCCTTCGTGGCTGCGCCGCCCAAACCCAAGCCCACGGCGATGATCCCCATGTTCTCGATGCTCGAATAAGCGAACAGGCGTTTGTAGTCGGTCTGACCGACCAAGAACGCCGTGGCCACCAGGATGGAGAAAAGTCCCAGGACCAGCAGTGTCGTCTGCGCAAACTCGGCCTCCCCCGCGGCCAGACAGACCTGGAAGAATCGGAGAATGGCCAGCAGAGCGCAGTTTAGCAGTGCTCCGGAGAGCAAGGCCGACACCGGAGAGGGCGCCTGACTGTGTGTGTCGGGCAGCCAGGTGTGCATGGGCGCCAGTCCCATCTTGGTGCCGAACCCAACCAGGGCCAGGGTGAATGCGGCTCGCAGCCAGGGTTTGGAGAGGCGGGGCGCGATGGGCAAGAGCTCCGACAACTGCAGGCTGGCACCCTGGTGAGGGATCGCCGAAGAGGCGATGCCCATGAAGAACACCCCCAACAAGGCCAGGGCAATCCCCACCGAACAGATGAGAAGGTACTTCCAGGTGGCCTCCAGGGCCTCCTTTCTTCGGTAGAAATAGACCAAGGGGGCGCTGGCTAACGTTGTCGCTTCCACGGCCGCCCACAGGATGGCCAAATGCTGCGTACAACAGACCCACGTCATGCAGGCCACGAACCAGAGCAGGCAGGGAACGAAGCGCTGCGGCGAGTTCTGCTCCCCATGCGTGCCATACACGACGTAGTGCACCGAGTAGATGGATACGACCAAGAACAGGCCACTGGTGATGGTCAAGAAATACAGGCCGGTCGGATCCAGAGACAGGAAATGACCGAGGGTTTGCGGTCCCCCCATCACCCAGCACGCCACCACCAAACCGCAATGGACGACGGCTCCCGTCAGCAACAGACCGAGATCGATGCGCGTGTCGTCGACCCAAGCCGCACCCAAGCCCAGGATGGTGGGGATGGCCAGTAGTAGGAGCAGCAGCATCAGTCAGCCCTTGAGGTTGTCCAGTCGCTCCGTGTCGATGTGGTCGAACTCGCGACTGATGTTGTGGATCACGATCCCCATCACGAAGATGGCTCCCAGCAGGTCCAAGAGGATCCCCAGCTCCACGACGAAGGGCAGCTGGTGAGCCAGGCTCTGCCCAAAGACAAAGATCCCGTTTTCCAGCATCAGGTATCCTGCCACCTGGGTGACCGCCTTTTTTCGCGAAACCAGGAGCAGAAACCCGTTGAGCAGCGTAGCGAAGGCGGCCGGAACCAGCAGCCGAGGAGCGCTCGCATCGGGCAGAACCAGGACCGTAGACAGCCAGAAGGAGGCGCCGGTCAGAAGGGCGCCCAGGAGCAGAGAAAGGTGCAACCCCACGAAGGGTTCGACCTCCCGGTACACGTTGGCCACCCGGATGGCTCGGAACAGGAACCAGGGAACCGCGACCGCCTTGATCGCAAACGACCCCAGCGACATCCACCCCACGTGCCAGAGCGACGGATGGGGGCCGTGCTGGAGCAGCAAGAGCGGCAATACAGAGACCAGGGCTCCCTGCAGTGCCACCACCCGCACACACTGGGCGACTCGACTGGTCACCAGGATGGATAGATCCAGGATCATCACCCCGAACAGGAGAGGGTCGACCCAACCGTTCACGATGCACCTCGGAAGCTCAGCGCCAACAGTCCCAACCCAGCGATGACCGAAGCGGCCAGCAGGAACTGAGGCAGTCGGGACAGTCGAAACCGTGCCGTCGTCGACTCGATCACACCAACCACGACCAGCACGCCCAATACCCCGCCCAGGAACAGGGCCAGCCCGCTCAGGCCGAGATGCGCCGGGATGGGGAGCAACAGGTGGGCGACCAGGCTCGAGAATACGAACAGCTTGACCGCCGAACCGTATTGGATGAACGCCAGATCGACCCCCGAGTGATCCAGGACCATCACCTCGTGAATCATGGTCAGTTCGAGGTGGGTGTTCGGGTCATCCACCGGGATTCGAGAGTTCTCGGTCAGCAGCACCAAGAACAGGGGGATGGCGGCGGCCAATAGCGCTGGTCGCGCTCCGCCCCAGGTCGCGGTTGCGCCGGTGGACAGGGCCTGCTCGAAGGACAGTGCCCCCAGAGGGATACACAGGCTGGCCCAGGCCAGAAAGAGTGCCGGTTCGGCCAGAGCCGAGAGGGTCGCCTCTCGACTCGCCCCCATGGCTTCGAAGCTGGAGCCGGTGTCCAGGGCGGCCAGTACCGTGAACAGTCGGCCCAGCCCGAACAGATAGGCCACTGCCACCAGGTCTCCGACGAAGCCAAAAGGCGAACGGGCGCAGGCAAGCGGTATGACGAGACCGGCCGCCAGAGCACTGGACAGGGCCACGATGGGTGAGACGCGAAAGATCCAGGTGGTGGTACGGCTGTAGACGGCGGACTTGCCGAGGAGCTTTGCGAGATCGAAGTAGGCCTGCAGCAGTGGGCGACCCTTTCGCCCCGCAAACCACGCCTTGGTCTTGTTGATGATGCCCAGGCCCAATGGTGGCAGGGCCAGGAGCAACCCGAGCTGCACGAGTACGTCGAGCATCGCCTAGGTTCCCTTCCGAAGGACCTGCCACACCAGCAATGCGACCAGGGTGACTAGGATATAGACCAGATAGAGCTGGACCCGTCCGTGCTGCAGGACGCGAATCCTGGCTGTGGCGCGGAGCAGCGCGGCGATGCCCGAGAAGAGCCACCGATCCCCCACCAGGTCCGCGGCGTGTTCGGAGTACGAAGCCCGTTCCGGGAAGTAGCCATTCGGGCCTTGTTGCTCCTCGCGGCGCCCCAACACCCCACCAAACACCGACAGGACCGGTGCGGCGAAGGACTCGGCCGAGTACTGCATGCGGGGGGTGACTGCCGAATACCCGCAACGCCAGGTGGGTTGTAGCGGCACGGAGCGCCGTCGTAACAGCATCCAGCGCAGGACGACCAGCACCAGGACGACGCCAGCCAGCAGTGCCGTGGTTCGCGCCAGCGGGGCCAACAGCGTCAGGGGCTCGACCGCCGGTGTTCCCGCCCCGTTGAGCTCACCAATTACGGGCAACAGGGGGACGAGCACCAGGCTCGGCCAGCATCCACCGACGATGCACAGTCCGCAGAGCAGCAGCATGGAGGCTCCCATCAACCCATTGGCTTCGGTGGCCTCGGTGGCCTGACGGCTGCGAGGAACCCCCAGGAACACCGTGCCGAAGGCCTTGGCGAAACACAGAAGGGCGAGACCTCCGGCCAGCGCCAGGAACACCAGGACCGCCACGGCGGCCATGGCCATGGGTCCGTCCAGGGAGCCACCCGCCCGCAAGGCTGCCAGGTACAGCAGCCACTCGCTGACGAATCCATTCAGAGGGGGCAGGCCGCAGATGGCGACCGAACCCAGAAGGAAGGCACATCCGGTCAAAGGCATGGGCCCGAGCAGCCCACCCAGAGCCGAGAGCCGACCCTGCCCCGTCGCATTCAGGACGCTGCCCGCGGCTTGGAACAACAAGCTCTTGAACACGGCATGGTTGAAGACGTGAAAGAGGGCTCCCGCATAACCGAGCAAGGCCACCGCGGGTTGATGGTGGCTCTGGCCGAGGACACCGAGCCCCAATCCCAGCACGATGATGCCGATGTTCTCGACGCTGTGATAGGCCAGCAGGCGTTTGAGGTCGTGCTGGGCCAGGGCCAGAAGGACTCCCATGATGGCGGAGGCGACTCCCAGCACGACCAGCAGGGGCCCCCACCACGCCACGGGGGTGCCGACGAATTGCTGGGTGCGCAGGATCCCGTAGATCCCCATCTTGATCATGATCCCCGACATCAGGGCCGATACCGGGCTCGGAGCGGCGGGGTGGGCATAGGGAAGCCATCCGTGCAACGGCCAGATCCCTGCCTTGGTCCCGAAGCCCAACAGTCCCAACAGCAAGCAGACATTGGCCAGCCTCCCCGCCGGGATGGGGTGACTCATCCAAGCGTCGAAATCGTAGTTGGCCGTGCGGCGCGCCAACAGGGCGAACAGGATGAAAAGGAGCACCACGCCCAGATGCGACGCGACCAGGTAGACGAACCCAGCACGTTGCACCGAGGGATCCTGGTGTTCGCGAGTCACCAACAGAAGGGACGTCAGAGACATCGCCTCCCAGGCCATCAGGAACAGGATGCCGTCGCGAGCCACCAAGAGCAGGGCCATTGACGCGACCAGCAAATTGTACAGCGCCACGGTGGGCCCCGAGGCTCGACCCGAACCATGGCTGCTCAGGTAGCCGGCCCCATACAGGGCGGTTATGCCGCCGACCGTGAACAGGCAAAAAAGGAAGAACCCCGAGAGTGGGTCGAGTCCCAAATGGAACTGTCCCACCGGCAGCGACCAGGCGAGGCGCAGAGACTCCTCGGCTCCCCCGTTCATGGCGCCAAAACCCACCAAGCCCCCGAGTATCGAGGCCAAGCCGTTGCCGACCGTGCCCACCCCGACGCGCCACGACGGGGAGAACCCCAACAAGCCAGCAACCACGGCGCTGACACCGAGCATCGCTACTGCGACGAGCAAGACAACCAGGGGAGTCATGGCCATCGGGGTGCTCAAGGTGTCGACGGGCCGACTGCCGCGCTGGATTCGAGTTGGCGAAGTCGATTCAGGATGTGCTCGGCCGGTACTTCGCGTTCCAACAGGTCGCGCAGCGTCTCATCGTGTAACGCGAAGCTGAGCAGGGAAAGCACCTGCAAATGGCTGCGTACCGAGGGCGAAAGCAGCACGAACAGCGTGTCCACCGGGCGCTGGTCCATCGCGCCAAAGTCGACGGCTTGCTGGAGGAACGCCAAAAGGACGATCGGTTCGGAGCCCTGGACGACCAACGGATTGCGTGGATGCGGTAACGCGATTCCGCCGCCGATGCCGGTCGAGGCCAGGGCTTCTCTGGCCAAGAGCAGCTCGAGCAGTAGCTCCCGATCCACCCCGCCCGGGAGTCCGGGGAGCTGGGTTACACTGCGCAGGACCGCATCACGTTGTGCGCCCTCTACCCCGTAGTGGATGCCGCCGCGCTCCAGGGCAGCCACCAAACTCGGCATCGTCTCGTCCTGCCCCTGGGCAGCGAAGAGCTCTGGCGAGAGGCGGATGTTGCGGGACAGGGCCCACTCCTGGAGTGCCACGCGATTGATGTGGAACTGCCCATGGACGCGGATCGCGGGCAAATTGTCTTGCCTGATCCAGTTCTCGACGGTTTCGTCCGGTACCTCGAGGAGCCGGGCCACCCTGCGCACGGTCAGTTCCATAATCGATGAAGTCCTTGGGCCGGCCCGCCATGGTTAGGCTGGGTGGCCATCCGAGCCTTTCGGCCGAATCGCGCCAGATGGGACGCCTGTTCGGGCGATGCGGCTGCCAAAAAAGACGGCAGACCACTGGTTGGGCTCAACGTCCAAGACGGGGAAGAATTGAGTACTTTATTGACAGGGAACGTAGTTCTACGTAAAGGGACGTATTCTGTCAAGTAAGCCAGTCCAAGAAAACCCCTCGGCGTCGGTCGACGGTCGGGATGACCGCTTGATGACCATCAAGGAGGTGGCTGCCTACTTGAACGTCAACGATCGCACCGTTCTCAAGCTGGTGACGGAGGGCACGTTGCCTGGCGTGAAGGTGGGCAGTCAATGGCGCTTTCGCAAGGCGATGCTCGACACCTGGCTCGACGATCAGATGCTCGGCGTGACCCCACGCTATCTTGAGCCGATCCCGACGACCATGACACCCCGGCGGATGCTGGAGCTGTCCAGTTGCTTCTCCGCGGAACAGGTCAAGGCTGAGCTTTCGGCCACCAGCAAGACCGGTGTGGTCGAGGAACTGGCCTGCATGGCGCATCAGCTGGGTTTGGTGCGGGACAAGACCTGGTTCGTCGGCGCGCTGATCGAGCGTGAGAACGTGATGCCCAGCGCGATCGGCAACGGGATTGCCTTCCTGCACACCCTGCGTCGCAACCCGGAGCAAGTCTCACGGCCCTTCATGATCCTCGGGCGGTCCAGGGGCGGCGTGGAGTTCGACGCGCTGGACGGTGCCCCCACTCACCTCTTCTTCGTCTTGGGCTTGAAGTACAACGAGCTGCATCTTCCCTGGTTGCAGAAGCTCTGTCAGATCCTGGTCCGGAAGGAACGCATCGCCTCCATTCTGCACGCCGCGGATTCGACGGCCATCTACGATGTCTTGGCCCAGGCGGAACGAAGCCTAGAACTTTCCCGTTGAGCCAGCCGGTGTTGCACCACCCCCGTGCGGGCGTGACGTCCTGGAGGCCGGTCCCGCTGGGCAGAACCGAGGCAAGTCCCGATCCTGCCCAGCTGCCGATGGAGAACCGAACCTAGCCGGCCTTGCCGGAGGCGCTACCGCTGGCAGAAGCGCTGGCCTTGACGTCCACTGAAACGTTGACGTTGGCCTTGACGCTGGCGGCCGCATCGATGGCTCCCTTGAACGGGGCCGCGACGCAAGCGGTCAGCGCTGCGGTCATGGCCGGTCCGCCCGAGCTGCCCGCCTGGGCCACCGCCTGCGCTCCTTCGACCACGCCCTGCACGGAGGCCGCAACCCCCTCCACCCGATCCTTCATGCCGATCGCCACCTTCAGGATGGCGGGGAGATTCTTCTCGATGGCGGCCCGGAACTGGGCTTCCGCGGCGGCGTCGGCGGAACCCTTGATCTTCAGGGCGATGCGCGCCGGGGTGCAGCTCAGCTTGCCCGAAACATCGGCGTCGCAGCTGGCCTTGCACTCCGCGCTGACCTTGGGGGGCTCGAGCTTTCCGTCGCACTTGAGCTCCTTGAAGTCAACCGAGCATTTGCCGGAACAGGTTCCCTTGCATTCGGCGCTTCCTTTGATCTCGCAGCCGCCCTCGCAGTTACCGCCACATTCACCGCTGGCACCCGACTCGCACTTGCCCTCGCAGGTTCCGTCGCACTGCCCCGAGCTGTTCTTGGCACCGCACTTGCCCTCGCACTTGCCGGAGCAGGTTCCCTTGAATTTGGCGTCGCACTTGCCTTCGCACTTGCCTTCACACTTGGCGGCAGCGCTCATCTCGCAGGAGCCTTCGCACTTGGCATCGCACTGTCCGGAGACACCGCCCTCGCACTTGACGTCGGCCTTGCCACCTTGGACGCTGGCATCGCATTTGCCGCTGCATTCCGCCATGGCATCGATGGAGGCCGAGCAGACTGGGGGCTTGACCTGTAGATCGATGCTGGCCTTCGCGCCCATCTTGGCCTTGACGTCGCCCATGGCCTTGATCGCGGCCTTGCAGGCCGCCTCGCCAGAGTCGAAATCGCCGGCGGCGCCGAGATCCTTGGCCAGGCCGCCGCACGCTGCCTTCAGATCCGCGTCGATCTGAGCAGCCAACGCCTTGAGGTTCACCGCAGCCGTCACCCCACCCTTGAGCTTGGCGCCTGCCTCGACGTCCAGTTTGAACTCCTTGGCCCAGTCGAAGTTGGCGACGGCCTCTGCACTGGCCATGTCCGGGCAGTTCCCGGCCCCAGGGATGCCGCCCGGCATCTTGCCGCAGTTGGCGAGAACCAGAGAACCGAGAATCAGAGCGCCTGCCGAGGTGGTTACACGCAAGGTGTTGGAACGCATCGAGATACCCTCCAGTGGGATGAACCGGGGTCGTCACGGTCGACACCCCTCAAACGGTGAGCATACAATCCCAAGCCGCCCGGCAGCGCAAGCGTCCCGAACGACACCACGGGTAGGGGCACAATGCCCCGGTCCGTGGGCAAATATCCGAAACCATTCTGGTATTCAGGCGTAGCTGTCCGGGATTGGCTCCGGGCTCTCGCCCTGCTCTTCCCATCGTTTTCGAAACGCTCTCAGGGCCCGCAACAGCAGCACGTCGAAGGTCCCGAGTTTGACGTTCATGGCGCTCGCACAATCCTCACGGGACTTCTCCTCCAGGAAGCGCAGCTCGATCGCTTGGCGGTAACGCGGCAAGAGCTGTGCCAGCACGGCCTGCACCTTGCGCGCCAAGCCCGGCCCGTCCCACTTCAGCCCCAGCAATGACTCGGGCGATGGATCGGAGCCCATCACCGGCACCACCATCTGTTCGAATCGAGAGAGGGCTCGACCGGTGACCTTGGCAGCGCGATGCATGTCCAGGCCTTTGTTGCGTGCGATCCGCCGCAGCCAGAAGAACAGACTCGTCGACTGGAGCTCGAAACCGTCGATCTTGACCAGGGCGGTGCGGAAGGTCTCGGCGAGCGCATCCTCGGCAGCGCTCGGGTTGCCGAGCAACGGCATCAACACCTCGGTGTACAACCGCGGAGCGAAGCTCTGGTAGAGCTCCAGGAACGCCTGCCGCTCCCTTCCCTTGAGCCGAGGGAGAAGACGCCGCTCCCAGTCAAGCTTCTCGGTTTGCTCGTCGGCGTGCATCACGAAGCGGCGTTCCAGTGGGGGGTCGTCATCGAACCCGACCGGCAGCTTACACCACCTGCCAGAGCCTGCCGAATCCCGGCACCGGGCCGGCGATTTGTTGCTCGCCAAGGCCTGCCCCGAGACCCATGTCCTTGGTGGCTGGTGCGGCGCAGCCGACGTCAGGTTCCGCCCACTGTGACATCGAAGCAGCGCATGGGTCCCGCCGTTAGCACCAACTCGACTCGGGACGCCGGGCGCTTGGCGAAGGCCCGGGTGTCCACCTGCAGGAACTGAAGCCCTTCTTTGACGGGGCGGGTGGCCTCGTCCAACAGGACCTGTCCGTCGACGCTGACTCGAAGATGTCCATAATCGACACCCGGATCGTATCGAAGCTGCAAGAATCGACCGAGCTTGGCGCGAAAGGCAACCTGCAGTGGGCCGGCAGCCGTCGTCCCCACACATCCGTGACTGCCGTAAAGTCCGGGGATGACATCGGCGGCGACCCGTTCCGGGCCACACTGGTACACGAGCTTGCCCACTGGCTTGCAGGGGTTCTGACGCAGCGTCAGCTGCGGCGATGGGTCGGTACGAAACAGCGATGCGGGGCGCAGCAACCGTTCCGGGGTGCGCATCCAGCGAGAGACGCCGATGGCTGTGAGCGCTGCCCCCAGCAGCCCCAGGACCCACAGGAGTCGTTGCACCCTGGGGCGGCCTGACCATCGGATTCGCGAAAGGAGCCGGTAGCGGGCTCCATAACGCGCCAGAACCAAGAACAGGGGGAGCGTCGCGAGGGTCACTGCGCGCCCCAGCCAGTCGCAGAGGCGCGGCACGTAGTCGAGCACCACCGTCCCGGAGACCGGCGTGTCGACCTGCATGACCATCTCGTACTGAGCGCCGAACACGGGGGCGGGGTGGACGGGTACCCGACGACCGGCGACCGTGGCCTGCCATCGATCGTGGTAGGCGACGTGGATCTTCAATCGGGATTCGGGACTGGTTCCTTGCACGTCGAATCGCAGATGCTCGGGGTCGAAATCCCAAAGCCTGGCCCGTCCGGGCCCCAGCATGGTGAAGGGCTCCGGGTGGTAGTTATTCACGCGGAACAGCGAAAGACTGCCGAAGCGACGTTCCAGGACGAAGTGCGGATCGGCCACCGGGTGATCGGCGAGGACGTAGCGGACATTGAGCGCCTGCAGGAGCCGAGCATCGGCGCTCATGGGGAGCAGACGGAAGATCTGACTGGGGGTATAGCCGATCTTGTAGGCGTGGGTGCCGTTGAAGACGGGCGCGATCAGGGGTAAGTGATCGTCCCACTGGAAATAGTAGGCAATTCGGTAGTGGTCTTCATTGGACTGTCGGAGCGCCTTTGACCAGGCGAAAAAGGCTTGAAGGTCAGCAAAGGCGGGGATCTTGTCCTGGGTAGTGATTGGCTTTTTGCCGTACGTTCCCTTGTAGTAGGTCCACAAGTTGGGCACGAAGACCAAGGTCAGTCCCAACACCACACCCCAACGCCCCAGCCATTTCCACGGTCCCTGCCGACTCGCCGACGTCCGCGTCATGCGGATCAGCGCCACCATTGCGAAGCCAGCCAGTGGCAGCCAGAACAGCTTGGCCGCCAGCATCATTCGATGTCCCTCCACCTTGACCAGAGTGGGCAGCAGGCGCTCCAGGTGGAGCGTACGGATCGTCGCGTCCGAAGAAAGAAACAGGCACAGGGCGGCAGCGCTGACGACAAAGACTGCACCCGGACGCCGCGAGCGTACACCGAGCCACCCGCCCAGAATGCCGAACAGAACCAGGGGACGCCAACCGGCGTCAAAAATGTCCAGGTTGAGCAGACGATCGACCACCGCCTGAAGCGGCAGTCCGAGTACCCCGAGATCCAGTGTGGCGTCGGAGCGTGCCAACAAGGGGATGGTCGCGAAGGCGGACAGTCCCACGCCGAACGCCGCCGCGGACAGCATGAGGAGTATCCGACCGCGCGGGACCGGGCAGGTGCGGACCAGGATGTCCAGGGCGAGAAGGGGTATCGCGACGGCGAACACCATCAGCGGGAGCTGGTGGGTGAGCAGCGCACCGGCCACCAGCAGACCGGCCCAGACCACGTCGGACGTTCGCCCTCGAGTGGCCACCTCGTCGAGCTTGACGAAGGCCAGGATGGCAAACGACATGGCCAGCGTGACCGGCCAGACCCCGAAATCGGTGTGCCAAGTCCACCCACCCTGAGCCCAGCCACCTGGATCCAGCATGGCGATCAGCGATGACAGCAGGCCCGCCATCGGACCGAAGAAATGGCGGCCGAACCGGTAGTTGGCCCAGGCCGTAAACGCCAGCACCGCCGCGAAGGCGCCGGCGTACGTTCGCATCCAGGAGAGCAGACCCAGGGTGGCCGCGCGGAACAGGGCGACCCACATTTCGGCTCCCGGGGGAACCAACTCGTCGGCGGGGCCTCCGAATCCCCAAATATGACTCCACCCTCCGACTCGGAATCGTCCCAGCATCTCGGTCCAGAAATGCCAGGCCTTGAAGAGGTGAGCCGGGTGGTCGTGCGACAGCGGCGTGGCGAACAGCAGGGGCCTTACCAGCATGGCCCACACCGTGAACAGGACGACCAGTGGGGCAATGCGCTGGAATCGGCGCGAACCTATGATGCGCGACAGCCTGTCCAAGACCGGTCGTATTAGCGCAAGTTCGAGTCCGATGGCATGGGGAGGCCAGTACGCTCGGGGATTTCCAGGCTTCCCTGGGTCCCACCGCGTCGATTTTCAGCGATGCCGCATCAATGAAGCCCCGCTACGCGCCGCTTGCCGGGCCTCTCTGGCGCTCTCGGGTCTTCGATATGCGGGTTGGGACAGGCGGCCAGCTGGTGACCCAATGGCATTGCGGAACCGGACGTACCGGTCCGCTGGGAGCCGCACTCGATGCGTGAGCCCGCCGCGCAGTACGCACGGCGTGCGCGATCCGTTGCGAGACGGGTGCGCTGCGTTGGGCGCAATCCTTACTCTGCGCCAGCCGTCGACCGCGGCGAGGATCAACAGCAGTCGTTGCGCCGGACCGGCCCCAAAACCTATCTCGATCCAGAAGGGTGGTTTCTGGTCCACCAAGACCAACCGAGGGTGTCTTTCACCCGGGGATTCCCTTGACCCCCGCGAACCTTTCGGAGATATACCGAGGGTCGTGCCAATCGATTGGCCATGTTTGGGTCCTGTTCCGATGCTAACACGCCTCGCGAGCGAACCTGGATCCAGACCGAGCGTGACTTGTTGAGAGCGGGAGCATTTGTCCATGACGCAGTCCTTGATGGTCGTTGCCACCGAACCGAGATCAGGTAAGAGTGCCATTTGCTTGGGCTTGCTCGATCAGTTCGAGCGCCACGGTGTCCGAGCCGGTTTTTTCAAGCCGGTCGGATTGGCAGCCGCGCCGGGGCACAGCGACCCGGACGTCCTGCTGGTGAACGGGGCCCTGGGGCGTAAGCCTGCCACCGACGGCGGCATGGCGGTCGGGCTGAACGAGGTGACCTCCGCAGTGGAACGGGGAGCCTACGATCAGGTGCTCGATCGCATCCTGGAGGCGCACGGGCGTTTGGGTTCGGAGAGCGACGTCATCCTGTGCGAAGGGGTGGACAGCGTCAGCGCGTTCCCGGCTCTGGAGTCCGACATCAACCTGGATATCGCGCGCAACATCGACGCATCCATCTTGCTGGTTGCGCCTGGCGAGGATCGCAAGGCGAGCGACGTGGCTTCCAACGTCCTTTTGGCCTGCCAACGGCTCGAGGAGCGAGGGGGGCGGATCCTGGGCGTCATCGTCAATCGTGTGCAGAACGACAACCTCACCGAGTTCAAACAGGCCCTGGCGGCCCGGCTCAAGGAGCGCAACGTAGCGCTGTTCGGCGTCGTTCCGTTGCTGCCGGCCCTATCACGGATCCGCGTGGCCGACGTTCGCGAATCGCTCGGGGCCAAGGTACTGGCCGGTGACTCTCAGATGCAGAACCAGGTCAAGCACATCCTGGTGGCGGCCATGGGGCTCGACTCTGCCATGCAACACGTCCAGGATGGCAGCTTGGTCATCGTGCCAGCCGATCGCGATGACATTCTGCTCTTGGCGGCGGCGGCGCACGCTGCACCGAACATGCCTCGGCCCGCCGGGGCCGTCCTGTCCGGCCTCTCCGAGCCCGGGTCACGGACCCTGGAGCTTGCGCGTTCCCTCAGCAATAATCAGTTGCCCGTTCTGCAGGCCTCGGCGCCCACCTTCGAAACGGCGATTGCCATCCACCACGTGATGCCCACCATGACCCCCGACCAGGAGGTCAAGGTGCTGGCGGTTCGTGCCGCCATGGAGGAGCATGTCGACATCAGTCACCTCTTGGAGGAGCGGCTCAAGCCGACCCCCAAGGTTCTGACCCCCAAGCGGTTCTTGCGCGAGCTGCGGGATCGGGCCCGCTCCGTCAAGTGCACCATCGTCCTGCCCGAATCGGAAGTGGATCGAATCGTGAAGGCGGCGGGCGAGATCCGGCGCATGGATGCGGCGGATATCGTCCTTTTGGGTGAGGAGTCCGAGATCAAGAAACGCGCCGACTCCCTGGACGTGAAGCTCGACGCGGGCGTCACCATCGTCGATCCCAAGACCGACCCCCAGCTGGAGGACTACGTTCAGACCCTGGTGGAGCTGCGCAAGCACAAGGGCATGACCGAGGAAACGGCGCGCAAGCTGATGGCGGATCGGACCTACTTTGCCACCATGATGGTCAAGAAGGGTCGCGCCCACGGCATGGTCTCGGGGGCGACCACCACCACCGCGGCCACGATTCGGCCCTCGCTCGAGTTCGTCAAGACCAAGCCCGGCTTTAGCAGCGTGTCCAGCATCTTCTTCATGTGTCTGCCTGACCGCGTGCTGGTGTACGGGGATTGCGCGGTCATCTGCAATCCGACCGTGGAGCAGCTAGCCGAGATCGCCCTGGCCAGTGCCGGTACGGCCCAGGCTTTCGGCATCGATCCCAAGGTGGCCATGCTCTCCTACTCGACGGGCAGCTCTGGAACCGGCGAGGACGTGGAGGCAGTTCGAGAGGCCACCCGTCTGGTTCGGGAGCGTGATCCCAAGCTGAGTGTGGAAGGCCCCATCCAGTACGACGCTGCCGTGGATCCGCAGGTGGCCGTCACCAAGCTGCCCGGGAGCGCGGTGGCCGGCCATGCCAGCGTGTTCGTTTTCCCTGATCTGAACACGGGCAACAATACCTACAAGGCCGTCCAGCGGTCCTCGGGGGCGATTGCCATCGGTCCGGTTCTGCAGGGACTCAACAAGCCCGTCAACGACCTGAGCCGTGGGGCTTCGGTCATCGACATCGTCAATACCGTCCTCGTTACGGCCATTCAGGCCCAGCAGGTGTGAGTCGTGAAGATCCTCGTTCTTAATTCCGGTAGTTCTTCCATCAAGTACCAGTTGTTCGGGATGCCCGGCGACGAAGTGCTTGCCAAGGGTCTGGTCCAGCGCATCGGCGAGCCCGCGGGCGAACTCGAGCAGCAGACCGCCAAGGGCAAGTTCACTTCGCGTGAACCCGTGGTCGACCACACCGTCGCCTTGGAGAAGGTGGCCTTCCTGCTGACCCGGGCCGAGAACGCACCGCTGGCGGACATCTCGGAGATCGGGGCCGTGGGACACCGGGTGGTGCATGGCGGGGAGCACTTCACCAAGAGCTGTGTCATCACCAAGGAGATCGAGGCGGCGATCCAACAGATGTGTGCTCTGGCCCCGCTGCACAATCCTCCGGCGCTGCTCGGGATTCGGGCCGCCCAGCAGCTCTTGCCGTCGGTGCCCCAGGTGGCGGTCTTCGACACGGCCTTCCACCAGACCATCCCCCAGCAAGCCTACCTTTACGCCCTGCCGCTAGCCCTGTACGAAAAGGACCGTATTCGCCGCTACGGCTTCCACGGGACTTCGCACCGTTACGTGGCCGCGCGCGCCGCGGAGATCCTAAAAAAGCCGGCGGATCAGGTCAACCTCATCACTTGCCATCTGGGCAATGGCTGCAGCATGGCGGCGGTCCGCGACGGCAAGAGCGTGGACACCACCATGGGGCTGACGCCGCTCGAGGGTCTGGTCATGGGGACCCGCACTGGCGACATCGATCCGGCCATCATCTTCCATCTGCAGCGGGTCAAGCAGATGAGCTGTGACCAGATCGACAAGCTGATGAACAAGCAGAGCGGGCTACTCGGCGTCTCGGGCAAGAGCAACGACGTCAGAGAGCTGTTGACGCTTCGCGAGCAGGGGCACGCGGCCGCCACCCTGGCGCTCGACATCTTCTGTTACCGAATCAAAAAGTACATCGGTGCCTATCTGGCCGTTTTGGGGCGCACCGACGCCATCGTGTACACCGGTGGGATCGGGGAGCACGCCGCCTTCGTCCGCGAGCAGACCTCGGGCGGCCTGGAAAACCTGGGCGTCCGTCTGGATCCAGCCAAGAATGGGCAAAAAGGCCTGGCCGATCAGGACATCAGTCAGCCGGGCAGCCCGGTCAAGATCCTGGTGGTCCCCACCAACGAAGAGAAGCTGATTGCCCTGGACACCTTCGCGTTGACCCAGGGCTGAAAAGAGGGCTCACCGGAGCTTTTCGACCAGCTGCTGGGCTTCCTGCTGTCGGTAGCCACCCGGTGTCTGTGCGAAGGCCGAAAGGGCGGCGCGCGCCTCGTCCGTCCTTCCCAAGCGTAGAAGGCACATGGCGCGATTGTAGCGAGCCTCGGTGGTGAACCGTCCGTCTTGCACCTGGGCTAGATAGGCGTTCCAAGCGGCAAGGGCCGTCGTTGCGTCGTGCAAGACAAAATGAGCATGATGAGCCGCGCCATACAGTTCCATCTCGCGAACCGTCGCGGGATCGTCGCTCGGGGGTGGGATGGGAGCGGTGGCCTGTTGTCTTGCGACGGAGTGGGGGACCTCTACTGGTTCGGGTTCCGCAGCAACCGGTTCAGGCTCGGCCGAAGTCGACCGAGGGCTGATCGGGGGGACCTCTTCGACAGGGTGGGAGGACTGGGGCCGCGGGTGTGGCTTGGGCGCAACGGCAGGCCTTCCGGTGGAGGAAGGTGCCATCCCGATGAAGACGGCAGCCCGGTTGGCCAGCGCACGAATGTCTTCGCCTTTCGCCGCGAAGGCAGCCGAGCCCATCAGGACTGCGGCCACCGGGATCCCGAAGGCCCAGCGTGACCGGCGGCGCTGTTGATTCTGTCGGACCATCGCCAGCACCCGAGTTCGGGTGAAGCTGCTGACGGCCGAGCTCCCATCGAACGATTCCCGAAGGGCCTTGGTGCTGACCTCTAGTGGATCGCTCATGGCAGAACTCCTTTCTCGGCCAGGGTTTCGCGGAGCTTTCTTCTGGCGTGGAAAAGACGGGTCCGGACGGTGGCCTCCGGAGCGTTGACGATGGTGGCCACCTCCGGGGAGGGACGATTCTCGACGTCGGAGAGGACGAAGGCCACCCGTTGCTCGTAAGGGAGTCGATCCATGGCAGAAAGGAGGATTTGGGCCAGCTCCTGACGCCAGGCGAGTTGTTCGGGGTCGGTGGGGGAGGTCGTCGGCAGGCTCCCCAAGCGACCCAAGGCGGAACGGCGGCGGACACTGCTGCGCACGTAGTGGCGGGAAAGATTGACCGCAATGGACAGAAGGAAGGTCTTCAGCGACGCGTCCCCTCGGTAGCGACGCATGGCATCGGGCAGCGACACGAACACCTCTTGCACCAGATCCTCGACACTGCCCGGATCCCCGATCAACCGCTGGGCCAGGGCTCGTACCGCAACGTGAAACGCGTCGTAGGCCTCGGCCACCGCCGCCAGGTCACCGTGCGCCAGGCGATAACGCAGATCCTCCGATTGGTCGGTGCAGCCATCGTTGACGGCGTAGGCAGTCAACTCGAACTCCGCCTGGGTCATAGCAGAACCTCGGCGTAGGGGGGGGGAGGGCAAGGATGCACGAAGATATGTGCCCGCAGGTTCGGCGAGCGTTCAATCCCCAGCGGTTCAGAATACCGACAAGCCGGCAGCGAAGTGGGGGTGAGGTACGAGGGGTACCGTCCCGGCCATGGGCCAGTCGACCGTCGGTCCTACGAAGATGCCGAGCCAGCCTGGGACCAGCTCGAAGCCGCCGGTGACCCTGGCGTCCAGGGCATGGGCCCTGTCCGCGAATCGGTCCTCTAGGTCCTCGACGACCCAGTTGTATCCCCCTTCAGCATCCACCGTGAAACGCCCGATGTCCCAGTGACCGCCCAGGCCGAAGTGCAATCGTCCTCGGTCCGAGTCGGGGGCATGACCGATGAACAGGGAGCTTGACAGATGACCGAAGAGGTACCTGACGCCCATGTTCCAGTACCCGGGCGTTTCATAGAAAACCAGAGCCTGGGTGCGCATGTTGCCCACCACGTTGACCAGGCCCAAGGACATTCCATCCACCCGCTCGGCGACGTTCACCAACCCGAAGCTCATGCCGTTGACCCGTCGCGCGACGTTGACCAGTCCGAACTGGAAGCCGGTCACGTCGTTGGCTGTGTTGACCATGCTGACTTGAGCACCCTGTAGGTCACGAGCCTGGTTGAAGGCGGCGGAGCCCTGCACGCCCTTCAAATCGCCGAACAGCAAGCTGGTCGCGCCGCAGGCCTGGACGCCATCGAAGCGTCCCTGGGCGGTGCAGGCGACTCCTGCCACCTGCATTCCTTGGGTGCGGTCGCCGATCCGCGAATAGATGCCCGCGCCCGAGGCGCCCGTCACGCTGCCGTTTCGCAACGTCACAAGCCCACTAGCTTCTGCCCCGACGAGCGCTCCCTGCTCACGACTGCCGATCCCGGACGCCCTCAGGCCACGAATCGTGCCATGCCCCTCGGTCCAGATCCCGGCTGCCGTCACACCGTTCACGGAGCCCTCATCCTGGTGCGCCACCACGTCGACGCCCAGGCCATCGAGCTCGCCGATCCGACCGTAGGCGAGTCCCAGATGCAGCCAGAAGCGTCGACGGGGTGCGTTGGGGTAGAGCGAGCCGAACGGATGCAGAACCGTCAGGTTGATGGCCTTGTAGGGTTGGTTCCAGAGCGATTGTTGGGCTGGGGGGGCTGGGCGAGGAGTGGCTGGAGCCGCGGGTGCTGGCGCGCCTGGCTCGGGTTTGGCTGGGGGCGGCGTTGGTTTTGGGTCAGCGACCACAGGGGATTCGGGCGCCGGCGGCTCCTTGAAGGTGGCGAGGAGCTCGGCCGCCTCGTTGCGCGCCAGGTTCCCGGCCACCCAGGCCACCACCGTGGCTTGGCGTTTCGCGTCGACGGGAAGGGCCACGGTCCGTTCGATCGAGGTCACTCCGTTGGGCGACCGATAGCGAACCGTCACCTGGGGGCCCGGCTGACCTTCGATCTCCAGGCAGGCGGTGCTCGGATCGGTCGGACCCGCAACCACCGCGACTCCCAGCTCCTGGGCAACGGCTGCCCGGATCTGTTCTGGATCCAGAGCTACGGGTCCGGCTCGAACCTCCACGGGGAGGGCTGGCGGCGGCTCGGTTGCCATGGCCCACCGAGAGCACAGCGCGAATCCGAACAGGAGCACCGCGATGTGGAAGCGAGTTACCATGCTGGAGCTTGGTTCCCGAGACGCCCGCTGGCGTTCAATCCAGCGTCGGACGTTCAGCGACTGACCTCGAAGCGACATCGATAGCGCACCAGTGTTGCCACTGCCCGACCCGTCTCGTCCAGCGGCGCTTGCCAGCGGGAGCCCAGCACCGTGTGCTGGCAGGCATCTCCGAAGCTGGCGGCGGACTCCGACGCCACCGTGGCCTCGCGGACCTGTCCGTCGGGATCGATTCGGGCCAAGACCAGCGCCTCGCCGGACTGTCCGCGCTGCTTCGCAGAGGGGGGATAGTTGGCCAGCAGTCGGCCATCCAGCGGGGGAGGCACCGGCTGGCGCGATAGGCGCTCCAAGGGCACCGGGGTGTCGAATCGAGGCGCAATACGGACCTTGGCCATGACGGGCTTTGGCTCCTCGACGGCGGGTCGGGAGGTAACGCGAATCGGACCGTTCGAGCTCTGTCCGTTGCCGATCGCGGACGTGGACCAGCTCGCACCATCCCCCGCCACCAGGGTCGTTCCGGTCAGATCGACGGGCTCGGCGGCGGGCTGTGCCGCGACCGGTGTGGGAGCGGGGGAGGGAGTGGTTGTCCGAGCCACTCGGCTTGGCTCGGTTCTGGCCGCTTCGGTGGGAGTCGGGATGGGTGGTGGCAATGGGGTCTGCCTGGCCACTGGTTGGGGTTGGTTCGGCGCAACCACGGTCATCATCTCGACGACGGCCGGGCGCGATGCTGGACGGGGGGGCAAGACATGGGCGGTGCAGTAGGCGGCCCCCAGGTGCACCGCGAAGCTCAGGCCCACTGCCAGTCCCGAACGAGGCCTATTCAGAATCGTCATGGCTTGGTTGGTTGGATGGTTTTGGGATCGACGTTGAGGGCGAAGCGCACGACGCCTGCCGTCCGCAAGGTGTCGACGACCTTGATCACCAGGCGGTGTTCGGTCGAACCATCGGCGGCGATCAGAGCCCGGGCTTGGGAAGAGGCCCGGGCCAGAGCCAGGGCTCGAAGCTGGAGTTGTTCGAAGGAGGCACTGTGGCCGTCCAGGAACAGTTGCCCGCGTCGGTCCAGGGTGATGGCCAGCGTCGTGGTCGTGGATTCGGAGCTGGAGGCCTGCGGCAAATCCACCGGGATGGTGCGGGAAACGACGTAGCCTGCCGTCACCATCAGCACGACCAACAGGACCAAGACGACATCAACCAAGGGAGTGACGTTGATGCCCACAATCGGTTCCCGACCCTCCGCCAAGCGCGCCACTTCTACCTCTCCCTCTTGGTCAGGTGGGACAAGACGATTCCCGCCAGGACCTCGGCGCGCTCCACCCGCAGGCGGATGGCTGCTTGGAATCCATTGTAGGCGAGGATGGCCGGGATGGCCACCAGCAATCCCACGGCGGTGGCGACCAGGGCCTCCCCAATCTGGGACATCAATCCCTCCGAGACGCGCCCCACGTCATGGCCCAGTTCCCGGAAGGCGCCCATGATGCCGATGACCGTTCCCAGCAACCCGACGAAGGGCGCATTGCTGCCCAGGGTGCCCAGAAAGCCAACGTGGCGTTCGAACTCGGCCCGTCCCAGCGCGGTTTCGCGGGCGGCCCGGGCCTTTGCGACGTCGGGGTCGCTGGTGGACAGTGCAGCTGCCGCGACGCGCGCCTCCAGGCTCGAAGACTGTTCGAGTTTGCTCCTGGCCTTGTCCCTTTCGCCCGTGGTCAGGCTCTGCTCGAGCAGCTGTTCGAGACGCCCCAAATCATCCTTCGAGCCAATGAGCAACACCAGGCGCTCGATGACAATGGCCAGGCCAGTCACGCTGGCGGCCGCCAGCAGCCACAGCACCCATTCGGCTCCAACGGCCATCCAGGCTACAAGTAGGGATTGTAGATTCATATTTCATTCTCGATCATCAGGGGTTGTCCACACAGACCAGGCGGTGAGCGAAGTCAGTCCCACCACGACCGTCGCGAACGACGAAGTAGAAATGCACGACCGAGTCGGGCGGGACGGTCTTTGGAGACGTCCAGCGGAGCTCGACCTCGAGATTGGATTGGTCAGCTTCGATGAAGCTGAGCGGTCCCTGCAGATCCCCTGCGGTGGCCGCATGATTGAGCTGAATCGTCTCCGTTGTACCTTCGACCGTCTCCCGAATGGCCGGCTCGAACTTCACAGATATGCGATGCTCGACCGAATGGGCTGTTATCCGGGGGGCGTCTGACTCGCAACCAGCATTGGGCCAGGGTTCGTGGTCGAATTGCAGGGTGGCCTGGGCGAATTCGGGACGGCGGTTGTCGGGTTCGGTGGGCTGAGTGAGGACTGCGGTCAACGGATGACCGCCCTCGCTGCACCTTGCATCGTTCTGCCAGCGGCCTTTGGTGGGGGTTTCCTCGACGCAGAAGACGGCTTCGGCCACCATGACCTGTTCGGCTGCGGGGTCCCCATCGAAAACGGTCGTGAAGGTCGGTTGGGAGACGTTCGGCTCGGTGCGCTGCTCGACGAACGGTGCACCCTCACAGCTGGGGATCCCCCAGGATGTCCGGGGCAAGAAACAGGTCCGCTGCATCCCGGTCACCGCCAAGGGACCTTCAGGGCCAACCACCAGCCATTCGATGGAGTAGTCTTGGTCGGCGTGGACGGTGCTCTGGGACGGATCGGAGGCAGGGTAGCCTCTGGCTCCCAGAACCCGCGGCCCTTCGATCAGCTGCTCGGGGAGCAGTGGATCGCCGCAGCCAATCAAGAGGCAGGCGGTGAAGAACGACCTTAGTCCGAGTCGATGCGTGGTCATCCTAGATCTCCCCGGTGATGCCCAGGTTGGGGAACATGGGCATTCCCGCGCTGGCTTCTCGCTTGGAGTAGTCGTAGCTGTAGTCATAGCCTTCCGCGTTTTCGGCGTTGGTCAGGTTCTGCACCTCGACGAAGGCCGTCAGCGCGATGGGGTCGAGCTCCCACCGCTTGGAGAGCCGCACGTCCAGGCGCTGTTGCATGGGATTGCGCTCGCTGTAGGGTTTGCCGAAGACGGGGCGATACAGGCCCAAACCGGCGTCGTAGACGCTGCCCCGGACCGGTGTCACTGGGGTTCCACTGGCCAGCCGCAGGCTGCCTGCGAGTACCCAGTGACGACCCATGTCTTGCTGGCCCGTGACCACCAGGACATGGGGTTGTTCGCTATCCACGGGTCTCCAGGCCTGCTGGTGATCCCGGCGCCGGCTGCTGGTCAAGGTGTACGCGAGGGTGCCCGAGGTCCCCTTGTGACGCGCCATCAACCATACCTCGCCCCCCAGGACTCGTCCCTTTCCATCGTTGACCAGATGAGGCTCGGCTCCCCCTTCGACGCTGGTGATACGATGCACGATGTGCTTGGCGAAGGCTTGGACCCCTAACTCGACACTTCGCCCCCAGCGTCGCTCCACCCCCAGGTTGGCGTGCAGGGCGCGGAACGGCTCGATCTGTGGATTGCCCAGCCGCGCCAAGGCCTCGTAGTATTCTGGGGGCTGGGTGAACTGCCCCACGCCCCATTTCAGCGTGGTGTGAGGGTAGAGTGCGTAACTTGCCGCCAGGCGGGGATCCGCGCTGTGGAAGTGGGTTTGGCTGTCATAATCGGTGCGGACTCCGGGAACCACCGTGAGCCGGGGGGACACGAACCAGTTGAGCTCCGCATAGGCCGCCGGCTGGTGACGCATCAGGGAGCCTCGGTACTCCACGATCTCCTGCAGGGACTCGGACACGTACCCCTCCACGTCGCCTTCTGATTGGGGGACCCGAGTGCCTTGGTAGACGCCGGAGAGGCGCATGGTGGTGTGATCGAGCCCCAGGTTGAGGGTGACGGTCGGGTGCAGCGGCAGCGTCCAATCGGCTCTGGCGAAGAGCTCGGTCTGCCCGTAGTCCGACAACCAGGGGCCCGTCTCGAACTGCCCGTCGCGACGCCCCACCAGCAGGGTCAGGCGTTGCTCGAAGCCGTGGGCAAACTCGCTCTGCAGGACGGCCCCGAAGCGGTGGGATTTCAACACCGCCCCGTAGTTGCCTCGCGTGACCGGATCATCGGGGTCTGGCTCGGCCAGGACCAGCCTGAAACCATCGCGCGCCCCGAAACCATGCAGCGTCAGCTGATGGCGCGCGCCGAGCGGGATGGCGGCGATCCCCTCGTAGTCCCAGTAAATCGGGGCGGCCACGACGTCGAAGTCGCTACTGCCGGCTACCTGCTCGAACACCAGATCGATGTTGCTGCGCCGAGCTGCCAAAGCAATCCCCGCGCCTCCAGTCAGGGGTCCCTCCACTAGCGCCGAGCTGTCCAGCAACGAAAGCTCCAGCGTGGCGTGATATCCATCGATCCGGGGTTGGCGTGGGATGACCTCGATGATGCCACCCGTCACCCGACCGTGGCGGACACCGAAGTTGGAGGGGACGACTCGCACCTCGTCCACCAGAAGGGAGTTGTAGACGCTCTTGAGCCCTCCCACGTGGTAGAGCAAGGGGACGGGGGCATCGGCGACCAACACCAGGCTTTCGTTCCAGGAGGAGCCGCGCAACAGGGGAGCCCCATTCAAGTCGCCGCCCCGCGTGACGCCGGGACGGGTTTCCAAGCCCTTGAGGGCGTCCCCGGAGGCGCCTGCCACCTGGCGGAGTTCCTGGGCCTTTTCACGGCGTTCCGCCACCTGAACCGAGGGCGTCTCGATGCGTGCCACGGCGCCGAATTCGGGAGCAACTGCGGGCGGCGCGGGCGCCTTCACGGGTGCTCGCGTCATCACTGGCTGGGTCGCGGCGGGCTCGGCCGGGGCGGCTTGGTTCGGTTCGGTGGTGGGCGGTTGGGGCGGAGTGTCTTCGGTCTTGGCGGGAGCCTCTGCCACGTCGAAGGCGACGCGGATCCGAGCCGCAACGGCTTGGTCATCCTGCATGGCGGGAACGAAACGCCAGGACGCCACGGCACTTAGCACCGCGCTGTCCACGGGCTCGCCCAAGCCCGAGACGATGCTGCACTCCTGGACGCGACCCTCGGCGTCGACCAAGATCTCCAGCAGCACCGTGCCACCGGCGGTCACGGTTCCCGCCGGGAGCACCAAAGCCGGGGCCGGTTGTCTCACCGGGGGCGTCACCGCCCCCAGGACGGCCTTCAGCGAGCAAAAGGTGACCAGGAACAGGGTCGACAGGGACAATACAGCGCGCATGATGGGCAACTCGCCGCTTCGTGCCCGCGCCCTGACGATTCGTTCAATCCATGGGTGCGAATGTTCTGTCCACCGTTGCTACCGGGGTATTTGGGGTTGGTGGGGCCGGCAGGATGGGTGGTTCGGGGGGCAGGCCCAGGAGTGCTGCATCCTGGGCGCTGAGTCGGGGCGTCGTGTTCAGGAACCGACGCAAGGTCTTCTGCCGGATGGTCGCCATGGGTGACCAGGAGCAGGTCCTGCCCGTGCCGTACAGACTGAACATACCAGCTTCCCACCCCGCCGCGCTGCCAGCGCAGGATGCTCGGGCCTGGGCCAGCATCCGCATCCCCAGCTCGAAGCAGCGCGACAACGCCTGGGGAGAGTCGCCCAGTAGGGTCTCTAGGAAGGCCTCGCGAGCCTTCGGATCAGCCGCCAGCCTTTGGCGCTCCTCCCGGGGCAACCAGCTGGCAAATTTGGGGGCCTGCTCGGGCATCACCTGGACCAGACAGGCCTCGCCGGCGGCCCCGCGCTTTCTTCCGGATTGGATGTCCTCGCGCAGCGATGACTCGTACAGCGCTACGGTGAGCGCAGACAGCGCGAGGCTTCGCTCGGAGTCGGGCCACACCACGGACTCGCAGGGAACCTGCGACGTCTCCTGGGAACACGACACCAGGCGCGTCGCCGTGTCAGCGATGGCTTCGGCAATGACTCGATAGCGAGCGATCGCGGTGGCTCTCGATTCGTACCGGACCCAGGTACGTCGAGCCGTTGACCAGTGTGGTGGGCGACAACTCAGATTCGGTTCTGCACAGAGTGGTCGCAATGGACAAGTCGGAGCATTCGGAAGCGAGCCGCACTGCGGCAAGATCTCCAGGGAATAGGGAGACCGGGCGGGTGGTGCCTGACTGACTGCTAGCGCCAAGATCGCGGTGGATAGCGGATTCATCGCACGAACACGGACAACGACGATCCGGTGTCGCTGGGCGACACACTTCAAAGTGGCAGTCTACGTCGAGCACCTCCCGAACGCCAGTTGCGGTCGGGGTCGATACCTCTCGGCGCCAAACCGAGGCCGAGATGCCGACCAGAATCGCGGCGGACAGTGGTGCGGTGTCGAACTTGACCGCATCGAACCGTCTGCTTCGTCCCCGGGGCCGACCCGTCGCGCCATCTCTTGGGTGTCTTGCTGTTGGTGCCCAACGACTCGTTCGAGCACTGGGGTCGAGCCCCGCGCAGCCGCGAGAGCAGTTGCTGATTCAGTTGATGCGATAGATGCTCGACAGGAACCCAACGTCGAGCTGAGAGCAGCTGCGAGAGCAGTCGTCGGTTCTGGTCCGTTCAGGTTCGAGCCTCGAGGTGCTGGAGTACTTGGACGTGGCGTAGTCGTTCTCACCGACAACAATCATCCGGACGACGGGTGTTGCAGTCCATCGTTGCCGGAACTCGCCACGCTCGCTGTGTGCAACTCCCCTCACAGGACTTCACGGACATGCGGCAGGCACTGAAGTCATACTCGGCAGGATCGCAGGGCGGAGCGTTGGCGGGCTCAGCCGAACCCTCACAGCAGTCCGCAAGGCAGCTCTGACAGGTGCACAGACGAGTGTGGGTGATGCTGCTGCCCGGTCTGGCGACGGGGTGGGGCTGGAACGGGACCGAAGAGCCATGGGGGGTCTGGCGGCAGGCCTGAACGAGGAGCAAGAGCCCTAGAAGTGGTCCGTTCCGGGTGATGTAACTCGTCAATATCATTGATGAAAACAGTAACCGCATCCCTGTTTTGGGTCGATCGAACCGGGCTTGTAGGCTAGAGCATGCAGCCAGCCGTGCCAAGCCCACCCGGTTGCGTCGGGGGCACGGCCTGCAAGTTGATACGCAGCGACTGCGATGCGCTGGACGAGACGGCCCCCCCCCCACGGCTGTTGGTCATCCCGAGAACCCCCGACTTTCCTGCATGAGCCAACCGGTCCTTTCTGTCGTCGTGCCGTGCCACCAGGTCGAAGACACCCTGGAAGCTGCGCTGTGCAGCCTACAGCGGCAGACGCTTGGTGACTTCGAAGTGGTGGCACTGGACAACGCCTGCACCGATGGCACACGACGGATCCTGGATACCTGGGTCTCCAGGCTGCCCAGTCTACGGGTCATTGGCACCACCGAGTGTCTTCCCATCGGGACCCTGCGCAATCGTGCCCTCAGCGAAACACGGGGAGAGTTCGTGGGGTTCCTGGATGCGGACGACTGGGTGGGGCCCCACTATTTCAGCCGAATGGTGGGCAAAGCCAGGGAGTGTAACCTCGACTTCGTCAAGTGCGACCATGTGCGCGTGAAGGGACCGGTGCAGACGGTGGTGCGAGCCCCAGAGCCCCGGCACGATCGCGTGCTGGATCCGCGCAGCAGCATCACCCGCCCCCGCGGTATGAGTATGGTCGACTATCCGTACTCGTGTTTTGGGCTGTATCGGCAGGCGTTTCTCCGGCAGTATGGTATCCGCTTCGCCGAACGCGCCGAGAGCGCGGAGGATCGGACCTTCACCTGGGGCCTGCACTGTGAAGGACACCGATACATGGTGCTGTCCGGATCCGAGTACTATTACTCTCGTGACCAAGAGGACTCCCTGACCCACACCGGGGACCGCCGCCAGCTCGGATTCTTGGACGTGATGCCCGAAGTACTAGCCTACGTGCAGGGTCGCGACGAACCGGATCGGGTCGTGGACAAGGTCCACCGCCAGATCCTGAGCCTATCGGCCTTCCACTACGTGAGCCGGGCGCGCCTCAACCCCGAGGTGCACGCGGAACTGCTGGAGCGAACCCGCCGTCTCTTGGGTTCGCTTGAGCCTTGCCGCGTCGATCGGGCGCTCGCCTGCCTCCGACAGAGCCGCAGGGATGCACTCCTGGAGCTGATGGGTGAGGGTTGGGCGTCACGGCCACCCAGAAACTTGCTTTCACGTCTGCTTCGACGAGTGAAGCGTTAGTGACGCCCCCCTGCCGAGATCGGCGGCTATCGCTCGGGAACGTTCGGGTCTTCCCAGGGAGCGCGCAGCGGGAAGTACTTCTTGAGGAAGGCGACCTTGGCCTTCTGGAAGCCCTGGTGCTCAGCGCTGTTCTCTCCGTCATTCAGACAGAAGAACTGCGCCCAGCGTTGGCGCGACAAGCGCGGCAACTCTCGCGGGAAATTGTCACAGCGAACCAGGGTGGTCTCGGCGGAACCGGGCATTGCCTGGCGGTTCAGTAAGGCATAGTGGTGATAGAGGAAGGAGACGATCGAGAGGTCGGACGGGGAACGAAAGCGGCTGCAACGGACCATGGTAAACTGGTCCGCCCACCGTTTCTCCATCTCCAAAAGGACGCTCTTCTTCAACGCGTAGGGCACATGATGATGCAAACGTGTGGGCGCGCTCCCGAAGCAACGGGCCAGACACCGTTGACCGTTGATGGCGGCATTCAGGTAATCAGGATTGCTGATGGACGGGCCCAGACCAAAGACCATGCCATGGGGTTCGAGGCGGGCCACTGAGCACCCATTGCCGGTGAAGAAGGTCGATTTGGGGGTGGGCCTGCCCAGGAACATGTCGTCGTTGAAGTACACGAAATGCTCGGCCAGTCCGGGGACGTGGGCTAGACAGGCCTCGATGGCGTGGGAGTTGAAGGTGGGCAGACAATCGAGGTCCGCCGGGAACACCTGCTGATGAGCAACCAGCTCTATCCGGTCCTGGTCCGAGCGTAACCAGGCGGGCCTTTTGCAGTTGGTCACCACGAAGATGCGGCGTGCCCAGGGGGCGAACGCGGCCACGGAGCGCAGCGAGTAGCGGAGCTCGTCCGCGGAGAGGTAGCGCTCCCACTGGACGGCGACCTCGGGGCGCTGAGCGAAGAGCAGCTTTCGCCATTCGGGATCGTTGTGGTCGACCCAGGTGTACACCAGATCGACGTCAAAACTCGGCAGATCGGACAGCGGGGCGGGGAAGAGCTCACGGAGTCGAAGGGTGGAGCTCGACGCGTCGAACAGCCGCTCGAAATCCTCGAAGGAGAGGCGTTTCAGGTAGGGGCTGTCGGGGCGTAGGGTGAGCCTGCGTCGCTCCAGATTCTGTTTCCAGATGCAGACTCGCAGGCTCAGCCCGGTATGCGGCCCAGTCAGCAAAGTGAGGACAAACTCACGGCTCCGCCGCACGGCGGTTGCCGCCACGGTTCCATCAGGACCGCCCAGGTGAAATCGTCGTCCATCGATCTCCAGTTGGAGTCGCAGGTGTGCCGCGCGGGCGACTCGAGTCACGTCGCACAGAACCCGGTCGACGTCGCGATGAATGCAACACAACTGCCAGGGGAAGTCGGGCAGATCGACGCGAAACAGGGGAGTCGCCCGACACAACAGGTCCCCCATGGCATCCAGGGCTCCATCGAAATCATCGAAGCGGGGCAGCTCCGCGGCTCCGCCCGAGGCTGGGATGGGGACCAGACGATGCTTGTCTGTTCCACGAAACGCCGAGGAACCCCGGAACAACCGGAGGGGATGTCTCAGCAGGCGGTCGATTCTCCCCATGGGAAGGTTCGAGGTTACCGCGGGGCCGACAAAGGCCAAGGGCCGCCTCAAGGAAATGCGGGATATCCTGGTAGGTTAGCCTCGGGTTCGGCCCAGAACGACCTCGATGGCCGCCGGAGTGGAGGGCCAACGGGTCCAGTCCAGCTGGGCCTGCACGGCCAAGCCGCTCTTGGCCGGCACCGACGCAATCAGAGGAACGATGCGACTCTCCAGGATTGCCGGAGGTTCGCCGACTGGATCCCGGGGGCTCACCGTGTTGTCCAGCAGCCTCACCTCCAAACCCAGAAACCCCTGGGGCGTTGCGGCATGGTTGAACAGGCAGGCCGAGATCTTGCGGCGGTTCCCACTCCCGCTCACCTCCGGACGGCAGACACCTTGTTCTGCGGTCACGTCCAACAGACGCCTCAAGTACGGCCCCTCGCTCTCTCGCAAGGCATCACCGAGATCGATGACCGCCGCCCGGGCTCGGGGATCGCCGAGATAGGCCAGCATCATCGCAGCATGCAGGCGCACCGGTCGGTGGTTGGCCTTGAGGAGCTCGAAGAACGCGTCGGCGGGGGCCGCCCCTTCGCCGAAGGGCCCCAGGGTGTCGTCTCGTGGCGCACCGCGGAAATCGGGGGGATGGACCTTGAACGACGTTCCCGGCGCCTCGACGTGCCACTTGACGGCCTTGCCCGGCAGCAGGGGCCCCTCGTAGAAAAGGGCTCGCGTCGCCGAGCTAGTAAGACGGCTTCGATCCTCCCGGTCGGTCGCGGTGACCTCGACCAGGAGCGAAACGTCGGTCAGCTGCTTGTCGCCGTTGTTGACCGTGGCAAGCTCCAGAACCAGCTGGTCCTTTTCCTTCTCGCGGAAGCGCCGGGAAGAAATGACTAGCCATTCCAACCGTCGCAGGGGTTCACTCCAGAGCAGGCTGTCTGCTCGTCGACAATCACAAGGCCCCTCGACTTGCAGCGAATTAGTGGACGCACTGGTGTTGACTGGGGTCGAGGCGACGGGACTCGCCTTGGATGGTTTCGGTTCCACTGCGGAGCCAGGGGGCTCACTGCTGGGAAGCTCGAACCGGTCAGGGGCTGCCGGTGTGGCCTGTTGCCCCGTCGTGACCAGACGGTGGGGACGGACGGCAACGGCCCGGTGTTCGTCGAACAGCGTGAAACGTGCCATCACCAGCGCGGCGAGCAGCGCAGCTGCCAGGGTGATGGCGGTGGCCAGCGTGGTTCTGGGCAGTACCCCCTCAAGAGAGCGCGTGCGCTGACGTTTCAGAGCGGAGGGCTGCGCTGCAGTTCGGGTCAACTGGGGAAGGGTGGCCTCCAGTTCCGCCACGAACATCTCCCGCACCTGGGCTGACGCTCGACCCCCCGAGACCAGGACGTGGTCGGTGAACAGTCCGGCGCCCAGTACCCCCAGGCTGAGCAGGGCTCCCACACCCAGACCCGCGTAGGGGCCGCGAGCAACCGAGAGACGCGGAACGGTCAGCAGCGCCGCCACCAACACCATCACCGAGACGGCCAGCGTAAACAGACGGACCAGAATACGACGATGATAGACCTCTGTTGGTGTCGTATCGTGGCCCAGGGTGAACCGCACCAGGACCAAGCTGTACCGGGTCGCTCCCACGGCGAGGTCGAGGGCCAGCGCATTACCCAGCACCCGCGCGCTGTTGATCCGGTCCCAGGGGACGACGGATGAGGTCTCGGGCGCGAGCGCCAGGGGCGCCTGGTCGGGAGCGATGAGCGCGGCGTTGACGAACCCGAGGTAGAGCCCTTCAGGGAGGCACTCGAGTTCGACTCGGCCCACCACGCTGGCCTCCTCGGTCAACACCGCTGTCGACCGGACCCTCATCCCAAGCCCCAGGTTGATCTCATCGACCTTGGTCAGTGGCCAGCGAGCCAGCGGTTGCAGGGATCCCTTGCGCCGCCACAGGAGCCGCTTGGGGCAGTGGGGCGGCGGCCTTTTCGTAGCAGCTGGGGTGGGGGAAGAAGGCGGCCAGGAAGGCGGGGACCAGTCGATCCCAGCGAGCATCGCCCAGGCTCCCCGCCCCGTCATTCAAACACAGCGTCGTGACCTTCAGCCTCCCGTTGGCCAGGGCATGCAGGCGCCCCACGTATCGCTTCGATGCCGGTTTCACCAGTGCCGAGTTGATGCTAGCGGTGACGGCCCGACCCGTCATCAGCGCGTAGTGATGGTGCAAGAAGGAGACTAGCGAGATGTCGTTCGGAGTGCGAAACCGCTGCGCCGAGGTTCGGGCCAGGGGTTCCGGGAAGTCGCGTTCGATGTCCAGCAGCACGTCTCGCCGTAGCGCATAGGGGGTGTGCTTGTGTAGGGCCAATGCTGCCCGCCCGAATCGTTGCTCAAGGAGGGCTCTCCCATTGCGTGCCGCGTTGAGGTAGTCAGGATCCTCGGGGTGAACGGAACCGACAACTGCGGCGTATTCCTCCAGAAAGGCCTTGGCGATCCCGGATGGATGGTAGAAATCGGCGCAGCAGACGCGGCGCATCAGGAAAAAATCATCATTGAAGTACAGAAAGTGCTGACCAAGTCCGGGGATATGGTGCAGTCGTGACTCGATGGCGTGAGAGCTGAAGGTCGGCAGCCCCTCGGCTGGCAAAATCTGACGGTGGTCGATCCAGCTCAGTCCAGGGCATTCGGTGTTCAGCCAGTCCGGTGGCGAACAGTTGCTAACCACGTATACATGGTTCACCCAGGGAGCGAACTCTGCCACCGAGCGCAGGGAGTAGCGCAACTCGTCCCGGGACAGAAAGCGGTCGATTGACGCGGCGCCGGCCTCAGCCTGAGAGGGCTCTCGCCCGGTGGCCGTTTGATACAACGCCTGCCATTGAGGGTCACGATGATTCACCCAGGTGTACACCACGTCAACCGGAAGGGTCGCCTCGGTCGTGGCGGGGTGCGCCGAACTGTCCGCGAGCTCGACCCGCGGCACCCGAAACGCTCCGAGCTCCGCGGCGGCGTCCTCGGACAGACGCCGGGCGATGGCGTTGCGTCGTGTTCCCACCAAGAAACCGTCAATTGGGTTCCAGAGCTCGAACCCAAAACGGAGAAAGGACCCATCGCCGTTGGCTATCAGGCACTGGAGCCAGGTAGCACGGCCAAGTTGTGCGCGTCTCGAACGGAGCCTGCTCAACCCGCGACGCCGCGGCGCGAAGGAGAGCTGCATGGCGGGTTCTTGCCGCGAAAGCTCCAGGATGTTGGTGACCAGGTCGAACCAACGACTCTGCTCGACCCCGTAACGGGTGGTGCGTGTTGCCGGAGGGCGGATCACGACGGCGGGGACGTCTCCCAGGCACCGGGAAGCCCAAGCCTCGATGGAAATCGCATCGTGAACGATACAGCGGCGCACCCGGAATGCGAAGAGCCGCTGCAGCAGAGCCGAACGCTCCACCACCTGGGCATCTCTGAGAAAGGCGCGCGGCTCGCGCAGGAGCTTGGTCAGCTTACCCACGCCGGCCGGTATACTCCGAGACGGTAGGGCCGGCCAGCCCGGTGCTTGTCGGGCGGACGCGACCGAACCGAGAGCTCTGGCGTCGAGGGTCGAGCTGGGGCAGCGGCCTAGAACAGGGACTTCTGTCGATCCGAGCTCGGCTCCAGACGCCCCAGATGGGCGTAGGCCTTCTTGGTGGCAACACGTCCCCGCGGCGTGCGTGCCAGATATCCCTGCTGCAAGAGGTACGGTTCGTAGACGTCCTCGATGGTATCACGGGCTTCGGAGAGGCCAGCGGCCAACGTCTCGATGCCGACGGGGCCTCCCTCGTAGCTGTCGATCAGCATGCCCAGGAGACGACGGTCCATCTCGTCGAGTCCCTGGGCATCCACCTCCAGTCGATCCCCGGTGACCTCGACCATGCGAACCGTGATGCCGCCCTGCCCCTCGACCTCGGCGAAATCCCGAGCCCTGCGCAGCAGCCGATTGGCCACGCGGGGTGTGCCCCGGCTGCGGGCCGCCAGCGCCTCGGCCGCGGTGGGTTCACAGGGCACTCCCAACAGACGGGCGCTCCGCTTGACGATCTGGCAGAGTTCCTCGACTGGGTAGTAATCCAGGCGCAGCGTCACCCCGAAACGTTCCTGCAGTGGCTTGGTCAATAGGCCCGTGCGAGTGGTCGCCCCCACCAGCGTGAAGGGACGAACGTCGAGGGACAGGCTCTCGGCGTAGGCGCCCGTGCCCATCATGACGTCGATCCGGAAGTCCTCGATGGCGGGGTACAGAGCCTCTTCGACCGTGGCGTGCAGGCGGTGAATCTCGTCGATGAACAGGATGTCTCCCCGCTCCAGTTTGGTCAGAAGCCCCACCAGGACACCCTTGTGCTCCACGGCGGGACCGCTGGTCACGTGAAGGCCCACGTTCATCTCCTTGGAAAGGATGTGGGCCAGGGTGGTCTTCCCCAGGCCGGGTGGACCGCAGAGCAGAATGTGATCCAACGGCTCGCGTCGACGTCGGGCCGCTTCCACATAGACTCGGAGATTCTCCTTGTGGCGCCTCTGCCCGACGAAGTCGTCGAGCGTCTGGGGGCGGAAGACCCGGTCGAAACGGTCGTCCTCGCCCGACGACTGGGGATCCAGCAAGCGGGGCTCCTCGGGGGCGGCTTCACTGCTGGGCGGCGGGCGTTTGGCCATGGCTCGGGCGACCTTCAGCGGGGCTCGACGAGACTCGGATCGTAGTCGGAAGGGGCCTCGAAACCCAAGAGGTTCAGGACCGTGGCGGCCATGTTGGAAAGGCCGGGTGCGGCGATCTTCTGACTCAGTTGCACGGACAGGCCCGCCGAGGCGGCCAACACCAGGGGCACAGGATTCAAGGTGTGTGACGTCTTGGCCTTGGCTCGACCGCTCGAGTCGCGCTTCACCTGACCCTTCTTGTCCAGTTCGTACATCTCGTCCGCGTTGCCGTGATCGGCCGTGAGCAGGAGTGTCGCACGGGTGCCAGCCAACACCGGCAACAGACGCGCAAGCTGCAGATCCAGGGCTTGCATCGCCGTCACGGCAGCTTCGAAGTTGCCGGTGTGTCCGACCATGTCGCCGTTGGCGTAATTGGCACGCAGGAAGCGATGCTTACCGGAGCGAATAGCGTCCATCAGGGTGTCAGTGATCTCGGCGCACTTCATCCAGGGTCGTTGCTCGAAGGGGACGACGTCGCTTGGAACCTCCACGTAGGTCTCGGTTCGGTCGTCGAATTTACCAGAGCGATTGCCGTTCCAGAAATAGGTCACGTGCCCGTACTTTTGCGTCTCGCTGATGGCGTACTGGGGCACCCCTTCGCGGGCCAGGTACTCCCCCAGAGTGCGGTCGATGGCGGGCGGTTGGACCAGGAAGCGGCTGGGCAACTTCAGATCGCCGTCGTACTGCATCATCCCCGCATAGGTGATGCGGGGCAGGGGCCCGCGCGGGAACTTGTCCAGGGACTCTTCGGTGAAGGCGCGGGAGATCTCGATAGCCCGATCACCCCGGAAGTTGAAGAAGACGACCGCATCTCCGTCCCGGACAGGTCCCACTGGCTGGTTGTCCTTGGCGATCACGAATCCGGGTAGATCTTGGTCGATGACACCCGGCTGTTCCTTGCGGAAGGTCTCGATGGCCTCTCGGGCCGAAGCGAAGGCTCGTCCCTGGCCCTTGACATGCACCTGCCAGCCCCGCTCCACCATGGACCAGTCCGCTTCGTAACGATCCATGGTGACCTTCATCCGCCCACCACCCGAGGCGATGGCGACGTCGAAGTCGGCCGTGCGGAGCTCGGAGAGGAAGCTCTCGAACGGATCAACGTAGTCCAGAGCCGAGGTCTCGCCCACGTCTCGTCCGTCCAGCAGGATATGCACCCGCACCCGGGGCAGGCCCTGCTTTTTGGCCTGGATCAGCATGGCTCGCAGGTGGTCGAGATGGGAGTGCACGTTGCCATCCGAGAACAGGCCGATGAAATGCAGGGTGCTCTGGCCAGCCGCCTGGGTGACCTCCTTCCAGGCCGTTCCTTCCCACAGCGAGCCGCTCTTGACGGATTCGCTCACCAGCTTGGCTCCCTGAGCGAAGACCCGGCCTGCACCCAGGGCGTTGTGTCCCACCTCGGAATTGCCCATATCCTCGTCGCTGGGCATGCCCACGGCGATTCCGTGGGCGCGCAGTTGCGTGTGCGGCTGGCCCGAAAGGAGTGAGTCGAGCGTGGGGGTACGCGCTGCCTTGATGGCATCACCCTCTTCGCGAGGCGAGATCCCCACACCGTCGAGCACGATGAGAACGACCGGACCGGGGCAGGGAGCAAAACGAGCGGAGCGAACGAGCTTCATGAGGATTCCTCGGTAGGAAAAAGGGTGGCAAAAGGGTATCGTCTAGGAGCCAATCGCGCTAGCGCCGTTCGCTCCGCCGAGCGCGGTCCCTGGGCCGCCAGGACGGATCCGCGGTGATGGGGCTGTCGGAGATTGGGCCGGCTCGATGGCTCCGCGGGGAACTCGGAATGCTCCCTGCGCCGCGCCTCAGGGGGAGAGCGTAACCGAGCCGGCGTCGAGAGCGATCGAGTAGTAGCCGTGGTCGTCCCACGCTAGCGCTTTTCCATTCTGGGTCAGAGTCCCGCCGTCGACGGTAGCGCGCAGACACAGGCCCGGTGGGAAATGCTCGGGGAGGGTCCATTGCCACGTCGTTTGGTCCCCAGACACGGTGGGCGTGCTCTCCGAGACCGCCTTCTGCGCTCTCCAGTAGGCCCCAACGTGCACCATACTATCCAGCCATAGGTCACCCAAGGACTTCGCATACCCGACGTGGGAAACGAACTCGGCGATGTCGATGGGATGGTAGGCACCGTCGGTCCCTCCCGTGAAACCATGGACCAACACGACACGCCATCCGCCCGCCGTACGTGCTGCGTCGATGGAGGCGTTGAGATCGGCCGCTGGGGCGCCCTCTTCGGGAACGAAGCAGGGGAGGTTGAAGGGATTGTTGGTGCCCTTGGGTGCAATGACGGCGTTGTTGACGCCGCGGTTGAGCAGGAAGCGGGTCTCGGCGGGTGCCGTGTAGGCGTTGGCCCCATAGGGTGCGGCGAAGGTCACGGCGGTCACCCCGAAATTCTCGTGAAGGAAGGCGCTGGCGGCGTCAATGTCCGCGCCCAGCGTTTCGGCGTCGCCTGTCTCGAGGTGGCTCTTGGTGTGGTTGCCCAGCTCGTGGCCCTCGTCCAGAGCGCGCTTCCAGACGGGGTCCTTGGCGGATGACTTGCCCGTTTGAATATAGAAGGTCATCGGCACCAAGAGCGCGCTCAGCTCGTCGAAGTGGTTGATCTGGGAAGAGTTGGCGTCATCGAAGCTGTAGGTCACCGCGCCCTTGAATCCCGCCCAGTCCAGGATGGTGAGATTCCCCGGGGCTCCCGCGGGCTTGGCGACGCCGGGGGCGCCGGCCGCTGGCAGACCACAGGAGGGTACGCCTGCCGCACCGCCGCCCCCTTCGTTCACAGTGTCCGTGTTCTCCGAACAGGCACCAATCAGCAAGCAACCAATCAACCATCGACTGCGCATGATGTCCTCGAGCCAGCGGGGGCGGGTCGGGATGACCCGCAGCGCAAACCTACGTGGCAATTCGGACCCAGGCAACCGGCCCCATCGGGAATTCACCCGGTGTCCTGGCTGGACTTCGCAGGGCTGGACTGGACATCGCAAAACTGGCCCCCCCGGGGCTAGCCACTCGGACTGGCCTGCACCTGCAGGCGCACCAGGACGTCGTCTCGAATCAGATCGTCGGGCATGCCCGGATACACGATCCCGAAGTCCTTGCGGTTGATGGAGAATTCGGCGTTGACCGTGACCTGGTTACCGTTGACCGTGATCATAGCGGGGAAGGTCAGCTGCTTCTTGTTGCCATGCAGCTCGAGCTCACCGGTTACGCTGTGTGACGCCTTGGGAGCGGTCGCGATGCCCACTCGAGTCGACACGAACCGCACCTTCGGGTAATGGGCCACGTCGAAGAAGTCGGGGCTTTTCAGGTGGCCGGTGAGCTTCTCGGCATCGGTCGTCAGACTGGTTGCGTCGATCTCGACCTGTACCGAGCCCTTGGTCGGATCGTCGCCATCAAGGCGGATCTGCCCGGAGAACTTGGTGAAGTGGCCGTCATGTTTGCCAGTCAACTTGGCTCCCACGAACGCGACGGAGGAATTGGCCTCGGAGAAGGAGTAGACGCGGCCCGCGACCGGTGGCTGGGCGGAGAGTGCCCGGTCCGGTGTGGCAACCTGGGCCTTGGGCTGATTGTGTGCGGGGTTCTGTTCGCAGCCAAAAAGGACGAACAGGCACAGAGCGAGGACGAGCGGGCGCATAAAAACACCTCGGGGTTGGGTATGGATCACCTAGGGCGGGCTCCCTGGGGCGCAAGTCCCCGGGTGGGCGGTTCTCCGCGGCTCCAAAGTTGTGGCAGACTCGGGGGCCCAAGCCCCGCGCCATGCCCCCTTCGCGTACTAGCCATCATGTCCACATCGTGCCGCACCGGGCGTGGCAATGGCCGAGTTTTCGCGAGGTCTGGCGGGCTCGCGACGTCTTTGTTACCTTGGGTCTGCGGGACGTCCGGCTGCGCTACAAGCAAACCGTCCTCGGTGTGCTCTGGGTGATCCTGCAGCCCGTGTTGACCTCGGCGATATTCGCCTTGGTCTTCGGCAAGATTGCCGGGCTCACCTCGGACCGGGTTCCCTACGCGCTGATGGCCTTCGTGGGCATGTTGCCCTGGATCCTGTTCTCGGGCACGGTCCAGCGTGCGAGCCTGAGTCTGGTCAAGGAGGTCAACCTCGTCACCAAGGTGTATCTCCCGCGTTCCATCATCCCGCTCTCCAGCGTGGTCTCGGCGGGGCTCGACTTTGCGATAGCGTTGGCTTTGTGCCTGGTCGCTATCCCGGCCTACGGTTTGCCGCTCACCGTCCGGTGTCTGCTGCTGCCCCTTCTGGTCGTTCCCGTCGTTCTGTTGGCCCTGGGCGTCGGGTTGGTCACCGCAGCGCTCAATGTCTATTATCGTGACGTCACCTACGCCCTGCCTTTCGTTCTGCAGCTCTGGTTCTACGTCTCCCCCATCGCCTACAGCAGCAGCGTGCTCCCCGGGCCGTGGCGCTGGGCCTTCGCCATCAACCCCCTGACGGGACTGGTCGACGTCTTCCGGTGGTGCCTGCTATCCCAGCCGGCGTTCCCCTGGAGCTCTGCGTCAATGGCGGCAGGGCTCAGCGTGCTTGTCTTTTTTGGTGGCTGGTATCTCTTCGAGCAGCTGCAAGACGCCTTGGCCGATTCGATATGACCGACCTTTCTATCAGCGCCACGGGCTTGTCCAAGCGATACGATATCGATCCAACGCGAAATCGCAATGCCCAGCGCGTTCTCACCGAGGATCTGGCGGCCCTCTTCTTGCCCTGGCGGCGCCCCAGAAAGACCCTGGCCTGGGCGCTCAGAGACGTATCGTTCGAGGTCAAGGCGGGTCAGAGCCTGGGCGTCATCGGTCCCAACGGCGCGGGCAAGAGCACACTGTTGAAGATCCTGTCCCGGATCACCAAGCCGTCCGTTGGGCGTGCCGAGCTCTACGGACGGGTCGGCTCCCTGCTCGAGGTGGGCACGGGATTTCACAGCGAACTGACAGGACGGGAGAACATCTTTCTGGGAGGCAGTGTTCTCGGCATGCGGCGCCATGAGATCCGCCAGCGCTTCGACCAGATCGTGGACTTTTCCGGCATCTCGACCTACCTTGACACCCCCGTCAAGCGCTACTCGACTGGCATGCGCGTGCGGTTGGCCTTCGCGGTGGCCGCCCATCTGGAGCCGGAGATCCTGCTCATGGACGAGGTGCTCGCGGTGGGGGACGCCGAGTTCCAGCGAAAATGCCTGTTTCGGATGCGCGAGATTGTCAACGAGGGGCGGACCATCCTGTTCGTCAGCCACGATCTGGTCGCCGTGGAAGCCCTGTGTAACGATGCCATGCTCCTGTCCCATGGGCGCCTGCAAGCCCTCGGCCCCACCCGGGAAGTGGTGGCGCGCTTCCTGGATCAAGCCTGGCAGGATGCGGAGGCAACCTGGGATCTGACCGCTGCGCCGTATCGCACCAACGGTAGCCACCCGGTGTTCCACAGCCTGACCATCGCTACGACCGACGGTCGACCCGTCGCGGCGGTGCCAGTGGGTCAGGCCATCGTCTTTGAGATTCGGCTCGATACCAAGGAACGGCGCCTGCGGGCCCCCCGGCTCGGGCTGTGGATCACCGACACCCTGGGCGTGGACATCGCCCGGCTGGAGACGGAGGTGATGCACGGTCAGACGTTCGAGCTAGCCGGGGCCCACACCTTGCGCTGTCGCTGGGATAACCCGGATGTCCGCCCCGGCCTGTACCAGGTAGAGCTGTGGCTCGACGAGCTGGACCGGATTCCCTGGGCTGGCACCTTCCAGATCATTCCCAACGACGTCTACGGCACGGGGCGAGTCGACCGCGATCCGGGGATCCTCGTCCCGCGGGGGCAATGGGAGCTCGAGTAGCCGCTAGTTTCCCACCTCGAGCATCTTGGCAGCATAACGCTTGCCCATCTCGATGACCGAGAAGGTGCTCCAGTGCAGGCTGTCGCCGCGATCACCGAGCACGGTGCCGTCTTCCATGGGACCGGCCGAGACCCAATGCCCATTCTCCACGACGTTGGAGATTTCGTGAACCTGGGTGTTGTGATTGGCGCAGCAGCCGGTGTACGGCAACTCGCCGGCAATGAAGGGCACCTCAGCCGGATCGAGGTTCAAGTCGTTGCGCAGACTCGTCACGTACTCGTTGACCTTGCCGGGCCACGACGCGTCCCCCGAGTCGTTCTCACCCTGGTGGAAAATGATCCCCTTGATGACGCCCACCTGTTGGGCCTTCTTGGCCAGATCCACCACCCAATCGTACAAGGGCGTCGTGCCATTCACCACCGGCGCACCGCTGATGTTGCTGCCCCAGGAGGGCAGACAGTTGCTGGTGCAACCGGGGAGATGTTGATCGATGGATGTATCGCCATGTGCTGCGCCAACGATGCCAATGGTGATGTCATCACTGGTCGCTTCCGCCATGGCCACCGCGAAGCTATCCGCAGGGCCAAGGCCAATGGGGCCCGTTACACCGTTGTAGGTGCGCTCTCCCTCTTTGCACTTGATCAACGGTGAGAACATCTCACGCCACTCACCGTAGCCGTAGGGATTCCCATCCGACGCGGGGCAGTTCTGATCCTGCATCACCTGCACTCGCTCGTGAAAAATCGGCTCCTCTGGCAGGAAGGCTGCGCCCTGCATGTTCGACTGCCCCAAGGCCAAATAGATGTGGAAGTTCTCCTTGGGATCGGTGACCGCGGCTCCGCCCGACGCGGCCCCGCCGTCTTCACTCCCCCCCGTGCCCACGCCAGCAGTGGGTTCCGAGCCACCCGAGCCAGTTCCGCCCGTGTCCTGAACGCTCCCACCCTCACCCTGAACGCTCCCGCCTTCGCCCTGAACGCTCCCGCCATTGCTCAGCTGGGTTCCGCCATTGCCCAGCTGGGTTCCGCCATTGCCCAGCTGGGTTCCGCCATTGCCCAGCTGGGTTCCG